>CAZYCV010000005.1:0-89024 GCA_964645305.1 uncultured Occallatibacter sp. | reverse complement strand
TTGGAGGGGAGCCGGCGCTGTCATGTAATCAGTCTCCAGACCGGCTGTCGTGCGGGCGTCCCCGCCCGCACCAGTTTATGCACAATGAACAAGCCAAACGAAAACTGGAAACGTCGCAATTTGTAGGTGTTTCCAATTTTCGCTGGACTTGCCTTGGTCTCGATGCGTAGAGTGGTTTGGGAACGTTTTGCAGGGATTTCCCGGTCTCCGATTCGTCCAGGTGAGCGATTCTGCGCGCCGGAGGATTGGAGAACTCAGGATAAGCGTCCTAGTCAAGGGAAGATCCGCCAAAACTGGCAATTATCAAAAGGAAACGGGGAAAATCTTTTATGGCTCAGCAGTCCACAACTCCGGCGGCTTCCAACGCGCCCAATTACCTCATGCCGTTCATCATCGTCACGGCGCTGTTCGGCATCTTCGGCTTTCTCACCAGCCTCAACAACCAGTTGGTGGGCAAACTGAAAGAGATCTTCAACCTGCCATACGGGCCATCGATGCTGGCCACTTCTGCCTGGTTCTTCGCTTACTTGGTCTTTTCGGTTCCCAGCGCCAAACTGATTGAAAAGATCGGCTACAAGAGCACCATGGTGACCTCGCTCTTCATCATGGTGGTAGGTGCGCTGCTTTTTGTTCCCGCCGCCAATCAGGTCAGCTTCAATCTGACGCTCTTCGCTATCTTTGTGCTTGCCACAGGTGTCTGTGCCTTGCAGACATCGGCCAACCCTTATGTCGCGATTCTTGGGCCCGAGTCAAGCGCCTCAGCCCGGTTGAACCTGGCGCAGGCCTTCAACTCGGGTGCCTCGGCTGCCGCCGGCTGGTTTGCAGCCAAGTTTATTCTCGCCGACACCACCAAAGTATCCGATTCCACAGCCCAGGCTCATATGCTGGAGATGCCCTACGTCTACATTGCCGCCGGATTGCTGGTGTTGGGTTTTATAGTGATGTTCTTGCATCTGCCGACGATTGCCTCCGCTCGTCCTTCAAAGGATTCGCCTGCGGAAGGGCGCAGCATCTGGAGCTTTCCACACACCGTACTAGGTATGGTGGGAATCTTCTTCTATGTAGGCGTTGAAATTGCGCTGGCGTCGATTTGCATCTCGTACTGCAAGAAGGAAGGCATCAGCAGTATCGAAACGGCTGGAATCCTGGTTACGGTTTACTATCTGCTCATCATGATTGGCCGATTTGCGGGAAGCGCGCTGATGAGCGTCTTCAAGGCCGAAAAGATGCTCGTTCTATTGGGCATTTTAGGCGTGGCGCTGATGCTCGTCTCCATGTTCACAACCGGCTATATCGCCATAGGGAGCCTGGTCCTCTGCGGTCTCGCCAACTCCATCATGTACCCGACTATCTTTACCCTTGGAATTTCGGAGTTGGGACATATGACGAGCAAAGGTTCCGGCGTCATCACCATCGGCAATGTCGGCGGAGCGATCGTTCCACCTCTCTTTGGCTTCATGGTAGACAAAATTGGCATTCATTACGCCTTTGTGCTGCCCATCATCTGCTACTTGTTCATCACCTACTACGGCATCTCCGGCTACAAACCTTCGCGGGCGGCGTAGCTGAAACTCATCCCTTGACACGTTTGCGGCCCTCCGGTTTGCATCGGAGGGCCGTGGCCTTTCTTCTAGAATTTGACTGTCGAGGATGAAATCATCCATCTCTAGTTTTCGGTTTCATCAATGATTGAAAGTAGATCCCGACCACCATACACAACTCGTTCGATTCGAACCACTTCGTATCGGATGCGAAAAAGAATCACGTAATTACTCACTGCGACCAAACGAACATTCGCTCCGATTTCTGGCCGCAAGCGATAGATTTGCGGCTGTTTGGCAATCTCCTTCATCCGCGCATAAAGCAGACGAAGCACTCTCCTGGCCTGCCGTGGGTTGTCGAGAGCAATGTAATTCGCGATCTCTTCCAGGTCAACCGGAATTCGAGGGGATAAGCGGAGGCGCATTACTATTCTTTTGCCGCGATCATGCGATTCAATTTGTTTTCCAGGCGAGCGAAGACCGGTTCTGGATCAAGCCCTTCAGATTCATCAGCGATTGCCTCCTGCCACGCTCTGCGCAAGCGGGAAAGATTTTGCTCGCGCAAACTGCGTTTGTGTGTCCATTCGCGGAGAGCATCCCGGATGACTTCGCTGTTGGATGAATACTCGCCGCCGTCAACGGCGCTACGTACAAGAGCCGCCATTTCAGAGGGCAGTGCGACGCTCAACTTTTCAATGGTAGGCATCAGATATACCTCAGTAGTAATTAATACTACCATCTTTCTCGAACGTCACTCAGCCAAAAATCACAAGATCCGTTCATACGGCTGATAGACCGGCTCCCAGACGTAAGCGCGAATTCGTTCGCGGAGGGTTGCGTCGTCCACGGCTTCGGCGGTTCCGTTTTGGATGGCTTGCTTGGCGACGGCTTCGGCGATCACCAGGCTCACCTTGCGGCAGTCGCCGATGGGCGGCAGCAGCGGTGCAGTTGGGTCTGAGAGCGTGGGCGAGAGGGTGGCCAGCGCCTTGGCGGAGGCCATAATCATCGCGTCAGAGACGCGAGTCGTCCGCGAGACCAGAATGCCCAAGGCTAGACCCGGAAAGATGAACGAGTTGTTGACCTGCGAGATGCGCACCAGTTTGCCGTTGACTTCGACCGCGTCAAACGGACTGCCGGTTCCCACCAGCGCTCGACCGTCCGTCCAGCGCAGCAGGTCGGCTGGGACAGCCTCAGCCTTAGAGGTGGGGTTGGAGAGCGGGAAGATGATGGGGCGCTCGCTGTGGCTGGCCATCTCACGCACAATCTCCTCTGTAAACGTACCCGGTTGAGCGGAGACGCCCACTAGAATCGTCACTTTGGCGTTGCGCACCACATCCAGCAGCGAGATGGCGCAAGGGGTGGCGGAAGAGTCCAGCTTCCAGCCTTCGACGTCAGCACGCTTGCGCAGCAGCGCGTCCTGTCCGGGGCGAATACCCTGGCAGCCTTCGACCAGCAAGCCGTAGCGGTTGAAAGAGTAGATGCGCTGGCGGGCCTCGGCTTCGCTCAGTCCCTCCTCCACCATTGCGGCGATCAGAAGATCAGAGATCCCGATGCCGGCCGAGCCGGAGCCGAACATGGCGATGGTCTGCTCCTTGAGTGGGCGGCCGGTGGCGCGGACGGCGGCCAGCAGCGTGCCGGTAGTCACGGCGGCCGTTCCCTGAATGTCGTCGTTGAAGGTGCAGAGGCGATTACGGTAGCGGCGCAGCAGAATGGCCGCATTGACCCCGGCGAAGTCCTCCCACTGGAGAAGGATGTTGGGCCAGCGTTGCTGCACGGCGGAGACAAACTCCTCGATAAACTCGTCGTACTCTTGGCCGCGGACGCGCTTGTGTTGCCAGCCGATGTAGATCGGGTCGGCCAGGCGAGCTTCGTTGTCTGTGCCCACGTCGAGCAAAATGGGCAGGCAATGCTCCGGGGGAATGCCGCCCAGTGCGGTATAGAGGGCCATCTTGCCGATGGGAATGCCCATGCCGCCGGCGCCCTGATCGCCCAGGCCAAGGATGCGCTCGCCGTCCGAGACCACGATGCAGCGCACCTCGTCAAAGCGCGGGTCAGAGAGGATCTCCTCAATGTGATGACGATGCGTAAAGCTGAGGAAGAGGCCACGTGGCCGACGCCAGATCTCACTGAAGCGCTGGCAGCCCTCACCCACCGTAGGCGTGTAGACAATGGGCAGAAGCTCTTCGGTGTAATGTTCGATCAAGGAGTAGAAAAGGGTTTCACAATTATCCTGCAAGTCGCGCATATTGCTGTACTTGAGGAATCCGGTATCGCGGCCGTCGAGCACTCTCTTGCGGCGTTCGCGCTGGTCTTCAAGGGTGCCAATGTGAGGCGGAAGAAGGCCATGCAGGCCAAAGGCCGTGCGCTCTTCTTCGGTGAAGGCTGTCCCCTTGTTGAGCCGAGAGTTCAGTAGCAACTCAATGCCATGGCTTTTAGTCCGGACCACGCCGCCGTTCGACTGCATATCCTCGCTCATTGTGCTCTTCTCCTGATGAATCTGATTCTTCTATGGGTCGTATTTGCCGGATCAAGGGCAGGAGTCTATGGTATCGTCCGAGCGAACGATTACTTGTTACGCGCATCACAGTTGGGGCGCGAGGCCGCCTCAGCTTAAATGCAACCTTGGCCGAAAAGGATTATTAACCGAGCCGATTCGCCCAATTCAAAATCAGCGGAGCGGCATCCTCAAAGAGATCGTTATGGCCGTGATTGGGAAGAGAGATGAATTGTCGCGGATCATGAGCCAATGCATACAGTTGTTTGCCATGCGAAGGGGGAATCAACTGGTCGTCGGTTCCATTGATGATCAACAGCGGCGCGCGAATCTTGTCGATCTTTTTGTCGTTTTCAAAGCGATCAAGAACAATCAGTTTCACCGGGAAGATGGGGTACTCATGCTGCGCCATATCACCAACTGACAGGAACGGAGCTAGCAGGACGAGGCCACCGGTGTGAAATTCCACGGCCATCTGTGTGGCGACGCCAGTCCCCAGCGAGTGTCCGAAGAGGATGATCGTCTCG
This sequence comes from uncultured Occallatibacter sp., assembly GCA_964645305.1. GTDB lineage: Bacteria > Acidobacteriota > Terriglobia > Terriglobales > Acidobacteriaceae > Telmatobacter. Next base: position 84,462 of record CAZYCV010000005.1, on the reverse strand, counting down.
CTCTTAACCCCGCGCGCTTCGAGCGCATAGAGATTTGCGCGTGCATCGGCATAGAGTCCGGCTTCCGTCGGCTTGCCCAGCAGCCCGCTATAGCCGCGGTATTCGGCAACCAGAAACCCATAGCCAGCACGGATGAATGGATCGGCGGCGGCCGAAGCGGAATGCAAGGAGTCGCCATTTCCGTGGAAGAAAACAAAGGTGAACGGTTTGGTGGTAGCCGGAGCGTACCAAGCTTTTAAATAGATCCCGTCCTCCGTTCTTGAGGTGATCTCCTGAAAAGCGGGATTGGCTTGCGCTTCGCTCAGCGGCACGTAGGTATGCGTGGGAAAGTACAAGAGGCTTCTTTGATAGACAAACAAGCCAATCAGAAAAAGAAGATACGAGCCTGCAAGAATGGCAAGCAGCCTCTTTATCCTCGTTTTGATTCCAACCACCGGCAGCGATTCAAATCCAAAGCTCAATTCTTGCCTCGATTATTTGGAGATCACAAGGGAACCGGCATCCAGGGACACTTCGTAATAGCCGGCTTCGTTCCAGGGCAGCACATTGCCTGCTTGCTTGAGTCTTCCTCCGGTCACGGTTACACGAACGGTTCTTCCCGGCGGAAAGTGATCGGGCAGCGTCCACCTGACGACGGTATCTTTGCCGGATTTTGTGTAGGTTGCATGGGTGACCGCCTTTTGCCCCGCCCAGTAAGCGCCTACGTTGACCATGCTGTCGATCCACAGATCGCCCATCGACTGGGCGTGATGGATGCTCTCCAGCACGTCGGCAATGTTGACGGGAGCGTAGCCGCCGTCGCCGCCGAGTGAATGAAAGAGAAAAATCTGCCAATTGCCCGCCGTGTGCGCTGCGTCGATGACGGAGTTGAAACTGCTGGCGCTTTCACCGGCAACCACGCTGTGAACCAGCAGATTATAGGGATCGGTATTGTCGTTGGGAGTGATCTGCCCGTTCCAGACGCCACGATTCAGGAAGAAGCGCGTCTTGGCAAGAGTGTCGTACCCCATGTCTCCATAAGGAGAAGCGGTGGTCCAAACGTTGCTTACTCCGTACGTTTGCTCGATGTGAGCCGTGCAGAGATCGTATTCCGCTTCCAGGCTTCCGGCATAGCTTCCCCAGCCGCACCCCGTACCATTTGCATGGCAGTGGTGCTCGGTGTGATTGCCCAGTTCGTGTCCGTCTTTTGCGGCCTGCGCCCATATCGGCGAGTTCTGGTCGCTTGCGCCGACCAGGAAAAATGTCATGTGGACTCCCGTGGCCTGAAGCAGAGGATAATTGGCGATCTGCGAGGCAATTGAGTCATCAAAGGTATAAGTGATTGCGGCTTTGAAGCCTGCCCAGTCCAGAACCTTCAAACCGCCCACCGCGCCCGTCGGCTTGTGGACTCCGCTGTTCGGGGGAACGGGCAAGCCGCTCATCGAAGCACCCACTGGAACCGAGGTCCGCTCCTGGCCGACCAAACTTCCGCAGGCTGCAATAGCGCCCACCATCGCAATCAACACTGTAAGAGGCCACTTGCGCATAAGACTACCCATTCTCCAACACGAAATTCGTGCCTCAAAATTCAGAATTTTGCGACTTTCAAGAACGCCGTAGACTCTTTCGCACTCCGGTCGCGTAATCTGATTCTAAGGCCATGAACGATTTCCCTGCCAATGCGGAGCAGTCCCCGGGGTCGGAGCCCATTATCTCCTTCAGTCATGTGGGCATCTCTTTTGACGGACGCTCGGTTCTGGAGGACGTAAGCTTCTCGATGAACCGGGGCCAGATTCTTTGCATCCTGGGTCGCAGCGGCGTAGGCAAATCGGTTGCATTGCGGATGCTGATGGGCTTTCTCAAGCCTGATTCGGGGTCGATACGAGTGGAAGGCCAAGAGATCACGACGCTCAGCGAGGAGGAGATGCGGGCGATTCGCAAGCGCGTCACCATGGTCTTCCAGAACGGGGCGCTCTTCGACTCATTGAGCGTGCGCGAGAATGTGGCCTTTCCTCTGCGCGAACGCGGTGATCTTACAGAGGAACAGATTCAAGAGAAAGTCTCTCAGTTGGTAAATGTGGTGGGTGCGGAGGATGTGGCAGATGCCTTGCCTGCAAGCCTCTCGACGGGACGGCGGCGGGCCGTGGCGATAGCCCGGGCCCTTGCTGCGGAACCAGAGATTGTGCTGTACGATGAGCCGACGACAATGGTCGATCCTATCATCGCCCGCCGCCTTGGAGATCTGATTGAGATTCTCAAGCAGCATATGGGCAAGACCAGCATTGTGGTAACTCATGATATGCGCTTTGCTGAGCGGCTTGCCGACTTGGTGCTCTTTCTTCATCAAGGGAGGGCTCAGTTTTTTGGGCCGCTCCGCGATTTCATGGCCTCCTCTGATCTGAATATTCAGCAATTCCTTGCCTTGGATATTTACTCGTTACCTTCGGAATAAGAGGCGCTTCACACCGTAACAGAGGGGAATGAATATTTCCTTGCGATGAATTTGCATAATGAGTCATGCTGATATTGTCAGTTGGAAGAGATGTTTCCAATGGGGTGACTAAATTTTTCCGAACTTGGGACGACGGCAAATGAGAAGTGCTGTATAATCAAGTTTTCCCATTGTTTCGCTTCACGGTGCGCCAGCCGGTGGAGTGAATATCTTCCTCTCATTTGGCCCAAAGACAGATCAAAATCTTCGTTGGGTCAAAGTGCTTAGCCGCCTGCCGCCTCTGATGGCAGGAAACACAGAACCCACGTTAGGGCCGGGCGATTGAGTCCGGTGCGCTGTGGTGATTGGGGCAGCCATCCCGGTATCCGATCAACATCCTGCTCGAATAGGAGGGCAGAGAAGAATGCGTCGCTGCGGTTGGCATTTTGAACCATGATTTCGCTTGGAACGAATGCCTGACATACTTTTTTGAAATTTGATTATAGGAGGTGTGCAGACGCTTATGGCTACATCAGATTTTTGGCAAAGAGTTTCGGCTTCAGTTTCGTCGCCACAGGAGTGGCAGAGTGTGTCAGTACGTAAAAATGCTCGTGCGTCGCAAGGCAAGGCCAAGATGTTTATGGTCATGGATGCGATAACGATTCTCGTGTCGGTGGTAATTGCCACTCTTTATAGAAAGCATACTGGAGCCGTGGTGGGTGCGCGAGAGTTCTGGCACGGAAAGCTCGTTCATGGCCGTCCGATGGGAATTTTGCTGGCTCTTTTGTGTTTCTTTGCAGTCTCCCTGTTAATGACCAGCAAGCGATTGAATCTATATATGCCTGCCCGGTTGAACAATGCACTCCACGAACAGCGCCTGAGCATACAAGCCTGCCTCACCTCTGGATTACTGCTCACCGGAGCTTTATACCTGGTTCATGCCGAGGATATCTCCAGGACAATCGTGTTGGTCACCATCGGATTGACGTGTGCCCTGCTCAGCATTCGCCGACTCATCTCCCGCTTTCTGCTTTACCGCAGTTATGCGCAGGGTGTGGGAACGCGCAATGTGCTGATCGTCGGTACAGGCCCTGAGGCGCAAGCCCTACGCCATCATCTGGAGAGCATCCAGCACTTGGGATATAGCTTCAAGGGGTTCATTGAACTGCCCGGAGCCACGCCTTGCTTGGCTGCAACCCCTAATGGTGTGGTTGGGACCCTGGATTCACTCTTCCAGCAGGCTCGCAAGTTCTTTGTGGATGAGATATTCTTCACTGCGCCCTATGAGCGAAGCCTTATTCAGGACGCGCTCGCCCAGGCAAGGACGCAGGGCGTGGACCTGCGCATCGTCCCGGAGATGTACGACAGCCTGACTTGGAACAATCCCGTCGAATATATTGGCCAGTTTCCCACCATTCCCTTGCACCGCAGTGAAGTGCCAGAAGTGCAACTCATACTGAAGCGCATTTTTGACATGATCTCGTCCGCCTTCGCCCTGGTTCTTTTGTCGCCATTGCTGCTGATCATTTCCATCGCTGTCCGGATGGATTCTCCCGGTCCAATCTTTTACCTGTCCGATCGCATCGGCAAGAAGGGCCGGGTCTTTCGTTGCATCAAATTCCGCACCATGGTTCTTGATGCGGACAAGCGACTTGCGGAGATGAAACACCTGAATGAACGAGAGGGCATTCTCTTCAAGATCACGGACGATCCGCGAATCACCCGGCTGGGGCGCTTTCTGCGCAAATATTCGTTGGACGAACTGCCCCAGTTCTTCAATGTACTTCTTGGAGATATGAGCATTGTGGGGCCGCGTCCGCCAATTGGAAGCGAAGTGAGTGAGTACAAGCTGAGCCACCTGCGACGGCTGGACGTTACCCCTGGAATCACTGGCTTGTGGCAGGTGCAGGCGCGCCAGGATCCGTCCTTTGACAGCTACATCTCGTTGGATGTGACCTACATCGAAAACTGGAGCATCTGGCTGGATCTAAAGATTATTGTGCGCACCATCGGCGTGGTCTTTGCCGGAACCGGTACGTAAACCTGTTCTCCACCTAAGTTTAAGGAAAGTCAGGCTACTCTCTTTGCAGAGTGGCCTGTTCTTCTTGGCAGGGTAAACTGGTAATGTGAAGATTGCGCTTGCCCAAATCAATCCTATCGTCGGGGATTTCACTGGAAATCTTGAGAAGATTATCGCTGTCAGTCGTCAAGCGGCTGTACAAGGCGCTCGGCTGACGATTTTTTCTGAGCTGGCTCTTTGCGGGTATCCGCCTGCCGACTTTCTGGAAAAGCCAAGTTTCCTGGCTCGTTGCCGCTCGGCCGTCGATGAACTGGCTACGGCCACGCGTGAGTTGCCTACAGCTATACTGGTCGGCGTGGCTCTGCCGGCTGAGAATCAGGGTGGCAAACCTGCCGTCAATGCCGCTGTGTTGCTTGATGGTGGTCGTTTGCTCCTTGAACAGCACAAGCGACTCTTGCCCTTCTACGATGTCTTCGACGAGCAGCGCTACTTTGCCGCATCCAAGCCACAGCAAGTCGTCGAATTGGATGGCCTTCGTTTGGCAATCACCATCTGCGAGGACGCGTGGAATGACAAAAACTTCTGGCCGCAGCGTCTATATAGCGTTGATCCGGTGGAAGAACTGATGCGTCAGCAGCCGGCGCTCCTGATCAATCTTTCTTCGTCGCCCTTCTGGCACGGGAAGCGAGCCTTGCGCCGCCAGATGCTCTCGTCCACTGCCGCGCGCAATGGCGTGCCGGTATTGCTTGTGAATCAGGTGGGCGGCAATGACAGTTTAATCTTCGACGGCTCTTCATTCGCATTGAACTCAAGCGGCGAGTTGGTCGCGCAAGCGGCTTCTTTTGAAGAAGATCTGGTGATTGTTGATCCTTTCATCGCTCCCTCCATCGCAGTTCCCAAGGAGGACGACACTGAGGCTGCCTACCGCGCGCTCGTCCTGGGCACACGCGATTATGTGCGCAAATGCGGTTTCAAGAAGGCCTTGGTGGGCCTCAGCGGCGGCATCGATTCCGCGCTTGTGGCAGCCATCGCAACCGATGCATTGGGGGCAGAGAACGTCCTGGGCATCGGAATGCCCAGCCCTTACTCCAGTTCCGGCTCCATCGATGACAGCAGGGAACTGGCTTCAAATCTTGGCATCCGCTTTGAACTCATCGGCATCAGCGGTCTCTTTGCGGAGTACACGCGCTCGTTGGAGCCACTCTTTGCCGGAACACAGGCAGGCATTACCGAAGAAAACATCCAGTCCCGCATTCGCGGCAGCCTGTTGATGGCTCTTTCCAACAAATTCTCCGCCTTGGTGCTTACTACAGGGAACAAGTCGGAGATGGCCGTCGGTTATTGCACGCTTTATGGCGACATGGTCGGGGCCCTCGCGGTCATCGGCGACTTGGTGAAGACGCGTGTCTACGATCTATGCCGCTGGATCAACCGGGGCAGGGAAGTGATTCCCGCCGCGATTCTAGAGAAGCCTCCCTCGGCTGAACTTCGTCCAGATCAGAAAGATACGGATTCATTGCCGCCTTACGAGGTTCTCGATCCGATCCTTGAAGCCTACGTCGAACGGTATGAAACCTCCGAGCAGATCTCCCAGGCAAACGGATTCCCAATCGAACTCGTCCAACAGGTGGTGCATCTGGTTGAGCGCAGTGAGTACAAACGTCAGCAGGCTGCTCCGGTGCTCAAAATCACCAGCAAGTCCTTTGGCATAGGCCGCAGATTTCCCATCGCCATCAAAGTTCAGGTGTGAAGTCAACCTTCCGGTATAAGCTAGAAGTCGGGAACCTTCCCACAGTTCTGTTTTTTAAACATTGAAGGAGAAACAGCTTGATCCGTCCGTCCATTCGTTTTGCCAGTCTCTTGGCGTTGGTTACGTTCTTACTGTCCGCTCTCCTGGCTAACGCGCAGCAGGATCTACCGGCAGCCCCAACCGCTCCATCTCCCGCTGCGGCAGTCCCAGCTGTTGAGCGGTATCCCATGCCCAAACCCATCCCGGGTAACTTTACCGCTTCGTCCCCCACCAAGGAGACCATCGACGCATTTCTTAAGACAAATTTGGGGGGCGATGGGAGCAGAATCTGGGAGGTGTGGGCTATTGAAAAGAGCCAGGTTGAGGGCGTCTCATTGGTTACGGTTCTGGTGAATGACAAAAGTGAAACACAAAAGCCCTTCGCAATTCAGTTCTATGGTATGCCGGATGGCCAGCATTTCATTATTACCGGCAAGAATGGGATGACGATGCTTCCCGTTGCCAAGGACCAGCCTGCAACGCCTGCAGTGCCGGACTCTCCAGCGGCAGCTCCTGCCAACCCGAACTCTACCGATGCGACTTTGGTTCCCAACAAGTTTTCCATGCCCAAGCCCGATCCTTCCAACTTCACCGCAACCTTGCCGTCGAAAGAGACTGTCGAGACCTTTTTGAAGGTCAGTTGGGGGTACGACGACAGCAGGGTCTGGGAGGTTTGGGCAATCGAGAAGACTTCTACGGAGGGCGTCTCTAAAGTTACCCTTCTCGTGAATGATAAAAATGAAACCCAGAAGCCAATCCAAAGCAGTTTTTATACGTTGGCTGACGGCAAGCATCTGCTCACCCTCGATAAGTTCGGTCGGTTAGCGATTATGCCATTCGGCGAAAATCCCTACAAAGACTACCGCGAACTGGTTCGGCAGCACGCCGATGGCCCCTATCGCGGATCAGCCTTGAAGGATCTTGAAATTGTTGAATTTGCAGACTTTGAGTGCCCCCATTGCAGGGAGGCGCAAGCCAATATGGAGAAACTGGCTGCGGATTTCCCCAAGGCCCGTTTTGTTTTTCTGAATCGTCCTTTAGGAAATGCTCAATGGAAGGGATCCATGCCTGCGGCCGCTTATGGCGTGTGCGTGGCCAAGCAAGCCGGCAGCGACGCCTTCTTCAACTACGCCGCGGCGGTCTTTGACGGCCAGGCTGGCTTGGTCTCCGAGGATGGCGTCACGCTCACCCTGAACGCTGCCGTGGCCAAGGTCGGCCTCGAGCCAGCCAAGATCGCTGCGTGCGCTTCTACTCCCGCAACGGCTGCTGTGATTGAGGCTTCCACCAAATTGGCCACTGAATTGAATGTCAATGAGACTCCGACATTGGTCATCAATGGGCGTGAGTTGTCCGCAACCTTGCCTTACGAAACAATCAAGCGAGTCATTCTTTATCAGGCCAAGCTGGACGGCGTCACCGCCCAATAGCACAGGTTCAATTGGACCATGACATTGAAACTAAACCCCTTATCCGATCAGTGAATCGTTCGGTTAAGGGGTTTGCTTATGCGGCTCAGAGAAGATTATTCACGGATCAAGATACGAACTACGTCCGATAACGTATATTCTGTATAGGTAGTCGTAGGGTAAATCTATCTACTCTTCTTTACATCTTGTAGCGCCCTAAATCCTCATCGTTCAACCCCTCCAACCAACCGCGCAACTGCTCGGCAGGCTGCCCTTCCGTCGGGCCGGAGGTGTTCATCTTGGCAGCTTGCAACACATGATCGGTTACGTAAATGGGACAATCTGCACGCAACGCCAAAGCAATCGCGTCCGACGGTCGCGCATCAATGACCATCGGTTGGTCTCCCTGCCGGAGCCAAATGACAGCAAAGAATGTATCGTCCTTAAGCTCTGATATGACAACACGTTCCAGCTTTCCGTTCAAGTGATGGATGAGATTCTTAGCAAGATCGTGCGTCATGGGACGCGGCACCGCAACCTTCTCAATCTCGATGGCAATCGCATTCGCCTCGAAGATTCCCACCCAGATTGGCATCACCGTCTCAGAGGCAACATCTTTGAGAACGATGATCGGCATACTTGTGGCCGGATCCAGTGTCAGTCCGCGAATCTTCACTTCGACATCCATGGCTTCCCTTTCCTTGTAGTATTCATCTTAGACCGCTTCTCCCACCAAACTGTTTGGGTGGGTCGCAGTTATTTTTACATTCATATAGCTTCCAGGAGCCGGTGAAATCGGCTGAGCGTAACTGAAGTTAACCGGCGTGTTCTGACTGCTACGTCCGATAATCTGTTCACGGGCCGGATTGTAGCCTTCAACCATGACTTCAAGAATCTCCCCTAAGTGATTGGCGTAGTTGATCCTCTGAATCTCTCTTTGATGGTCAAGAACTACTTGAAGCCGAGCTGCTTTCTCTGTTTCCTGGATTGAGTCGATCATCGTCAAAGCGGGTGTATTAGGCCGTCCAGAGTATTTGAATCCAAAGACGCAATCGTACTTGACCTCATCAAGAAGGTCCATTGTGAGCTTCAAATCGTCTGCCGTCTCTCCTGGAAAACCGACGATAATGTCGGTCGAGATCGAGATCGAGCGCCTTGCGTTTTTGATCCAATGGATGCGCTCCAGATATTCTTCCCGCGTATACTCGCGGTTCATAGCCTTCAAAACACTCGATGAACCGGATTGGACAGGCAGGTGCACGTGATTGCAGAGCGCAGGCACAGCGTCAATGGCCTCAACAATATCCCGCGTAAAGTCGCGTGGATGGCTGGTGGTAAAGCGCACCCGGCGGATGCCCGCGACCTCGCCCACCGCGGCCAGCAGTTCTGCAAAGCGTCGCTTCCCTTCTGGATCGCGATAGCTATTCACGTTCTGACCCAGCAGTTGAATCTCTGTGAAGCCCTGATCGGCAATGCGACGGGCCTCCTCCAACACAGAATCTGAAGCTCGGCTACGCTCCTTGCCGCGCGTATATGGCACCACGCAGTAGGCGCAGAATTTGTCGCAACCCTCAATAATCGTTATATATCCGCGATAGGGATTCTGGCGGGCTGTAAATTCGGTCTCGAAGGTTTGGTCGGTTTGGCGGTCGTCCAAGCCAGTGATACGAGTTTCGCCGGCCTCCAGGCGCTCAAGCATCTCCGGCAGCTTCCGATAGGAGGCAGAGCCGGAGACCAACGACACGTAAGGAGCGCGCTCGAAGATTCTTTCGCCCTCCTGCTGGGCTACGCAACCTAAAACGCCAAAGCGCTTCCCTTCCCGGTGCTGGCGCTTGTACTCATCCAGCCGGTGGAAGACCTTTTGTTCTGCCTTGTCACGGATTGAGCAGGTGTTATAAAGAATCAGGCCGGCATCCTCTTCGGAGACGACTTGTCGATAGCCCTCATGCTCCAGTGTGCCGATGACTTTTTCCGAGTCATGGGCATTCATCTGGCAGCCGAAGGTCTCAATGTAGAAGGTTTTTTCGGTTGCCATGGTAGCCCTCAGTATACCTTGAGCCCGTTTTGTCGATTTCAGTTGGGAAGAAGTGTTTTAGAATCAACGATATTACCTTCAACAATTGGAGTCGGCCCGGCAAATCGTCTCCAGCCCGCACTCAATCCGATGCCGCCCAGCACAAAAAGAATCGGAAAACACTCCAGAGTGTAGCGCGTCTCTGGCGACTCGATGGTCATGAGCAGGGCGCTGCGCATCAGCATATACGTCAACAGCCAAGGCCATAATCGAGGGCGTAATGAGATCCCAGCGGCCGCCAACAGCAGATATAGAAGGTTCAACCCGGCTAAGGCCCAACTGACACGGCTCTGCAGAGGATGCCGCGAGTACCTCCACCAGTCCAGGCCATCGTCATAAAGGATTTCAATGCGCGGGCGAAGCCACATATCCGCCAGCCTCCCTAACGGTAGCCAGAGGTAGTAACGCGCCGGGTGAGCGTGGATGCGCTCCTCGGCCAACTGCCCAAAGCGCTCATCTACCTCCGGCACAATGTCACTGGCTTGGTCTTCGATATTGTATGCAGAGATCAGCGCTACCGTTTTTGCATACTCTTCAGGAGAATCAAAAGCTCGACTGGGCAACTTGGACAGATCCAGCGGCGCTCCTGGAACCGGCCAATAAATATCGAAGGTCGAAATGAAATCCAGGCTCCAGGTCTTCACCCAGCGCTGCCAGCCGGGATAGGAGGTCTGGTCGGGGTCGTTTGCATAGCGCGGCGCCAGCGGCTGGAAGACGTGGAAAACCCGCCAGTTACGAGCAGTCCAAAAGGCAAAGGGCGCAAGCACCAGCAGCGTGCAGACAACCGCCATGCGGATCAGGCGGGTAGTTTTGAGGGGACTCGGCTTCCCTTCCCCTCGCTTCAGCCCAATCACCATCGCCGGGGCCAGCGCCACGGCGATCAACGCTCCGTCCGGCCTGAGCAGTGCTGTATAGCTGACCGATACGGCAAAACAGAGTGCCGGCGTCCATCCTGCTCTCTCGCGAAAGCAGGCAACCGACCAAAGCGCCAGTGCAATAGAAGAGAGCGTTAAGGATTCGGTAAGCGGCTGAACCGCATAGATGGCCGTGAAGGGGCAGAGCGCGGCCAGCCACAGCGCGCCGTGCGCAGCCCAGCGTCTGAGTGCGGCGGGAGCAATGCGTCGCGCGCAGTCGGCCAGCAGCAGGCAGCTTGCCATCTCCAACACGATTTGCACCCAAACTGCCGAGGCGTAGTTCTCCGTGCCAAAGAGCCGGAAGCAGATCGCCAGAAAAAATGGATAGCCCGGCAGGCGAATCATGGTGGGCAGAATCTCCCCGCTCGACCTTGTGAGAAGGTATCCGCCTTGCTGCAAGAGGTGCTTGGCAATTCCGCCGTAGACCAGCGAATCGTAGCCAACCTGGTAATACCTCTTGAACATCCATAGGCGCATCATTGTGCCGGACGCCACAGCAAGCGCGATTGAGATCGCCTTCAAACGGCGTTTGAAGAGATCTATTTCGAATTCGGATTGACTAGTGGAGTCAGCTTCCATACGATTCGTACTGTATAGCGTAGTCGGTTTCAGCGGATTTTGCTCCCCATTTTTTCCGAGTTCTGTCTTCACAGCCTTTTTTTGTAAGATGATAAGGAAGCACCAGACCCCCTATGCCCGATAAACAGATATTTTTTGATCCGCAACGAAAGCGATGGAAGCGGCTACGGCGCATTCTGGATGCGTTGGCCGTGGTTTTCACGCTGGTTTTGATTGTTTTCATCTTCAATGTGCTGCATGTCCAGCACTTACCGGAACTGCTGCTGACCACTCCCCGGCATAATTACAAGGCCTTGCCGGAGCGGCCTATTGTGAAAACCCAGCGCGCCCCGCACCGCAAGACCGACCGCAAGCCTTCCGAGATTCCCTTCAACACGGGTGAAGGATTGCGCGCGGCTTATTATGTTCCCTACGACCCGGCCAGCTATTCCTCGTTCAAGGAGCACGTGCATCAGATTGACTTGCTCTTTCCCGAATGGCTGCACGTGGACGCTCCGCAGGGTACTCTACTGGGAATCAGCAGCGACAACCATCACGAGTATGCGGTGATGGAAGGCAACACCGTCCATGACCCGGACGAGATGAACCGGATCAAGCGGGTCATTCAGGCGGCCAAAGAAGACACGGAAATCTTTCCTCACCTGAACAACTTCAACCCCAACACGCAAAGCTGGGATCCTGAGATTGCCAAAGTGCTGGGCGACCCCACCAAGAGCGCCGTGCTTCGCCAGCAGATCCTTCGCTTCTTTGCCGCCTTTCCGGCCTATCGCGGCCTTTCGCTGGACATAGAGAATCTACCCGACGAGGCGAGCCCCGCGTATGTGGGCTTCCTTCAAGCGCTTTATACCGACTTGCACGCGCACAATCTGCGACTTTACGTCAACACCCAGATTCTGACCCCCGACGACGATTTCCGGCAGATTGCCGCCAACTCCGACGGCGTCATTCTGATGAACTATGACGAGCACCAGATCGAGAGCCAGCCCGGCCCCATCGCCAGCCAGGAGTGGTTCATCGGCAATCTACGCCGCGTGTTGAAACTGGTTCCCAAAGAAAAGTTGATCTGCGCGGTGGGCAACTATGGCTACGACTGGGTCATGTCCATCCCCAGCCCTTCTAAAAATAAAAATGTATCTCAGAAGAAGACCAACCTTGTCCTCTATACGGATGACTTGCACGTCTCTGAGGTCTGGCAGCGTGCCTCCGACTCCGACGCCGATCTTGATCTGGATTATGACACTCTCAATCCGCACTTCGAGTACATCGATGAGGATTTGAATCAGCGCCACGTCGTCTGGTTCCTTGACGGTGTCTCCATGCTCAACGAGATGCGCGCCGCGCGCGGCTTGGGCTTGCAGACCTTTGCGCTCTGGCGTCTAGGCGAAGAGGACAGCTCCCTATGGAACATTTGGGACAAGCCTACCAGTCCGGATGCCCTTCAAGCCCTCGGCTCAGTCCAACCGGGCCACGATGTGGACCAGGAGGGTGACGGCGACATCATCCGCATCACCGGCCTTCCCCAGTCCGGCAAGCGGACCATTCAAGTGGATACCGACGAGGCCGATCCGCGCAAGAAGCTCATCATCGATGAGCACATGGACGTTTATCCGCGCACCTACACCATCGAACAGTACGGCTACAATCCAAGCGAAGTAGCTCTTTCCTTTGATGACGGTCCTGATCCAAAGTGGACGCCCAAGATTCTCGACGTCCTCCGCGCAAAGCACGTCAAAGCGACTTTCATGCTGATTGGCGCCGAGGCCGCGCAGTACGTTGGCGTGATGAAACGTATCGCCCGCGAAGGTCATGAGATCGGTAACCACACCTGGAGCCATCCGGATATCAGCGAAATCTCGAATCGCCAGCTTGACTTGGAACTCAAGCTGACCGAGCGTCTCTTCGCCAGCAAGCTGGGCGTCCAACCGCTCTACTTCCGCCCGCCGTTTGACATCGACGAGGAGCCGGACACAGATGACCAGGCCGCGCCGGTCGAGCGCATCCAGCAGGCCGGATTCACCATTGTCGGCAACAAGTTGGACACGGATGACTGGAATGAACATCCGCACAAGTCGCCAACCGAGATCACCGAGACCATCCTCAAACAACTGGAGCAGATGAAGACCAAGCCGCAATTTCGCGGCTCCATCATCTTGATGCATGACGGAGGCGGCGACCGCTCGGCCACCGTTGCAGCTCTTCCCATGCTGATTGACGCCCTGCGCGCTCACGGTTACACCATTGTTCCCGTCTCCGCGCTGATGGGCAAAACCACCGCTGAGGTGATGCCCAAGCTCACCTTCCGCCAGTACCTGCGCGCCTTGCCGGATTCGGTCGCCTTCTCCAGCCTGGCCATCGTCGGCGAATTTATTGTTCTGGTCTTCTTCCTGGGCGATATTTTGATGAGCGGGCGATTGATCTTGGTTGGTATTTTCGCAGTCATCGACCGTTTGCGCCGCCCTCATGGATTGGCCTCGCCCGGCTTTAATCCGCGCGTTGCCGTTCTCATTCCTGCTTACAACGAAGAAAAGGTTATCGTCCGCACTGTCAGGTCAGTGCTCAACTCCGACTATGCCAATTTGCGCATTATTGTGATCGACGACGGTTCAAGCGACCGTACCGCCGAGGTGGCGCGGCAGGCCTACGCCGCCCAGATCACAGCCGGGCGCGTTCAGGTTCTCACCAAACCCAACGGAGGCAAGGCCGCTGCGCTGAACTTCGCCCTCGATCACCTGACAGAAGAGTTTTATGTCGGCATCGACGCCGACACCGTCATCGCCGCGGATGCCATCAGCAAGCTTATCCCCCACTTCGAGGATCCGCTCATCGGTGCCGTCGCCGGCAACGCCAAAGTTGGCAATCGCGTCAACCTCTGGACCCGTTGGCAGGCCCTTGAATACATCACCAGCCAGAACTTCGAGCGCCGGGCTCTTGATTTGTTTAACGTCGTCGTCGTCGTTCCCGGAGCCATCGGGGCATGGCGTACCGGTCCAGTCAAGGCCGTCGGCGGCTATCCCATCAACACAGTTGCTGAAGACGCCGACCTCACCATGGCCTTGCTGGAACAGAAGTTGAAGGTCGTCTATGAGGATCGCGCCCTGGCCTTCACCGAAGCTCCCATCGACGCCAAGGGACTGATGCGCCAGCGCTTCCGCTGGTCGTTCGGTATTCTTCAGGCCGTCTGGAAGCATCGCATGGCATTTGTTCGCAACAAGGCCATGGGACTCTTCGCCCTGCCTAACATCCTTATCTTTCAGATGTTTCTGCCTCTGGTCTCGCCCTTCATTGACCTGATGTTTGTCTGGGGCATCATCAACCACTTCATGGACCGTCACTTCCATCCTGAATCGGCGTCGTCGGCAGATCTATACAAGCTGATGTTTTATTTCTTCGGCTTCCTGATTATCGACTTCGTGACCTCATCGGTAGCCTTTTCGCTCGAACGCCGCCATCCCGCCAACAAAGGCGATGGCTGGCTCCTCTTTCATATCTGGCTGCAACGCTTCGCCTACCGCCAAGTCTTCTCCATTGTTCTGTTCAAGACGGTCAAGCGCGCCATCGACGGCAAACCCTTCAACTGGGACAAGTTGGAGCGCACCGCAAAGATGAGCAAGTCCACCGATGCGCTGACGGAGACGTCGTGAGCCAGGTGGAACCTCCTCATCTTCTGGCACGAGACGAGTTAGAATGTAGTCTATGAGCGAAGCCGTATCCCTCGAATCTCAAGTCAACCAGCAGATCACCTTGGCCATGAAGGCCCACGATGCGGTCCGCACCACCACTCTGCGCCTAATCAAGAATGCCCTCAAGAACAAGTTCATCGAAACGCGCGTTCCGCTTACTCCCGCCGAGGAGCAGCAGGCGCTGGCCACGATGATCAAGCAGCGCCGCGATTCCATCGATCAGTTCACCAAAGGCAACCGCCCGGAGTTGGCCGCTGCCGAAGCCGCCGAGATCGTCGTCATTGAGGAGTTTCTTCCCAAGGCTCTTGATGATGCCGCCCTCGCCGCGCTTGTCGGCGAGTCCGTCGCTGAAGTTGCCGCGGCTAGCGGCAAGCAGCCCACGCCGAAGGAAATGGGATTGGTGATGAAGGCTGTCCAGGCCAAGTTGCAATCCGCCAGTCTGCGCGCTGAAGGCCGCGCGGTAAGCGATTTGGTGAAGAAGGCTCTGGCAGGATCGTGATCTGGTGACCAGCACCAGATTCGCAGTTCTCCCATAATAGTTTTTGTGTCAACAACTTGCCGTATTTCCTCTGGTCCAGATTCGCTGTAGAAACTGTGAATTTTGAGGCGATTCTTACTCGAAAGAAAGCTTCTGTTGTAGCAAGTGAAGTTGTTTCTTCGAGCCGAGAATGACCCTGATTGCGCTTTTTGGAGTCACTTCCGGCTTTGAAGATAGAACTTCGGCCATCTCATCCCAGTGATTGTTTGCGCGACTCTTTTCTCCGGTTTGCGTCTATACGAGTGAATCGATTCTTGGTAGAGGCTATCAAGCGCGTCCACTGAATCGGATTGTTCCCTGAGACTTTGAGGGGGCTGAGCATTTCAATAGGAACCGTTTGTCAGCCGGGTTTGCCCGCAACTGGCTATACGGATTTTGGTGCCCTCCGAAATTGGAAGGCGCAGGATAACCCGAACAACCCAGCAGCAGGCTGGTCATCTTATGAGGTCAAAAAATCTATGAGTACATTTTTTGAACGGCTGCGCGCGCGCCGTCTCGCTTCAATGTTTGTGTTGCTTGGTACGCTTTCGGTCGCCATTGTGGCCGGATCATTTGCGGCGCACGGGGTTCGCGGCCAGGAGCAGCAGAACTCCAGCGCCGACGCTACGCCACTGAAGGTGGTCGATTCCGCTGTGACTCCCAACGAATTTGTGAAGATTGCCAAACTGGTGGGTCCGGCGGTGGTCAACATCAACACGCAGACGCTGCCCAAGCAGGCCAAGAATCCGGGGCGGCGGAACTTCCGCAGTCGCGTTCAACCCGATCCGCAGCAGCCCGGCGACGACGATCAGGACGAGGATCAAGACCAGCAAGGGCAGCAGCAGGGACAGGGTGATCTGCCGGATATGCTCAAGCGGTTCTTTGGCGGGCAAGTACCGGAGATGGGTGGAGGCGACGAGAGCCAGATTCGTGAGTCGCTTGGCTCCGGCTTCATCGTCGATCCCAAGGGCTATATCATTACCAATTATCATGTGGTTGAAAAGGCCGACAAGATTTTCGTCAAGCTGGCCAGTGATCCCGACAGCCAGGATCTAGGCCGTCCAGCGCGGGTGATCGGCGTGGATAAATCCACCGATCTGGCAGTGATCAAGATCGAGACCGACAAAGCGTTGCCGACGGTCAAGCTGGGCAACTCGGACAAGGCGCAGGTGGGTGACTGGGTGGAGGCCATTGGCAGCCCCTTCGCGCTGGCGCAGACCGTCACGGCGGGCATTATCTCGGCCAAAAATCGGACGATTGAGCCGGGTCAAGGCGGCCAGTTCCAGCACTTCATCCAGACCGACGCAGCCATTAATCCGGGCAACTCCGGCGGTCCGCTGCTGAATATGAATGGCGAGGTGATCGGCGTCAATACGGCGATCTATACGCAGTCAGGCGGTTATCAGGGCCTCGGCTTTGCCCTGCCCTCGAATACTGTGGTCGAGGTCTATAACGACCTGATCGGACCGAGTCACAAAAAGACGCGTGGTTCCATCGGCATTTACTTCAGTCAAGAGCTGCCGGGATCAGTCAATCGTGTCTATGGAATCAAGAATGGCGTTTTGGTGAATAAAGTGGAGCCGGGCGGTCCGGCGGAGAAGGCAGGGTTGAAGTACGGCGATGTAATCACCAGCGTCGATGGCCGATCGATCAAGGACGGCGATGACCTGGTTACCGATATTGCCAGCCGCAGGCCCGGTTCCACGGTCCGGCTGGGTTTTGTCAGAGATGACAAGCAGATGGATGCATCGGTTACCATTGCCGACCGCGATCAGCTCTTCAGTGGCAAAGAAAACGCGCAGGCTGCGCCCAATTCCGAGGAGAATGGCGACGTGGGCGAAACCAAGCTGGGCATCGTGGTGCACGAGATCTCACCGGCAACGGCGGAGAAACTGCACGCGAAGGGCGTAGTGATCCAGTCCGTTCGCTCCGGCTCCTTTGCCGATCTGCTTCAGCCTTCGTTGCAGCCCGGTTTGGTAATCTTGCGCGTCAACAAGCAGCCCACTGGAACCAAAGGTCAGTTTGATGCAGTGGTTGGCAAGCTGAAGTCAGGCGATGACGTGGTCTTCGAGGTTGTGGACCCGCGCCGGCCCTCCGACGGCATCAACTACGTAGGCGGAACTTTGCAATAGAGAATGGTGGAGCGCCGGAGGTGAGTTTTCTCCTCCGGCGCTTCTTGCCTTGACCTGTTGATTTCCGCTTTTCAGGCTGATTTATCTTGCCGCGATGTGAGACAATTTGATAAAGTTCTCCCTAAATACTGGTTCCAACGGAACTTTCAGAGGTGACGCAGCGTGCTTTCTTTTCGAGCAAGCCTGACATTAGTTTTGTTCACGGCTTTGGCTGCCTCTCAGGCCTTTGCAACCACTCCTCATTCCACACCTGCCGGCACTCATGCCAAGCATCATGCCCGAAAAAAAGCCGTGCCCAAGTCGCATGGCCAGCAAGGAATTGATCCGGCCCGCGTTGTGGAGATTCAGCAAGCGCTCATTCGTGAACATTATCTGACCGGCGAAGCATCGGGTAAATGGGATGAAGCCACCAAGGCGGCGATGCAGAAGTATCAGGCCGACCAGGGATGGCAGACCAAGCTGATGCCTGACGCGCGCGCGCTGAAGAAGCTCGGCCTTGGGCCTGATTACTCGAATGCTATTAACGCCAAGAATTCAGCCTTCGCGCCGCCGCCCGCCGTCAGTACAATTCCGCAAGATCAGGCTGCTGGCTTTGCGGATGCCGCCGGAGTAAACCACTAGCAGGTCAAACGGCCAAGGTTTGGCGGTCAAGCAATCTCTTCTCTTGCAAGAGCCTGACTCTGCATCCTTTGAAAGGACTCTTCCCTTTGCGGCAAACTCCTGCTAGGAGCTGAGAGCAGCGGCTTTCGTGGAACTGATAGCTGTTCCCGGTTGAACCGAGGCCGTAACCGGAGCGGCTTGCGCGCGCATCGGGCGAAGCCAGCCGGCAGAGAGCCATGAGCGCGGGATCGAAAACTCTGACCAACCGCAATCCAGGCAGACCCGCACATCCGGCGAAGGCGTCATCGGAGGGTGACTCAGCGTGCGATGGCAGTTACGATAAAGTCGTATCTCGGCAGGAACGACAAATAATGATGAAGACTGGCACTTTGGGCAGATCACACTGACTCCTTGGGAAAACGCTACAGGGTGAAGCAAATACAACAAGGTGGTGGAAAGACTAACTGTAAACTTCTCAGCCTATGATTTTCAATGGATTTTTGATAAAAAATCTAAAAAATGTGTTTCTTGTGCAAAATCGCTCACCAAAATTGATTCATTTCTTGAGCAATTCTCGCAATCTAAAAACACAGCCGTCGGCTTCCACGGTGCGAAATCCCTCTTTGTGGGGGCAAGGCTGTCCGTCCAGCGCAGCCCTGCCCGACAAAGACAGGCCTATGGATGATTGGACTTAGTCCATTCGATGCGCAGTCCGGCGTGGAGGTTAAACGGTAGGCTAGGGTAGCCGATAGGGGCGATGTGGCGGCTGTCGGTCAGGTTCTCCGCCTGGGCGTAGATCTTCAGCCAGTTGAAGAGATTGTAGCTGCCTCCCAGGTCCAGCTTGGCGTAACCCCAGTCCAGGTTGCGGTTGGGCAGCAGAAGTGTATTGCCGTAGTTGGCATCCATCAGGAAGGTCGAGTCGTCGCTTCGGCTGGCAAAGGCCGAGGTGAATATTCCGGTGAGTTTGCCGGTGGTGTAGCTGGCGGTAACGAAGCCGGTGTGCGGCGCGCGGCGAAAGGGTCGAGCTCCCACCAAGGGTGAGTAGGCACCGATGACCACGCACCCCGGAGTTCCGAGCGTGCATCCGTACGGAAAGGTGGGCGCATAGCCGCCGATCAGAGCCTCGTTATCGCTGGTAAAAGAGCGCTGCACCACGGCATCCAGATAGGTATAGCCGCCGCGGAAGAAAAGGCTTTTGCCAATGCCGCTCTCGATGGTGGTCTCGATGCCCTGGGCGCGGAAGGCCTGAGTGTTAAAGGTCAGGCTTGAATCGTTGGTGTAGAAGGAACCCAACTCCTTGGCCGTGACGCTGGGAAAAATTGTCGGCAGAAACGGCGCGGGAACCGATTCGATCTCTCTGCCGAATTCATTGTGGAAGTAGCTGGAGCGAAAGATCAACCGCTCGCCAAAGAAGGTCTGTTCCACGCCGCCCTCATAGCTTCGCGTGGCGGGCGCGGCGAGCGGACCGATGTGCAACTGCTTCGCAACATCCGGCAGATTGGCATAGAGCGAGTAGAATTTATCGGTTAGCTTGGGTTCGCGCACTCCCTCGCCGAAGTTGAACAGGATGCGGGTTCCGCTGAAGATGCCTTTGCGCGGACGCAGCACATAATAGGAGAGCCCGGCGCGCGGCGAGGTGTCGGTTCCGAAGAGCGAATTGTGTTCCAGACTTCCGCCCAGCGTATAAAAGAACCGGCCCTTGAAGTCCCCATGCACGCTGGCCAGATAATCGGATTCGGTGCGTTCATCGGCGTCGTTCTCACCATAGGATGGATCGACGAGCGTGGCTCGCTCATCGGCATAATGAAAGCCGGCCAGCGCCAATAAATGAGGCGTTATGGTGTAATCGCCCTGATAGATGAACTGGTCGCGATTGGAAACTTGCTGATAGCCATTGGGATAGCTTCCGCCATAATCCAGAATCGCCTGGCCGGTTACCGAATAGCCATTCGCTCCGGTGATGGTCAGCAGGTCTCCCAGGCTGTCTCCGTAGGCATCAAAGTCGCCGCTACCCACCTGCGCCCACTGATTCGACTGCTCGCGCTTGCGGGTTGCGCCGTAGCGGAACGAGTTGTGAAAGGACTCCGTTGTCTGGTTGTCGAAGGAGCCGCTGATGAACAGATCCTGATCCTTCTGCGTGGCGTCGTCGGCCACGTGATAGAAGTCCCAGGCGTTGGGTACACCGGTAGAGTCCACGCCGTAGTGCAGCGTGGCGCGCAGTAGCGTGCTCCCACTGATCTGCCAGCCGAGGTTCACTGCGGTCGTCACCACATGATACTCGTCATTGGGCAGATCGTTGGCGGTTTGCAGTTGACTGTAAGCCCCCAGGTAATCCAGCTTGCCGCGCGCGCCGGCCAGCTCAGCCTCCTCGCGCTGGCTGCTCAGATTGCCGCCGTCGGCCTGGAGGAGAATCGACGGATAGCTGGTCGTTCCACGCGGCGTGGTCAGGCTAACCACGCCGCTGCCCGCGCCCGCGCCATAAAGGCTTGAGTCTGGGCCGCGAAAGATCTCGGCGCGTTCAATAGCGGTGGTCGAGAGCGGGCCAAAGTCAAAGCCGTTGCCCAGATCGCCTGCATCTACGCCGTCTAAAAGAATCTTGTTGGCGTCTGAGTCTCCTCCGCGAATGAAGAGTGAAGTCTGTGCGCCCATCTGCCCTTCCTGCACGGTAGTTGCGCCCGGCATCAGTCGTAGAGCGCTGGTCAGGTCGTCACGCAACGCAAGATCCAAAGGCCCCAGAACACTGGTGGCCTCGCTGGTCTGCGCTTGCGGTGTGGGAGTTCCGGTGGCCGTCACAACGATGGATTCGCGCACCCACTCCGGTTCCAGCACCAGGTTGCGCTCCACTGAATCCAGCCGCCCAGCGAAGAAGCTGGGCGTATCCAACTGACGAAAGCCCGGTGAAGAGACCAGCAGAAAAAAGCGCCCTTCAACGCCGGTGTGGATCTGAAAGCTGCCGTCCGCAGAGGTCACAGCGGAGCCGACGTTCAAGCCACCGCTGATTAATACGATATTTGCGCCCACCACTTTGGCGCCGGTAGTGTCCGCGACAACGCCGCGAATGGAAGCTGCATGGCAAAATGAGGTGGCTGCAAGCAGAAGAAGCGCCAGAAAGCCAAGCGCCCTATCCGCTTTGCGATATGGGCGGGATTCTACGGCACTCTTTGCGCATTGAAAGCTCTCTGCGCAGGCTGAAACTCTACGGTGTAAGGCTGGGTAAGAGAAATGCATGGGAATAGCTCCTTCGTTCCCCTCGGAACGCAAGCGGGTTGGGGGCGCGAGGACCGGTCTCCTGACTTGCGCCATCTCCAGCCGCCTTCCCACAGACACTTCTCAAGAATAGTCCGCAGTGGCTCACTTGGGGTTAATTCCCCGGCTGGATCCCTGTTGGCAACCTGGAAAGCCGGTTGCGGAACAGAGGCGCTTACAGTTGCGGGGCAGTGGCGGAGTTTCACCGCCTTCCCGAGCATCCTGGCGTTTGCCGTAATCATTGGTGCTGCTCCGAGTGAGCAGAATTTACAGCATGGAAACAACTTCCATGTCATCAACATTTATAAACGGAATGGGGCGCAATGTCAAAAACAATTTTGCCCATCCAGACGCCTTGCGTCCGATCTTGACGATTCTTGACCTTGGAGAGAATATGGTGACCCCGGGAAGACTCGAACTTCCGACACGCAGTTTAGGAAACTGCTGCTCTATCCACCTGAGCTACGGGGCCACGTTGAAAAGATTGAGATTGTTTTCCGCTGTCTGAGTTCTTCAATCCATTTTAACTCATGGAAGAAAATGCCCTCATTCTTACGACGTCTAAAGGGCTGCGGATTGAAAACAAAGAAAACCTCGTATCAACGGGGTGGCATTTACAAGGTTTCCGGGGCGAGAGGTTCTGCCTGGGAGGTGCGCTTCTCCACTTTGAAAGAAGACAGGAAACGGAAGCATAAGTCTGGCTATTACAACAGTTAGCCATTTTCCACCAATGTCTCCGCTGGGAAAGCGCTCGAGTTGGTGGTGGTCCTCACAGCTATTGAAAGGCCTTTGCGGAAAGATATTTACTGAAGCCGAGCATATTCGTGCTTGGCTGCTTGCAGAATGGGCAGGTCCGCGTCAGCATTCATCCAAGCCTCGAAGAATGCCTGGTATTGCTGGCGTGCTTCGTCGGACTTTTTTTGTTGCGCCAGCACGCGAGCCAAACGCAAATGCGCCAGCGAATAGACGGGCGCGATGGGATCGACACCTTGGTTGGCGAGGATCAGTCGATAGTCCGCAGCGGCTGCATCGAGCAAGCCTGCCTCAGTTTCGGCTTGAGCACGCAGACCGGGAACATTGAAGTCGCGTAACTGGTACGGACGCGCCGGTTCAAGTCGCTGAAGGACTTCAAGAGGCTTGTGCGCCTGTGTGGCCAGTTGGGCGCGCACCAGAGGCAGATCAAAGAAGATGTGAACCGTGTCCTTTTCTGTCAACGGGCTGAACGCGGCCACAAAACGCTGTGCCGGGGCAACATCTCCGGTCGCGGCCCGAAGAAAGACCAAGTCGCTGGCCTCGCTTTCATCCCCGGTATGTTGTTTCAGAACCGCGCGGGCCTGCTCGACTTCGCCGTATTCAATCAGAACGCGCGCCTTGTCGTGCAGGACGTTATCAGCGACGCCGGTGTCGCCTTCGCGCAGAGCCTCGGCTTGCGCGCGCGAAAAGTAGTCCATTGATTCACGCAATTTTCCGCTGGTGGCCGCGGCGAAGGCCAGATTCAAGAGCGTCCTGTCCAGTTGCGCATGAGTCAGGCCCCAATCGGTCTCCGTCTTGAGTTTTGCTTCATCCCGTACGGCGTAAGCCACCTGAAAGAGAATGCTGTGTACGCCCCACCCCGCGTCTTTCTCGGAAGCCGCCGCGCCAGCCACCCGCTGGGCATCGGCAAAACGGTTGGCCCGCTTGTAGGCGCGGCTCAGCGTCTCGGCGCGAAGGGCGGAGTGAGGGTCCATGCGCAGCGCCTGCTCGCCGGCAGGGATGGCCTGCGCGTAATCGCCTAATTGGGTGTAGAGATTGCACAGGTTGGCCCAGCTTTTTGCCGAGCTGTTGGGATAAGTTTGGATGTAAAGCTTCAGGCTCCTGACCGCTGCTTCTGTATCGAAATTCCCGAAGGAGTAGTATGCGATCTCGATGTTCAGCCGTTCGCGCTGGGTGGTACTGTCGCGCAGGTCGAAGGCCTTTTTGATCGAGAGCGCTGCCTGGTCGGCCTCGGAAAGCCGGTAATAGGCAATGCCCATGCCGTAGTACGCAGTGGCAAAGTTGGGATCGAGAGCGACCGCGTGCTGGTAAAGAGCGAGCGCCAGGCGGGGTTCGTTGCGATCATCGTCTTGCTGAGCCTGCGAGTAGAGCCGCAGGGCTTCAAGCGAAGAAGTTGTGGCTTGCTCGATGGGAGTCTGGAATTTGGCCAGCGACGCCGCCGACTCGCCCAGCTTTTTGCGTACCTGGTTCGCCGCTGCATCCAGCGCGCCCAGAATCTCTTCCTTGGAAGCCACATCCTCCTTATATGAAGCGACTTGCCGGCCATCGGCGCATCCCTCGGCGGTGAGCGTCAGCAGATACTTGCTGCCAAAGTTGGCGATGGAGCCGTGCAGCACCGCCTGGGCATTGTTGCGTTCGCAGACTTCGCGCGCCAGCTCCGGCGTCAGCGTCTCGTCGTCGCCGCGCTCCATCTGCGCCAGCGTCTCTTTCACCTTTTGCCGAGGCAGAAGATTCAAATAGGGAGACTGCTCCAGATCGATCTCCAGCGCCTGATTCAGCGTACTGTCAAAGGTTGCGTCGCGCGTGGCGTTGACAAAGTCGGCCAGCACCACATCGCTCAGTTGTGGGGGATGGGCGAAATGCTTCCACACATATCTTGCGCCTGCTGCCAGTAGAGCGCCGCTCAGAGCCGCTGCCGCAACCCATTGCCTGATCCTCACTCGGCGTTGAGCGGCTCCGGAAAGCTGTAAAGCAGGCACTGCCTGCGCAAGCGGGCCACTTGGCGCATCCTCATAGACGATTCGGGTGCGCTCCCGCACTCGCTGGACAAACACATCCCCCGGCTGCGCATCGGGAAGAGCTTCCACGTCAATCGGACCCAGCGCTGGAGTGGTCAGCTCAGCCTCGGACTGCATCGCCTGCACCAGTCCGGCGAACTGGTAGCCGCGTCCGGGAATGGTTACGATCAGGCTGGCCTGCTCGCCCAGCGCCCTACGCAGCGCCGAGATGTACTGCGCCAGGTTGCCCTCTTCCACAAAGGAATCCGGCCATACGGCCTTGAGCATTTCTTCCTTGGTCACCACCCGACCGGGGTTCAAAACCAGGTAAGAGAGCACCTCGAAGGCCTTCGGCGTCAAGGTTATGGACTCTTCGCCACGCGAAAGCAACCGCCGCGCGGCGTCCAATTCAAAACAATCGAATTTATATAAACCATTCTTGCTCAACAACATAATGACTTTCAGGAAAATTCATAAAAATTCATGACCAAATTCAAGACATTTCTGCGAGCCCAGAGTTCTAGTGGAAACCGTAGCGGGTTGCAAAACGCCAGCTCACGAGGAGCGGATGCATGAACATTCTACGACGCTGGCTTTGGGCAACGAAAGAAACATTTACAAATGCAGCCGAGCAGACCAGAAAAAAGGGTTTCGAGGTCACTGTAGAGCGCGAGACCATCACCCTGCTGGTGCGCGGCCAGCAAGGCAAAACATCTGAAGCCCCAACGATGAAAGCGGAGTCGAAAGCTCCACTTCAACAGGACTAAACGCAATTCAAAAATTCATTCATGGAGAAGACTGAGATGAAACAGATGATGCGGAACGAACTGAATTCGATGCGCCTGCTGGCTGCGGCCTGCGGCATGATCGCCCTCCTTGCCCTTACTACCACTGTCGCTGCCCAACAGGCCGCGCCGGTTGCAAGCAAAACTGTGGCTTCCCCAGCCGCCGCGACCGTCTTGGCTGCCAAGCCGGTGGCCAAGCCCGTTGCGGAAGAAGAGAAGGCCGTGCCCAACTCGGCCAATCAGCAGGGCATCAAGGTGCATGGCCACTGGGTTCTGCAAGTGAAGAACGCCGACGGCACGCTGGGCGAGCGCCGCGAGTTTGATAACTCGCTGGTGCCCGAAGGCACCTATCTGAGCGGCGATCAGTTGCTTGGTCTCCTGCTATCTGGAAATGGCGCTCCGGGCGATCCGGCCATCGCGTTGGTTCCTTCCATACCCTCTGGCGCAACCGACCCCAGCGCCTATTGCATCAACAACAACAACGTACCCATGTACAACACTAACTGTTACGCGCTAGTCACTGCGCAAAGCAATATGTCATCCTTTTTCAGCAACTCCTCCACCGGGCTCACCACCACTCTCAATCTATCTCCTGCTGTAAGTTGGGTGCTTGCCGGAACCTACACCGTTCCCAGCAGCCTTACGGCCATCACGTTCGTACAAACCATCCTTCCGGTCTGTGTCAGTCAATCATCCGCGGCGACCAGCCTTACAAGTTCTACCACGAACGGCTTGCAGGGTAGCGCCACAACTCGCACCGCGGATTTGTCCGCAAGTGTTTGCAAGAACCTGTCAGCGGACATAGCCTCGGGTTCAATTATCGATACGGTCTTTCTTGGCGCATTCACCTCGACCGCAGTCCCTAGCGGCCCCATGTCTGTAACTGCCGGGCAGATCATCGTGGTCACCGTCACCATCAGCTTCTCTTGAGGAGTCTCCCGTTTATTTCAGGGCATGGCTTGAGAGGCTACGGAAAAATCTGAAGAAATGCGAATCATCGAGTTTCTGATCGTGTTTTTGTAACAGGGCACGGCTTTAGCCGTGCCGCGGATGCGACCAAAAATATTGGGCTTTAGCCCCTGCGGGTTCTGTTCTTGGAGAGTTAGCAGCGGCTAAAGCCAGGACTGAAAACCGGCGGCATTCGGCACGACTGAAGTCATGCCCTGTTACAAAACACAAACGAAAACGAGTTATTTCGCAGCTATTTTCCCGTGCGTGGATGGGCGATGGATAACAAGGCTTGAGAGGTGAGTGGCGATGAAAAGCGGCAGCAGTATTGCGGCAATTAAAAGTGTGCGGGGCCGTCGCGTGAATGCGGCCCTGCCTGGGGTGGGCGCGCTGGCGCTGAGTGTGCTGTGCGCGGCGATGGCCGGAGCGCAAGCTCCTGCGGCGGAATCGACCAAGCTGGCATCTTCCAGCGCGGAGACGCGCCAGCCAACCAAAGAGCAGATCGCGGCTATAAAGGCCATGCCGCTCACTTTTGAGAAGAACATGGGGCAGGCGGACAAGCGCGCCAGCTATCTCTCGCGCATGACCGACTACACTTTGTTTCTCACCGGGAGCGATTCTGTCCTGGCGCATAAAGACAAGGAGAAAGACACGGCCTCGGCGCTCAAGCTGCACTGGCTGGGCGCGAGCAGCACGGTCACGCCGCAAGGCGACGGCGCGTTGCGCGGCAAGAGCAACTATCTGATTGGCAACGACCGCTCGCAATGGCACAGCAACATTCCCAACTATCAGCGCGTGCGCGAAGATGCTCTCTATCCCGGCGTCGATCTGATTTACTACGGCAATCACGAGCAACTGGAGTACGACCTGACGGTTGCTCCGGGCGCCGATCCAGGCGCAATCAAGCTGGCCATCGACGGAGCGAAATCGCTCAGCATCGACAAGGCCAGCGGCGATCTGGTGATTGTGGATCAAATCGGCAGCGAACTGCGCTTCCGCAAGCCAGTTGTCTATCAGCAGGAGGGTGAGCGGAAGAATCCGGTTCCGGGCAGTTATCTTCTTTCCGCCAACAACACCGTCACCTTCGCGCTGGGTGCATATGATCACTCGAAGCCGCTGGTCATTGATCCCACTGTGGTCTATTCGACCGTGATCTCCGGGACGGCCAGCGCGGACGAGGATTTCTTATTAGGCATGGCAGTTGATGGCAATGGCTTTGTCTATATCCTTGCTGAAACATACGACCTCGACCTCACCGTGACCGCAGGGGCCTATCAGAACCAAAATAATTCTCCCTACGATGACTACTATGTGGCCAAGTTCGATCCTACGCAATCGGGCGCGAATTCGCTGGTCTATGCCACTTATATCGGAAGCAGTTCCAGCATAACCATCAACGGTTACAACCCAACCCAATTGATAAATCAAGCCTTGGCTGTGGATTCATTGGGCGATGCGTACTTCACCGGCCTCACAGGCTGCTATTATCCCACCACAGCCAACGCGTTCACCACCTTTGCCCAGTCGTTTCCGACAACGTACCTCCATGGGTGCGCCTCCTATAGTACGGCCGTTCTCACCAAACTCGACCCCACAGGCAGCACACTTCTCTATTCAACGGACTTTTTTGCCGACCTCAATGGAGTACTGACCTCTCCCGTTTTCAGCGGCACGGCCAAAGCACCCTACGCCCGCTTGGTCACCGTGGGCGCGAATCAGGTGGCCTACATCGCTGGACAAGCGCTGACCGGCCTGGAAGGAACCGGGAGCGCCCCATACGATGTGCAATATAACTTCGTAGCCGCCTTCGACACCACCAAGAGCGGCAGCGCCTCGCTGCTGTACGCCGAGTATGTGCCGATGAATATGATCTACACGATGACCGCCGATGCCGAGGGAAACCTCTATCTCGGCGGCAATTACTCCGGCCCGCTTCCGACAGCGCCGCAGTTACCCGGCCCGCTCATCACGCTGAACGGCTTCCAAACCACCGCGCCCAGCGGCGCGGCGGCCGAGGTGGTGCGCCTGAACTCCGCCGGAGCCGCCACGTATGCCACGGTGATTGGCGAAGCTGCCTCCTCCACCACCTTCACGAGTTACAAAGCTCCGGCCGGCATCTATGGAATCAGTGTGGACGCCAACCAAATTGTTTATGCCGGAGGCATTGTGCAAGGCCCGGTGACGCAACTCGACGGGCTGGACTACACCGCCAGTTATCAAGGCCATGGGCCTTTCGTAGCCAAGATCGACACCAACCAGACAGGCGCGTCTTCGCTGCTTTACTCCTCTTTTGTCTCCTACGATCCCAACGGCATGATCTTTGACGTAGGCAACGATGCCGCGGGGCATCTGGCCTTTGTCGGCGAAACGACTGAATATTACACCAACGACACCTACACGCTGGTGGATCAACTGACCCAGCCGGTGGACGTTCCAATGCAAATGTGGCTTTATGCGGATCAGGATAGCGGGTTGGGCACGTCGTATGCGGGCATCATCGATACCAGCAAAACCGATAACAATGCTCTCACTTTTTTCTCCTTCCTGGATGGTGTGCTCTTTCCCTATTTCGTTGCCATCACGGATAACCCAACTAGCGGGCAGGCTGAATATCTATACGTGGGTGGCGGGTTTGCGGATATCGTGGGGCTTTATCCCTTCCCCGCCGTTCCGGGCAGCTTCAACCCAGACACACATGTGCCCACGGAGACGCAGCCGCCTTTCTTTTACAAGATCTCCTTGTCGGACCTCACGGTGGCTCCGAATCCGCTGAACTTTGGCAATCAGTGCATCAACACCACCAGCGCCGCGCAGACTGTGACCGCGACCAACATCGGTGAAGCCGCCATCACCATGGATTCCGTCACCGCCAGCGCTCCCTTCAGCGAGACAGATAATTGCCTTTCGTCGCCGCTGGCGGGCGTCGCAACCGGACAGACCACGGGAGGCAGTTGCACGATGAATGTCTCCTTCGCGCCCACCAACGTCGGCCCCTTCACCGGCACGCTGACGCTCACCGACAGCGACTTCAGCAGCCCGCAGACGGTCACTCTGACGGGCACCGGCATTCAGCCGCTGGTGACGCTGACGCCGTCGTCGCTAAGCTTCACGGCAACCGACGGCACCATATCTGCACCGCAGACGATTACGCTGACCAACACCGGCACGGCCGCAGTGAACATTTCGACGATTCAGATCAAGGGCGCAAACGCGGCAGACTTCAGCGAGACCGATAACTGCCCCGCGACGCTCAATCCCAGTCCGGCCGCGGGATCCAGTTGCACCATCTCAATCACATTTGATCCGCCCGCGTTGGCCCCCGGTTCAACGCAGCGGGAGACGAGCATTTCGGCGACGCTGGTGGTGACCGATACTGATCAGTGTGCGCCGCAGAAAGCTCCGCTGACCGGCACCGGCACCGCGCCGCCGCCGATTGGGCTATCCATCAAAGAGACGATTCATGTTACGGATAATTTGCCGTCGAGTCACCTCGCCATCACCGAGCAAATTCACGTCAGCGACGCTCCGGCTCTACCGGTGAAGGCGACGCCACTCATCTACTGGTTCCCGACAGCGTCCATCAACTACGGCACGATTTTGAAGGGATTGCTGGATGCGACGGCCTGGGGCGGCGGCGGATCAACCCCCTTGACCGGAGTCTTTGCCTACACAGCCAAGCCCACCGGAGGCAGCGCCTTTTCGGTGATCGACGCGACCATGCTGAACCCAGGAAGTTACACACTGACCGTCACCTTTACGCCGGACTCTGCGCTGTACTCCACAGCAACTGGCACGGCGCCCTTGACGGTGACTTCCGCCGCCGCCACGCTGACCTCGCCCGTTCCAGGCAGCACGCTCCCCGGCCCCGGCGCCACCTTCCAGTGGACGGCGGGCACCGGCGTCACCGCCTACAGGCTCTGTATCAGCGATCTCTCCGCCGGCAACGCTAACCTTTACGACTCCGGCGTCACCACCGCTCTCTCAGCGAACGTGACCAACCTGCCCCTCAACGGAGGAAACATCTACGTCCGCCTCTTGTCCATCATCGGCGGTGTCTGGCAGCACGCCGACTATTCCTTTATCGCAACCGCACCGGCGGCTCTGACCTCACCAGCGCAGGGTGCAATGTTGGTGACTACTGGCCAAACCTTCACTTGGGCACCGGTCCCTGGAGCCACCGGCTACATTCTCTACTTGGGAAGCACAGGCGTGGGTTCGGGCAATTTGCTGGACGATCACACGACATCAACCTCTGTCACAGCTGGCGAACTGCCGATCAACGGCGAACCTCTCTACTTGCGTCTCTGGACCAACTTCAATGGCACGTGGAGGTACAACGACTATTCCTTCACGGCAGATGAACCGGCTGCTCTTACAGCTCCGGCGGCAGGCGCGGTGCTGGCTGCTACCGGCCAAACCTTCACTTGGGCACCGGTCCCTGGAGCCACCGACTACATTCTCTACTTGGGAAGCACAGGCGTGGGTTCGGGCAATTTGCTGGACGATCACACGACATCAACCTCTGTCACAGCTGGCGAACTGCCGATCAACGGCGAACCTCTCTACTTGCGTCTCTGGACCAACTTCAATGGCACGTGGAGGTACAACGACTATTCCTTCACGGCAGATGAACCGGCTGCTCTGACCGCTCCGGCGGCAGGCGCGGTGCTGGCTGCTACCGGCCAAACCTTTACCTGGGCTGCCGTGCCAGGAGCCACCGGCTATACGCTCTTTCTGGGAAGCACAGGCGTGGGTTCGGGTGATCTGCTGGACGATCACACCACGTCAACCTCCGTCACCACCGGCAACTTGCCGATCAATGGCGAACCTCTCTACGTGCGTCTCTGGACCAACTTCAATGGCACGTGGAGGTACAACGACTATTTGTTTACCGCGGCCGCTCCAGCGGCGTTGACCTCACCACTGCCGGGTTCAACGCTGGCTGCTTCCGGCCAAATTCTCACTTGGGCGCCGGTCGGCGGAGCCACCGGCTACATTCTCTACTTGGGCACGAGTGCAGGTGCGGGCAACCTGCTGGATGCTCACACCACGTCAACCTCCGTCACCACCGGCAACCTGCCGATCAATGGAGAAACCATCTACGCACGCCTCTGGACCAACTTCAATGGCGTGTGGAAACACAACGACTACACCTTTACGGCGAAGTAACACAAATGGAGAATACGCGAACAACATCTTGACATCATCGCAATCACCCCAAAAAGGACTCGCGTTTTTGGCGAAGAGTTTAAGGCCTGAAACTGGATGACTCACTCTTAGCGTAGCGCGACCGCGTTGTACAAAGACGGCAGTTAGAATCAAGTCCGCTACGCAGAAGTCCCCCTTCAGGGACTTCCTGCTCGGCAATGTGAAGCTCTATTTCGCCTAAAACGCGATTCAAATGCCCAGGGAGTATTGGCTGGGAACGCCCGCGCCGGTCTTGCCAGCGCGGGCTTTTCAGATTGGCTGTAGTGCCTTTGACGCCGATAACTTCGCAGAGTCCTGACGGAACCGGAGCCGTTATTCTCCTGCGGCAGACCAACAATAGAGCATCAGTCGAAAAACTGTTGCTCAAAACGCAGAGTTTCCCTCACCGAAGCCCTCACCCAGTGAATTCTTGTAGTCATTTATAGTACTTTTCTGTACGTTCGAATCATATCAAGTGATAGATAATAAACTGTTTATATAAATTAGGAAACTGCTGCTCTATCCACCTGAGCTACGGGGCCACATTTAGAATCAATGGCTTGGACCAAAGACAATCAGCAATTTCTTGCGTTCCCTCACCCAAATTGAATTTCACTATCTCAGCATTATGAAGATGAAGCAAGTTGGATATGAAAAACCATGGCATCAATAGGGTAGCATCAAACGTGTCGAGAAGGCTAAGTGGTGCGCTTAGGAAGTCGGCCTCCGCGCATTGGTGAGTGGGAATCGGTATGAGCAGTGCCAAACCTATGGAGGCTCTGAATATCCCACTGAAGTTGCCGCTTGGAAGACTGCTGAGTTGAGGTGTCCCCGACCGACTCTGGCACACTTTGGAAGAATATCAGATGCTATCTTTTCTGCAATCAAAGCGATCTACCGTAGAGATCAACTAACTGAACCGGAGCATTGCA
The DNA here is from genome assembly GCA_964645305.1 of uncultured Occallatibacter sp. Classification (GTDB taxonomy): domain Bacteria; phylum Acidobacteriota; class Terriglobia; order Terriglobales; family Acidobacteriaceae; genus Telmatobacter. Next base: position 52,493 of record CAZYCV010000005.1, on the reverse strand, counting down.
ATCGACAAACACACAACTATCATCCATAAATTCAGTTATTTAAATACTATTGCTACGCGTCAAAAAAGATTACCTGCTACCAATTCGGCAGCAGTATTTATCCTGATTTTCAGAGTCTCGCGGGTGAGGATTGGATCGTCTTTGAGGGAAGTATAAATCAAAATCGTGAAGAGTTGATCGCGGACCCGACCGATTGCACGCTCGCCCTGCCCGCTTTTTAGATCGTTCATTGTGCAAGCCTGCGCCTCGTTGCCAATCGCCTTCAACGGGAAAGCATCAATCTTGCAACTTGGCACAAGCGACTCCAGCCTGGCATGAGCTTCCGAGGTCACATCCACGGTCAATCGAAATACTCGTTTGAAGCCGTCCCCTTGTTGTGTGAATTCGCAGATGGTTGTTCCATTGGTGTCAGCTTCAGTAACCTCAACGATCGCCATGCCACCCAATAATCCAGAAACCGTGGCTTCATTGATCCACGTGCAGTTGTTGGCCGCCCGGCAGAATCCAGGCAACGCCAGTAGGCAAATCCCGAGGGTAGTCAGCACCTTGCTCTTCATATTCAGATGCATATTGCTCCACTTGCCTGACATTGTGCTGTCGCACTCAAACTAGCTATTGATCGCTGTGCAAATGCCAAGGGATGCTCTCGATGGTTATCTCCGGATGAGCATGAAGATAGTCGAGGGAGTAAGTCGGCGCGCCTGGATCGACCTTCTTGTCGGCAAACTTGGCTTGCTGCTCTGCGGCTTCCTTCGGCTTGCCCATGCGGCGATAGAGAATGGCAAGATTATAGTGCGCTGCCAGATCGTCTGGATCGATCTTCTGCAATGCCTCAAACTGTTTCAGGGCAGCATCATAATCATGCTGCCGGTAGTAAAAAATGCCCAGTTCGCGTCGTGCGTCGCGCGATTGTGGAAACATCCCGACCACCGTGCTGAAATCTGCTAACTCTCGATCAGTATTGCCAGCCCGCCGCTCTAGCAAGCCATCATAATACAGCGCGCGCGCGCTTTTCGGATCAAGAGCAAGCGCCCTGTGAATTGCTTTTCGCGCTGATTCGAATTTCTCCCATACAATATCTGTAAGGCCGACATTGATGTATCCGTCCGCATAAGATGGACGCAGCTTAACCACTTGGGCAAAGGCCTGAATGGACTCCTGATACTGAAACTGATCGAAAAGGGCGATGCCAAGATTGTTCCAGCGCATCCACTCAGGATTGTCGGCTGCATTCCCCGCTTCTGGTAGATTTTCCCCAATCTTTAGAATGCGCGTCCTTGAGGCAACCTCGATTACCGGATAGGCCGGATGGTCTTTGCCCAGCACGTTGTTGATATAACTCTGACGCAAATGCCTGTAATTCACTTTAGCGGTGACAGTATAGGCGTTCTGCACATCGGCAGGCAAACGGAACTTATAGCGTATTAAAACCGATCGACCCGCCTGCACTGTGTTGTCGTAAGCAACTGAATGGATTGTCCACACTTTGTGGTTGTCAACAAACTCGCCCTGATCGGTAACAGGACGGTTGGTAAAGCTGTGGGCGCGTGGATCCAGGAAGCCATCCGGATTAAGAAATCCGCTATGATAAATCTCTTTACCGCTTGCATCCTTGACCGTGAATTCCAGCCAAGCTTCATAAAGATCGCGCACTTCCGGAATCAGTGAGTGACCGATGTTCTTGTTCTGTACAACCACGTAGGCTTCGATGTTTTCGCTGGGAGATAGGTTAAAAGATACTCTTCCTAGCGGCGCAATCATCGCATCACCATCCGCCTTGCGAAGCGCAAAGATATCCACATTTAAATAATTTCCCTCGCGTAAGAAATCAATCGTTTTGTTAAGCTGTTCGTCAAAGCCATAATAAAAGGGAACGGCGGTATTGCCGGCAAGCCAGCGGTGAGAGGCAAAGGTGCCATTCTTTGCGCCGTAGTCGGGCAAGGCAATGGCGTTGCGCTTCATGTGACAGTTTTGGCAGGTGGTAAAGTCCGCTGTATAGAAGGTGAGCGGATTGCGCTGCGAGAACTTGGATTGCTGCCACTCATCATAATCTGTGAAAGCGCGGATGAATTTATAGTCGTTCAGCGTAACAGGAAGGTTGGCTTTATGACAGGAGGCGCAAAACTCCGGCGTATGCAAAAAGTCATGCATGACCGCTTTGGAATGGCGCTCTGGATGCTTGAGAATCATGTCAAAAGGAACCATGCCGGGAATGCGTTCCCCCTTCTCGTCCACAATCACAGAAGGCACACCCATCTTGAAACTACCGTTACCATTGGTGGAATCCAAGCTGATTACCGAATGGCAGGTCATACATGTTAGACCATCCGAATCGAACTCGGAGCGATCGATCTTCGAATCTTCCGTGAGCGCGCCGCTCAAGACACCGATCGGGTTATGACAACTGTCGCAGTGCCGAGCGAAAGCAATTCCGCGAGTCTTATCGCGAATCAGAAGATTGACACTGGTGCGATAGAACGGCGTCCGGAAGGCGTTTGAGTGAAGCGCCTGACGCCATTGGCTATAGGCTTCATGGTGGCATGTGCCGCAATACTCGGCGCTGGGATAAGCGCTGGGCTGAAGAAAGCCATCTCCCTCAACAGTTAAATTCCCGGGTGTGTAAGGGTTGTTCGAACCATAGTGAAAGTTATAACTCGGAGTTACAGAAGCGTTGTGCGCGCCGCGATCCTCCTTCTGCATTTTCTCTGCCTTTATTTTCCAATTCGCCAGCTCTTCGTGCTCTGCTGGAGAATCATCGACTGGCGTAGCATTATTGGGCGAGAGAGTATAGGCAGGTGGAAGAGCGTCAGTGGCTGCGTTCTGCTGCCCCAGAATAGGAACCGGACTCCATCCTGCCACCAATAGACAGGCGGTAAATAGCAAGAAAATATGAAAGCGCTTCATGAGACCTCCAGCAACATACTCCCTGTAAAAGGCGATTCATTGGGGCTATTCAAACTTATTTGGAAGCACGCTTGACCCGCGATTTGCTCTTGGCAAGCTCCGCGGCAATTCCGTCATAGATACTGGGTACAATGCCCTTGCCTTCTTCAATCGCAAAGTAACGGTCCACCTTGGGCAACGCAAGAGTCTCCTGCTTGCCGTCGGGCCAGTGTATTTCCACCTTGTCCACCTTCGCTATTTGACCTAGCCCAAAATGGAGGCGCTGGTCGTTCGACGACATATAACTTCCGCCGCTCATCACATCCCCGCGCTGACGAATTCCTCCAGAGGTAAGATAGACCGTAGCTCCAATTGCGTCGCGCGGGCTTTTGGGACCACCAATGAGAACAAGCCCGACCCAATGGTTAGTGTCGGCATTTACATTGCGCAGCAGCACCGGCGTGTGATCCATGCAGTTGACAACCACATCGATCTTGCCGTCGTTGAACAGGTCGCCAAAGGCAGCGCCACGTGCAGGAATCACGTCGGCCAGACCTGTTCCTTCCACTGCGGGAACTATCTCGAACTTCTGGCCATGACTCAAGTTATGAAAGAGTAGTGGGCGCTCCGCATAACTTGTACCCCAGTTATAATGATCGGCTTGCGGCAGCAGATGTCCATTCAGGAGCATGATGTCCTTCCATCCATCGTTGTCATAGTCGATAAACTCTGTCGCCCAACTGAGGAATGGATAAGTAATTTCGGCCATGCCCATCTTATTTGTAATCTCCGAGAAGTTGCCCCCCCCTTCATTGCGGAAGAGTGTCTTGTAGTCGTCGGAGAAGGTAGTTGTATAGAGATCGACCTGCCCGTTGTTGAGATAATCGCCCACAGCCAGGCCCATATTGGCCGTCTCGCGGGCATCCTGATTCAACGCGAATCCGGAGGCATAACTGTCGTCCTCGAAAGTGCCGTCGCCTTTGTTGACATAGAGATAGTTGGGAGAGGCGTCATCGGAGACGAGTAGGTCCACTTTGCCATCGTTATTGACATCCACAAAGGTTGAAGAAAAGCCATAGTAGCGCGCCTTGTCGCTGACTCCGGCTTTCTCGCTTACATCGGTAAAGGTGCCGTCTCCGTTGTTATGAAAGAGATGGTCGGGTTCGCCGGGAAGTCCGCGCGGACCGCAGATCGTCGGCACACCGCGATACTGGCAGAAGACGGCTGCCACGCTTTCCTCGCCCGCAAATGGCGGATGGGCCATGTCATAGTGAACATAGCCCGGAACAAAAAGATCCAATAATCCGTCACCATCATAATCGCCGAAGGTTGCCCCGTTCGACCAGTTGCCCAGTGTGACGCCGGCCTTTTCCGCAACATCGGTAAATGTGCCGTCGTGATTGTTGTGATAGAGGCGATTCTTGCCAAAATTCGACACAAATATGTCCGGCCAGCCATCGTTGTCGTAGTCGCCTATCGCGACGCCAGTCCCCCAGCGGCCGTTCGTTACGCCCGCCTGCTCCGCCACATTGGTGAATGTGCCATCGTGGTTGTTGTGAAACAGAGCTGCATGGGGCGGCTCGGCCTTACCGCTCATGGCATCATAAGTCGAGCCATTGACGAGATAGATATCAAGCCACCCATCGTTGTCGTAATCCAGCAGCGCAACGCCGGAACCGTTCACTTCGATGATGAATTTCTTTTCGAGGGTTCCCATTGTATGATGCCAGTTGGTCAAACCGGCTTTATCCGAGATGTCCTGAAAGATGATCGGACCTTTCTTGACAAACCCTCCAGCAGTAATCGGGCGTTTTTCAGAGTCGAGAACCGGAGCGAACTCCCCCCCTGTCGCCACTCCGCTCTGTCTTTCTGTGTTGGCGGGATCACCGTACAGCGGCGGTTGTGAATGCGGCTGTTCCTGTGAAAAAACCCTTACGCAAAGCAGACCAAGCGGAACAGCGACACGGATTAGCGCCCAGCACAGACGTGCTGAGACCGTGCGGGATGCAGACATGAAATGACCTCTCTATGGGAGGGGAAGTCCCATATGTTGGGATTATCTCATTTTTGTAACCCGTGTCAATAGGTTTCATACAGCCAGAGCCGGACTGCGTTTTTCACTGTGAAGGAGCGCATCAGATGATCGCGCTAAAATCACTTTGCTTCCGGCGCGGCTGGCGCATCCGCCGTTGGTTTGACTTTCATTTCAGCCTCGTGAAGTTTATTGCTTAGAGAATCTTCCTCGGCATTTTTCAGGCTATGAAGCGTATCAAACTCTGCCTTCGCCTCATCTTTATTCCCCGTTAGTTGATAGAGGTGTCCCAGCCGCCAGTGCACATTCTGGTCGTTGGGGTCCATCTGCTCCGCGAGCTTCAGTTCGCGCAGTGCGTCGTCGCGGCGGTCCGCATCGGCATATAGGATGCCCAGATCAAGAGGAATCAGCGAGATCTCATGATTGATCTGGCTGGCCCGTTCAAGCAGTTGTCGCGCCTCTTCGAATCGGTTTGAATGAATCTCGGCGTCCGCCAGGTAGGCCATCGACTGAGCATCGCCGGGGGCATTGGCCAACTCCGCTTGAAACTCGGACGCTGCCTCCTTGAAGCGGCTCTGCGCCCACAGCAGATAACCCAGATTCCAATGAACTCCCGGCGCCTTGGGATTGACCTTGATCGCGGCTTGAAACTGCTGAATGGCGCCGGCGCGGTCCTTCATCCCGTCCAACGCTTCGCCGGCCAGCATATAGGCCTCGGCCGAATTTGGATCCAGCGCGAGAATCTCGTGATAGGTATCCAGAACACACTGATTCTCCTTGGCCCATAGGCAACTGTGCGCCAGGACCAATTTCAGTGCCAGGTTGCCGGCATCAGCGGCCGCGGCATTTCGCAGATAGGGGACAGCTTCCGCATATTCGCCGAGTCCATAGTGCGCCATTCCCAGCAGCGTCGTCAGTTGCATGGCCTGCGGTGAATCGGCGGGCTGGCTCTTGAGGAGAGCATCGAATATTGCAACTGACTGTTTCAATTCGCCGCCTTTGAAGAGTGCAAGGCCAAGGTTAAGTTGCACACTCGGCTTCTGCGGACCCAGCTCCAAGGCCTTCCTGTAAAGCGGCACAGCTTCTTTGTAGTGTTCCTGTCGCGCCTCAAGCAGACCCATGTGGGCATAGGCTTCGGGATTAAACGGATTCGCGTCCAGTACCAGCTTCCATGCGGCCTCCGCCGCTGCATTGTCGCCTTCTCTCTCTAGCGCCAGCGCGGTCTCCCTAGGACTGGCGGAGATAGCAGGCGTCTGCGCACCGCCGCCGACGGCGGACAGAGTCAGCACTGTCGTCAGTATCATGCAAACCCAATGCCTCATCCCACCTCGCGCTCCTGGACCAGGGTTTTAACCATCTGGTTATGTAGCAGTAAAAAAGGTGACGCCTCACAATGCAGTGAAACCTAGCCCTAACCTTATCGCACCAATTCATCCGATCAGAGACCGAGAACTTGTTGACACTCCCTGAATTGGATGAAACTAAACGCCAAAGGCGTCAATGTTTATTGACCCATCGGCTACACCCGCTCCAAGTCTTTGAATGAGGCTTCTTGCCAACAAAGAGAGTTGCAACCTTCGATCCGCAACTCAACTCGCAAGTCATTTCAATTAAACATCTTAGCTTAAATTTTAAGATGAATCGGATTCGTAATGATCACCACACAATTGATCGGTGACTGGCTTGATCTCGTCGCGCTGGCGCCGCTTGGACCGTTGAAGTGACGGTCCGCGGCCCTCCATCTGCCGTCATCTACGCTAGTGGGAAGTTACTAGCCGAGCCTGGCGACAGCCGTATTCCGGCCACAATTTGCTGCGAGATCTTCAGAAAGCAAAAAGTAACGTTACATACGAATTCTTCTTCCTCCACAGTCATCTGTTCCGCTCATACCATAAGCCGAAGCAGCTCAATATGGCTGAGGAAGCTGTCTCTGCCAACCGGTCAATGATCCGGCTGAAGAAAAACGCTCTGCCGAAGGGCCGCAATGATTGCGGTAATGCAACACCGATTGGTCAGGTTGGCGCAGTTCGAATGCCAGAGGCGGAAAAGATGAGACAAGCGCGCGATTTGAAGCGGGTTCTAGCTGGATTGTCCGGCGCATTGTTTTTGTGGGTTACTTCCCTCTCCTGTCAAGGCCAGCAGAGGGTTCAGGTGTTAGGGAGCAGCCTTCGTCCAGAGGTGGCTCAGTGGCGGATTTCGCCGCTTGGCGAGCTGCCGTTGGACGAGCGATTGCAGTTGTCGCTCATGCTGCCGCTGCGCAATCAAGACGAATTACAGAGCTTCTTGCAGAGGCTTCAGGACCCGTCCAGCCCCGATTTTCGCAAATATCTGACGGTTGAGCAGTTCACGGCGGAGTACGGTCCAACGGAGGCGGATTATCAAGCGGTGATTGAGTTTGCCCAAACCAATGGCTTTCAGGTCACCAATACGCCGAAGAATCGAATGCTTGTAAGCATCAACGGCAGCGTGGCGCAGATCAACAAGACCTTCCACGTGACAATGACGAGCTACCGGCACCCGACCGAAGACAGGAGCTTTTATGCGCCCGACGCAACGCCTACGATCAATCTGGGGGTGACCATCTCGCAGATCGTCGGCTTGGACAACTTTGCGCGGCCACACTCGCAGGCGAACAAAGCCGCGCCGGGTGCTGTGCATGGAAACACCAGCGACTTTACCGGTTCCGGTCCCAATCAGGCGATGCTGGCCCGGGATATGCGCGCCGCCTATTATGGCAACGGGCCGTTGACCGGAGCGGGCCAGGCCGTGGGATTGGTGGAGTACGAGAACTACGACATTAACGACGTGGTGCTGAGCTTTGATGGAGAAGCCACAGCCACGGCGAACGGGGATAATTACACGCTGACCTATACGCCGGCCAGCGGCGGTGGCCCGTACACCGTCGCCATCAACAACGTGATGATCGATGGCGGCACGCCGCTGGGCAGCGACGACGGCGAAGCGGTGCTTGATATTGTGGCTCCGATCGGCATGGCTCCCGGCATCTCGCAGGTGGTTGTCTACATCAGCAGCGGCTCGGATGTGGATATGTTCAACCAGATGGCCGTGGACAACACCGCCAAGCAACTGAGCACATCTTGGGGCTGGAGCAATAACGCCACAGCCGACGATCCGGTCTTCATGGAGTTTGCCGCGCAGGGGCAGACCATGTTTGTGGCCTCGGGTGACTCCGGTGCTTATTGGTATGGAACGCCGTGGGCCTATCCCGGAGATGATCCTTACATCACCTCGGTAGGCGGAACCGATCTGGTAACGAGCGGGCCAATGGGATCCTGGGTTTCGGAGACAGGATGGAGCCAGAGTACCGGCGGGCCGGGCAGCGATGGGTTTGCCCTGCCCAGTTATCAGATTGGGCTGGCGGCTTTCACTGCCAACAACTCGGGATTCTCAAGTACCATTCGCAATACGCCCGATGTGGCCGCTGACGCCGACACCAACAGTTTCAATTGCAGCATGGGTGGTTGCGGAGACTGGGGAGGAACCAGCTTTGCCTCTCCGCGCTGGGCAGGATTCATGGCGCTGGTCAATCAACAGGCCGCCTCGGCGGGCAAGGCGCCGATAGGCTTTTTGAATCCAACAATCTATGCTCTGGCCGAGAGTTCGCCCGCGAATTATGCGGCCGATTTTCATGACATTACGAGCGGCATTAACAACTGCAACTGGGTGGATTGCTATGACCCGCAGGATTTTTCGGCGGGCACGGGCTACGACGAGGTAACCGGATGGGGAAGCCCGACGGGCCAGAGCCTGATCGATGCCCTGGTGGGAGCCGATACGCCGAGTTTTGTGCTGACCAGCTCCGGCACAGGCGCAACCATCAGTCCCGGCTCAAGCTGGTCAGATGTGATTACCGTCTCCGCGTTTTTTGGCTTTGACGGCAACGTGGCACTGAGTACCTCAACATTGCCGAACGGCGTCACAGCGCAATTCACCCCGGCAACGGCATCGCCGAAGATCCCCAGCACCGTGACATTCTCGACCAGCAACACGCTGGCGACGCCGGTCCCAATTACCATCTTCGGAAGATCAGGCAACCTTACCGAAAGCACAACAATTACCCTTGCCAGCCCGTCCACCTGCGTTGAGACGCCCGTCACCGGCCGGCTCACGCTCGACAATATGGCGACCTGGTTGCTGGAAACATCGGCCAGCGTGCCGGCGCTGCCCACCGGATTCGATACCGTTTACCTTGCTCCGCGCGCCGCCGGAAGTGGCACATGGAATTGGAGCGGTCCCAATGGATTCACCTCGACGAACCGATGGATCGGCCCGCTATCGCTGAATATGGGCGCCAACAACTATGTGGTCACCTATACCAACACCAGCGGATGCGTCACCACACAGACCTATGTGATTACCGAATACGCAACGCCGGGCTTATACGTTCAGGGGCCGGCTACGGCCGTGGTTGCACAAAGCGACAGCAGCCTGCCGGAGCCGATTCTGGTCAAGAGCGTGAATGGCTTCTCCTCAGCGACCACATTGAGTGTGAGCGGACTGCCCAGCGGGGTGACCGCGCAGTTTTCTGCGTCCACCGTGACGCCCAATGCGAACGGAAACGCGCAGGCGACGCTGACGTTCACAGCCACATCGAACGCAGTGGTGGGAAGTTATGCGGTTACTGTGACGGGAACCTCAGGCTCGCTGGTTAACAGCGCGACGATCCCGCTGATGATTGTCAACAGCGCGGCCACTTGCGATGGAAATGCTCCTGTAACCCAGCCTTATATCGAAGTGAATGGCGGGAATTGGCTGATCTCAACGGCGCAGACAGTGGGACTGAATACCGCCGTGAGCCTGGACATGGATTCGATCAACTTCAATAACGGCACGTGGGCGTGGACGGGGCCGAATGGATACACCTCCGTCTCGCAGACCGACCGTGGAATCTATAACGTGCCGCTGGCGGCGGGCCTGAATGTTTTTGAGGCGGTCTATGTTGAACCCAACAACTGCGCCTCAACGCAATCATTTGCCATCACCGCGCAGAGCGCTCCATCGCCCGGCATGATGGTGGCGACGCCCGCTTTGGCCGTGCCCCAAAGCAGTAGCGGAACCAACACGGCGATCCTCAGCAGCCTTTACAGCTTCAGCGGCGAAGTGGCCATGAGCGCTTCGGGAGTTCCTAGCGGAGTGACCGCGACATTCTCGCCCAGCACTGTGGAACTGGCCGCAGATGGAAGCGCCATGCCGGTTCTTACGCTTTCGGTGAGCCAGCAGGCGGTGCCGGGAAGCTACACCGTAACGGTGACAGCAACCGCGGGAGGGCAATCGGCCAGCGTTCCTTTCGAGTTTGATGTGCTGGCCTCGCAGGGGTGTTCGCCGCAGGTTACGGCGACGCCTTACATCAGCGTGAATGGCGGGAACTGGACCTCTCAGGCCAGCGCGACGGTCTCCACCACGGCCTCCGTGGAGCTTGATATTGGTCCCAGCCCATTCATGGACGGAGAATGGTACTGGACCGGCCCCAATGGATACTTCTATTCATCGGGAATCTATGACGCCGTCACCTCGATTCCGCTGAGCGCGGGAAATAACGAATATATCGGTACGTTTATCAGTCCAACCGATAATTGCCAGAACTCGATTCCCTTCGAGATCAACGCCACCACGGCGGCGACCTTCGACATCGCCGCAAGCTGGCCTTCGGCGGTGACTCTTTCGCCCGGCAATAGCTGGACCAGCACGATCAACGTGACCAGTGTGAATGGCTTCAACTCCTTGGTCGCGCTGAGCGCAACCGGATTACCGTCGGGAGTCACTGCAAGCTTTCTGCCCAGTGCGGTAACGCCCACGGCCGGCAACCCAGCCAGTTCGGTGCTTACGCTAAAAGTGACCTCGACGCCGGTCTTTGTCTCGTCCAACGTCAACATCATCGGCAGTTCTGGTTCGGTGGTCAACCACACGCCGATCGCTTTGACGATTGTTCCCACCAGTTACACGGCCACGCTTACGCCGGCTAGCCTCACCTTTGCCGCGCAGGCGACCGGTTCGACCAGCTCCTCGCAAGCGGTGACGCTCACAAACACTGGAACCGGGACGCTGAGCCTCTCAAGCATCGCAGCCAGCGGGGTGTTTTCTGAAACCAATGGCTGCGGGGCAACACTTGCACCCGGTTCAAGTTGCGTTATCTCTGTCTCGTTTACTCCGGTGGCCGATGGCACGGCGACAGGCTCGCTGATCGTGACCGACAACGCCACATCAAGCCCGCAGACAGTGAGTCTGTCCGGCACAGGCACAGGCACGCCCTGCACCGGTAACATTTGCTTCTCAGGGAGTTTTTCTTCACCGGGGCAATACACGTATACATCTCAATTCACAAGCGCGCAGGGGACCATCCAAGCTACTCTCACCGCGCCCGCCAATGCCAGTTGGAGCCTCTCGCTGATCAACGCCACGCTAAACCAGGTGGTAAGCGGTCAAAGCGGCGTTGGGTCGATCACTCTCAACTACAGCGCAACGCCCGGAATCTACGAGCTTTATATCTCTACCGCCAGTGGCTCCGGGGCCTGGAGAATCGCTGGCTCCTATCCTCCGCCAGCCTCCTTCAACCTGTCCGATTCGCCGGCAACCTTGACCGTAACGCAGGGCAAAACCGGAACCAGCGCCGTGACCGTTACCAGTTTGAGCGGCTTCAGCTCGGCCGTATCGTTCAACGTTTCCGGATTGCCCAGTGGTGTAAGCGCTCTCTTTTCACCCAGTTCCGTTACTCCTGCAGCGAACGGAACGGCGGAGTCTACCCTCACTTTGAATGTAGCCTCAACCGCGTCCTTTGGAAGCTACGCTGCAACTGTCACGGGAAGCTCAGGCTCTTTGACCAGCACCACCCCCATAAACCTCACCGTCATCGGAGGGCCGCCCATCGGCAATCTGGAGGTAGTGGTGGATGCCAGTACCGGCAGTACAACGGTATCTGAAAGTGATTCCCTGATCGTCTCCGGCTGGGTCGCCGATCCGGAGGACGGCTCCCCGATGAGCAACGTCAAAGTCTATGTCGATGGCAGCCTCTTTGGAACTCCCACCATGGGCATCGCCCGCGCAGACGTGGCCAGTTACTTCGGCAAACCGGCCTGGTCCAACTCCGGCTTCCAACTGACGGTGTCGGCGGCTTCGCTCTCGTCTGGCTCCCATGCCGTGACTGTCGTCGCCATCGATTCCGGTGGCCGTTCGATCACTCTCGGACCGAAGACCATCTCTGTCACCGGAGGGCCACCCATCGGCAATCTTGAGGCAGTGGTTGATGCTAGTACCGGCAGTACAACGGTATCTGAAAATGATTCCCTGATCGTCTCCGGTTGGGTTGCCGATCCGGTGGACGGCTCGCCGATGAGTAATGTCAAGGTCTATATTGACGGCAGCCTCTTTGGAACTCCCACCATGGGCATCGCCCGCGCAGACGTGGCCAGTTGCTTCGGCAAGCCGGCCTGGGCCAACTCCGGCTTCCAACTGACGGCGTCGGCAGCTTCGCTCTCGGCTGGCTCCCATGCCGTGACCGTTGTCGCCATCGACTCCGGCAGTAGATCCATCACCCTCGGACCGAAGACCATCTCCGTCACTGGAGTGCCGCCCATTGGCAATCTGGAGGCGGTGGTGGATGCCAGCACCGGCAGCACAACGGTATCTGAAAATGATTCCCTGCTTGTCTCCGGCTGGGTTGCCGATCCGGTGGACGGCTCGCCGATGAGCAACGTCAAGGTCTATGTCGACGGCAGCCTCTTTGGAACGCCCACCAAGGGCATCGCCCGCGCGGACGTGGCCAGTTGCTTCGGCAAGCCGGCCTGGGCCAACTCCGGCTTCCAACTAACGGCGTCGGCGGCTTTGCTCTCGGCTGGCTCCCACTCCGTAACCGTCGTCGCCATCGATTCCGGCGGCCGCTCCATCACTCTCGGACCGAAGAGCATCTCCGTCACTGGAGTGCCGCCCATCGGCAATCTGGAGGCAGTGGTTGATGCCAGTACCGGCAGTACAACGGTATCTGAAAATGATTCCCTGTTCGTCTCCGGCTGGGTTGCCGATCCAGTGGATGGCGCGCCGATGAGTAATGTCAAAGTCTATGTTGACGGCAGCCTCTTTGGAACGCCCACCCTGGGCATCGCCCGCGCGGACGTGGCCAGTTGCTTCGGCAAACCGGCCTGGGCCAACTCAGGCTTCCAACTGACGGCGTCAGCGGTTACGCTCTCGCCCGGCTCCCATGCCGTAACCGTCGTCGCCATCGATTCCGGCGGCCGATCGATCACTCTCGGGCCAAAGAGCATCTCCGTCACCGGAGGGCCGCCCATTGGCAACCTGGAGGCAGCGGTGGATGCCAGTACCGGCAGTACGACAGTTTCCAAAAATGATTCCCTGATTGTCTCCGGCTGGGTTGCTGATCCGGTGGATGGCTCGCCGATGAGCAACGTCAAAGTCTATGTTGATGGCAGCCTCTTTGGAACTCCCACCATGAGCATTGCCCGCGCCGACGTGGCCAGTTACTTCGGCAAGCCGGCCTGGGCCAACTCCGGCTTCCAACTGACGGCGTCCGCAGCTTCGCTCTCGGCTGGCTCCCATGCCGTAACCGTCGTTGCCATCGATTCCGGCGGCCGATCGATCACCCTCGGACCGAAGAGCATCTCCGTCACTGGAGGAAACTAACTGACCACTGGACCCCGACTCCACAAGCAGCGCCGCTCATGCTTGAATTCAAGAATGAGCCATCCCATTGCCGACCACATCGAGGCCCGCGCGCGGTTCATCCGTGTTGCGGCTGACCACGGAACACAATTGAGGGCGGATACAAGCGGCAAGGTATCGCTGAGACTTCCACAAAGTCATCCGCTCGTCGAAGGATTTTAGCCGACTCCAGGCCGTATCTCAGAAGTTGAAGATGGGTCCGAATTCCATGCGCACATCATTCCACTCGCGCGAGGAGACGCCTTTGAAAAGTGGCAGAGGCTGATCCGGGTTGGCGTGCGTGGTGTAAAGCGATTGCTCAAAGGAAAACATCACCCAGCGATTCAAGCTGTAGTTCAAGGTTCCCACCGCCATCGTGCTATAGCGCCGATTGCCGCTGGCTCCGAGGTGATTCAAATCGCGAGTCTTGGCCTGATCGACGCCGTAAAGGGCATAGAGAGACCAGCCTGCATTGCGTCCTCCCGGACGGGAATTGAAGATGCGCGAGAGCGGCAGGCCGAGCTGCGCGAAACCTCCCTCGGCGCGCACGGGGCGCTCCGGAGCGACCACCTGCTGGCCGCTGGCGTTCGTGCCAAACATAACCGTGGATGCGCCGTCCACGGAGGATGCGCTGGCGGTGTTTGTCAAGCCCGATGCATCGTTAAAAAAGCTGTAAAGCTGGCCCGCGAAGAAGTATCTCAACTCCGAGCCCGAGTAGAATTTTCCGACCAGTGTCGCATAACGCGATGGCAGTTGCCATTCAAAATCCCAGCCATCCGTATGGCTGTTTCCGGTGGCGCCAGCAGCAAAGCTCTTTTGATAGGCAGCAGGAACTGCAGAAGCCAAAACGACCGCGGTGCGGTTGCCCCGCTCGCCGCTGAAGATAATCTGCGCCGGCGCAACGCCGGGAGCATGATCCAACCGCCATTGGGCTACGATTCTGCCCTCCAGGTCCGGGCGGTCTGAATCCGCCCCCTGCCGCTCGCCATAGCCCAGTTGATTAGAGATGTTTGCGGCCGAAGGCGTCAGGCCTACGGCGGGCAATGTCAAAGCAAACTCGGGCATAATCTGCAAGCCCGCCGACTTGTGCGTATAGCCAATGCGCATCTGCGGCGTGCGCTCATAGAGAGAGCCAAAAGCGATGCCCAGCCCCGTGCTCTCCAGGATGTTCGGCAAAGTGGATGACGCGAAAGGCGTCCAGTCCTGGCCAAAGAGCGCGGAGAATATATTCTTGCTGTTCGCGCTGTAATCCAGACGTCCCCATGCCAGCCTCAGCGAGGGGTTGTTCGAGCGGACGGTCGAGATATTCCGGTTGTCGGAGCGGTTGAAGTTTCCTTCAAAATCCATCTCGATCTTTCCGGTAATATTCCATTTCGTACTGGCGTCATACCAGGCGAAGTTCGAGCCAAAGCGAGTGCTACGGGCTTTGATGTGAAATTCAGGCGCGCCATCCGGCCCGGTGTCAGAGATAAATCCCGGAAGAGGAAAATCATCTCCGTTGGGCGACGAGCTGTCCTCAACCGCCGTGGCTTTGATAAACCCATAAGGGGTCAAGCCTACGCCGTCGGCCTTGAAGGCGGGAGCTGCGGCTTCGCGAGGGACTCCACCCACCGGCAGAGCGCGAACCGGCGTAATGGCTGATATGGAGTTCACTACGGCAGTCTTCTCCACAATTGATGGAGCGCCCG
The DNA here is from genome assembly GCA_964645305.1 of uncultured Occallatibacter sp. Lineage (GTDB taxonomy): Bacteria > Acidobacteriota > Terriglobia > Terriglobales > Acidobacteriaceae > Telmatobacter. Next base: position 37,220 of record CAZYCV010000005.1, on the reverse strand, counting down.
GCTCAGTCGGATTCGGAGAACTTTGAGCGTTCCTGCTGGCGGAGAGCCCTGTGGCCGGCGAACTGCTGATGGGCGCGGGAGCCAGAGCTTCGCTCGGCTGGTCGATGGTTGGTGCCATGCCTTCCGTCTTTTCGTACTCCGACTTTGAGATCAGGCCTTTTTCAAACAAGATGCGGGCCAGGCACTTGCTTGCCTGCAACTGCGTCGAGGCCTGGTCAATCTGCTTGATGTCATCCGGCGTCAAAATGCCTTTGGCTAGAAGGATTGCGGCCAATGGATCGCGAGTTGCAGCAGCGTTCTGCTGTGCGGGCAAAGACACAGAGAAAGTGATCACCAGAACCATTGCAGCGAAGACGAACCTGGAGGAAAAACTGGATACCGATCGCATGGCGCAATACCTCTTGGAACTCGGTATCGGCCTGTTTTTCGTATTACTTGATCGAATCCCAGCGCATTACCGGATCGAATTCCAAAATGGGACAAATGCTTCACCGAAGCGCCAATCTTCCATGCTGATCGATCGCTACGCCACTCCTAGAGTGTTTGTATCTAACTCATTTCATTAAGTAAACCTAATAATTACCGATGTGATCCTCACAAAAAATGTAATCGAAATGGAATTTGCGCCGATACACCCGTTTGGGGGATGAGATTGTCATGGGTCGAACCAAGCTGGGTGGCAGCGGCGGTAAAGTGATGCGCAAGAATATCGCGCAGCCTGAAGGTGAATCGTCTCCGAAGCAGGCCGTTGTCAATGCTGATCGCGCCGGAGATTGGATGGTAGCGGATGAGTTGCGCGCGGCGGCGCTGAGTGCAGTGGAAGCTGGCAGCGATGTCACTTTTCAGTTGAGCGGGATCGATCATTTGGATGCTAGCGCGCTGCAGATCCTGCTGGCGCTCAACGCGGAGCAGAAAAGGCGCGGGAGGCAACTCGAACTGACCGGCGCATCTCCGCATTTGCGGCAATGGTTTGTATACGCCGGCGCGGCTGAAGAGTTCTTTTCTAATGGAGCCGAAGCGCGATGAACTGGAGCTTTCAGCACCGGCCGAAGGTCGCCGCTCCGAGCCTTCCATTGAGCATGGTTGAGAGTGTGCCCGAAATCGGGCCGGACGTGGAAGCGGAACTTGCCCGGTACTTGCCGCACTTGGGCCGGATGAGCGAACAACTGAAACAGACCTCGAAGCAGATTGAAGACTCTGTCGTGGAGGTGTGCAGCAGCTTTCAGGGGATTGCCTTGCGGTCAAAGGAGGCTGTGGCGCGCACGAGCAGCTTTCTGAGCCGGGTAGGCGAGGGGGCTTCTGATTCTCGCTCTTTTGAGACTCTCCTCGATGAATGCAGCGGGACGCTGGTCAAGATTCTCAGCGTAACCGAGGAGGCCGGTGAGATCTCGCAACGCGCCATCGAGCGCATTCGGCAGATGGACCAGGCCTCGCAATCGATCAGCGGAGCAATCGAGCAACTCGAAGAGATTGCCGCCGGCAATAAAATATTGGCGCTGAATGCGCGCATCGAGGCGGCGCGCGCGGGAGAGCATGGCGCGGGATTCGCAGTGGTTGCCATGGAAGTGATCTCGCAGACCGAGCGGTCGCAAAAAGTGAATGCGCAGGTGAGCGAGCTGATTCTTAGTCTGCGGGCGCTGGCCGGATCGACGCTGGAGGATTTGCAGCGGATGAACGAGAGGGACCGCAAGCGGGTGGAACAGTGCAGGTCCGAGGCCGATGAATCGCTCAAGAATCTGCAAGCCGCTCATGACGAGATGAAGACGATGCTGACCGGAATGACGGAAGAAGGCTCGTCTCTGAGCCAGGAGATTGGCGCGGCGGTGCGCGGCTTGCAGTTTCAGGACCGGACCAGCCAGCGCATTGCCCATGTGGTTGAGGATCTGGAGACTTTGCAGACGAGGCTGACAACCCATTTTGGGAGTGAGTCCGATTCATCCGATCATGCTTCCGATGACGGATTCAGCAATTACACGATGCATGAAGAGCGCGCAGTTGCTGGAATTGGGGAAGCCGAATCCGAAGCTGGCGACGTGGAGTTGTTTTAGAGCAAATGAGCGCGCATCAAGCTCTTTTGGAGGTCAAGTGAATTGAGAAAAGTCCTGATTGTTGACGATGCGGTTTCAATGCGGCAGATGGTCAGCTTCACGCTCAAGCAAGGCGGCTACGCGGTGATCGAAGCCGAGCATGGGCAGGACGCGCTGAACAAGCTGCAAGGCAATCCGGTGGATCTGGTCATTACCGATCTCAATATGCCGGTGATGGATGGCATCACATTGATCCAGAATGTGCGCAAGATGCCGTCGATGAAGAGCAAACCGATCTTGATGCTGACCACCGAAGGGCTGGCGTCGAAGAAAGAACAGGGGAAGGCGGCGGGCGCGACAGGTTGGATTGTCAAGCCATTCGATCCGGACAAACTTCTGCAAACCCTGGCCAAGGTGCTGCCATAACGCCATGAAAATCGATCTGAGTCAATTTCGCCAAACATTTGTCCAGGAAAGCGCGGACCATATCGCTTCCATGGAGACCGGGCTGCTGCAGCTTCGCGCGACTCCCGACGATGTCGAATTGCTGAACGCCATCTTCCGTTCGGCACACTCGATCAAGGGTGGGGCCGGTTCATTCGGGATGAAGAATCTGGCCCACTTCACACACTCGCTGGAGAATGTGCTGGACCGGATGCGGTCGCTGGAGCTGCGCGCCACAGATGAGGTGATTGCCACGCTGCTTCAGTCAGTGGACATCCTGCGCAACCTGCTTGACGCCGATCCGAATGAAAATCCAGAGGCGGAGATGCCAGCCGATGCGGTGGAACTGGATGCACGCATTGCGGCGTTGATGCCCAATGAAACCGCAGTCGCTGAAGCTGTTGCAGCAAGTTCATCGGAAGAGAATCCACCCACGCCAGCCCCCGCCGAGGAGGCGAAAGAGATTGCTCTGTATAAGGTGGAGTTTCATCCAGACCGGGAGATGTTTGCGAGCGGCACCAACCCGATTACGCTGCTGCGCAATCTGGCGGCAATGGGGACTGTGAGCTGTTGTCATTTGCACACGGAAGAGTTGCCCGCGCTAGCTGATCTGGACCCGGAGCAATGTTATTTGAGTTGGACGGTCGAACTGGCCAGCCGATGCGCGATTGAGGAACTACGCGAGGTCTTCGAGTTTGTCGAGCATCTGGCCGAGATTCGCATCCGTCGCGCGGATGCGAGGGCTGGAGATTCAACTTCCGCGGCAAAGATCGAGGAACCGACGGCCGAAGTTCAGCCCGCGTTTGTCGAGCGCCGCCAAACGCCGGTAGCGGATCGCCGCCAATCCACGGTTGCGGACAGACGGCAATCCTCCGCGCGGCCCACGGCGAGCGGTGAGTCCACTTCGATCCGCGTCGCCATCGACAAGGTTGACCGGCTGATAGATCTGGTGGGCGAATTGGTGATTGCGCACGTAATGACGGCGCAGATGGTGGAAGACTTTGTTCCCGCCTGCCTGCCCAAGCTGCGCAAGGCAGTTGCGGCTATGGAGCGCAACACGCGCGAACTGCATGAACGCGTCATGGGCATTCGTATGCTGCCCGTGGGCACCATGTTCCAGAAATACACGCGAACGGTCTACGACATTGCGCAAGCCACCGGCAAACAGATTCGTTTGGAGTTGCAGGGAGAAGAGACCGAGATCGATAAAAGTATGCTGGAGCTGCTCGGCGATCCAATGACGCATCTGATCCGCAACGCCGCCGATCACGGCATTGAAGCGCCGGAAGTGCGGCAAGTCGCGGGCAAGCCGGCTGAAGGTGTAATTTCGCTGAAGGCCTTCCATCGCTCCGGCCGGATCGTTATTGAAGTCGGTGAGGATGGAGCGGGGATCGACCCGGAAAAAGTCAGGCGCAAGGCGATTGAGCGAGGGCTTGTCGCATCTGATGCGCAGATGAGCGACGAACAAATTCGGATGCTGATTTTTGAACCGGGCTTTTCCACCAAGGCAGAAGTCAGCGATCTCTCCGGCCGTGGCGTCGGCATGGACGTGGTCAAGCGCAACGTGCAGCAATTGAATGGCACGGTCAGCGTGGAGAGTGAAATTGGCCAAGGCACCACAGTGACCATCGAACTGCCGCTGACATTGGCCATTCTGGAAGGATTGCTGGTGCGCGTGGGTGATCGGACGCTGGTGCTGCCGCTGTTGTCAGTGGTGGAAACGGTGCCGTTGCGCGACGGGCAGATTGTGCGCCTCGCTGAAAAGGGCGAGGTGGTAGTGATCCGCAATGAATCTGTTCCGCTGCTGCGACTATCCAGGTTCTTGGGATTGACGCCGGAAACAAACGTCGGCACCGCAGAGCCTAACCACGATCACCGTCTTGCGGTAATTGTGGAGGCTGGCCGGCGCAAGGTTGGCCTGGTGGTAGATGAACTGCTTGGGCAGCAACAGGTGGTCGTCAAGAGCCTGGAAAAAAATCTGCGCCGGATTGACGGCCTGATGGGCGCAACCATCCTGGGCGATGGACGCGTCGCTCCCATTGTCGATGTAACAAGCCTGGGCGCATTGAATCTCTACTCGCTTCAGACTTCAACCAAGGTCTCCCAACAGGTTGCGTCTTCGTTCCAGTCTGTCCGGGCAACATCATTCAGGGAAAAAAACACAGGAGGAACGGCACATGAACTGGTTTAAGAACCTCAATGCAACACCGCGACTGATGAGCAGCTTTGGCGTTCTCTTGGTACTCACACTGGGAATCAGCTACTTGGCCATCAGCAACCTGAGCAAAGCCAACGACCGGGTCGATTCCCTTTATCACGTAGATATGGTGGGCGCAACTCGCGCCAATGGTTTGACCATCGACATCACTACAATCCGCGGCGACGATCTGAATGCGCTTTATCGCTTCGCCGATTCTGCCGCTGTCGCTGCTTCAGAAAAAGATGTGGCCGTTCAGATTGCGGCGCTCAAAGAGGATCTGGATGGCGCGGACAAGCTCTTTGTGACCAAGAAAGGGATGGAGCAACTGGCCATCATTCACAAGGCTTTGCCGGATTATGAGCGCGTGCAGAGCGAGTTGTTCAATGCGCTCAAGGCCAAGAATATGCCGGCAGCCGAAGCGGCAGTCGCCAATGCGGTGCAGCTCCGTTCCGTTATTCTGGGGGCCAGCGATGTGGCTCGAACCCTGAAGAACGACCATGCAGAGGAACAATTCCAGGAAAACACCGAAGCGTATAACACCGCGCGCACTCTGATGATCAGCGCCTCGATCATTGCACTGGCGCTCGGCGTGATCTTGAGCATCGTTATTGCGCGTGGCTTTTCGGTGCCGCTTGGACATGCAGTGATGGTGCTGGAGAGTGTGGCGGAGGGCGACTTGACCGTCCGCTCCGACGTACACACCAAGGATGAAGTCGGACGCATGGCAGATGCTTTGAACCGGGCAATGGAGAAGCTGGATTACACCATGCAGGAGGTGGCCGAGAGCGCTGCCAGCGCCAGCACCGCGTCGCAAGAGTTGGCCTCCGCGGCCGAGTCCATCGCCAGCGGCGCGCAGGAGCAGGCCGCCAGTCTGGAAGAGACATCGGCCAGCCTGGAGGAGATTACCGCGGCGGTGCGGCAGAGCGCGGATAACGCCAATCAGGCCAGTCAACTGGCTTCCAGTTCAAAGGACTCCGCTCTGCAAGGGCAGGATGTGGTGACGAACGCGATTACCGCGATGGCGGAGATCAACTCTGCTTCGGCCAAGATTTCGGACATCATTTCGACGATCGACGAGATCGCCTTCCAGACCAATCTGCTGGCGGTGAATGCCGCCGTGGAAGCGGCGCGCGCCGGGGATGAAGGTCGCGGCTTTGCCGTGGTGGCCTCCGAGGTACGCTCTCTGGCGCAGCGCAGCGCCGTGGCGGCCAAGGAGATCAAGGTACTGATTCAGGACTCGCTGCGCAAGGTGGAAGCCGGCTCTGGCTTGGTAAATCGCTCCGGCGAAACGCTGCAAGGCATTGTCGGCTCGGTCAAGCGGGTGACGGACATTGTCGGCGAGATTGCGGCGGCCAGCGGCGAACAGAGCACAGGCATTGAGCAGGTAAACACCGCCATGACGCAAATGGATCAGGTGACTCAATCCAACTCCGCGCAGACCGAAGAGCTGTCGGCCACAGCGCAGGCGCTCTCCGAACAGGCCGCACATCTGATGGATTTGGTGGGCACATTCACACTAAGCCAGGGCCAGGGAGGCTTGAGGGATCGCCAGTCCTACCAGCGGCGCGAGACGAATCCAGCTCACTCTGTAGGGGTAAACCTGGTTCACTCCGCAAAGTCAAATTTGGTGAATACTGCGCCACATTCAGGACAGCAAAACTCGACACCCTCCCGTCCCAGCAAGGCGGTCAGAAGCAGCTCACAGCCCAAGCAGAACTCTCGTCCACGCGGCTCCAAGGCACTGAGCGCTCCTCCGCCGGCTTTAGCGGCAGCGGCTGCTACTGGGCAGGGTGGCGGCGACGACAGCTTTGTGGAGTTCTGATGAGTGCGGCCAGTGCTTAGGCCGCATGAATTGGTCATCTGTCGCGGACAAGCGTGGACCAGGAGGAACACGCTACAGCCGCCCAGGAGGCCGGCGCAACATTCTGCACGGCGAGCACGGAAAGGATTTGCCATGAAAGCAGTGACTGAAATGAAAACCAAGGATTCGCAGCAGTTTCTTACGTTTCTGTTGGACGACCAGGAATACGGGCTGGAGATCTTCAAGATTCGAGAGATTCGCGGCTATGCGCCCGTGACTCCGATTCCCAACGTTCCCGCGCACGTGCGCGGCGTGATGAACCTGCGCGGGACCGTTTTGCCGGTGATTGATCTACGCATGAAGTTTCATCTGGCGCCGGTCGAGTACAACAAGTTCACCGTGATCGTGATTGCCACGGTCGGCGAAAAGACGGTCGGGCTGCTGGTGGATGCGGTCTCCGATGTGCTGATGGTGGCCAACGACGCAATGCGCGAGGCACCCGACTTTGGCTCGTCCGTTGACACGCGCTTTATTAATGGCGTCTTTGAATCGCGGGAGCACCTGACCGTCGCGCTGAACCTGGAAGAACTGTTGACGGAGTGCGAGCTGGCGATACCACAATCTATCGCTGCCTAGCGCCTCATGCGCACGTACCTCGGAGAAATTTGAAGTTATTCAAACAAGGAGTGAGCGATGAACTGGTTCCGTAATCTGAATGCTGCGCCCCGGCTGATGACGAGTTTTGGCGTTCTGCTAGTGTTGACGCTGGGAATCGGCTACATGGCCGTCACCAATCTAAGCAAATCCAATGACCGGTTGAGTGCCCTTTACCAGGAAGATATGCTGGGCGCAATGCGGGTCAACGACATCGCGGTTGCCAGAGCCATGAACGGCCGATCTGTTCGCGACGCCATGCTTCACCTCAATCAACCTGCAATTGTTGCGGAGGACGAAAAGACTTCGTTCTCGGAGATAGCCAGCATTCATTCCGACATTGAAGAGGCGGCGAAAAGCGCCCATTCAAAGGAGAGCCAGGATGTGCTGGCCGTCATGAGCAAGGCGCTTCCGGCGTATGAGCAAGGTCACCATGAAATTTACCAGCGCATCGAGGCCAAGGACCTTGAAGGCGCGCAAACCCGCCTTGCCCAAGTGACCGAAGAGGCCAAACCGCTCTTCGATGCGGCGGCTCAAGCCATTGAAATCAAACAGCAACACGCCAAGGATAAGTTTGAAATTAACGATGCAGAGTATCGGTCAGCGCGCGCGCTGGTGATAGGAGCATCTGTAATTTCATTAGTTCTTGGTGTGATTCTCAGCATTGTCATCGCCCGCGGCTTTTCAGTGCCTTTGGCACAGGCAGTGAAAGCGCTGGAACAGCTTGCCGGTGGCGATCTGACCGTTGTCCTCGATGTGGATACCCACGATGAGGTGGGACATATGGCCACCGCTATGAACCGCGCAGTGCAAATGCTGAGCAGTACCATGCAAGAGGTTGCCGAAAGCGCCACAGGCGCAAGCTCAGCCTCGCAACAGTTGGCGGCGGCAACCGAGTCGATTGCCTCCGGCGCGCAGGAGCAAGCTGCCAGCCTGGAAGAGACTTCGGCCAGTTTGGAAGAGATTACAGCGGCGGTTCGGCAGAGCGCTAATCATGCCATCAAGGCTAGTGAACTGGCCTCCGGTTCACAGAGGTCCAGCGAATACGGTCAGGATGGGACAAGTGCGATTGCTGCAATGGCTGAGATCAGCTCCGCCTCGGCTAAGATTTCCGACATCATAGCTACCGTCGATGAAATCGCATTCCAGACCAATCTTTTGGCGGTCAATGCTGCGGTCGAAGCTGCGCGGGCCGGAGATGAGGGGCGTGGCTTTGCCGTGGTTGCCTCCGAGGTGCGCAGCCTGGCGCAGAGAAGTGCCGGCGCGGCAAAAGAAATCAAGAGCTTGATCCAGGACTCAATGCGAAAAGTTGAACGTGGTTCGGAACTGGTGAATCGCGTCACCGGCCTTGTCAGTGAGATTGCTCATTCATCTTCCGAGCAAAGCTCGGGCATTGAGCAGGTGAACACCGCCATGACGCAGATGGACCAAGTGACGCAAGCCAACTCCGCGCAAACTGAAGAGCTGTCAGCCACCGCGCAATCGCTCTCTGAGCAAGCCGCGCGCCTGCTGGAACTGGTCAGCACCTTCAAACTCAACCAGTTTGGTGGAGGCGTGTGGGAGCGACAGAGCTTTCAGCCACGCGAGATGAATGCCGCGCATTCCTTGGGAGCAAGCTTGGTGCATTCCGCCAGCGCCAATCTGGATCGTGCAACGCTGACCACTTCTCAGCGTGTGGGCAAGGCGGCGCGCAGTTCATCGCAGGCAAAGGCTGGGGCTGGATTACCACGCGCGCGCGCCTCCAAGACTCTGAGCGTTCCGCCGCCTGTTTTGACGGCAGCCGCTGCGGGTAGAACAGCGGAAAGCGACGCCAAATTTGAGGAGTTCTAAAACAATTGCCAAACTCTATGAGAAAACCGGCCTTGAAATCGACGTGATGATCTGGCTCTCTGACCGTTTGTCGTTAAACCAACTTTAAGCGCGCCACTCTTATCGCGTGTATGTTGCTTCCCGCCAGAGTGGAATGGAAGTCTTTAAGAGGAGATTCGCTCTTGCCGGCGTTCATGACAGAAAACTCGGTCATTCCCATGGAGATGCGCGAATTCAAACTCTTCCGCGCCCTGGTCCATGAGCGCACCGGCATCTGGCTTCGCGACGGCAAGCAGATCATGCTGGCTTCACGCCTCTCGCGCCGCCTGCGCCACCACGGCATGACGAACTTCGCCGACTACTATATGTACGTTGAAAAGGTCCAGGATAAAGGCGAAGAGCTTCGAGAGTTAATCAATTGCGTAACCACCAACAAGACCTCCTTTTTTCGAGAGCGTCATCACTTCGATTTTCTGGCGGGAACCGTTGTTCCGGAGCTACAGTACGCCGCGCAACGCGGCGGCGCACGCGCCATTCGCATCTGGAGCGCCGCTTCTTCCACCGGCCAGGAGGCTTATTCAATTGCCATCACCTTGCTGGAGGCGCTCTATCCCAATGTCTTACCCACATCTGCGGTTTCGTTGCGCAATGGAGCCGAACGCACGGGCCGTGCCGAATGTAACTTTGCGTCCGGCTCCTGGAGAATTGAAATTGTTGCCTCGGACATTGATACCAAAGTATTAACGACTGCGCAGCAAGCAATCTATGAAGCAGAAGCGCTGGCCGGCATCGCGCAACCGTTGCAGAAGAAATACTTCCTCCGTGGCAAGGGCGAGATGGACGGACAAGTTAAAGTGAAGCCGGAGGTTACCCGTCTGGTGCAGTTCAAGCGCATCAATCTGATGGACGCGCAATGGCCCATCGAAGGACTCTTCGACGTTATCTTCTTCCGCAATGCGCTCATTTACTTTAACCAGGAGACGCAGGATCGCTTCTTGCGCAAGATGGCGCGCTATCTCAAGCCGCGCGGCTACCTCTTCCTCGGCAATGCCGAGCACATTCCCTGGCTGCATGAGATTTTGGAACCGTTACAGAAAACCATGTATCGTTTGCGGGAGACGGCATGATGGCAGCGGCTTTGGCGCGCATTCTTGCTGCTGCAAACGGTGTTTCATTCTTATGATTCAAATTAAAAACAATTCGTTTCCAACGGCAAGGACACCCGCGCCGAGCGACAAGTACCCGCGACTGAATAATCGTATGCGGGTCAACATCGGCGAAGTGGCGACAAGCTCCGAGCCATGCGACATGGACACTGTTCTGGGCTCCTGCGTAGCGGTTTGCCTGCATGATCCTGTGCATCGAATTGGCGGCATGAATCATATTCTCTTGCCGGGAAAGAACTTGAATCGCGTCAATACGCGGTATGGCATTTATGCGATGGAATTGCTTATCAATGAGCTGATGAAGCGGGGAGCAGATCGGAAAAGGATGATTGCAAAAGCCTTTGGCGGTGCCTGCGTTATCCCCGGAATGCAGCAAATGCTTATCGGAGACCATAACGCTCAATTTGTCCGGGAGTTCCTCTTGACCGAAAGAATACCGTTGGTCGCTCAGCGCTTCGGAGGCAAGCAGGCGGTTCTGGTACGGTTCAGAACCGACACGGGCAAGGCGATTGTGCACAGCGTGGACGGCTCGTATCTGCCTAGAGTCGTTTCTGAAGAGAAGTCTTATGAGAAGGCGCATTTAGCCGATGTGCTTTACACGGGAGAAATCACGCTGTTTTGACAGGGTTGTAAAGGCTGAATGACAGGCAAGCAGATCTAGGCGCATTTTACTCGGCTGGCATGAGGCAGCCTGCGGATGGCGAATCGATCGAAGGTACTCATCGTAGATGACTCGGCGCTGATGCGGCAACTGCTCACGCAAATTCTCAACTCTGATCCAGAACTTGAAGTGGTGGGAACGGCGGGAGATCCCTTTGTTGCCCGAGAAAAAATCAAGGCGCTGAACCCGGATGTGCTCACGCTGGACATCGAAATGCCGCGCATGGATGGGTTGACCTTCCTGGAAAAACTCATGCGCGGCCATCCCATGCCGGTGATTATGATCTCCTCGCTCACCGACAAGGGCGCGGATACCACCTTTCGCGCACTCAGTCTGGGGGCTATCGACTATGTCTCCAAGCCCAAAGTCGATGTTTCCAACGGAACCATAGAGCAGGCAGAAGAAATCGTTGCCAAAGTGAAAGCGGCTGCCAGAGCAAGGGTGCGCCCCGCCAGAACATTGACAGCGCTCCCCGTTCCTTCGACGGGAAGGACTTACCAGTTCTCTGCGACACACAAGATCGTTGCCATCGGCGCATCCACAGGCGGAACAGAAGCCCTCAAAGATTTACTGATGCCGCTGCCGGCTGACTTTCCCGGAATCGTGATCGTGCAGCATATGCCGGAGACTTTCACCCGGCAGTTTGCCGCCCGCCTCGACTCACTCTGCAAGATTCGCATCAAAGAGGCGCAAGACGGCGACCGTATACTGCCCGGACACGCATTGCTTGCGCCGGGTGGGCATCACATGGCCGTGGTGCGCAGAGGCATGGAATATGCCGTTCATGTGTACCGAGGCGAACGCGTGAATCTGCATATGCCAAGCGTGGATGTCCTGTTTTCCTCTTGCGCGCATCACATGGGAAAAAATTCACTGGGAGTGCTGCTGACAGGAATGGGTGCCGATGGTGCGAAGGGTATGTTAGAGATGAAGCAGGCCGGCTCTTTCAATATCGCTCAGGATGAGTCTACCTCCGTCGTCTTCGGGATGCCGCGCGAAGCGATTCAGTTGAATGCCGTCGACCGGGTTCTCCCGCTGGGGCATATTCCGGACGCACTGCTGCAACGGCTTTCGGGCATTTAGAACTTATCTGCAAGTTGTTGCGCCGGTCCGCGGAGCGGTTGTACTGGCCTTAGAAACCGCCAGAGTGGATGGGTGCGGCTGCTAGAAAGTTTCCACGCTGGAGTCAGCAATCCAAGTCTAAAGATCGTGCGCGGTTTTCAGGCGTAGCAGCCTCACAGGATGGCGCCTGATTCATCAGAAACCGCAATTCAGGGATTGACAAGCGGCGGAAAAAAGTACATTATAGGCGAATATAAGGCGAATATATGGCAACCGCTGCTGCTCTCCGCATCCAGATCGAAGACGCCCTTGCAACCCGCTTTCCGGCGGCGTTGACTCCTGTTGTACATACGATTCGGGAGACAGCAACAACCGGGATTGCCGCTGTAGACACGCTGCTCGAAGGCGGCTTGCCGGTGGGTGCGATCAGCGAGTTGGTAGGGCCGGAGTGCTCTGGGCGGACCAGTTTGGCGCTGGCCTTTGCCGCACGGCGCACGGCGGAAGGGCAGGTCTGCGCCTGGATCGACGCCGGTGACGCCTTCGATCCTGAGTCGGCCGCGGCCAGCGGCGTGCGGCTCCGGCAACTGCTTTGGGTGCGCTGCGGCAATCACATGGCAGAGAAACGCGGCAAGCCCTGGGCGCGCCTTGATCAGGCCCTGCGCGTGACGGATTTGCTCTTGCAGGCGGGCGGTTTTGCGGCCATCGTGCTGGATCTGGGCGGCATGGACTCGGCGCACGGAATGCGCATTCCTCTGGCTTCGTGGTTTCGTTTTCGTCAGGCCGCTGACCACACTCGTTGCAGTCTGGTGGTGCTTGGCCAGGCCTCGTTCGCTCAATCAAGCGCCGCCGTGGTGGTGGATTGCATGGGAGGGCGCGCGCAGAGCCAGGGCAAAACGGTGCTGACGGCAAGCATCTTTGAGTTCCGTCGCCGCCGCCAGCGCTTTGCACCGCAGTTGGTTGGCCAGCGCAAGCCGCCCGCCTCTGTATCGGATACTCAGGCGGCGTGGACGGTCCACGCGGCGTGGAGTGCGGAGAAGAGCGCATGAGCCGGGAACTCTACGCCTGCCTGCACGCCGCCGAGTTTCCGGCGCAAGCCGTGCTACGTTTGCGCCCGGATTTGAAAGCGCAGCCGGTCGCGGTGCTCGATGGTCCCGCGCACGACCAGAGCATCTGCGCCTTCAACCGGTTGGCCGCGCAGCGCGGCGTGGTGCATGGCCTCTCTCGCCTGGAGGCAGAGTGCATCTCCGGGGTGCAGTTGCTGATGCGCGCGCCGGCCATTGAGCAGGCGGCGCGCGCGGTGATGCTGGAAGCCGCGGCACAGTTCTCTCCGCGCATTGAAGAGGTGAGTACGGCGAATGCCTGTTCGTTTGTGCTGGATGTCGCCGGTTGTGAGCTGCTCTTTGGCCCTGCCGCGCAGATGGCCGCGCGGCTGCGTCAGGCAATGGCTGCGGCTGGCTTTCGCGTCTCAGTGGCAGTGAGCGGCAACTTTCATCTCGCGCGCATGAAGGCCGCAAACACACGTGGAATCACGCTTGTGCCAGCGGGAGAGGAAGCGGCTTCACTGGCAAAATTTCCACTCGGCGCGCTTGGCCTCGCAGAGAATCCTTACGAAACCTTTGCGCTCTGGGGCATTCGCACGCTGGGTGAGTTGGCTGCTCTGCCGGAGGTGGAACTGGTCACCCGATTGGGCGCGGAGGCGCGTGAGTGGCAGGCGCTCGCGCGTGGCGCAGCGCGGCACGCCTTTCAGCCGATTGAATCTGCCTTCGCCCTGCGCGAATATTACGAGTTCGATTCGCCCGTCGAGCAGATGGAGGGCTTGCTCTTCCTTGCCGCGCGCATGATCGATTGCCTCGTGGAGCGCGCCTCGGCTCACGCATTATCATTGGCAGCGCTTGCGGTGGAGATGAAGCTCGAAGGTAACGCGACGCACCGGCTCAATCTCCGTCCCGCGCTGCCCACTGTGGACCGCAAGTTTCTGCTCAAGCTGCTGCATCTGGAGATGGCCGCGCATCCGCCGCAGGCCGCCGTCTTGGCGCTCACGTTGACGGCAGAGCCGGGCCAGTCGAGCAAGATTCAACTTGGCCTCTTTGCGCCGCAGACGCCAGAGCCTTCGCGGCTGGATGTGACGCTGGCGCGCATCAAGGCCATCGTCGGCGAAGAGCGCGTGGGAACGCCGGTGCTTGAAGACACGCATCGCCCGGCGAGTTTTCATACAGAGACATTCAAAGTCGATGCGAAGACCTCAACGTATGATCCGCAACCTGCGCGGTTGGCGCTGCGCCGCGTTCGTCCACCGCGCACGATTCAAGTGACGCTGCGCGAGAACAAGCCGGTGGGCTTTCGCGATGGCGGCCAATCCTATCAGGTTGCGGCAGCTTACGGCCCGTGGCGCTCGAATGGCTGTTGGTGGTCGGTCGATGCATGGGACACCGAGGAGTGGGATGTGCTGACTGCGGACCCTGATGGCGTTGCGCTTAGCTGTCTGCTGACGAATGACCGACTGCGCGGCGTATGGCGTTTGGAGGCGCTGCTTGACTGATTATGTGGAACTGCACACCGCGAGCGCCTTCAGCTTTCTGAGCGCGGCCTCGCAGCCGGAAGCATTGATCGAACGCGCTGCGGAGGTTGAAATGCCAGCTCTGGCATTGGCTGATCGCAACGGCCTCTATGGAGTCGCGCGCTTTCATACTGCGGCGCGGCAAAGCGGCCTGAAGGCGCACATCGGCGCGGAGATTTCTGTCGCTTCCTTCGGCCAGCGCCTGCAGACCCCTGCCTGGTTGCCGCACACGCCCATCAAAGAGCCATCGCGCATTGTTCTGCTCTGCGCCTCGCAAGTCGGCTATCAGAATCTCTGCCAGTTGATTACACGCTTCAAGATGCGCGAATCGACCAAGGCCGAAGGGGCCGCCACGCTTGACGATCTTGCCGAGTTTTCCGCGGGCCTGATTTGTTTGACTGGTGGCGATGAAGGCCCGCTGGCCGCAGCGCTCAGCGCGGAAGCCAATCAGCCCGCTGCACGCATCGCCGAGCAGCTTTCCGCAATCTATGGCCAGGGCAATCTCTACATCGAATTGCAGCGCCATCAGCAGCGCGACGAAGAGGCGCGCAATCAGGCGCTGCTCAGGCTGGCGGATGCACTTCATCTGCCGATCCTTGCCACCAACGGCGTGCGCGCGGCAACTGAATCCGACCGCGAGATTCTTGACGTGCTCACCTCCATTCGCCACCATACAACGCTTGATTGCGCCGGCCGCCTGCTCACCGCCAACGCCGCGCGCTGCCTGCGCAGCGGAAAGGAAATGGCTGCGCTCTTTCGCGATCTTCCCGAGGCCATCGCCAACACCGCCATCGTGAGCGAACGCCTCGACTTCACGCTCGACAATCTTGGCTATGAATTCCCGCATTATCCAGTGCCCGACGGCGAAACCATGGACAGTTTTCTCGCCAAGCGCGTTGACGAAGGCGTCCGCAAACGCTATCAGATTCCCTTGAAGCGCCATCTGTTTGAAAAGGCGCGCGCCCAAGTCGCGCGTGAACTGGCACTGATCGCCAAGCTCGGCTTCGCTGGCTACTTCCTCATCGTCTGGGACATGATTCGCTACTGCCAGCGGCAGGGGTTCTTGGTGCAAGGACGCGGCTCCGCGGCCAATTCCGCCGTCTGCTATGCTCTCGAAATCACCGCCGTTGATCCGGTCGGCATGGAGCTTCTCTTTGAGCGCTTTCTCAACGAAAGCCGCAACGAGTGGCCCGACATTGATCTTGATCTCCCTTCAGGCAGCGAGCGCGAGAGCGTGATTCAATACGTCTACCAGCGTTATGGATCGTTGGGCGCAGCGATGACCGCCAACGTCATCACCTATCGCGGTCGCTCGGCGGCGCGCGAGGTGGGCAAGGCGCTTGGCTTTGAAGCAGAGCAGACGGAGCGCCTCAGCAGCCTGATGGGCCACTGGGAGTGGCGCGGCGAAAACGATACCATGGAGCGCCGCTTTACGCAGGCCGGCTTCGATCTGCATCATCCGCGCATCGCGCACTATTTCAATCTCTGCCAGCGCATGAAGAGCCTGCCGCGCCATCTCGGCCAGCACTCCGGCGGTATGGTCGTCTGCGCGGGAATGTTGAATCGCATCGTGCCTATCGAGCGCGCATCGATGCAGGGCCGCAGCGTCATTCAATGGGACAAGGAAGACTGCGCCGACCTCGGTCTTATCAAAGTGGATCTGCTCGGCCTGGGCATGATGGCCGCGCTTAAGGAAACCATCGAGCTGATCCCGCGCCACTATCCAACGCAAGTCGATCTCGCCGCGCTGCCTGAAGATCCGCTGGTCTATGAGACGCTGCGCAAGGCCGACACGGTGGGAATGTTCCAAGTTGAGAGCCGCGCGCAGATGGCCTCGCTTCCCCTCAACGGACCGGCGCGCTTCTACGATCTGGTGGTTCAGGTGGCCATCATTCGCCCCGGTCCCATCGCCGGAAAAATGATGCACCCTTATATGCGCCGCCGTCAGGGCAAAGAAGAGGTCACCTATCCGCATCCCGCGCTGGAGCCGGTGCTGAAGCGCACGCTCGGCATACCGATCTTTCAAGAGCAACTGCTGCGCATGGCCATGGCCATTGCGAATTTCAGCGGCGCGGAGGCCGACGAACTGCGCCGCGCCGTCGGTATGCGCCGCTCCATGGAGCGCATGAAAAATCTCGAAGGCCGCCTGCG
This sequence comes from uncultured Occallatibacter sp., assembly GCA_964645305.1. Classification (GTDB taxonomy): domain Bacteria; phylum Acidobacteriota; class Terriglobia; order Terriglobales; family Acidobacteriaceae; genus Telmatobacter. Next base: position 20,688 of record CAZYCV010000005.1, on the reverse strand, counting down.
CGCCGGCATGACCCGCAACAAAGTCAGCCCCGAGGCGCAGGACAACATCGTACACAGCATCTCGTCCTTCGCCATGTACGGATTTCCTGAATCGCACGCCGCCAGCTTTGCGCTGATCGCCTATGCATCCGCTTACTTGAAGGTGCATTTCCTTGCCGCCTTCACTTGTGCGCTGCTCAACAATCAGCCGATGGGCTTTTATTCGCCCGCCGTGCTCATCAAGGATGCGCAGCGCCACGGCCTGCGCGTGCGGCCCATCGATGTCCAGCGTTCGCAAGCCATTTGTTCGTTGGAAGAAGAAGCCGACCACTCCATCTCTCTGCGCATCGGCTTCAACTATGCGCGCGGGATGCGGAACACTTCGATTGAAACTCTGCTCACAGAACGCAATCTACACGGCCCTTTCGCCTCCGTTGATGATCTGGCTTTCCGCGTTTCCGCGCTCAATCGCAAGGAACTTGTGCAGCTAGCGCGCGTTGGTGCTCTGAACGCGCTTGATCGCGTCCAGCATCGCCGCGACGCGCTCTGGCAGGTGGAAGAGGCCGCGCGCGCCACAGGCCCTTTGCTGCGCGGCGCCTCACCCACCTATCAAACGCCGTCGCCCTTGGCCGCCATGACTGCCGAGGAGCGCATCGTCGCCGACTACTCCGGCGCCGGCCTCACCACGGGCCCGCACCCCATGGCCTATCACCGCGCCGCCCTGCGCGCCAACAACATTCTCGCCTCGTCGGACCTGCCGACTTGCCCCGGCAATCAACGGATTCAAATCGCCGGCTGTGTCATTGCCCGCCAGCGCCCCGGAACCGCCAAAGGCTTTGTCTTCCTCTCCCTTGAAGACGAAACCGGCATCGCCAACATCATCCTGGCACCCGATCTCTTCGAACGCGACCGCCTGATCGTTACCCGCAACCGGTTTCTGCTCGTCACAGGCACAGTGCAGAACACCGGCGGCGTAATGCACGTCAAAGCTCGGCATCTTGAACCGTTCAATAGCGCGGATATCCCCGTCTCATCGCACGATTATCATTAATCAACCGTATCAACTTCATCATCCGCATGGAAATGCCCTTGTCCTCGCTTGTTGAAAGGATGACAAGGGCTTTTCATTTTGACCAGAGAACCAGGCGGCAGCTATAAATCTGGTTAGTGCCGCCGCCGTTGAGAGAACTCAATGGATCATGTTGATGGTTTCCTGAGTGATGGTATCGAAGGTGGTTACCGCCTTTGAATTGGCCTCAAAGGCACGCTGCGCGATGATCAGGTCGGAGAACTCAGCCGAGATATTGACGTTCGAGGCTTCTAGAGATGCGCCTTCCAGCGAACCCAGTCCGCCCGACCCAGCCACGCCCACGGTGGCAAGCCCCGATGCAGTGGTCGTCTGATATTCAGTCGATCCCACATCGGCGAGACCTTGGAGATTGCTCATCGAGGCCAGACCGATCTGACCAACAATCTGGTTTTGCCCATTCGAGTAAGAAGCGGTGATGGTGCCGCTCGATCCGATCGTGAAGCTCTGGTAAGTGCCGCTGGCATAGCCGTTCTGGCTTTGCGCCGTTTGTGGAGTTTGCGAGGTTGCGGCGGTCTGGCTGATCTCCGCCCCTCCGGTTGAACTATACAGTCCCCAGTTCATGTTCATCGCAGCCGCGTTGTCAGAGAGTCCCGAAAATGAGACATTGCTGATATTGGTTGTAGGGCTCACCAATTGTCCGTTCGCGTTAAAGGTCAGTGTTCCGGTCGAGTTGGCCGAACCCACTGGATCCTGAACCACGGTTCCAGAGGTAGACAGGTTGGCGCCGGTGATTGAAAGTTGCCCGGCTGCTGTGGAGGTGACCGTAACTCCGGCAATGCCTGCGGTGGACAGAGCCGTGTTCAAATCATTCACATACTGTGCCAAAGATTCGCCCGCAGTGACGGTTGGCGCCGTTGTTGTAGCCGCCGCACCGGTTGCGGTTAAACCGGTGATGGTTAAATTTGTTTTGGTATCGACGGTGGCAACCGAGTTGCCGCTGGTGCCAAAGTTATAACTGATTGTGGTTGCCGTCAGATCTTCGCCGGCAGAACCTGCTGTTTTGAGCGTGGCTGCCGGTCCAATGATCGATAGTTGCCCGCCATTCACCTTGATCGAGACGCCATTCGTTCCCGTGTTGATGCCGGCAGCGGTGAGTGCTTTGGTCAAGTCGGCTGCATACTGGGTGACTGTTTCACCGGCTTTGACGGTGGGAGCGACGGTGATCGCGGTTGCTGGTGTTCCGCTCACTGTAGGCCCGACAATCGTCAGCGCCGTCGAAGTATCAACCGTGGCACTCGATCCGAAGTTGTAAGTGATGGTGGTATCGGCCAGCCCCTGGTTCAAGGTTCCAGTCGTCGAGAGATTTGCGCCGACGATGGAAAGCTGGCCATTGGAGGAGGTCACAGTTGCATTCTGAATGCCCGCTGCCGAAATGGCGGAGTTCAGCGCCGCGGCGTATTGGTCCAGCGTCTCCCCGGCCGTCACGGTGGGCGCGGTGATGATTGCCGTCGAACCGGTTGACGTCTCTCCGGTAATCTTCAATGTGGTCGTTGGATCGACCGTGGAACCGGTTTGAAATGCGTATTTACTGGTAGTTCCCAGCATATTCTGGCCAACGTTGCCGGCAATCGTCGCCGTATCAGGGCCGGTAATCGACAGCGTTCCGCCGGAGACGGAGACGGTGATGCCGGTGATGTTGGCATTTTTCAGTGCGGCTTGCACCTCCGATTGATACTGCAGCACCGATTCGCCGCTGGGATTCGATGGTGCCACGGTAATGGTAGTCGTGCCGCCGTTCGTTGTAGGCGCGGTGATGGTCAAGCTGGTCGTGGGTGCGACCGTGGCCAACGCCGTCAATCCAGAATTCGGATCCGTGTAAGAACCAAAGTCGAAGCTGCTTTGCGCTCCGGTAAATTCCTGCTGCACGGTGCCGGTAATCTTCGCATTGGAAGGCTTGGTGATCGACAAAACGCCACCGGTTCCGGTTACTGTTACATCGGTGATGCCAGCCTTGGTCAGCGCGGCTTGAAGGTCGGTTGCATACGCTGCAACGGTCGCGGAGGTTGTGAGCGCCGGCACGGAGACCGTTGTGGCACCCTCGGTAATGGCCAACGTTGAGTCGGGAGATACCGTAGCCAATGTGCTGTTGCTGGTGACAAAATTGTAGTTGGTGGTCGTCAGATCCAGATTCTGAGCGATGGTGCCTGGGGTTTCGATGGTGCTTGGTCCGGTGATGGTCAATTGGCCCGTGGCATTATTGCCCGACACCGTGACACCGGTAATGCCGGCATTGGTTAACTGTTGATTCAGGGCAGTTGCATACGCTTGAACCTGCTCACCGGGCGCGATGGTGGGCAGCCCGGTTGTTGCCAGGGCCCCTTCCGCCGTGAGCCCGGTAATCTTCAAATTCGTTGTGGTGGAGACCGTTCCTGTCGCCCCAAAGTCATAAACCTGATTGGTGGCATTGAAGTCCTGAACGACCTTGCCCGTAACAGTGCCCGTAGGCGCGGTGATCGACAATACACCGTTCACGCCCGTTACTGTGACGCCTGCACCTACAACGCTTTGCAACTGAGCGGCGTAGCTCGCGATCGATTCCCCGGATGAGATCGTCCCTGCACCCACCCCTCCGACTTGCAGATTTGTGTTGGGATCAACCGTGGCCAGATTGCCATTGCTGGTAACGAAGTTGTAATTTGTCGTGGTTTCAGCAACATCCTGTTGAACCGAACTGCCTTTTTTGATCGTGAAGTTGTCTCCGTTCGTACTGATGGTGAGAGTGCCGTTCACATTTGCGGCGGATATCCCCGTTGCGCCTAATTGTGTGGTGATGTCGCTGGCTAAATCAGTGATCGTTTCCGGAGTCGAACTCAGCGTGATCGGGTAATCCGTGGTTGGATTCGTAGTCGTATCCGTAATCGTTAAAGCTGTTTGACTATTGACCGTTGCCGAGGGGGCAAAGGTGTAAATGGCCGTATTGGGAGTGGATGTATTCGCAGCTACGGCGCTCGTGTAGATTGGAGCCGCTATTGCGATAGCCGGTGGCAGAGTGCCGTTGGTCGCCGTGATGGAGGTTGCGGTGGGGCTGAGCGTAGTGGTGCTGGAGGTGGACGGGGTGGTGGTCGCCGAAAACAGTTGGACCGTGGAGATGGTGCTGACCGGAGTGGTCGGCGTGATGGAACTGGCTATAGTCGTTCCAAGAATGTTCTGATTTACATTCCCGGCAACGGTCATTGTTGCCGGTCCGGTAATCGACAGCACGCCATTCGTCCCAGAAACCGTAACGTCTGTGATTCCCGCATTGGTCAACGAAGTTTGAAGCGAAGTGGCGTAGGCTGAGACAGATTGTGCGGTGGTAAAGGCTGGCGCACTGATCGGACCAATCGCACCCTCTGTAATGCTCAGCGTGGTGCTGGGATCGATCTTGGCTATGACGGGTGAAGGGGGTGTGGTGGTCGAATCGGTATACGAACCGAAGGCGTAACTATACTGTGTTCCAGTGAAATTCTGAACCAGATTGCCGCCGATCGTCACGTTCGACGGCCCGGTAATGGAAAGAATGCCGGTTGTGTCTGAACCGGTAATTGTCACCCCTGAGGCCACTCCGCCCACCGCAGCTTGCAAATTCTTAGCATACGTGGCAACATCTTCATTCGCAGTGAAGGCTGGGGCGGAAATGACCGCTCCGTTGCCGATCTGCACGTTCAAGGTTGTCGAGGGAGAGATCTGAGCCAATGTGCCGTTGTTGTTGGTGAGTTGGAAGTTGGTCGTTGACTCGGACACATCCTGGGCCATGGAACCGCTGGTTGTGTAGCTGCCGGTAGCTCCACTGATGGTGATCGAGTTGCCGGTAGCGGTAATCGTGATGCCGGAGGCCACGCCTCCTACCGCTGCTTGCAGAGCTTTTGCATAGTTTGCCAACGATTCACCCGCTGCAGGTGCAGCAACGGTGGTTGCAGTCACAGGAACGGTGAACTGCAAGTTTGATCCGACGCCGGCCGTTCCGGTGGCGGCAAATGTATACGTGGTCGCGGTAGTGCCTGGAGTTGTTGTGGTATCCACGTTCACGGTCACGGCTGGATTGGTTGTAGCCGCTGCCACAGGCTGTTGAGAGGGCACGGTCGGACTGGCCGATACCGTGACTGGAGTCGCCCCGCTCACTGGATTCGAAACCTTGTCCGTCGACTCTGAAACTGTCGTCGCTGCCGTCACCGAAGTGGAGACAGGCTCCGTTGCCGTGACCGCCATCGTCGTCGCAGCTGGAGCCGTTGCCGCCGCCGCGGTCAATGTATCGGGCAGCGTGATCGCATAACTCCACTTATTGTTGCCCAGATTGGTATAAGTGACCGTGGCCTCGTAACTTTTGCCCAGCGAGTCATAGACCTGCACCTGGCCGGTTGCGGTAGCGCCGACAGCCGCGGCGGAGTCCAGATTCTGTGTCATGCTGAAGCTGGTCGTTGCCGAAGGCTGCATCACTTGGCCCGTAGGTATATTCAGATCAGCAAGGCCGCTGCTTGTGTTAACCACTCCGTTGGTGGCCAGATAGCCCATGACGGCCTGGCCCTGCGTGCTCTCCAGCGTACCGGTGGAACTGACTTGGAAGTTGCCGTCGCGCGTGTAGAGCTGGCTGCCATTGCCGGCATCCAGCACAAAGAAGCCGGAGCCGTCGATCGCCGCATCTGTCTCAACTCCGGTCGAGGAGATCGAACCGCCGGTAAAATCGGTGCTGTTGGAGGCCACCTGCACGCCTGTTCCCTCTTGAATCTCGTCTCCTGACCCGGTTGTCCCCACTTGCTGGTAAAACAGGTCGCTGAAGTTGGTCGTCTGCGCCTTGAACCCGGTCGTGCTCATGTTCGACAGATTGTTGGCAATGGTGTTGAGCGACGTTGAATCGGCGTCAAGACCGCTGAGTGGTATATAAAAACTGGGCATGGTGATTCTCCTCTGAAGATCTTCTGAATTGGACGCAGGCCTCTTCGGCCGACGGTTGAAAGGGTCGTATCGGGCAACGTTCGGCCCGGCGAGACGCTATTGCACGCGCGACCGCCCGCTCAGAGACTGAGCCACGCTTTGAGCCGCTTGGTTGACTGCGGGAAGGGCCAGATTGCCGGGAGCCAGTTGGGCTGCCGCTGTGCTGATCGCATCTGGAACCGAGGTGCCACTCTTCGCTGTTGCCGACTGGCCCGCCCCAGAATTGCTCCCGCTCACTGATGCTTGGGCCGCGCCTGAAGTGCCGGCCTGAGCAGTGGACGGAGTGCTGCTTGCGGTCGTGGAGGGAGCCAGGTCGGTCGAAAGAGTCTGATTGATGGAGATCAACTGCTCCAGACTATTCACATTCACCAACTGGTTGATGTACTCGTTCGGATCGGCGGTTGACGTCGGATCCTGATTTTTCATCTCGGTCACGAGCAGCGTTAAAAAGTCATTGGACGAAATTGTTGCCGCCGAAGTGCTCGCGCTGCTCTTGCTGCTCGTGTTGCTGGCCGCCGCATTGGACGTTGCGCTGGTGGCCGAGAGTGCCTGCGCCGCCGCCGAGTTGTGATTCAAAACCCCTGAAATTGCCGCCATATTGCCTCCATTCGTCTTTCCTTTGGTCAAATCGATCAGGCCATCACCGAGATGTGGCCGCCCACCCATTGCGTTTGTTGCGCACTGTCATTGACTCCAGTCGGCCAAGGCGAATTCAACGAAGCAGCCTCGGCAACGGGTGCTCGGCTGGTTGCCATACTCCCCGCGCTCTGCGCCAGTTGATGCCCTGTTTGATCACCGGTCCCTTGTTGCATTCCACCGCCCGCGCCTCGGTCGTTGGCGCTCTCTGTGCCACCGCCGGCCGTGCTCAGCGTCAATGTCTCGACTGGCGTACGGTGTTCATTTAGAAATTCATTCAACCCTGCCATGTGGCTGCTTAGAGCCGTCGCCGCATCCGCCGATCCGGCCAGCAGTTCGGCGTGAATCCCGCTTCCGTTGGAATCCGCCCGCACGCCAACCCAGCCCAGGGCCGGATCTTGAAAACCTGCCTCGGCCTGTTGCGCGCCAGTGTGAACCCAAGCCTGCCTTCCCGGCGCGGCTGATGCATCCATGGCCGCGAAGGTCTGCTCTGAACTGGATTCCTTCGACGAGGTCGGCCTGGCCAATGCCTCAGCCGTTATCCCCGACTGCGTTTCGACCTGCACACGCATACCGGTCGAGGCGTCCGCGGCTGAGCCGGAAGACTCTGCAGATGCCGTCAATCCTCCATGCTGAACTGCGGCTGATCCTTTGGACCTGGGCGCTATCCGCGACACTCCGGTCACCGCTGCCTTGCCACCACTGGCGATGGTCGGCTTCTCCTCATTCAATATTCGAGTCGATTCGGCGCTCAACACCGGTGCAACCGCGGTGTCAACTGCCGGCATCGGGCTGAGAGCGCCCGTCTGAATTGATGCTGAAGGTGCCTCCCTTTGCGGAGAATTCACCAGTACCGTATTCGACTTTTCGCTGGTTGGCGAAGACTGTGAAGTCTCTAATCCTGACGCAACTGTCTGAACCGAGTCTGGAGTGACTGCCGGCGCTTGATTGGAATTCGTCCTTGATAACGCTTGGTTTGTGGCGCGTTCCGCACCGGATTCAGAGGGTGTCAGGAGATGAGCCGAAGCCTGATTGTTTGTTGCGGCGCGATCCGTTTCTGGAGCAATGGATGGGACGGAGATCGAGGCCGGACTCCCATCGGCTCTTGAATCTTGATTTGATTCAATGGAAGAAAGATCATTTCGCGGCTCCGAGGGTGTAGCCGAGGCGAGCGCGTCGGTTCGAGGCGCACTTTGCTTCGCCTCTGTTGAACGATTCATCTCTGGGTATTCTGTGGATGCTTGACTCTGAATAGGACGAGTCTCTACTGCCGCGCTCTCCAGTGAACTGCCCGTTTCAACTTCTGCGGGGATCTCGCTCCGAGCAGGGTTTGCCCTCAACGGCTCACTTTGCCTGCCTTCCTCCACCTGAACTCTTGGTGAATTTGGAGTTGCGGATGGAACTGAAGGGGAGATGCTAGCCGGCAGATTCGCTTGCGCCGCCATGGTTTGGGTTGAAGCTGGACCTTCGGTTGCCGCCGAAGGTGTCCGCAGATTCACATCCGTTTCCTGTGCCGCACTCCGGATTGAAGCTGACGCCGGAATTGCCTCTTGGCTGTCCGAAGTTTTGGACACTGGATACTGGATCGAAGCAACCGTGGGAGCGGAATTCGACGTCGCTGCCAAGCCACCGGTTTGATCCGATGTTGCGGCTAAACTCTGCGCCCGGTTCTCAATCACGGATAAAGTTTGTGGCGTGCTCTGGCCCGAATCAACCCGTGTGGAAGGCGTCTGGCTAGGCTGAGCCTCTGCCGTCGCACTTTGACTGGATGGGATGGAAGTGGGATTAGTTTGTGGAACGGCTCCCGTAGCCAGCTTTGATGTGGAAGTTCTTGACTCTGCCGGAGACGCGCTCTCGGTAAAGTTTTGCTTGCCGGTCAACCTCGAATCCAAGGCCGGAGTGAGACTTATGTCGGTTGGCACTACGGGAGTTGACTCCTGACCTGTGGCAACCGCCGAAGGCGAACTGGCGTCGGCTGCAATCGTCGGAGTTGGATTCTGGTTCTTTGCGAATCCGAGGCTCGCATTCGGAGTTGCAGAGGAAGGCGCGGACCTCTGTGGATAAGGCTCAGCGTGGCCAATATTGTCTTGGATGGATGAAGCAGCCAATGGTGTGCTTTGGACGGATGAAACCGTCGATGCTGGTTTGGCGTCGGCTGCAATCGCCGAAATTGGATTCCGAGTTCCTGAAGACTCACGGCTCACACTCGGAGTTACAGCGGAAGGCACAGACCCCTGTGGATCAGAATTAACCTGCTGAATCTTGTCTTGGCTTGATGAGAGCACCGGAGATGCGCTGGGCAGAGATGAGGTTGCCGATGTGGGTTTCGAGTCGGCTGCAATCACTGGGGTTGGATACTCAGTTGCAGGGATTGCACGGCTCAACATCGGGGTTGCAGCGGAGGGCACAGACCATTGTTGCCCAGGATCAACCTGCTCAACCTTGGTCTGGGTTGATACAGCCGCCGATGATGCGTCAGGCCGTGATGAAGTTGCCGATGTGGGTTTGGAGTTGGCTACAATCGCCGAAGTTGAATTCTGGGCATCCGCAAATCCAAGACTCGGATGGGACGTTGTTGTGGGAGGCTTAGACTCGTTCCAGCTCACTTTTCCCACCGAAGCCGTAGCAGAGCCGACTGCTTCCACCAACGCAGGATGCGCCCCCTGAGCCTGTTGGTAGAACGCTGAAGCACTGGCTGAGTTCACAGCCGCTGCAGAGACAGAAAGCTGATCCGAAATGATTGACTCCGCTGGTTCCACTGCGAGTGTTGATCTCTGAGTTTGCAGAGATTTTTCGGAGGAAATCTGACCATCCTTCGATTGCTCCTCGCCGGATTCGCCCGTTTTCACAGACTCTCCGTCTTCAACGGGCTGCACGCCCGCAGTCAAGGCATGAACGCGGGCGTCCGATAATTCCGTTGCAGGGGATACGCCTTCGCTTGATTGGCTCTGCGTAGGTCGTCCCGAATCCGAAGCCACGAATGACTTCACTGAATCTCCCGACAGGCTCCCGGTATCTGCACCTTGCCGGGTGGTGCGGTCGACAGTCTCTGCCGTCTGGTCTGCTGCTTGGGAGCCGGATCGGGATGAACTTCCAGCAGACAGAGTTGAATCGGACACTGCAGGCGTTGGCAAATTCGACTGCGCGTACCCAGCTTGAACGGAGAGCGTACTTCCTTCTGGACGCATAGAAGAAGAGCGAACAACGGAAGCTGCCGAGTCAGTCTGTGGAGATGCCGCTCCAGTTGTCGTCAGAGTTTCAGAGGTTTCCGCTGCGACAGTAGTCGATGCTGGCTGTAGAGTTGAAACGAAGTCTGAACCACTCGAAGGAGTGGTTGATTCGTCGGTCGATTTTATGATGGTTTTCTTTTCTTGCGTTCTTGAGGTTTCCCAATGGGAGTTCAGATCAGCGGAGACCGAAACTGGGCGGCTCACCGGGGCCGGAAGTCCTTCCTGAGCCGAAGCTAACTTCTTGCTGGCGGCGCCCTCTTCTGATCCCACTCCCTGCAACCGGCGGGAAGATGTGCCCGCACTCTGCGCGGAGATGGTCTGCGGAGAACCTTCTGTCCCCTCGTTTGAACTTGAGGTTGAGATCTGGGGTGAATTTATGCCGCTCTTCAGATCTGCATTGGAACCAGTCATTGGCCCCAATGCGGCCAGCAGCGATTGCCAGCCGGAGCGAAAGTCCTGTTCAGAGGTGGCTTTTGAAGTTGAGTAGATGGACGAACCTGCTCCCGCTACGAGGGTGCTGGAGCCAGCGCCATGAGCCTTGCTCATACCTAGCGATGCGGGCGCGCCCGTTCCAATCTCGATTCCTGCGGCAGCGGTCATGCAGGGAGAGAAAGCAGACAGTGTGCCAAAGCGCGACAGGTGCGGGTTAGAGCATTGTCAGGAATGGAACCTCTATCCCATTCCAGGAAGGCTACAGAAACCCCTGCCGATTTTCCCTAAAGTAATTTGAGCAATCGCCCTGTATTCAATTCATCGGAGGCTTCCAAGGCTTCAAGCGTTGGCGCGGGAGAATCGCTGGCTGGAGCCTTGTTCGATTCAGGCTGCGTGCCTTGGCGGTAGAGTCGGGAGCTGAACCAGTCGTCCAGAGACTGCTGGCCGCGACGGTCCTCCTCGACAGCCTCCCGCGCCTCGGTCTCTTCTATCAGTGTCTCAGCCTGACGGCGCTCCACCCGTTTGGCCAGAAACTCCTGGCGGCGCACCGCAACCTCTTCCTGTTTGGCGTCGATTCTGGGTCCGAGTGCAATGGCATGGAGGCTGGCCGAGCGCGTCTCTTCCAATCCCGCTAGCCGGTCCATCAACTGGTTGCTTTGAGCACTGGCCTCCACCAACCTCCGTCCGCGGCGCTCCCGTTCATAGGTAGCTGTCAGCGCGCGCTCCAGACGATTGAGTTCGCCGGAGGCCGACTCCAGGGCCAGTTGATTCTGCTCCTCTTCGAGTTCCCGGATACGCAACAGCCGACGCAGCGCGCGCGAGACGGCCATAGTTAAACCTCAGCGGCCAATTGAGCCAGTCGGCGCACACACTCTCCAAATTGCACCTGCTCCCGCGAATCCTGGGTCATGAAGGCCCGCATCGCACCTCTGGCTCTGAGCGCCCGGTCCAGATCGGGGTCAGAGCCTGGCTTGTAGGCTCCAATGCGCACCAGATCCTCGCTGCGGTGGTAGACAGCCAGCAACTTGCGCATCAGCGCCGCCTGCTCGCGGTGCGCGGGTTGGATGACTGCCGGCATCAGCCTGCTGATCGAGTCCAACAGCTCAATCGGTGGATACCAACCTTCGGCAGCCAGTGTGCGCGAGAGCACCAGGTGGCCGTCCAGCAACGAGCGGACCGCATCCACGATTGGATCCTGCTGGTCGTCGCCCTCCATCAGCACGGTATAAAAAGCAGTGATCGAGCCGACTCTGAACTGCCCGGTGCGCTCGACCAGTTTGGCCAACCGAGTAAAGACCGAAGGCGTATATCCTTTATTGGTTGGAGGCTCGCCGGCCGCCAATCCAATCTCGCGCGCGGCCATGGCAAAGCGGGTCAGCGAATCCAGCACCAGCAGGACGTGCTTGCCCTGGGCGGCAAAGTATTCGGCAATGGTCGTGGCCGACAGAGCCGCCCTCATGCGCATCAGAGGCGACTGGTCGGAGGTCGAGACCACCACCACCGAGCGCGCCCGCCCCGCCACACCCAGCGAATCCTGAAGAAATTCAACGACTTCCCTGCCCCGCTCGCCCACCAGGCCAACCACCGTCACATCTGCCTCGGTGTTGCGAGTCATCATGCCGATCAGCGTGCTCTTGCCCACTCCCGAACCGCCGAAGATGCCCACCCTCTGCCCTCGGCCCACGGTCAGCAGCGCATCCAGCACGCGAATTCCGGTGCCCAGCGGCGTTTTAATTGGAACCCGGTCCAGAGGATGCCGCGGCGCGCCATCCAGCGGCAGCGCCTGCGCAACGGCCGGCCGCGGCCCCTCGTCCATCGGCACACCCAGCGCATTCAACACTCTGCCCATCAGCGCCGGCCCCACCTCGATTTCGGGAATAGTTCCTAATGCCTCCACGCGATTCCCATAACGGATGCCTTCCGTGCTCTCGACCGGCATCGACAGCACATTCGAGCCACGAAAGCCAATCACTTCAGCCAGATGCACGTGACCATCCTGATCCTGAATCTCGCAGCATTCGCCCACCGAAGCCAATGGACCAGACGACTCGATGGTTTGCCCCAGGGATTCAAGAACCTGACCGCGCCAGCGCCACGGCTGGCCACGTTCCAAGCGCTTGAAGCAGCGTTCCAGAATCTGCGTCATCCGCGGCTCTCCTGGCCCGAACCTTGGGCCGCGCCCGCCAACTCAGCAGTTTCGGCCTTAGGTTTCTCTGATCGAACTCCGCCGGCGCGATCAAAAAAGCCACGTTCAATCTCTCCCAGTTGCGAGCGGATTCCCAAGTCCACCGTGCCCAGTTCGGTTTCGATCACACAATCGCCTAACCGCATTCCCTCTCCGGCCAAAACTTTTGGCTTGACCGCCACCTTGGGAAGCAGAGCCACTGCCTCCGTCCAGAGATCGAGTTCTGCGGACGGAACGCGCAGCCGTACCTCGGTCGATCCTGAAAGCTGTCCCAAGGCCACGCGCACCGCCCCGGTCAAAAGCAGCGGGTCCATCTGCGCCTCGCGCCGCAGAATGCGCGCCGCCACCGCCAGCGCCAGCTTCACCACCTCGTGTTCAACCTCATGCAGAAAACGATCCCGCTCCAGAGTAAAACTTTCAATCAGATGAGCCGCTTGCCGCGCCCGTTCCTTCTCGGCCTCCGATTGTGTGGCGGCCTGCGCCTCGCGCTCCGCCTGACGGCCCTCCTGCCGGCCCCGCTCCCGCCCGGTCTCAAAGGAACGGCGCGTCTCCTCCGTCAACCGCTTTTCAAATTCAGCGCGTATCTGGGCCTCGCTGACCCCGCTGCCAGCCTCCTTGACCACGGGTGGAGCTTCGACTCCAGAGGCTTGCTCTTCGCTCTCCGCCCATCCACCCCACTCCGGCTGCGCCGGCGCATCGGGGTCGGAAGGATACTCGAAGAGCTCGATGAGCTTGAATGTACTCTTGCGCGTTGCCGCTTCCGTCTGCACCATGAATCCCCCAAAAGCAGTTGTCAGTTTACAGTTTTCAGTTCTCAGTAACTGCCCGTTCAAGTGCCCTGATTCGGCAAACTGGAGAATATGCTTGACTTTTTTCAAACTACTCTCAATTCCACTGACAACTGCAAACTGCGATCTGTGAACTGCCCCACTGTTACGCCAGCATCTCGTCACCCGTCTCCAGCTTGAGAACCACCTTGCCTTCAGCTTCCAGCCGACGCGCCAGGTTGAGAATCTCCTGCTGCGCCTGCGCCACCTCGCGTGAGCGGACCGGACCGAGAACCTCCATATCTTCCTTCAACATCTCCACGGCGCGCGAACTCATCGATTTGAAGATCTGGGCGCGCAACTCATCTTTAGCGCCACGCAAAGCCAGCGCCAGTTGCCGCTTGTCCACCCCCGAAACGATCTCGCGGATCGTGCTGGGCGGCACCGTCACCAGATCCTCAAAGGTAAACATCAGATTGCGAATCGCCAAGGCCAGCTCCGGCTGCCCGTCTTCGATCGTCTCCAGGATTTTCTTGGACTCCTCGGCATTCAGCCGGTTCAACAGATCCGCGACGGCCTTGAAGCCGGAGTAACTTTTTCGCGCTGTGTCGCCCACATTTTCCAAGCGCCGGTGGAGAATATGCGCCACCTTCTGCGCCATTTCAGGTGAGAACTGACGCATCTCGGCCAGCCGCTGGATCGAAAGCACCTTGTGATCCTCGCTCAGATTGTCCAGCACCATCGAGGCGCGACGCGGATCCAGGTGAGCCAGCACCAGCGCAATGGTTTGCGGATGCTCACTGTCCAGCAACTTGCCCAACTGTTGTGGATCGGTGCGCTGCAACTTGGCCAGATTACCTTGCGCCGCCTCCTGCGAACGCCGCACCAACGCCAGCAGATCGTCGGCGCGCTCCTTGCCGAAGGTCTCCTCCAGCAGCCGGCTGGCATAGTCCAGGCCGCCATGCATGACAAAGCCCTGCGTCTCCAGAAGCTCCCAGAACTCCTCCAGAATCATGGCGGATATCTCCGGAGTAATGCCGCGCAGCTCGGCCAACTCCTCGGTCAGCCGCTGCACATCCACCTCCGGCAAGGCGCGCAGAATCTCTTTGGCAGACTCCTCGCCCACGGCCACCAGCAGAACCGCCGCCTTGCGCAGTCCGCTCATATTCGCCGTCAATTGCCGTCGTTGATTTGCGTCTTCGGCCAAGATCTGATTCCTTTCCTACGCCTAACTGAGTTCATACCTGCCCGAAACCATCTCTCTTCCGCCCAAGCCGCAAATTGCTCTCCGCCTGGCCAGAACTACGACTGGATCAATCCGAGTGAATCCAGCTCTGCAGCAGACGCGAGCTTTGGGTAGGCTCTCGCTTCAGATGGCCGGATACCTGCTCGAAGATCTCCTGCGCCCGAATTCTCTCCGGGTCCATCTCAACCGGCTCAGGTGGTTTCAAAACCTTCATCGGGGAGGACTCCGTAGCTCCAGGGAGCTCCTTGACTCCCCCTTTGGCCACATCTTTTTCTTTGGATGGCAGAGCGGGACGGGCGCGGCGCACCGCGGGACGAACTCCAAAGGCCACCACCACCAGAACACCGGCCAGCAAAGCAGCGTACTTCACCAGCACCGGCGAGCCTTCCGCAGTGGCCAGTATCTGCCCCTGCAGCGTCAATGGCTGCTGCAAGCGGTTGTCCTCAAAGGCTAAATCCGAAACTTGCAACAAATCTCCGCGCGTCGACTGAAAGCCAACCGCCGCCTGCGCCAACGCCGTCAGATTGCGCAACTCGTCCGCCGAGCGCGGTTGCCATTGCGCTGCCTTGCCCTTGGACGGAGGCTGCAATAACCGGTCGTTGACCACAATCGCGGCTGTCATCCGCCGCACGCTCCCAGGGCCTTCCACGATGTGCCGCAGGGTCTTGGACGCGCCGTAGGTTCCTGACTCGCTTTTAGCGCTCTGCGGCGCAGAGGTTGTCTGCGGATAGACCGGCAGCGCCTGCGCGTTGGGCGCATTTGAAGCCGTACCGGGAACACCGGCAGGCACCTGCTGCGGCCCTGAACTCTGTTCCGTGCGCTGCATCGACAGCGTCACCGTTTGGTCCGGGTCATAATTCTCCTGCGTCTCCTCGGTCGCGGCTGGGTTATATTCGAGGGTCACGGAGGCGCGCACGTTGCCCGCTCCGGTCACCGGTTCCAGCGTGGCAACCAGCTTCTGCTCCAATGCCTCTTCGGCGCTCAGGCGCAGCGCATCGGCCGTCTTCGGGCCGAGCGGCAAGTGCCCAGCCGCATCCACCAACACCACTCGGTCAGGGGCCAGGCCATCCACGGCCGAAGCCACCAGATTGCGCACCGCATCCGCTTCGCCGTCGGCCAGCGTACGATGGCGCAACTTCAACACCACCGAGGCCTTGGCCGGCCGCTCCGTCTCTCGAAAGAGCGAGTCGTGCGGCATCACCAGGTGAACCCGCGCCGACTCAACATCGGAGAGTGAGCCCACCGTATGCTCCAACTCGCCCTCCAGAGCTCGCTGATAGTTGACCTGTTCGTCAAACTCCGAACCTACCCAATTGGGCTTGTCAAAGATCTCAAATCCCAGCCGCCCGCTCTTCAGCCCCTTGGCCGCCGTCACCAGGCGCGCCTTGTCCAGTTGCGTGGCCGGGACCATGATTCCTGATCCATTGGTCGTGGGTTGAAAGGGAATCTGCGCGGTCACCAGAACCTGTCCCACCTGGCGCGCGTCCTCCGGGTCGAGATCCGCATACAGCGTGCGCCAGTCGGTGCGCAAACCGTACCAGGCCAGAAATCCAATCACTCCGGCAATCAACAACGCCGCCACCAGCGTCCAGACGCGCTGCGCCGGATGCATCTGCGCCCAGCGCACCCGCGCACGGCCCCACAGTCCAGCCACCCGGTCGGCCAACTGGGGCCGTCCAGGCATCGCCTGCGCGCTCTTCTGTAACTGGGTTCCGGCAGCCATCTTCTCCCCTAGTGGTCAGGGGTCAGGGATCAGGGATCAAAAACCCGCTGAAATTGTCTGAACCCCATTCAAATAACCTGCAAATTTACTTAAAAGTCGAAACTGATCCCTGTTCCCTGATCCCTGTCTTTTAAAACTGCATTCCGATCACCGACTGATAAGCCTGCACCGCCTTGTTGCGCACCGAAAGCGCCAGTTCAAAGGCCATGCTAGCCTTTTCGGTGGCAATCATGGCCTGATGCACATCCACACCTGAGCCAGTCATCAGTCCGGAGACCGCCGTGTGCGCCTGCTCCTCCAACTGGTTTACCTGGCCTACTGCGTCGGTCAATAACTCTGAAAACGGCGTCGGTGAGGCATCCGAAGCGCCAGCCGTCGAAGTTGAATTTGTGCCGCCCGCGCCGCGCAGGCCTTGCAAGGCCTGCGCGGCGGATGTCATGGGGCTGATTGCGGATATCATCTCTTCTCCCTGCTGCTTGTTGAAGCTCCAGCTCTCGCCACCATGCCCGAAGCGCCTACGACTTGGCAATCTCAAGGGCCGAGGTAATCATGCCCTTCTCGGCCTGTACGGCGGAGCTATTCAAACCATATGCACGCGTTGCCCCCATCAGGTCCACCATCTCTGTGAGAGGATTAATGTCTGGATATGAGACATATCCGTCCGGCCCGGCATCCGGATGCCCAGGGTCATAGCGCTTCAGCGGAGGTGAGTTGTCCTCAACCACCGCCGCAATATGCACCCCAGGGGGTGCGGAAGCGGACCCCGTCAAATTGAGTGGAAGCAGCGGCGATAGAGTTGAGGATGAGGCCATGCCGTTCTCGGAGGAACTTCCCGTAGATGTTGAAGTATTGCCTGCTATTGCATTGAAAGTATTGGCGAACTCTGGATCGTTTGCATTGGCGGCAAAGACCACATGCTGGCGGTGATAGACGCCACCGGTGGCCGTGCGCGTCGTCTCGGCATTGGCCATGTTAGCCGCCACAACCTCGGCGCGCATCCGCTCGGCCTGCATCGCGCCGCCTGAGGTCTCCATCATTGCAAAGAGGTTCATTTCAAACCCTCCTCTCTACCATGAATCCCTGCACGCGGCCTTCCAACCTACTTGTTATCGGCATGGATAGCGTCCAAGACACGCTGGTTCTCGCTGCGCATCAGGGTCACGCCGATCCTGAACTTCAATTGCGCCTCGGCCAGATTTAGCCCCTCTCGGTCCATGGAGACATTGTTCCCATCCGGGCGCGCAATCAGTCCGTCCACGGCTTTGAGCCGTACCGGATGCGCCTTGCCACCCTGCTCCACTTGAGTCATCGCCTGCCGCATCTCGGCTTCAAAGTCCATGCCCATTGCCCGGTAACCGGGTGTGTCGATATTGGCCATATTCGCCGCAGTCAGCTTGGCCTCACTCGTGGCCAAATCCAGATAGCGGCCAATCTGGTCGCTGAGTTGGGTTTCAATCTGCATCGGCTTACTCTCCATTCAGACAAGTTGACAAGTTTACAGGTTGACAGGCGAAAAGATGTTCCTGTCAACCTGTAAACCTGTCAACTTGTCAACTGTTTGTCAACCGTCAACCTAATTCATCGCTAGCCCGAAGTCGATCTCCCGCGTCGTCAGCACGGCCTCTTCTCCGGCCAGAATCGCGCCCCGTTCCAAAACGTGCTCCAATTCGCGGACATTGCCCGGCCAGTCATGCGCGGCCAGTTTGGCCAGTGCACTGGCTTCCACCCGCTTGATCGGCGCATCCCTACCCATTTGCTGAAGAAAATGATTGACCAGCAACGGCAGATCCTCGGCGTGCTCGGCCAAAGACGGCGTACGGATCAAAAAGACGGCCAGCCGGTAGTAAAGATCAGAGCGGAATTGCCCTGACTGGGTCTGCTGCGCCAGCGCCTGGTGGGTGGCAGCGATAATCCGCACATCCACTTTGACGGTCTCGTTGTCGCCCACCCGCTGCAACTCGCCGCACTCCACAAAGCGCAGCAACTTCGACTGCAGCCCCAGCGGCATCTCACCGATCTCATCCAAAAAAAGCGTTCCCCCGTCCGCAGCCTCGATCCGCCCGATGCGGCCCTGCACCGCACCGGTAAATGCGCCGCGGGTATGGCCAAAGAGTTCGGCTTCAAGAAGTGCTTCAGGAATCGCTGCGCAATTGATGGCAACAAATGGTTTACGACTGCGAGAGGAGAGCCGGTGCAAGGCCTCAGCCACCAATTCTTTGCCCGATCCGGTCGGTCCTTCGATCAGCACCGGTGTCGACCGCGGCGCCACCAGTCGCACGCGCCGACTGACCTCTAGCATGCAAGGGGCAACCCCAATCAACTCCGGCAAACGCTCGCTGGATGCCGATTCTATCGTATTGGAGGAATGAGCGGTGCCGACCGGCGCGATGTGGGGGGGGGCAGACTGGGGGTGAATCGCCGCCGAGGTCACGCTCTGCGGCGGAAAGGCCGGAGGCGCTTGATTGGGTTGGGCGGAAACCGGCCAGACAGGGGCCAGCGGTGGATTCGGCTTGTTCAGCGCCGGTGCCGTGTTCCAGATCGCTGTATCATTGTCCTGCGAGCGACGCAACGCGTACAGCAACTCCTGGCGGTAGGGCCCACGCGGGCTCTCCTGCGCAATCGAGCCGCCGGCGGTCACCAAATCCACATCCGGGAATTGACTTCTGAAGTCTTTAAGGAACTCGGCCAAATCCAGATCAGGCAGCCAGGAGTCAACGATGATCGCCTCGGGCTGTGAGGACTCCGCTTCGGCCCAGGCCTGCGCGCCGCCCTCGGCCTCCCGCACCTGCCAACGCAGGCCAGTCAATGTCTCGGTGAGCCGCTGGCGAAAGCTGCGGTCCGCGCTCGCCACCAGTGCCGTGCGCGGGCGAATACGGCTGGTGACAAGAGGAAGAGTTGAAACAGGAACTACGGATGCCATGAATATTCTCCTGAAAAGATCGGTTGGATTGCAATAAGAATTAGTGCGCTTCAAAGATCGGAGCGGCAACGCTCGGCAAAATTGCCGGAACACTGAGCGCGGGCATCACGGCCAACGCCAGGTCAGCCTCTGGCGGCACCATGTAACCCTGCCCGCGCACCGTGCGGATCAGCACACCCGGCGGCGGATCCTTCAGCTTGCGGCGCAGGTAGTTCACGTACACATCCACGATATTGGTGGTCTGTGCCGGCTCCAGGTTCCAGACCGAATCCAGCAGTTCCACCCGCGAAACGCACTGGCCGCGATTCAGCATGAGATGCTCCAGCAAGGCAAACTCCTTATTAGTCAGCACAATCGACTGACCGGCTCGGCGAGCGGTGTGGTCCAGCCGGTCCAGCTCCAAGTCACCCGCGCGCAGCAGCAGACGCGCTTCGCGCTTGCGGCGCAACAGTGCCCGGCAGCGAGCCCTCAGTTCATGCAAACTGAAGGGCTTGATCATCAGGTCGTCGGCTCCCCGATCCAGGCAGCGAACTCGCGTATCCACCTCTTGGCGCGCGGTCAGCACCAGCACCGGCAGATCCGAATCCATTGCCCGGACCTCATCCAGCACCTGCTCGCCGTCCTTGATCGGCATATTCAAATCGAGTATTGTCAAGTCGGGCAACTCTTGGCGAAAGGCCTCTACAGCAGCCGCCCCATCGTAGGCCAGACGGACGCGATGCCCATCGGCCTCCAGCCCGCGGCTTAAAAACAATCCCAGTGCTTTGTCGTCCTCGGCGATCAATAACCTCATGGCAACCCTTCTTCCCGTGAGTAGCGTCCTTTATTCGCAACGCTTCTCTGCTCCACATTCTTTCCGCCCAGCTTAGCGCGCGCTAACGGTCGGCTCTCTCTAACCTTCACGCGTATGAGAATGGAACACAATAGAGGATGTGAAGAATGAAGAGAAAGCCATTCCAGGATCGGTACTGGCAGACATGGAGTTCCCGAAATGGCGAGATTATGAGGGTTATTTCATTCAACGGTACAGAAGGCCCTAAAACTGTTGAGCCAGACCGGTGAAAATTTCGCAAACGCATAAAAGTAAAAGAATTAAAATCTTCGACGGAAGAAGTGTTCGGTCCCGCGTCGATGAGAAGAAAGGTTGTCCAATTTTCAGCGCACGCTATATCCGGCACTTTTTGTCAAGGAAGGAGTGATAAAGAACGTAAGCCTCCGGTGGAGTTTCATCGCCACGAAGCTTTCAGCGGTGAATCCACAATTGGCTCTTGAACCGAGTAACAAATCGGCTCACAAAATCGAGACCTGGGAAAGCCGAACGGTCGTGGCCGCAGCGATCAACCGACTGCAAGTCCAACAACGGTCCGCCAGGGTGTACAGCCTGAGGTCGTCGGTTATCCGGACCTTCGTGGAAGAGCAATGGCTGGACGAGCGGGCACAAGAACTCAAGCGCCTGAATTTTGAACGAGATTTTGACTACTGCTAGGGTTAAAATCCGCGTTACAATCAAGAGAGTCGGGGCGTAGCGCAGCCTGGTAGCGCATCTGCTTTGGGAGCAGAGGGCCGGGG
>CAZYCV010000004.1:0-102612 GCA_964645305.1 uncultured Occallatibacter sp. | reverse complement strand
AGTGGCTTTTAGAGCACCGCGATCTGATTGGTGGCCTTGAGTTCGATGAAGAGCCGCCGATCCTGCGCTTCTTCGGCGGACGCTTGAAGCCCAAGAATAACTGGGGTGCCAAGCTGGCGGCAGCCTTCGAGAAGGATTTTGGTACGAATTGCTGATTGTTCACTTCGCACCATCCGAATTGGATTGTGCGAAGCTGGAGCTTGAGTAATCTTCTACAACTATCTAGCGTGAAAAGCCATGTCCTCGGGCATGGCTTTTGCGTCTGTGCATAGTTATTCAATAGGGCATCTTACATCTTCAATAAATTTCCCGGATTTGTTTCGTATCCAGGAAGTACCTATAGCTTTATCCAGAAACGGAATGATCTCTGGACCGTAATTCGCAATCGTGTTAACGTTATAAATTTCAAGATTTTTGGAATTGTCACAGTATCCCCGCGACTCATCGCCGGAAAAGAAATGCCAGCCACTATCGATGGCGTCGTATGGCGCTTCACGGTACATATAGCCGACGCGCAATCCATCCACGGTGATTCGGTCTGTTGCAATGCAAGAACCGCGGCCTTCTGCCAGCGGGTGAAACTGATCTGAACGAAGCTTGAAAAGCTTTTCCATCTTACAAGATTACCTCAAGCCCCTTGCGGCGGATGACGTTGAGCAGAGCGAGGGCAGGGCCTTTGGGCTGCCTGGTGCCGCGCTCCAACTGCGAGATGTAGCCGGTGGTGAGGTTCAGGTAGCGAGCAAAAGCGGCCTGGCTCAACTTGGCACTTACCCGCATCCTGCGAATCTCATTGCCTTGTATCGGTTGAGCCGTGGGAAGCGGCTCCGGGCCGAGCAGGCGAACGGTGATTTGTTCATAGGTTGCTTTGTCCATCAGGCCGCTGTGAAGCTGGTCGCCAGCCATCTCTAGAAGCGCTTCGGACAGATTGCTAAGTTTTTTAGTCATTCTCAATCTCCAGGATGTTTCCAGTCTCAATTTCCTTGTAAATCGTTGCGGCATCGGCGGTTATCCAGTTCTTGGCAAGTTCGCGTAATAGGACCAATTCATCCGAGCTGATATTTTCTCTTTTGCTCTTTGCAAAACCAAAGAGGAAAACAGCTCGGCTCATCGTTCGATAGGCAACAATCACGCGATAGCCGCCAGACCGTCCCTGTCCCTGACGAGCGACGCGCAGTTTGATGAGTCCGCCGCCAAGATCTGCGTCGATCAAGCCCCGTTCGGCCCTTTCGATTGCTTCCTGCAGAGAAACGTCCGTCAACCTCTCATGCCTTGCAAAGCGAGCG
This sequence comes from uncultured Occallatibacter sp., assembly GCA_964645305.1. Classification (GTDB taxonomy): domain Bacteria; phylum Acidobacteriota; class Terriglobia; order Terriglobales; family Acidobacteriaceae; genus Telmatobacter. Next base: position 101,329 of record CAZYCV010000004.1, on the reverse strand, counting down.
AACCATCGTGTCTTCAGGATTTGCATGAAGCTTTCTCGCAATACGTACTATAGCACACAATCGTATTTTGAATCGGACTACATAAGCTTTCTATCTGCTTTATCGAAGTTGTTCTTTGCGAGGAAGCGAAGCTGGGGTTGCTTTCTCTATGATGGAGTAAGTCCAGATGCCGTCCAGTGACGCTCCAACTCGAAGATTGCCTACGCTGCATGAGTTCTTTGCGCCGGGGGGGATGCTGGCGCAGTCGGCGCTGCCTTATGAGGTGCGGCCCGGTCAACTGGAGATGGCCAAGGCCGTTGAGCGGGCGCTGGGCGAGCGGCGACATCTGATTGTGGAGGCAGGCACAGGCACCGGCAAGACGCTGGCCTACCTGCTACCTGCGCTGCGCACCGGGCAGCGGGTGATTATCTCAACGGGCACCAAGGCGCTGCAGGATCAGCTTTACTTCCGCGACATCCCCTTCCTGGAGACGCTGCTGGGCGATCTGCGCGTTTGTTATATGAAGGGCCGGGCCAACTACCTTTGCCGCCACAAACTGACGACGCTGCGCTCACAGCCGATCTTGACTGGCCTTGAGGAGATCGATCAGTACCGGCAGATCAGCGAGTGGGAGCAGGTGACTGAGACGGGCGACCGCGCGGAGCTGAGCGGGATGCCGGAATCGAGCGCGCTGTGGCAGAAGCTGGATGCGCGGACCGAGGCCTGCCTGGGCTCGACCTGCCCGGATTACCGGCGCTGCTTTATCACCGAGATGCGGCGCACGGCTCTTGAATCGGACATCATCATTGTCAATCACCATCTTTTCTTTGCTGACATCGCGGTCAAGCGCGAGGCTGGCGGAGCGCCCGACGCTGGGATTCTGCCCGAAGCTGCTGCGGTGATCTTTGACGAGGCGCATGAGTTGGAGGATGTGGCATCGAGTTACTTCGGGCTTTCGGTGAGCAACATCCGCTTTGAAGAGTTGGCGCGGGATACCGATACGTTGCTGCGCGGCAAGCAAGGCGCGGACAGCTTGCCGGCCGTGACGGCGCAACTACGCGAACGGGCGCGGATGTTTTTTGCCGGGTTGCCGCTGGCGGGCGACGGCCGGCAGCCGTTCGTGGGGCGCGAGGAGTTTCTGGAGACACAAGGCGACTTATACATGGCCGTGCGCGCCACGCTGCGGCGTTTGGAAGACGAGATGGGCGCGATGACCGAGGTGGAAGAAGCGCCAGGATTGCGCAAGCGCGTGCAGAGGTTGCGCTCGGAGCTGGAGTTTCTGCTAGAGTCGAGCGCGCATAACATGGTCTATTGGATGGAGCGGCGGGTTGCGATGGGAAATTCACAGGACAGGTCTGCCGCACGCGGCACATTCAGGCCGCAGTCGCGGACGACCTTCTTGCAAGCCACGCCGATTGATGTCTCGGAGTTACTCTTCGAGTTAGTCTTTGATCAGATTCCTACGGTTGTGTTGACCTCAGCGACGCTGACCGTGCAAGGCGGCTTTGAGCATATCCGCAAGCGGCTTGGGTTGAACGAGGCGCGTGAGTTAGTTGTGCCTTCACACTTCAAATACGAAGAACAGGCGCTGCTCTATCTTCCGCCGGAGATGCCAGACCCGCGCGAGCCGGAGTTTCAAGAGGCCGCGGCGCACTGCATTCAGCGCGTGCTAGAGCTATCCCGCGGGCGCGCCTTCTGCCTCTTCACCAGTTATGCGCAGATGCGCGAGTTATACGAGCGGCTTTTGCCGGTGCTGGATTTTCCTATTTTGCTGCACGGCGCCGCGCCGCGCAAGGCGCTGCTGGACGAGTTCCGCGCGACGCCGAACGCGGTGCTCTTTGGAACGTCCAGCTTTTGGCAAGGCGTGGACGTGCAGGGCGAGGCGCTGAGCTGCGTGATTATTGATCGCTTGCCCTTTGCCGTGCCCAGCGATCCAGTGGTTTCAGCGCGCATGAAGGCTATAGAAGAGAATGGCGGAAAACCTTTCTTTGACTATCAGGTTCCTTCGGCAGTGCTAACTCTGAAGCAAGGATTTGGCCGGCTGATTCGTTCGCTTGAAGATCGCGGCGTGTTGGTGCTGCTTGATCCGCGCGTGCGCACCAAGCGTTATGGACAGACCTTTCTGGCCAGCCTTCCGCCTTATCGAATGACCGCGACGATCACCGATGTGGAAGAGTTCTTCAGCGCGACGACTCAATCTGCTTCGATTGAGTAGCTAGGATAGGCGCGCAATATGGGATTGGTAGCGGAGAACGCGCCTTGCACACAACCCTATGAGGCACACTGCACACAGCAGAAAAACCGTGTTGCTGATGCGCATCCAGAGTAGCCCACCAACAAGAGGCCTTGCCGTAAACGCGTGAATACCGTAAACCAGCGTCCCGCCGACAGCCATGCTCAGAATATGCAGCGCGCTCCATCCGTTCTGCCGTGAAAAGATTGCAACCATTACCAGAAAGACCGCATCGATAACTAGCATTGCACCGACAGCAGCCCAATCCCACTTAGGCGGAGTATAGATAATGCCCATGCCAAACACGAGCGCAACAGATCCTGTTATCCATGGGCTAGTCGACCTACCGCCGACCATGCGCGGTCTCCGCCCCGGAATCAGAAACGCACACACAATCAGCAATCCGCTCAGTGCTGCCGCGCCAACTAGCTGCGCATGAGATGCCACGAAGTGGTTTTGCTTGAATCCGATGTAAAAGTTGGCGGATGAACCAAGCACAAATATAACAGCGACCATCGAATCACCAACCAGGCCCATCCATGGGGATTTAGTTTGATCAGGGAATAAAGCCTCCACCAACGCAATTGAAAGACCCATGCTCCAAAACGCATGAAGGTTCAACATGAGCAGGGTCCACCACCCTCCGATGCCTAAAACTGGAATGTAGGCAAAGTGAAGCAGGTGCCAGTGCTTCTGCATATAGTCAGGATTGAAGAGCGACTGCGAGACCAGACCTTCGCCAATCAGCGCGTAAGCCGCACCCAGCACGAGCATCGTCGGCCAGCCACGGCCAGCGCGACGCGCTGTCTCACGAATCAATACGGCCCCGCCGCCATAGGCTGGCGCCAAAACGATCAGTGCCGTCAGTAGTTTGAGCGGCAAATCTCCCAGCAGATACTCCGCCACAAACGGAGCTACAAAGAATAGTGAAATCGCCGCAGAGAAATTTCTTTTGGAAGTGACCATTACCCTCTCCTTTTTCAATTGGAATGGGTCCACATTTCGCAGACTCACTCGTATAAAAAATCACTTGGTCCACATCTTCGACCCTGACGCTAGGACAGAGTCAAGCGTTTTTCAAAAAAGGCTTGAGAATCTCCTTGAAGTTACAAAGACGATTACCGATGCGGAAGAGTCTTTCGGAGCGGAGAAGGCTCGTAAAAAATATCTTGTGCTTTAACGCGCATCCCGCTATGATCTATTTCCACAGGCTGTAACAGGAGGTAAACCATGAGCAGTCCACTCGACCCCGAGAAAGCCGCTTTCTACGGACAATTTGTAGCAGCCGCTTATGATATGTATGCGGTGAATCAGGATGATCTTTGCCCCGCGCCCAAGAATATTCCTTCAGGCTGGGAGCTATCTGCATGGATCAATATGTCTGATTTTCTCTTGCAGATCAAAGCACCAAAGTTCTACGGAATTATCGTCCATGAGATAGCCAATCCCGATAACCGCATTGTTGCCATTCGCGGCACGGAAGGCATCATCGAGTGGCTGGACGATGCTGCTTCCATCGTCATGGTTCCATTCAAGCAGATGCCGTCTGCGGGGCGCGTCGCCTTCGGCTTTGACAATATTTATTCCACGATGAAGGTGGTGCCTGTTCCGCTGGCGGCCTTCAACCTTTCCGCGGTTGCCGAGCCTGAGTTAACGGGCACCTTTGGCGATCAGTTAGAGCAACTCGCCAAGAGACATGAAGTTGCGCGCGGCGTGCGAAGCAAAACGGCAGAAGACGGAGTGCGCGGAGATCGCCCGACCGTGGTTACCGGTCATAGCCTCGGCTCAGCTCTCGCTACACTGTTTGTTATTGAGAATAGTGTCAAGAACAAGTTTGACATCCCGCTCCTGAGCACGCTGGCATCCCCCAAAGTCGGCAATCTGGAATTCAAGCAAGTATTCGACGCTCTGCCACTTACCTCTTGGCGGGTGGTCAATATTCGAGACGTGGTTCCCAAGGTGCCGCCCACGATTCCATTCATTCTTGACTACGAACACGTCAATACTGCGTACAGCTTTGACTCGTGGCTCTTTGCGAAAAAGAATTTAGGCTGCTATCACACCCTGGACACTTATCTGCATTGGCTCAATAATAGTTTGTCTTTGGCTCCTGAATGTAAAGAGTGAAAGTCTGGCCGCAAGGCACGACCATCTTTGTGCATTACATTTTCTGAATAAAAAACAACCGCAGCAAGAAGCCTCTGGTCCGTTGCGGACCAGAGGCTTTTGCGGTTGGAGTTCAGGATTTCTCAGGCAGTCCGGCGGCGGCGAAGAAGCTCGGCGAGTCCTGCGAGGCCGGTTCCGAGCATCAGGATTGAAGATGGCTCGGGGGTGGCGGCTGCATCGTAGAAGTCATCAGCCAGTATCGTATCGGTCGTGGTAGTAGGGTGAAAGCCATCCCAAAAAAGATATTGGCTGGGATCGGAACAAGCTGTTATGCCGTTCAAGCAAGGGGTCGTCACGTTGGTAATCCCGTATGCCGAAGGGTCATTGACGATCTGGTGCATCAGGCCGAAGGTGTCCACATAAGTTGCGCCAGCGGGAAGGCTGGCCTGCAACTGCGCATTGAAGGATAGAGCGTATTCGGTTGCCGGGAGATATCCATAATAATCCGGCGTCAATCCCAGGTCAGGCATTCCGGGCACCAGGATGTGGGTTGCGCCATCGGCTTCAAGAGTGCTGACGATATAGTCGATGTCCTCCACTCCCTGCGTGGTTGAGCCGCCGGTGAGATAATCATTGGCCCCGCCCCAGACGACTACCAGAGAGTTTTGCAGATTTGAAGGGGTCAAATCAGGGCCGGCCTCTGCCAGTTCGGCAAGCATTCCGGGCAGGTTATAACTGCCAAAGCTGGTCGGAGTGCCATTGTCGCCCTCATTTCCTACGCCGGAGGTGGCGCCACCCCAGGCAAAGTCAACCAGCGGCACGCCGAGCATCGCGGAGAGCTGCTCGACCGTGACGGGTCCGTTGGAAAAGCGGCCGTCGTAATAGGGGGGCGAGGCGGGTTGGCCAGTAGCGTTGTACAGATTTCCGTTGTCCGAGAGGCTGTCGCCAAAGACAAACACGGAGGAATACGAACTGGCTTGGGCGACTGAGGAGAAGGCCAGAAGCGCAAGAGCGAGTGCAGCGGAGAGTGTGATTCTGCGTGAGTTCACAGGGGAGGCTCCTTGGGGTAGGGATGGTGAAAGTGATTGGTCAGAAAAAACGAAGACCACCTTCCAGCGGAAGGTGGCTTGATTAAAAACCGCAGAAGAAGCCGGTGTCAAGAACGAAATTAATTTTTATCTAACAGTTGCGGACTATAATGCACTCGCGTTTGCGAAATGAATCGGAGTGTGGAGGGGCGCGCAGACAGAATTTTTTTCTGAATTTTTTTCAGGGGCACCGAGGGGGGCGCGATGGACGAAAAAAATAAATATAATAAAGATGAGTTCACGAGCGCCTCGTCGCAGGCACCTCATTTCTGCACAAGAAGACCTCAAAACCACGCGAAACCAGTTCGCGAATCCTTCATACTTTCGGAAAGGGTACCGAATGGGTTCTATTTCTCTCCTTGCCTTCCGGCGCGGCGATATTGTCGCGTCGCTGTTCTACACACTTTTTACCTGTTGCCGTGGAAGGGGTTTATATCCCACCCTAGCCGCAAGAACAAAAACGCGGCGAGGGTGGGGCACCCAAACCGCGTTGCTGTGTCTTGTTTATCTCACGATAGCAGTGGCCTGCGCGCCGCTGGCGGCTCAATCCACTTACGGCGCCATTGTGGGCACGGTGAGCGATGTGAGCGGAGCCGTGGTGGTGGGCGCGCCGGTGACGCTGACCAATACCGGGACATCGGCCATGCGGACGGCGCAAACCGACGCGACGGGCAGCTTTGCCTTCAAGAATCTGGAGATGGGCAAGTACGCGCTGACGGTGGAGCTGACCGGCTTTCAGACGGCTGCGGTGAAGGAGATTGTGCTGACCGCGCGCGACGTGCGGCGGGTGGACGTGACCCTGAAGCCGAAGAGCGAGACGCAGACGGTTGAGGTGCTGGACACGGCGCTGGCGGTGATCTCGACCGAGGTCTCGAATCTGGCGGAGACCAAGATCGGTGATGAGCTGGTGGAGCTGCCGGTGGCGATCTACTCGCGCTCGACGGGCTCGACCAGCCCGATTTCCACGCTGACCACCGAGGCCGGCGTGCAGACCGACGACGGCGGCAACTTGGACGTGATGGGCACGACGGCGGCGCTGATGAGCGTGACGGTGGACGGCATCTCCAGCGTGGGCGTGGAGTATTCGGGGCCGGTGAGCGAGATGTTTCCCTCGTTCAATTCGATTGAGGAGATACGCGTCTCGGAGTCAAACAACAACGCGGAGTTCAGCGGCGTGGCCGACATTACGACGGTCTCGAAGGCGGGGACGATGAACTTCCACGGCGGAGTTTTCGAGAACAACGAGAACACGGTTTATAACTCGAACAATGCTTTTACGATCTCCAAGCCGCGCATTATCATGAATGATTTTGGCGGGACGCTGGGCGGTCCGCTGACGATTCCGCAACTGCACATCAACAAGAGTTTTTTCTTTGCCAGCTTTGAAGCGCTGCGGCTGCCGCGCGAGACGCCGCTGCTGCTGAGCGTGCCATCAGCAGCGATGCGGGCGGGCAACCTGACTGATTATCTGGCAGGGCAGGGGATCACGGCGATCTATCAACCGGATGGCGTGACGCCGATTGATCCGGCGAATGTGCCGGTGAGCGCGATCTCACAGAAGCTGCTGACCGCGCTGATGCCAGTGCCGAATTACGGCGATCCAAAATCGTATGCCAATAACTACCAAATCAACTTTCCATCGCCGATCAGCTCGAATCAGGGCGATATTCGCCTGGATCATATCCTGAGTGACAAGCAGACGGTCTTTGCGCGCTTCAGCTACAAGAACCGGCAGGTGATTACCGCTCCGCTGGCATCCTGCACCTTCTCGTACTGCGCGGAGGCGGGCAGCCCTTTGCAAGGGGGGTATAACACGCCGGAGATTGACGAGGGGCTGACCTTTGCGGATAACTACTTGATTACATCGGCGCTGATGAATGAGTTTCGCGGCGGCTTCAATGCGCAGCATACATCAGAGGCGCAGAGTTACTCGACTCCCGCGCTGCTGGCGCAGACGGGAGTTACGGTTCCGCAGCCCGATCTGCAATGGTCGGAGGCGCCGCAGGTGCTGATTACCGGCATGATGTCGACCGGCGCGGGCAATCCTGGAATGCAGCGGGGACAGATCTTTCAGGCGCTGGATAACCTGACCTGGACGCATCAAAAGCACACCTTCAAATTTGGCGCGGACTTCAAGTATCTGGCCGATCACGATGACAATGTCTACGGCAACTACCGCTCCGGCTGGTATGTCTTTGATGGTTCTTCGGATGTGGGGGCGGCGATTGGCGACACATACACTGCGTTCTTGCTTGGCAACCCCGACTACACAATGGTCAGCTCGACCAATAACCCGGAGATGAACGGGCGCGGGCAGTCGTATGCATTCTATGGGCAGGATGATTGGAAGATCAGCTCGCGGCTGACGCTGAACCTGGGGCTGCGCTATGAGCTGCACCCTCCGATGCGCGATACCGGCTTCAACACGGCCACCTTTGCGCCCGATGTGGTGACCAGCATGAACGGCCAAAGTGTGACCGGAGCGGTGGTTGTGCCGGATGCGCGGGCATTTGCGTATACCTCTTCAGCATTGGTTGCGGCGGTAGCGCCCACGCCGATTATCACGGCGGCGCAGGCGGGGATTCCCAGCGGTTTGCGCACCACCGACAAGACCGACTGGGGTCCGCGGCTGGGCTTTGCCTGGCGGCTCTTCGGCAATGACAAGACGGTGCTGCGCGGCGGTTGGGGGCGCTACATGGAGACGCCGCTGGGCTTTGCGCTGGTCTCTGGATGGGCGGCGCAGGCCAGTTACTTGGGAACCTATAACCAGGACTACGCCAGCGATGGCGTTACGCCGCTGCTTTCCTTTGGGAATCCATTCAATGCGGGCGCGGGCAGCGGGAGCGGTACGGCCAACTTTGATTACGCTTATCCGATCCACTATAAAGATCCATCCGTGCAACAGTGGAATCTGACGCTGGAGCGGGATCTGGGCAAGGGCTTTGGGGCGCGCTTCTCTTACACCGGCAGCCACGGCACAAACCTGGAGGCGATGGTGGATCTGAATCAAGTTCCGGCCAACACGCAGGGCTACGCGGCAGTTGAAGCCAACCGGCCGTTTCCCTCCTGGGCCGTAATTCAGAGCGTAGTGAATGCCGCGGAGAGCAACTACAACAGCGGGGCGTTTGAACTTTCGCGCCACACCGGCAAGGGGTTGACGCTGGATGCCAGTTACATCTTTACGCGCGATCTTTCAGACGCCGGGGGCGCCACGCCGACGGCCTTCGCGGTGAGCGGCGGCAGCTTCCTGAGCGACCGCTTCCATCCGCGCCTGGACTATGGCAATGTGATTTATGACCGTCGGCAGCGCTTTCTCGTCTCCTGGCTTTACACTCTTCCCTTCGGCCACGGCCAACGCTGGCTGACCAAGGGCGGGGTTGAGAATGCCTTGGTGGGCGGCTGGGAGTTGAGCGGCGTGGGCATTGCGCAGAGCGGGCCATTCCTGACACCGTATGAAGCCAGCACCGATCCGGCGGGCACCAACATCCTGGTTACGGAGACGATCACCCGCGCCGATCTTGTGCCCGGAGTCCCTGTCTATCCAGCGCATCGCACCACCAGTGAATGGCTGAATCCAGCGGCCTTTGCGGTTCCAGCGGCCAATCGCGGCACCTTTGGTACGGCAGGGGTGGGCAGCGTGGTTGGCCCCGGCACCACGAACCTTTCGCTCTCGCTGGTGAAGAACTTTTCCGTAACGGCGCGGGGTAAATTTCAATTCGGAGTAGCCGCCGCCAACCTGCTGAATCATCGCAACTACGAGCCGCCGAATATGCAGGTGGATGCGACCGGCAGCTTTGGCAGCATTACTGCCCTGCAGACGGCTGAAGGATCAGGGCCGCGCAACCTGGAACTGAGCGGGCGGTTTTCCTTCTGAAGTTCTTTGGGATGCGTGATGAGCCGGGCTTGTCACGCATCCTGTCGGATTGGTTTGACAGTAGATTGAATCTCATTTACTTTTAAGACTAAGTTGCTCTAAAATGCAAAAGTTCATCTCCAAACTCGCGTGTTGTTGCTGTCGCTAGCGCCCGCTGGCCCGTCCGCGATTTTGTCTTTTCCCAACCCAATAGCCTACTGATCTTTCGAGGACAGGGTGTCCCTGTCTGACCCTATCTAACTTCAAAATCCAAGGAGATTCCAAAGTGCAAAAGACTCATTCTGCATCCCTGCCTGCTATTCTGCGCCGGTTGTCGCTCTTCATCTCCGCTCAATTTCTTTTGGTCATTGCCATCGGCCTGCCCCTGGCCGCGCAAGACGATATCACCACGCAAAACGCGACCTCTGGATTCAATGGCTCTTACATCACCGGGCCTGAGGCAAACCCTTTGAGCTTTCTGAATGGCGCGGCGTGGCGGACTACCGGCAACCCGGCGCCTTATGACTTTCACGACTTTGCCCCGTTCACGGAGATTGATGCAAAGCTGCCCAAGTGGATCGACCTGCGGGCCGAGGAGCGGTTCCGGTACGAAGGGTATAACAATTCCAGCCTCAAGGCGAACGTGGATGATTCCTATATTTTGAGTCGCTTGCGGTTCCAGGTGAATCTGCATACGGCCAGTTGGTTCCGGGTTACGGCGCAGATGCAGGATGCCCGCGCGGGCCTGCAAAACCCGCCGATAGGCCCTCCGAATACGGATCGATGGGATCTGAAGCTGGCTTACGCTCAGATTGGCGCGCCGGACAAGCACTGGTTCAGCCTGCGCGTGGGGCGGCAGCTCATCAGCTATAACAACACCATTATCGCCAACTCAGAGTGGCGCAATCAGGGCCGCTCTTACGACGCGGCGGTGGTGAACCTGAATGCGAAGCGCGAGCATCTGGGCATCTTTGCCGCCTCGGCTGTGGTTCCGCAGGCCTTTGGCGTCAGTCCGCACCAGGAAGGCAACAACATCTATGGAGCTTATGGGCGCATCGATGATCTGCTGGTGGCGCACTCGAATCTTGAGCCGTTCTTTCTGTGGCGCGTGCAGCCGGCAGAGGTCGTGGAAGCCGCCAAGTCCAAAACCACAGGCAAGGAGGATGAGAAGGTTCTTGGACTGCGCTTCAAGGCGCAATCGCGCAAGGCGCTCGACTACGGAGGCGAGGTGATCCACGAAGGCGGCACGGTTGGAACGCAAACGATCAGCGCCTGGGCAACACAGGCCGGCGTGGCCTACCAGTTCCTGAATGCTCCGGCCAAGCCGCGCGTTTTTACCCAGTATGATTACGCATCGGGCAACAGCAACCCGGCGACGAACACTAAACACACCACCTTCGATACGATCTACCCGACAGCTCACGACCGCCTGGGAATCGCGGACCTCTTCGGCTGGCAAAACATTGAGGCAGCGCGGGTGGGCGCGACCGTTGAGCCTCATCGGCGGCTCAGCTTTACCGCGCAGGCGCTGGACTTTTGGGCCGCATCGGCGCTGGATTCGATCTATAACACTTCAGGTGGGGCGATTGTGAGCAACAAGACCGACCATGGCCGCCATGTGGGCGCGGAGGTAGATGGCTACTCGTGGTATGAACTCAACAAGCACTTCAACCTGGGCGGCGGGGTGGCCCACTTTGGCGGCGGGCAATTCCTGACCAATGTGACCACCAGCCACTCGTACACCTACTACTACTTTGCGCTGAACTTCAAAGACAACGGAAAGAAGTAGTAAGAACACCTCACTGCACGGTGATTGTCCCAACGGTCTTCAAGTTGGCCATGACCGATGAGTTGCCAAGATAGACCGTATAGGTGCCTGAAGCAACCGTCCAACTGCCGGTCCCTGTATTCCAGTAGCTCATGGGATGCGAGGAGTCGTTCTGATCCACCTCGATGGTGACCGCCTGCGAGGCTCCCGGCTGCAAGAGAAGCTTCTGCCAGCCGACCAGGCGCTTGGGCGGCTCGTTGAGGCTGGCCGGCAGTCCCAGATAAACCTGCGCCACCTCGGCTCCCGCCACTGCGCCGGTGTTGGCCAGATTGAAGGTGACCTGGAAGTTTGGTTTGGTGGTTGAGCTGAGGTTGTTCACGATGGCCGGATTGGTGATGGAAAATGTGGTGTACGAGAGGCCGAAACCGAAGGGAAAGAGAGGCGTGAAACCATTCACGTCAAACCACTTGTAGCCGACGTTATAGCCCTCGATGGTGTAGTCCACGTTGAACGGCGTTACGCCATCCGGCGGCTGAGGAATGACCGGGCGCGGCAGTTGCGCCTCGCTGGCCGGGAAGGTGAGCGGCAGCTTGCCGGATGGATTGGCCGCGCCGAAGAGCAGATCGGCGATGGCCGGTCCGCCGCTCTGGCCGGGATACCAGGCTTCCAGTACCGCGCTCACCTGATTGAGCCACGGCATCAGGATGGGACCGCCGTTCTCGGCCACGACGATGGTGTTGGGATTGGCGGCTGCGACGGCCTCCACCAACGCATCCTGATCGATGGGCGTGGCGCTGGTCAGGTCGGTCAGGCTGAGGCTGGTCTCATCCATGCCCTCGCTGGCCCACTGGCTCACAAAGACAATCGCCACCTGGGACGACGCGGCCAGCGTGGCGGCAGCCGAGGCGCTGGAGCCATCGGCATACTGCACCGTGGCATTGGGCGCCTTGGCTTGAATGGCCTGGAGCGGCGACGACACATCCCAGGTTACCGTGGACCAGCCGGGTGGGTTAGGCTTGGGGCCTGTCATCACGCCGCTGCTGGCTTGCACCTGCGCCGAGCCGCCGCCGGAGAGCACATAAGCATCGGCGTGTGAGCCGATGATGGCGATGGACTGCACGGTCGAGCTGTTTAGTGGGAGTTGGCGGTTGGCGTTCTTCAGCAGAACCGCTCCCTGTTCCTCAATCTCCTGCGCCACGGCGGCGTCGGCGGTGGCCGGAATCGGCTGAATCTTCTGCGGGTTATCGAAGATCCCAACCTCATACATGGCGCGCAGAATGCGGTGCACCATGTCGTCCAGGCGCGATTGCGACACCTGACCGGCGGTGATGGCTGCCCCAAGTGTGGAGAAATACTGCTGGTTGGGCTGCTCCTGGTCCAGGCCATTGTTGGCCGCGTTGACCGTGCTTTGCGTGGCCCACCAGTCGGACATGACGAAGCCCGGAAAGGCCCAGCCGGTCTTGAGCACCTGGTTGAGCAGGTGCTCGTTCTCGCAGTCGTACTGGCTATTGGTCAGATTGTACGAGCACATCACCGATTGCACATTCGAGTCCTTGACGCCGATCTCGAAGGCCAGCAGGTCGCTCTCCCGACCGCCACGGTCGTCGATGATGGCGTTGGCCGTGGTGCGCCCGCTCTCCTGGTCGTTGAAGGCAAAGTGCTTGATGCCGCCGATGATATGCTGCGCCTGAATGGCGTTGATGTGCGCGGCGGTGATCTTGCCGGCCAGGATGGGGTCTTCGCCCTTGGTCTCGAAGGTGCGTCCGTCGCGCGGCTCGCGCCCGGTGAGATTGACGTTGCCGCCCAGGTTGACGTTGATGCCGTAGTCGGCCAACTCGGTGCCGATGACCGTGCCGTACTTGGCGGCCTCGGTAGTGTCCCAACTGGCGGCGCTGGCAATCGACGAGGGAAGCGCGGTGGCCGGTCCCACGGCGTTGCCCACTCCGACGCTGCCATCGGCCAGATAGAGGGCGGGAATCCGGAGCCGCGTATTGGCTGGAACCCAACCCGCACCGCCCATGGGAACTGTGTATCCCCAGGTCTGGTTGGTGGTGACGCCGCCTTGCACCATGGCGAGCTTTTCCGCCTGCGTCATCTGCGCCAGCATGGCGTCGGCTCGCTGGTCGGCCGTCTGGCTAGGAGGAGGTTGCGTGGACGACGACGAACTGCCGCCGCAGCCGGTCAGCGTCCAGGCCAGTGGAAGCGCAAGCAGGAGAGTGATTACCCAAATGCGTTGATTCAAAGCCAAACCGCTAGAAGCATTTCTCAAAGCGCCGGACATAGACACCCCACGATCTAAAACGAAGGCGTCCATATCATAGCGCACACTTAAGTTCTCAGGCCAGATGGAAACTGCAAAGATTCTCTTGGGGGCTAAGGCCCAATCTTTATGAGGATCATCTTGCGGCACGGCTTCAGAGGCTGCGGGAAAAGGGCTGGTTTGGGGTGAAAACCCAGAAAAACATCCCGCAGGGGCTAAAGCCCGTTCCTTATTATCAGCGTCTTGCGGCCCGACTGAAGTCGTGCCCTTGTTACAAAACCTGCTCTGTTGAGTTTTACCGCAGCCTGTAAAGTCGTGCCCTTTCAAAACAAGACTTTAGCCATAGGCTGTTAAACTTTCCGCACCTGCTTGGCGAGCGACCACTTCAGCTCGTCGATGCCTTCGCCGGTGACCGCGGAGATGGCGTGGAACTCAAGCTTCTTGCGCTTGACGTGCGCCGCCAGCTTTTTGAGCTTCTCCGGGTTGGCGCTATCGATCTTGGTGGCGCAGACGATCATGGTTTTGTGGGCCAAGGGATGATCGGGTTCGCCATCCTCCTCGGCGGCATCGGCAAAGGGGTCGTACTCTTTGGGCGCGGTGCTGCCAGTGAAGCTGGCCAGCTCTTTATTGATGACCTTGAAGTCCGCCACCGGGTCCGTGCGGCCCGATGCATCCGAAACATCGACCAGATGGAGCAGCAGCCGCGTGCGCTCGATGTGGCGCAGGAACTGCACGCCCAGCCCGGAGCCCAGATGCGCGCCTTCAATCAGGCCCGGCATATCGGCGACGACAAAGGACTCTTGGTCCGGCTCTTCGCCCACCGTGACCACGCCCAGATTCGGCTCCAGCGTGGTGAAGGGGTAGTCGGCGATCTTGGGGCGCGCGGCGGAGATGCGCGAGATCAGCGTGGATTTGCCGGCATTCGGATAGCCGACCAGGCCAACGTCGGCCAGCAGCTTCAGCTCCAGGCGGAAGTGGCGCTCCTCGCCGGCGCGGCCCAGTTCGTGCTCGCGCGGAGCCTGGTGGGTGCTGGTGGCAAAGTGCTGATTGCCGCGCCCGCCGCGCCCGCCTTTGGCGACGATGACTTCTTCGTCCGGCTCCTGAAAGTCGTGGATCAGCTCGCCGGTCTCCTGATCGTAGACCGAGGTGCCGACCGGCACTTGCAGCGTGATGGAGCGGCCATCGAGGCCGGAGCAGTTGGAGCCCAGGCCGTGTTCGCCGCGCTGGGCTTTGTGCTCGGGGTTATAGCGGAAGTGAATCAGCGTGTTGTGGCGCTGGCTGCTGACCATGAGAACGTCGCCGCCGCGTCCGCCATCGCCTCCACTTGGGCCGCCGCGAGGAACGAACTTCTCCCTCCGGAAGGCCATGCAGCCGTTGCCGCCGTCGCCCGCTTTGACGCGAATTTTTGCTTCATCAATGAACATAAATGCCAGGGATCAGGGGTCAGAGATCAGAGATCAGGGAAGTGCAATTTGCTCTCTATGCCTCCTGTTGAGGCCAAACCCAAGATGCCTTCTTTCCAGTTTACCGGAGAAGGCTGTAGAATCGCTTGCAATGCAGTGATTTGGGTAATAGGAAGAGTCGAATGAGAGATTTCTTCGGCAAGAGCCTTCTTTTACCCAACCTGGACCTGCCGGAAGAGCAGGCCGGTTTGATTGCATCGATTGGTTTTCCCTGAGTCTGCCGCGAGCCGGAGTCTCGATGGCAGTTTGAGTCGTGGCTGGATCAATGCGCTGCTGGGTGCTGTGCTCATGATGAGCACGGGGACGCTGGTTCCTGCTCAATCCGCGGCTCCGTCGGAGCCCGGCTCACTCAGCGGCAAACTCACCGATCTCTACTCCAAGCCGCTGGAGGGCGTGACGGTGATTCTGCGCCAGCAAGCCACCGGCGCAGAGGCGGCGCGCGCGGTTTCAGCCAGAGGCGGCCTCTACCACTTCAACAACCTGCCGCCGGGCGAGTACACGCTGGAGGCGCGCAGCGCGCAACTGGGCAGCGGGCTGCTGGAACGGATCGTTATCTCTGCCGGGTATGAAGCCCGCGTGCAGGCGGCGATGCGCTTTGAGCCGTTGGCTACAGCCCCCTCAGGAGTTAGGGCTTTGCTTTCGCCTTGCGGCACGGCTGAAGTCGTGCCCTCTCAAAGCCAGATTTCTACTACAACGACTTCCAGCCTGGTAACTTCTGCTGCAGGCTGTCCGGCCAAAGTGTCTGTCAAGATCAACCGGCCTTTGATTGCGCTTGAAAGCACGCCGCAAATTGCCGCCGAAATGGCTTCGGAGCCTTTGCAACTGCTGCCGCTGGTGGCGCGAGCCACGCCGCTTCCAACGCTCGCCGTTCAGCCGGCCAAGAGCTTCCAGCCGGCCGCGCCTGGGAGCGGTCCGATTGCCCCAACTTCCACCACCACCACCGCCGCCGAGTTGCAGAATCTGCCGGTGAGCGGGCGGCGCTGGCAGGATTTTGTTCTGGACAATGCGCCCACATCGGCAACCCCCGCCGGTGGTCAGGCGCAGATTTCGCTGCGCGGCAGCGGGCAGCAGCCGGTGGAGAGCGCGGTGGATGGGGTGAGCCGCTCGCTGGCCTTTGGCGCAACCAGCGGCTCCGGGCAGCACTCCTCAGGCCAGGGTCCGCTGGGTGGTGGCGGCGCTGATCCGGTCGGCGTTCCGCAGCCGGGAGCGGGCGGCCACGGCCTGGCCATCAGCGAGTCGGCCATCCGCGCGGTGGAGACGGCGGCAGGCAACGTGGAGGCCGTCAGTGCCCGCGCCGCCGGCGGGCGCATGAATGTGGAGACGCAGCGGGGAAGCGATGAACTGCACGGCCAGGGCTTTTTCTTTGACCGCCAAAACAGTTGGGGCGCTCGAAACCCATTCACGCAATGGATCACGGAGACTGCGCCGAACAGCGGGGCGACCGTTGCCATCCCGTATTTTGACAACTACACACCAACCCATGGACCTGGAGTGGAAGCCTTTACTCCGCCGGACCACGAGAGCGTCTGGGGGATCGGCCTCGGCAGCCGGATTCGCCGTGACAAGCTCTTCTGGTTTGCGGCGCTGGACGGCTACAACCGCAATGATTCGGGGCTATCCATGGTGAAGCATCCTTATCTTTTGCAGTTGGAGCCTTCAAACACCTGCGCCAACCCGCCCTGCACCCAAACCACAGGCTTCTTTGCCCAGCCTTCGAATGACCAGATGCAGGTGCTCAGCGCGCGGCTTGGACTGAACGGCACCAATCCGGTGGCCGAGGGCTGGACGGCTTACTCTTGTATGTTGGAAACATTGGTGGGATTACCAGGCGGATCAAGTCAGAATTGCCCGGCGGATTGGCCGCTCGACGGCCTGCTTGGTCCCTCGCCGCGCACGGCCAAGCAATGGACCGGCTTTGGGCGGCTCGACTGGCAGGCGACTGAGCGACAGGCCTTTACGCTAGAGGCAATTGGCGCGTATTGGAACTCACCGGGCGGCGGGCTGACGCGCGTCTCGGAGAACTACGGCAGCCACAGCTTCGGCACGACCAAGGCCAGTGAGGAGTGGCTGCTGGGCCGCTGGGAGGCGTACATTACGCCCAATCTGCTCGCCGTGACGCAGGCTTCGGCGGGCAGCGTCCTATCGGAAGCGCGCCCGCAGACTCCCTCAGCCTTTGAACAGACCTTTCTGGCCGGAAATGCCTATGGCCAGTTGCCGGAGATCGTGGTGGACAATCGCTACGGCTTTACCATCGGCAATCCCGCGCGCCTGGGCTCAGGCAGCTATCCCGACGAGCGGCTCTATCAAGCGCAGGAGTCGGTGGATTGGATTCACGACAAACTGCTGCTCCGCTCCGGCATCAACCTGAGTCACAACGCCGACTCGACCAGCCTGCTGCGCAACCAGACCGGAACCTACACCTACTCCAACGTGGAAAACTTCGTCTCTGACGCGCTGGCCTTTGAGAGTTTTGGATTGACGGACGCCCTGGACCCCGACCATCCACACAACTGCGACGAGACGGGCAAGGTCTGGCGCGACTCCGGGGGCGGTCTGCGCGGGCTGGGCAATTTGCCCTGCTACTCCTATTACTCGCAGACGATGGGTCCCAACAACTGGCATCTGACGACCAACGACTGGGCCATCTACTCAACCGCCCAATGGCAGCCGACGAAGCGCATGGTGCTTTCAGCCGGAATGCGCTGGGAGCGCGAGCAACGGCCGCCGCCGCTGGCCGCGCTGAGGAACGCGCAGTTGCCGCTGACGCAATCCCTTCCCGCGCTGGGCAACAACTTTGGCCCGCGCATGGGCATGGCCTTCGATCCCGGTAAAAAGCTCTGGCCCCTCATTCGCTTTGGTTATGGAATCTACTATGGGCGCACGGAGAATCGAACGCTGGAGACGGTGCTCACCCAGACCGGCTCGATGGCGGGCGACCTGAGCTACTTCCTGCGTCCCACCGACGACCTGCCCAACCGCGGCGGCGGCGCTCCACCCTTTCCTTATGTGCTGGCCGGCGAACCGGGCACTGTCGTCAAGCCGGGAGCGGTCGAGTTGGCCGGCGTCTTCCACAATCCGGAGATTCACCAGGCCATTGCCGCCGCTGAAGAGACGCTTCCCGGCCACATCGAGGTTACCGCCAGCGCGGTCCTCAGCCTGGGCCGCCGTCTGCCCATCTCCATCGACACCAACCTTGACCCTACTTTGGCCGGCAGCATCACTTACGCGGTGGAAGATCCAGCCGGCGCCGGACCGATCAAGGCGACGCAGATCACCGTGCCCCTGTACGCATCCTGGCCGGGAACGCAAGGCGTCTGTCCCTACTATGCGCAAGGAAGCACCGAACTCCCCGGCCGTCCCTGTCCGGATTACCAGCAGATCACCAACATCGAGAGCCGCGCCAACTCGACCTACGAGGCGGGCATGATTCGGGTTGAGCGCTACGGACGCAGCGGATTAACTCTCCACGCGCATTACACTTACGGCCACGCGATGGACTGGAATCCGAATGAAAGCTCGCAAGCCGCTGGCAACGACGTGCTGGACCCGGCAGACTTTGGACTGGAATATGGTGTGGGCAACGACGATATTCGCCACTCCTTTGGCGCCATGATCCTATATGAGACGCCGTGGAAGCTCAGCGGCCGGGCAGGCAAGTTCGCCAACGACTGGATGCTCTCCGGCATTGTGCAGGCGCACTCCGGCCTGCCGTACACCATGCGCACCTCCGGCACGCTGGCCGAGTGCTTTGCAGGCACGGGAGGAAGTTCCTGCACTCCGCCGAACTCTGGGGCAGATGTTACGGCCGGCGCGGCGATTGTCGGATTGGGGCCGGGAATGAATGGATCGGGCGGCGACAATCGCGTTTACGGCATGGGTAACGATCATGTTTTCTATAATATAGGACGAAATACCTACCGCTATCCAGCCACCTGGAAGGCCGATCTGCGCCTCGGCAAGCGCTTTGATCTGGGCAATATGCGCAGGCTGGAGCTGCTGGCCGAGAGCTTCAACCTGCTCAACCACCAGAACGTTACCGAGATTGAGACCAACGGCTACTTCCTGGAGCCCGGCAGCTCCAGCGGCGACCTGCCTACGCTGAACTTTATGACCGGCCCGATTACAAAGAGCAACGGAAGCGTTCTACATTCCACCTCGACCGGCTTCGGCCAGCCATTGAACATCAACGCCACCAACTTCTATCGCGAGCGCCAATTCCAGTTCGGACTACGCTTGCGGTTCTGATAAGCGGATTCATGGGAGAATCGCTGTTGCCGATGAACGGTTTTAGAGGACTTGCAGAGAGGGAGGAGAGCGTTGGCGTCCTTCAGCATTGACGCGCAAGATCAGGCGAGAAGCAGGGATGCTCGCTTTCGCGATCGTCGCGCCGACGAGCGCTACGAGATCAACGCGCCCGGCGGCTGCCTCAATTACAAGGGGGCGGCATTTCCATGTGAGATTGTCGATGTCAGCCTGAGCGGCTGCTGCGTCCGCTGCGAGTCCAAGTTCTTGCCCGGCAATCTGGCCAATGTCGAGGTGGTGCTGCCCATTCTGGGGATGGTGGTACGCATCGTTGGCACAACCCAGTGGCTCACTCGCCAGAATCTGGTGGGCGTTCGCTTTCTCTATGCCAGCCCTCGCTCCAAGAATCAGTTGGCGGGTCTGCTGACCGGCTTGGTGGATCAGAGCATTGCGGAAGAGGTCAAGGCGGCCATGGTAACCACCGCCCGTTCAGGCACCACCGCGCTTGATGTGGAGATCCCCGAAGAGTGGCTGCGCGCACGCAAACCGGAGCCGGAAAAACCGAAGAAGGAACCGGAGCCCACGGCAAGCGCGCCGCCCGCGGAGAAGCCGTCTTTGCGGCGAGATGGCATGGTGATCAACCGGAAGGAAGACGCATGGCCTGCCGTGCTTCACTTGCTCAAAGACGGTATGCAACAGAAGGGCGTCATCGTCGGCATCAGCCGGGAGGGCTGCACTGTGCAGACCGCGTCTCCATTTGTCCAGGGATTGAACGCGCGGGTGGAGGTGGATTTTCAGATGCGCGGTCTGCCCTTCCTGCTCTCTGGAGTGACGGAAGACGTGCGTGAGAAGACGTTGGTGGATGTACGATTTTTGGCGATGAGCTACCGCAAGCAGGGCGAGTTGGCGGAGCTGATTGAGGAGATCAGAGAAGCTGAGAAGAAATCAAACGGTTAAGATCTTCCCATGGGTTCGGCTCCATGAATTCCACTTCATGAGACAAAGACCATTTGTAAGGAAAACCCAAGGCCGGCAAGGATGAGAGCGGGCAAATTTTGAATTGTCTCAGGATTGAAAAAACTCATGAATACCGGCAAAGATGAACAAATGCCAACCTTGCCGGGATTAGCGTTAATCCATTAAAAATGCCACCGACTGCAAGGCGGTGATCTCGAAGGGTTTGCGGCATCGAATATTGGCGCAGCCGAGCTTCTCGTCGCGCCGCACCATATAGGATTGCGCTTTGGCGAATCGGGCGCGGTCACGCTCGTCGGCGCCGCGCGGCAACTGCGGCCGCTTCCGCCGCACAATCCAGGTGACTTTGTACTCACCGGCCTGACCGCACTTGGGGCAGGTCAACGTGTGGGTGCGCTGCTCGGTGGTCTCGTTGAAAAAATCACGCTCTTCCATGCTCTTCCTTCTCTCCGTCCAAAATCTAATTTGATCTCTGAATCTTTCGTTTTGTTCCGTCATCCTTCATACTCATACTTGTTATGACGAAACGCAAGCCAGGAAAATTCTCCGCCACCAAGGCGGTCAAGGCCAACGCAAGGGAGCGCGTGGGCCAGCCCAAACCTGTACGGGTGATCGACACCGAACCGCGCACCGGGCGCGCGATCAAGCACAAACCCACCCTCGAAGAGGTTCTTCAACAACAGGAGGAATGAGCATGGCCAAGGCAGTCGGATTCGGCGGAGTATTTTTGAAGGCGCAAGACCCCAAGGCGCTCTCCGCCTGGTACGCAACCCATCTCGGCATCCAAACTGGTGAAGGAGGCTCACTCGCCTTCGATGGTCCGGAGGCGGCCGGTATGACCGTCTTTGCCCACTTCCCCGCTCAGACAAAATATTTCGGCGACGGTCCGCAGAGCTTCATGCTGGACCTGCGCGTCGACGATCTCGATGCTCTGCTCACGAATCTGGCAGCGGCCGGCGTGCGCATCGATCCGCACCGCGAAGAGGCCAGCTACGGACGATTCGCCTGGATCTGGGATTTGGAAGGCAATCGAGTTGAATTGTGGCAGCCGCTCGATTGAGCAAAAACTTATCGTTCGCCGATGAGAAGTACACTCATTTTGGTGCAATTTGTTGGATGTCTTACTGTTTTACGGCTGTCTTACACTCGTCTTGCAGTCGTTGGACGGCCGTAAGACAGCCGTAGGACAGGCGACAGACACTTCCGCAACAGCGAGATGCCGGAGGTTGATCTGAGTGCGCTGAAGGCAGCCGAAACGGACGTGCGCTCGGTCGATCGACGAATCCAACACATTGAAAATAAATATGTTAATCGATTGGTAGATCTCCCGCTCCGTGGCAGGAAGATCAGGATTCAAATCCTTTGATCTGGGTGGCTGAGCCGAGAGGTGCTTCCGCGCGAGTTTTTTCCCAGGCGTTCTGAATTTTGTATCTGAACGTTGCTGTGGCGCGGGCCGGCAGATCCACGCTGCGGCGAGCCTTGAAGCTGGTGCAACCAATTCTAACCATGAGCCTATAAACGGCGGTTGATGGTCGTTCAAGATGGTCAACGGATACAGAATGAAATGCTTATAAAGATTGGAGTTTTTACCATTTTGGTGAAGTGCGGAGCCGTGGAATCCCCACGGAAATTCCCTTGCATTCTACTGCTCTTCCGATGAACTCGATGCCGATGAAGAGAATAATTTGAACAAAAACAGCAAGTTAGCCACCGCTTCGCGGTGATGGCAGGTTAGCGAGTTGGCGGCAGTTCACCCCGCCGTGAGGGGAGAGCGCGATTGGGTCACCATCTAACTGCCGTTTTTAGGATGAACGGTTTTGCAAGGCCCGAAGAGGCGTTTTGAGCTGGAGGCCCGTCTTACAGCCGTCTTACAGCAGAATCGCCCTCAATCCCCAGCTACACGCCCAACCTCACGGACGCGGCAAACTGTACGGGCCGGGTAATTGCGGCTCGGTGGGCTTCTCGGCGGCTTCTGTTGTGCTGTGAACGTTCGTCCGTTTGCTGAAGATGCGGAAGGGCACGTCCAGATTGAGCATCACCGCGACGGGCTTGCCATCCTTGATGGCCGGCTGAAATTTGGCCTTGCGGATGGCGTCCACGGCATTTTCGTCCAGGCCAAAGCCGATGGGGCGGCTGACGGCCACCTCGCCCACCGTGCCATCCGCCTGCACGACCACGTGATATTGGCTCATATCGGCCACGCCGGCGGCCTGCGCAAACTCATTCGAGTCCGGCTCGAATTTGCTGAGCAGAACGGCCTTCTGATCGACCGTGTTCTGGCGGTAGATGGATGGATCTTTGGGCCGGTAGTCGGATTTGGCGGCGACGGCCTGGTAGTAGAGCTTCCAGAAATCCGGCATCGCGGCCATCATGCGCTCGTCCAAGCCTTGGGCAAAGATCTGGTCCAGCGCGTCTTTCAGAACGCGGGTGGTGTGAGCCGGCGTAACGGTCACAGCGGGCGTGGCGGCTTCGACCGGCTTGGCTGCAACCGCTGCGGGAGTCGGCTGGCTGGCTGCCGGAGCGGAGGCAGGCGCAGCAGTCGGCTTGGCGCCGGTAGCGGCCTTCACCTTCTTGTCTTTGACCTTTTCCACCTTGGCGGGCTTGGGCTCTTTCTTCTTCTTGGGAAGCACCACCTGCTCCCGGTCGATGGTGATTCTGACCACTTTTTTCTTGGGCGTGATCAGAACCCGTTCAAGCGCCGAGGAGGGATCTTCATAGGCGAGCTGACCTAAAAACCGCAGTCCGTAGCGCGCGCCTTCCAGCTCGACCCTCTTCTTGGAGAGGTGAACGTGGTCGATCTGAATGGCGCTCAGCGTGTAGGAGCCTTGCGGCGAGTGGCCGTCCAGCTTGCCGTGCTCGTCGAAGTTGAGGGTGTTGTCCAGGTAGCCTCCGCGCAGGTAGAGCGGTTTGCCGACCAGCATCTGCCGCAACTCTTCCTCGGTCATGCCGCCGGTCTGAAAATTCTCCGGGGCAGCGGTTGAGGCGGGCGCTGCCTGTGGGGCTTCCGGCGCTGCCGCCGGTTGCTGCGCAGCCAAGGGACAGCCAAGCGCCAGTGCGCCGCAGAAGGCAGCGAGGCCTAGCCGAGCGGATGCCTGCCATCGAGTGAGTCGCAGAGAATCAAGGGGTAAATTCATACGCAGACCTTTGCGCTTGACTTTAACAGATGTTCTTTCTCAAGTCGAAAGGAAAATGAGGGAAATTAATTCTGACTTATCTTGCGGGCAGGAAAGCGCTTCAACCGCCAGAGAATCCGCCGGAAGAGGCCTAGGGCTCGGCGCAGATCCTGCGCGCTGAGCGAGAGCCTGCGCAGCATCAGGCGCAGGTCATGGCGATTGGCCGACTGCATTCCTTTGGGGCTGTAACCGGCCGCCAGCATCGTCTCTTCGATCACCTGGGTCAGCAGATCCAGAGAGCCGGAGGTGCCGGAGGGAGGGCCGGAAGTCTCTGAGGTATTCGCCGGGGAGGGGTGGTGGGAGCGCGCCGCCAGCTCATAAAGGCAGACGGCAACCGCCTGTCCCAGATTCATGGAGGGCTGGCGGGCGTCGGTCGGTATCTCCACCAGGATGTGGCAATAGGATAGATCCTCGCGCGTCAACCCATGCTTCTCCGGGCCAAAGACCAGTGCGATCCGGCCGCCGCGGTCGAGTTCCTGCGCAATGCGCGGGCCCAGATTGGGCAGTTGAACCACGGGCTGCTCCGGCTTGCGATAGGTCAGCGTTCCGGTGCCCACCACCAGTGTGCAATCGGCAACCGCCTCGGCCAAACTCTCGCACTCCGTGGCGCTTTGCAGCAGTTCCGGGGCGCCAATTGCGGAGCGCGCCTCGCGCCAGGTGGGCGCATAGGGAGCAACCACCGAGAGGCGAGAAAAGCCGAAGTTGGCCATCGCCCGCGCCGCCGCACCTATATTGAGCGGGTTGCGCGGCGAGACGAGCACCACGCCGATGCGGTTGCGAAAGGAATCTGAGAGCACGTCTTGATTGTAGACGCGCGCCAGGCACAGTTTAGGCGCTCCCGCGCACAACTCGCCCATTTTTGATAGTTTGAAGGGATGAGTGAAGAATTGCTGCAACCCGAATCCGATGCCCTTGACCTTGAATCCCTGGCCGCCGATGTGGTGGCGCTGGCCATGAAAGCTGGCGCAAGTGACGCCGAAGCCGCCGTCCGCGAGGGCGATGAGTTTAGTGTGAACGTGCGCCTGGGCCAGGTGGAGACGCTGAAGGACTCCGGCTCGCGCGGACTGGGCTTGCGCGTCTTTTTGGGCAAGCGGTCGGCCTCGGCTTCCACCAGTGACCTGACGACCGAGGGAATCCGCCAACTGGTGGAGGGGGCCGTGGCGCTGGCCAAGGTCACGGAGGAAGATCCTTTCAGCGGCTTGGCGGAGGCGGGCGAGTTTGGTTCGTATGCCGGCGATCTGCATCTTTACGGCGAGGACGTTTACTCGCTTCCCGGGGCGGAGCGCATCGAGTGGGCGCGGCGGGCGGAGGCGGCGGCGCTTGCGGCCGACCCGCGCATCACCAACTCCGACGGCGGCAGCTTTCAGGCGGCCACTGGGCGCAAGGTGCTGGCCAACTCGCGCGGATTTCTGGGCAGCTACCGCTCAACTTATGCCGGTGTCTCGGCCTCGCCGATAGCCGAGGACGCGGGCGGCTCCAAGCAGGTTGATTATTGGTGGAGCGGCGCGCGGCGTGTGGCGGATCTGGAGTCGCCCGAGTCGGTGGGCCTTGAGGCCGCGCGGCGGGTCTTGCGACGGCTGGGCGCGCGGCGGGTTCCTACGCAGCGGGTTCCCATCGTCTTTGCGCCGGAGGTGGCCGGCTCCCTGCTCGGCTCGCTCTTTGAGGCCGCTTCGGGCGACGCCATCTGGCGGCAGGCTTCTTTTCTTGCCGGTCGCCTGGGCGAGCAGATTGCGGCTTCTGACTTTAACCTCATTGACGACAACATCATGCTGCTGCCGAACGGGATGGGCGGCTTTGGCAGCTCGCCCTTTGACGGCGAAGGATTGCCGTCGCGGCGCACGGTGGTCGTTGAAAAGGGCGTGCTGCAAAGCTACCTGCTGAACTCGTATTCCGCCCGCAAGCTGGGTATGAAGTCCACCCACAACGCCTCACGCGGACTGGCTGGAGCGCCGGGGATCGGCTGCGGCAACCTTTATCTGGAGCCGGGCCAGCAGACGCCGGAGCAAATCATCGCCGAGATACCGGCGGGGCTATACGTCACCAGCCTGATGGGCTTCGGCGTGAACGTGGTCACCGGCGACTACTCGCGCGGCGCCACCGGCCTGTGGATCGAAAACGGCGTCCTGACCCACGCCGTCGAAGAGGTGACTATCGCCGGCAACCTGGCCGAGATGCTCAAGACCGTGACGGCGATCGGCAGCGACCTGGTCTTCCGCGGCGCGGTAGCCTCGCCGACGCTGCGCATCGACGGGATGACCATTGCGGGAGCGTAATAACATGAGAGTTTCGGGTTGAGTTAATGTTTTGAAAGGGCACGACTTTACAGGCGGCGGAATACTCGAGTGGGGGCGCGATTTGTAATAAGGGCACGACTTCAGTCGGGCCGAGAGCGCCATAAAATGACGGTTGGGCTTTAGCCCCTGCGGGACATTTTTTGGGGCGTGTCGATTTCAATGGAACTAATATGGGGGCAGGATGCGGAAATTCTTTGCGTGTGCTGTAATTCAGATTGCTTTATTAACAGGCATTGGCTATGGACAGGCGGGCGCGGTGACAAAGCCGCCCAACGATCCGCAAACGCTGCTCAAGGCTGCCGCTCCACACTACGATTACTTCTCGGACAACATGAAGCCGTGGCATCTCAAAGCAACTTATCAGTTTTATGACGCGAAAGGAAAACCCGCTGAGCAAGGAAAATGGGAATATTGGTGGGCATCGCCAAAGGTTTATCGCCGCACTTGGACGCGAAACAATGTTACCCAGTCAGATTGGTATACTGCCGACGGAAGTTATCACAAACAGGAAGGCGGATCGTTGCGGTACTTTGAGAGAAACATATCCAATATCCTTTTTAAACCGCTTCCGCCCGAGAAGGCTATCGAATCTGGAAGAATGAAGTTAGACCTGAAAATGACTTCTGTGGGACAAATGCAATTGGCATGCGTGAGTGCGGCGCTTCAACCCAAGAACAATGAAAAGCTAGCGGCATCTTCTTTGCCAGGGCCGGGAGTTTACTGTTTCAGCCCATCGTCGGAGGCGTTGCGCGTTTTCTATGACAACTACTTTATCTACGAATATGATCAATTAGTTAAAACTCAAAACCGGTATTTATCCAAACAGGTAGTCGTGATGTATGGTAATCGAAAATTATTCTCGGTTGCCATTGACACAATCGAAGGTATCAGTCTGGAAGATTCAGCCTTGGCGCTGCCCGCCGGTGCGGAAATCGAGAGTGAATCATCCCAAGCGGATGATAGTAATCATGATGATGGCGGTGTGACGGTTGGGAAATTAATCAAGAAGATACCTCCGGATTACCCAGAAACAGCGAAGATGGCGCGTCAACAAGGTATTGTTGTTATGGCGGCGGTTATTGGTACTGACGGAAAGATACACGATTTAGAGACTTTGTTTTCGCCATCGCAACTTTTAACCAAATCGGCGGAAGATGCGGTGAAGAAATGGGAATACAAGCCCAATCTTCTTAATGGCAATCCGGTTGAAGTAGAAACAATCGTGAACGTTACCTTTTCGCTCGGCGGTTAATTCTTGGGATGATAAACCAAACTTCCATGAACGAAATCGCCTTCGATCCGGCCGATGCGAAGGCCGCTTTGGCGCAACTGCCGACGGCTGCGGCGGTCTTTGCGCTCTATGGCGCGGAGACGCACGCCGAGCCGTACATTGGGCGCACGCCCAATCTGCGCGGGCGGTTGGAGCGGCTGCTTCAGCCCTCGGAAAAGCATCCGCGCCGGTTACAGTTGGCTGGGCGGGTCAGAAAAATTTGCTGGCGGTTGACTGGCTCGGAGTTTGAGTCCCTCCTGCTTCAATTTGAACTGCTGGAAAAGGTCTACGGAACGAAGTGTCTGGAACGGATGCACTTGGGCGCGCCGTCGTTCGTCCGCTTTCTCGGCTCCAACGCCTATCCGCGCCTGACGGTGACCAACCGCCCCAGCCAGCGTGAGGCCGCCTGGTCCTACGGGCCGTTCCCTTCGCGCGCCGCCGCCGAGCGCTTTGCCGACGAGGCGCTGAAGCTCTTCCTGCTGCGCCGCTGCACCGAGGAACTGGCGCCGCGTCCCGATCACCCCGGCTGCGTTTACTCCGAGATGAAGATGTGCCTGGCCCCTTGTTATCAAGGATGTACGGACGAGCGCTACGCCGAGGAGGCTGCGACGGTCGAGCGCTTCCTAGCCACGCGCGGCGAGAGCCGTCTGGTGCAACTCCGCGCCGAGCGGGACGCGGCATCGGCGAATCTGGAGTTCGAGGCTGCCGCCGCTGTTCATGCGCAGGTTCAGCGCGTGGAGAGCGTCCGCTCCCTTACCGCTGAGCTGGTTCGACCGCTCGCTGATCTACGCGCTGTGATCTTGCAAGCCTCAACCAACCCTGGTGAAGTGGCCGTCTTCCTCTATGAGAATGGCAGGCTCAGCGGTCCGGTGGGATTTTCAATACAAGGCATGAAAATTCAGAGGGATCAGGGATCAGAGATCAGGGATCAGGGGTCAGAGATCAGGGATCAGGGATCAGAGATCAGCACAATGGAGTTTGAAACAACACCTGCGGCTGAGACGATGAAGGGTACGGGCTTTAGCCCGTCCATTCATGGCAGCCAAGAAGCGATTATCAAGAATGCAGAAAACCCAGAGGTTATAGGTGATACTGGCGGAAAACCTTCCGCAGGGGCTAAAGCCCAACATTCATTATCAGAGGCTTGCGGCACGACTGAAGTCGTGCCCTGTTACAAAGACTGCCCGTCAAGGTACATTTCATCAGAATCTTTATCCCCTGAGAATACCCCTTTGGAAAGCGTCCCCACCGAAGCAACCACCGTCCAGCCCGCCAAGCCAGCCCGCGCCGAACTGGAAGCCCGCATGGAGGCCGTTTTAACTGCACTGGCCGCGAACGCCGAGACGAACTCGACCCTCCGCCAGGGCCATTTGGCGCTCGTCAAGCGCTGGTACTACCGCCCCGAAGCCCGCCGCGCCGGAGAGATCTTCTTTCCCGACGCCGACGGCCGCTGGCCGGTGAAGGCTCTGCTGCGCGGCGTGGGGCGCGTGGCGGCCAGTGGGTCAAAGAGTTCGTCGCAGGAAAGACCGCCGGTTGAGGTTCAAGGCATCCCATCCTAGCTGCAAAATCAAAAACGTTGCGAATGTGGCGCAACCATCGGATATGAGTTTGAATTTCCGCTGCTACATTACAAAGAGGAAGCGAACCAAAGCTATTCCGAAAGCAAATGTGAACCCATACCAGAAGCTTTCAATCCTGACGGCTTTCTGATCTTTTCTTTGCCGCAAAAGACCCATTTGTGCCATCACTAAACCGGTAAGAACAGGACTTATGAGAAGGCTAATGCCATGGATTTTGGATGGGTGGATAAGTGGGTGAGGGAAGATAAATATGCTGACGCCACCGCACATAAATCCAAGCAGCAAATAACCAACCGCTGCCAGGATAGGACTCACTGTCTCTGATTCCTCAACTAAGTTTCGAATGGAGCGCGAAATGAGAGAAATAATCGCTTCAAAGATAACCTGAATGAATACTTCAGCCAGAATCTCGAAAATGGCGGATAGTAATCCAGCGAGGAGTTCTTCCATATCTCCTGAGAACCGGCGAAATGTCGCCGTACCCATGGTAGAACCTCATTCGAAACCTGTCTATCACCAAACATTAGCGAGGTTTGCCAGACTTTGTTGATAGTCTTCCTGGTCGATTCTGACGCGCATGCCGAATTCCCCAAGCAGCGTCATCCGTTAGTGTCGGAAACATAAAGAAGCCGCAAGGCAGCTACTGAATTGGGTAGTTCCTGCTTTTCAAGGGATGCGAGGTATTCGGTGATGTTTTTCGGCGGATTCTTAAGGGCTTGGCGATGTTCTTCCGCAGCTTTTAGCACCAACTTCGGATCCCGGTCGATGAGATTCAGAATGAATTTATCGGGATGCAGTGCTTTGATTTTATATTTTTGAAGGATTCCATCCGGAAAGTCTTTCAGGTTTTTCGTCACGATCACTTTTGCTCCGCCATGAATGGCCGCGGCAAGGACATGGCGATCATTTTCGTCCGGTAAAATGAGGCCTGGAATCAAATCCTCGTAGTCTTCGACGAGGGTGTCGAGCGCGGCTTTGTCCATCAGTTGGCGCGTTCGTTCGAGCTTCTGCCTGGTAAGATCCGGCCTGTTTCTGAGGAGATTGGAGATCCACTCCTCATGCACGGCGTTCGACCATTTGGCGCGGAAGAGGCCGGTGAGCGCCAGATACATCAGGAAATTCCGCAACTCGGCGGGGTACAAGACATTCGCGTCATAAAACGCAACGAGCGCAGGCATTTTCAGATTTCCAATTCCTGGTCATAGGCTACCAGTTCCGCCAGAGCAGCGCGGCGCTCATCGTCTATCTGCCGTTTGTAAGACAGAGCGCTTTTGAATGGAACGCGACGATGCGTTCCGACTTTATGGAATTCGATTTTGCCCTGCTTGAGCAGGCGGATCAGTGTGGGCCTTGAGACGTTCAAAAGATCGGCAGCTTCCTGGGTCGTTAGTTCGGCATGAACCGGAATCAGTTTTACGGCGTTGCCCCGGCTCATCTCGTCCAAAATCTCAACCAACTGATGCGCGGCGGAAATAGGAATTCTGAGCAGGGCGTTCTGGGGAGAGTTGATCTCGCGCAATTCGAGCGGCAGGACCGAACTCAGGCGCGGCGCGAGTATCTTCCTGGTTTCCCTCGCCAGTTTGACATCATCTTCAGAGGGGATGTACGAGATGGGAGACGCGGCAGCGGACATGGCAATCACCTCAATTCATCATTCTACATCCGAAGCAAACGAAAATAAACGAAATATACGAACACAAAGAGACCTGCATTGAACGGCCACAATGCCCTTGGGATGGGTCGCGCCAGAACGGGAATCCACCAGAGCGGGAAGAATCCGAAGTGCAATGCTCGAAGAAGCGAAGAAACCCTGCCTGATAAGAACTCTCTCACACTTACACTGTTTTCATGCATCGCTCCCTCCAACTGGTTCCCAAGCGGCAAGGACCGAATGCCGCGCCGCCGGTGGATTTGAACGGCCTGTGCGCCAACGCTCTGCGCTTTCATCAGCAGGGGCAACTGGCTGAGGCGGAGCGGCTCTATCGGCAGGTGCTTGAGCTGGACCCGCATCACGCCGACAGCCTGCACTTGCTGGGTGTGCTGGCGCATCAGGTGGGGCGCAACGATGTGGCCGTCGAGTTGATTTCGAAGGCGATTGCGCGTGATCGGCGTCCGGCGGCCTTCCACACCAATCTGGGCACGGCGCTGCAAGCGCTGGGGCGACTGGAGGAGGCCAAAGCCAGCTACCAGCGGGCGCTCGGCATCAACCCGAATCTGGCCGAGGCGCGGATGAATCTGGGCGTCATCCTGGAGGCGCAGGGGCGGCGCGAGGAGGCTGAGGCGAGCTTCCGCCATGCGTTGCGGTCGAATCCCAACTTGGCCGAGGCGCACGTCAACCTGGGTAATGTTCTGCAAGCGCAAGGCAAGCTGGAAGAGGCGGCGGCCAGCCACGCGCGGGCGATGGCCCTCAAGCCGGAGTTTGCCGAGGCCTGCTTCAACCACGCCAACGCGCTGCAGGCGCTGGGGCGGTTCGAGGAGGCTGTGGCCGGCTACCGCCGTGCGCTCGAACTCAGGCCGGAGGTCGCCGTTTATCACAGCAATTTGGGCAACACGCTGCTGGCAATGGGCCAGCTCGACGAGGCCGAGGCCTGTTACCGGCAGGCACTCGCTCTGAAGCCTGATTACGCCGAAGCCAGCTATAACCTGGGCAATCTGCGCAATGCCCAAAGCAAGCTGGAAGAGGCGGCTGAGTGCTACCGGCGCGCGATTGAGCTTAAGCCGCAACTGGCGGAGGCGCACTACAACCTGGGCAACACGCTGCACACGCTGGATCGACTGGAGGAGGCCGCGGTCAGCTTTGAGCAGGCGCTGGCGCTGCGGCCCAACTACGCCGAGGCGCATTACAACCTGGGCTGCGTTTTTGAGGAGTCGGGCCGTATGCCGGAGGCGCTAATTGCGATGGGGCGCGCGCTTGCGATCAAGCCGGATTATCCGCAGGCGCGCTTTGCTCAGGCGTTGGTCCAACTGCGCTGTGGCGACTTTGAAAACGGCTGGCGCAACTACGAGCATCGCTGGCAGTCGCCCGATCACGACACGCCCCGGCGAGCCTATGCGCAACCGCTGTGGACGGGCGAAAGGCTGGCGTCGGGCCGCTTGCTCCTCTGGGGCGAGCAGGGCATCGGCGACGAGATTCAGTTTGCCGGCTTGTTTCCTGACGCGCTCCGCACCGGCTGCCGCATCACGCTGGATTGCGATCCGAGGCTTCATCCGCTCTTTGCGCGCTCCTTTCCGGAGATTGAGGTGGTCTCCGGGTGCAAGCCCGCTGATGCGCCTGCCGATCTCTTTGCTGCTCACCTGCCCATTGGCAGCCTGCCGGGAGTCTTTCGCGGAAGCGAGGCCTCGTTTGCTGCCACGGCTTCGCCGTACCTGAAGGCCGATGCAGCGGAGCGCGAGCTCTTTCGATCCCGCTACGCCGATGGGCGGCTGCTCACCGGACTGGCCTGGCAGACAAAGAACCAGAAGACAGGCCGCAAGCGGTCGATTGCTCTTCAGGAATTTGCGCCGCTTTTTGCGCTCTCCGGCGCACGCTGGATCAGTTTGCAATACGGAGACTTTGACGCTCTGGAGCGGCAGGCGGCGGCGGCCGGCGCACCGCTGGTGATTGACGCCCGAGTGGATCAGTTTGCCAGCATCGACCGCTTTGCGGCGCAGGTGGCGGCGATGGATCTGATTGTCACCATCGACAACTCGACCGCGCACATTGCGGCTGCCCTGGGCCTTCCGGTCTGGCTGCTGCTGCCCTTTGCCGCCGACTGGCGATGGATGCTGGGGCGGGCGGAGAGTCCCTGGTATCCAACGCTGCGCATCTTCCGCCAGCCGAAGATCGGCGACTGGGAATCTGTCCTCGCTGAGGTGGAAGACGTGCTCAGAAAACAGCTTGCGCGCCAGCCGTGATTCATGAAATCGTAAAGCGCATCTGTGGATAACGAGGAGCGGCGCACGGAAGTACGCAAAGGCCTGCCCACACCGCTGCCGGCTTGCTGATCTTCTTGACACTGATTGAAAAATAAGGAGTTAGTTGAACTACCAGAAAAGGATAGGTTTTGACAAGATAAAAAAACCGGGTTTTATCCAGGATAGGGCGGAAGTAATCCACATTGTTTTCCACAGAATAGGCCGCAAAACCGGCGGGAGAGGCGCATTCTGTCTGCTTCCTGGCGCACTCTCCACGCGGGAGCGTAGACGACAAGAGCCCTGCATTGCAGGGCTCTTGTGATTGTTTGGTGCGATTGTCTGCCGTTGTGGTTATTGCGCGGCCGGCTTGGGGGCTGGAGCCGCCGCCTGCGGAGGAGCCGGTACGCCCGACTTCACGTTGTAGGCGTCGATAACCACTTTGGTGATGTTGGTTGACTGGTTGGCATAGAGCACCGGATTCTGCTCCTGGGAGACATCCAGCACGATCGAGAAACCCTGCTGCTGCGCATAGCTGAGAAGCACTTCATAGACCTTGGAGGCGAGGCCGTTGAATACTTCCTGGCTCTCGGACTTGAATTCGTTCTCGGCGTCCTCGGCATCGCGCTGCAACTTCTTTTTCTTCTCTTCCAGAGTGCGGGTGCGGGTGGTGCGCTGCTCGTCGCTGAGCTTGTCGCCCTGCAACTGCAACTCCTTGGTCAAGGTGCCGACTTCCGTGTTCAACGCCTGAAGCTGCTCACGCTTGGGCGCGAACTTCTTTTGCAGGTCAGCGGAGTCGCGCTGGCCTTCATTGGTTTGGGCAACCGCCGCCTGAAAGGCAATGACGGCAATTTTGGCCGGGCCGGCGGGCGCCGCTGGGGCGGGAGCAGGCAGGGTTTGGGCAGCGGCATTCAGGGCAAGCCCGGAAGCCAAGGTAACGATCAGTGCAAGCGAACTTTTCATGTGCATCAAAAAACTCCTTTAGAATTCCCGTGGGATTGGTTCCCGCGCAAATCATGGCTAGCTCTGAAGAAGCCCTCAATCCCTCTTCAGAGACTCTGCGCCGGATTCCGCCGGGACAGAAGAAAAAGACAGACGCAGGAGGCAGGACAACGCGATTCAATTCTAAGAACGCCAGGTAAGAATCGTCAAACCTGGAGAGCGTTCACTTGGCGCGTTGGGCCGTGGTCGAAGCGATCACGGGAGGGTTCCTGAAATCCAAAGCCCCGCCGGGCGGGGCCTTGGCAAGCGTCGTAAGCGGCTAAACTGCGCCAAACTTAGTGTGTGGCGGGCTTGGGCGCAAGCGGTTTGGGCGTTGTCCGCGCAGGCGCGGCACCGGCCGGCGGAGCAGGAGGCGCGGGCACACCGGACTTCACATTGTAGGCCTCAATCACAGCCTTGGTGATGTTGGTGGACTCGGCCGCGTAGAGCACCGGATTCTGCTGCTGTGCAACGTCCAGCACCAGGGTGTATCCCTCTTTGGTGGCGTAGTCGTTCAGAACATCGTATACCTTGGTGGCCAGGCTGTTGTACAACTCCTGCATCTCCTGGTTCATGTCGTTCTGTGCATCTTCCAGATCGCGCTTCGCCTTCTTGGTCTTGTCGTCAATGATCTTGGCTTTGGCTTCCTTCTCGGCATCGCTCAGCTTGTCGGCTTGCGTCTGCAACTGCTTGGTGAGGGTCTCGATCTCGTCACCGGCAGCCTTGAGTTCGGCCTCCTTGGGCGCATACTTCTTTTGCAGATCAGAGAAGTCGCGTTGGCCTTCGTTGGTTTGGGCCACAGCCACCTGAAAGGCAATGACGGCAACCTTGGCAGGCCCGGCGGGCGCCTCTACGGCGGGGGCTGGCAGAGTTTGGGCTGCGGCACTCAAGGCAAAGCCCGAGGCCAGCATGGCGATCAGTGCGAACAAACGCTTCATGGGCGGTAAAAACTCCTTCGGAAGTCCTGTCATTCCCTCCACGCTTGGACGCAGAGACAAAACTTGTGTCACCTGAGAAACCCCGCGGACCTTCCACAGATCGCTGCATTTTACCAAGCAGAGAGAGGAAAGATGCGGACGGAGACGTCAGCAGGAACTAGATGGATTATAGGAGGCCAAGGTTGGAGCGTCAAACCTGCCGAGGGGCGACTAGCCGCACGTTGGGGCAACAGGCCGTGGAACGCCGCAGTTCTCGGATCAACATTAACCTCAATTCACATTCACCCAACCTGGAGCTTCGAGAAACTAATTGCGATAAACCGGGTTTAGGTAGATGATTCTAATGTTATTGATTCAATGTGTTTGTGATATTGAAGAATCGGGAGAAAACTTTGTGCATAAGAACCCTGTAACCGTACTCGTACTGGCAATCTGCCCTTTGCTCGCGGCGCAACAGCCACTACCAACTCCGGCAACCTCAACAGAATCGCAAGATCTCCCAGTTCAAACGTCAGCCAGTCAATCCGCGCAAAATACTGTGGCAAAACCTCCTGTGCCTGATACGCTGCTGGATGGCACGCCGATCAAGCTTCGCCTCAGCGAGACCATTTCCTCTTCGAATGCAAAGGTTGGGCAGGAAGTTCCTTTCGAGGTTGTTGAAGATGTGAGTGTGAGCAATGTGATTGTCATATCCAAAGGCTCGACAGCGATTGCCACGGTAACGGAAGCCGAGTCCAAAAAGAGCATGGGACGCGGCGGCAAGCTGAATGTTTCCGTCAGTTATGTGCGACTCAAGGATCAAGAAAAAGCGGCTCTGCGGGCCATGCAGGACAACAAGGGAGGCGGACATGTGGGCGCAATGACCGTTGGAATGGTAGGCACGGCTCTTGTATTTCTCCCTGCCGCTCCACTGCTTCTTTTTGTCCACGGCAAAGACATAACCATTCCGCAGGGGACAGAGATTACGGCTTTTGTCGATGGCGATATGCACCTGGCCATGGCCAGCTTCGGCGTCGCTCCTGCCACCGCTGCTCCAATCCAGACCTCTGCTCTTCCGCCAGCCGCCACGCAGGCCTCTTTGGTGATAGACTCCACACCTTCCGGGGCAGATATCGAAATGGACGGCGCCTTTGTCGGCAACACCCCGTCAACGGTTTCTGCGGCCGTGGGTAGCCATCAGATTGCTGTCAAGAAAAAAGGCTTTGCCGACTGGACCAAGACGCTCAACGTCACTGGGGGTACGGTGCATTTGAATGCGGAACTGGAGCAGGCGCCGACGCAGTAAGGCAATAACTGGACTCATTTGATTTTGGTTTATAGTCGTGAAAGGCTTCGCTTTCAAACTTGCCAAGCAATAGCAAAGGGCCGTCCCGGAGGACGGCCCTTTGCTATTGCGGAATTGATCTAACTCTTAGAAGGGATTCAGCTTGTTGAGCCCCTTCTTCTTCTTTTTCTTGCTGGAGGACTCATCGCTCAGGTCCGCCTTCTTCTTTTTGGCGTCGGCGGGATTGGCGGCTATCGTCGGGGTTGTGCCGGGCTTCACATCATTCACCTGATCGGGAGCCTCAGCTGGCTTTTCCACGGCCGGAAGAGTCGTGTTAGCCGGTCCAACGGGCTTGATTACGGCGTCGGCAGCGGGCGGGGAGTTGGGCGCGCTGACCACCTGAACGCCCAGACTGCCTCCGCCGGTAGGCCGCTCCAATTGCAAAGGCGCTGCATTGGGCTGATCGCTGCGTGGCGGCTCGTTGGGGCCGGTGGGTTTGGCTGCCTCCGCAGGCGCAACCGGGCGGCCTGCAATGACGGCCGAGTTGAACATGGCGATGTTCGCCTTGGTGATCTCCGGGGCGAGCGTCCGTTTGGCATCATCCAGGCTGGGTTCGCCCACGTGAACGGCTTGCACCACGGATGGACCCTGACGGACGATATCCAATGTCCTGCCGGTAAAATGCACAGGCTGACGGCTCTGTTCCTCCGCTTCATTCTCGGCCAGCGCGGCCTCGGTTGGCTCGGGAACCGGACGGTTCATCGCCACCAGACGGTCGCGGGCATCTTCCACATGGGGGGCCATCGGGTAGCGGGTAATCACTTTGGTATAGGCTTCAGCGGCCCGGTCCTGATACACCGCGCGCATCCGCTCCTTGACCGCGCTGGGAAGTCCGGGCGCAATCTGAACCGTGTGAGCCTCGCCGGCATAGGCGTCGCCAATCCCCAACAGCGCCTGGTCGCTCTTGGAAAACAGAGGATAGGTGTCCACCACGGTTTGCAGGCGCGCAATGGAGGCGACAAAGTTGTCCCGGCTTCCGTAGTAGAGGCCAATTTCGGTTTCGCGCTCGGCCAGAACCTCCTGCACGTCACGCAATTTCTGCTTGGCGCGCGGAACCAGCGGCGAGTCCGGGAACATATTGATCATCGTCCGGTATTCGCGCTCGGCGTTCTGCGCATTGGTATAGTCGCGGTCCGGCTTCTCCATCTGCTGGTAGTAGATGTCGCCCACCTTCATCTGCGCTTCGGCTGCCTCCGGGGCATCCGGGAAGAAGGTGATGAAGTCCTTGTACTCGGCCTCGGCTTGCGTCAGCGCCGCCGTTCCACCCTCTTTGAACCAGGTGTCGCCCACTGCCAGCTTGGCGCGCATCCGGTACTCGGAGTCGGGATAGGTGTTGAGCATCGTCTGCAGGTCAAGCCGCGCCACATCCAGTCGGCCTTTCTTCAGGGCGATCATCGCCTTGTCAAAGAGCTCCTTGTCTGGCTGCTTGGACTTGACGCCGGCCAGCGGGTTGGCGCTCAAGTCCTGATTCTTCTTGTGCTTGAGCTGCTTGTCTCTGGCTTGGGCCGCAACTCCACCGAGCAGCAGGGCCGCCAACGATACCGCGGCAATCTTCAACGTCAACCGGTTCATAACCCCTCATTGCGGCCCCAGCCCGTCGACAGGCTGAATGCCCACTCCTGAATCTTGTTGAATTCTAATTAGCGGCTATCTCTCCGCAGCCAACCGCGCCGCCGCAAGCAGCGCGCGCCCATCCCGCTCCGGCTGACCGGCGCCGAATACCGCATTCCCGGCCACCAGCAGCTCCGCTCCTGCTTGGACGATCCGTTCCACCGTATCGTGAGCCACACCGCCGTCCACTTCGATTCTAAATGCCAACCCCAGCTCTTGCCGCATCTGGGCCAGACGCCGGATCTTGCCCAGCGAAGACTCAATGAACTGCTGCCCGCCAAAGCCCGGATTCACGCTCATCACCAGCACATGATGCACCATGGGCAGAATCTCCGTGAGCAGTTCGACGCGCGTCGCCGGATTCACCACCACCCCAGGCTTCATTCCATGCTGCGAAATCAGTTGCAGTGAGCGGTGCAGATGCCGGCAGGCCTCGTAGTGCACGCTCACCCAGTCGGCCCCAGCTTCGGCAAAGGCGTGAATGAACTCATCCGGGTTCGAGATCATCAGATGACAATCCAGCGGCAGCTTGGTCACACGCCTAAGGCACTTCACCACCGGCGGCCCAAGGGTAATGTTGGGCACAAAATGCCCATCCATCACGTCCACGTGGATCACCGTGCCGCCGCCAAGTTCCGCCGCGGCCACCTGGTCCGCCAAGTGCGCAAAATCAGCCGATAGTATAGATGGCAGAAGTTCAATCATATTGTTGGCAGAAGTTCAATCATGCTCTGGGAATGCATCTCCTTGCACTGCAAGTGTATCAGCGCAGGCGAACGCTAGTCAGCCGACTGGTAATTTGCCGAGTTTTCATTACAGGATGGGTGGCCCAAATCCCGCATTCGGCTGGATTCTATCTGTCGAAGAGTAGTTTATAAACAAAAAACTACTTCAACTATTCCAATTACTTCACCTTCGCCTCGAATGTATGGCGGCCAGTGAAAATATTGTCCCCAGATACGGAACAATCCAAGGTCTCGGAGCCAACTTAATGAGTCGTTTACTTTTTGTCGAGTTCAACATCTTGATGCAGTCCTGGCTTGGCCCCGCGTTCTGTCTTTGGCTTGCTGCCAAACTCAATAACCAATCAAAGCCCCCCAAGCGACCAGCTAGAAGAAGGAATCCGCCAAAGCCATAATCTTCAATCGGCGGAAGGCCCAGATCCCATCGTATCAATCACTTGAAAAATCGGCACATCAGGTTCGGATTATCGCGCCGAGGAGACCACGATCCCCATCCAGCGCATTTCTGATTTCTCATCTTTGATTACTTCCACGGGGAACGACATCATTTGATGATAAAATTGAGTGCATGGGGGGACGATGAGAACCACATTGGCAATTGATGATGAGTTGATAAGTACAGCCCAGGAGTTGACCGGAGTGATGGAAAAGACCGCTTTGGTTCGCGCCGGCCTCACGGCGCTGATTCAGCGCGAGAGCGCCCGCAGATTGGCTGCGCTTGGAGGTTCGGCCCCTGATTTTCCTCAAATTCCGCGGCGGAGGGTAAGTGCAGATGATTCTGGCCGACACAACCATCTGGATTGATCATCTCAACCACCGCGACTTGGAATTCGAACGGCGGCTGAACAACGAAGAAATCCTGACGCACCCATTCATCGTTGGCGAATTGGCGCTGGGGCCTTTGCCGGATCGAAGGAAGACGATTTTTTATCTGGACAGTTTGCCGCGCGTGGGAGTGGCTCAACAGAGCGAAGTCCGTCACATGATTGAGGCCTATGCTCTGCATAACCCGGGAATCGGTCTAATCGATGCACACTTGATAGCTGCCGCCTTGCTTAGTCCGGGCACACAGCTATGGACGCGAGACGGCAAACTTCGCAAGATAGCTACCCGGCTGAATTTGGATGCCAATCTACCCTAGATAGGCGTCCTGATGATCAGGCAGCTTCCCAGGCCTGGATGATCAGGCCTGGGAAGCCACCACTGACCAATGAAAAGCTACCGGTTGAAGACCACATACTTGCGCGCGATGTAGAGGCGGAAGCCGCCGGCTGGATCGGCCATGACTTCGAGCGGCATGGGGTGCGCGAGTTGAGCATCGTCGGAGAGGGGCACGCTGAGCAGGTCGTGCGCGCCCACGTCCGTCACCACAAACTTGCTGCCCACAATGCCCACACCATAGACGCCCGCCCGCAGGCTCACGCCGCCCACCTTGATGGGAACCTCGGTGATGAAGTACGCCGCATACTTGGACTGAATGCCGGTTGAGTAGCCGCTGGTGTCCACCAGCGTGGTGAGCACGTAGAATCCATCCGCAAACTTGACGCCGCCGGAGTTGCGCAGTTGCGTGGTGGCCGATTGGCCGCGATAAAAGACGCTGGCCGGAAGCAGCTTTTCCACCTCTGCCGGCTTCAGAACCGTTGCGCCGCTCTGCGCCTTGCTCATTGCCGGCGCCACTACCATTGCCAAGGCCATCATTCCGGCCGCAGTAGCCTTCCACATCCCGCTGAATTTCACCGTGAAACCTCCTTGTTTCCGTAATGAACGGAGTATAGCGCACGCCGCGTGCCATTGGCATCGAACTTTGGATTTGAACCGTCCGCATTGGATTGGTGGGTGCTTTCCGATCATAGGGGCGCGGTGCGACAATCGATGCGTCGGAGCCTTGTGCATTCATGCCGGCTCTGCCTGGAGGGAATTCCCATGAAGTGTCTACTCGTATGCACGA
The DNA here is from genome assembly GCA_964645305.1 of uncultured Occallatibacter sp. Classification (GTDB taxonomy): domain Bacteria; phylum Acidobacteriota; class Terriglobia; order Terriglobales; family Acidobacteriaceae; genus Telmatobacter. The sequence continues at coordinate 61,609 of CAZYCV010000004.1, read as the reverse complement.
GCCTTCTTTTCGCCGCCACGCTTACCGCGCAAACCGGCGCGCCCAAAGCACCGCCGGCCAGCCCCGCAGCCACCGAATCGGCCACCATCGCCGGCAAGGCCATTACCATCAGCTACAGCGCGCCATCGGTCAAGGGCCGCGCCGGCCAGCTCTTCGGCAAGGATGGCAAGATCGGCCACGATCCCACCTATCCCGTCTGGCGCGCCGGAGCCAATGCCGCCACCAAGCTGCACACGGACGCCGACCTGATGATCGGCACGCTGCTCGTCCCCAAGGGCGATTACACAGTCTATATCGACCTCTCCGACCCCGCCAACTGGGTGCTTATCATCAACAAGCAGACCGGCCAATGGGGAACCATCTACGACGCGCACCAAGATTTGGGCCGCGTGAAGATGAAGATGGAAAAGCCCGCCGCGCTGGTGGAAACGCTGAAGTACACCATCAAGGATTTGGGCAAGGGAAAGGCCAAGCTCTCGCTGGCCTGGGAGAATCTCTGCGGATCTGTTTCATTCACCGTGAAATAGAAACGGGACGCCCCGACTTTAAAAGTACGGTTTGGGGCGTCCATTCACATGAAGATTAAATATTGTCGAATCGTCACTCATATTGAGGGATCAAAACTATTTTTGTTGCATCTGTCAAACTTATGTACTATATTTCTTGAACAGGAAACAAACTTTCGTACTATCTTGATATGTGGTTTCGATCCGTGGAGGAATGATGCACGGCGTACGTAAGATGATTGAAGTAGTCACAAATCTTGCCATTCTAGCGGTTTGCGGTCTGATTTGTTGGACCCTGATTACACATCGATTCGTCAACCTACGTACAATTTTCGTGCGGGGGGGCAGGAAACCAACCTGGAAGGCCACATATTGCCGCCCTTGCCTGGTTACCATTGGGCTGACCACCAGAAGACTCTCGTTCTAGCAATTCGCAAGGGGTGCCATTTTTGCGAAGAAAGCCTGCCGTTCTACAAGCGACTCGAAGACCTCGAAAATACCAATAGCCTGCACGCGCACGTACTGGCAGTGATGCCGGACAACCAGGATTCTGGCAGTGCGGCTTTGCAATCCGGCGGCGTGGCTGTGGAAGGCATCTTTAGCCAGCCGCTTAATTCCATTCAAGTTACGGGAACGCCAACCCTTTTGCTCCTCGACGCCAAAGGACGCGTCGAGCGGGCATGGATTGGCCAGCTCACCCCACAGGGCGAAGAGGATCTGATTGCCGCAGTGGAGAAGTAGCGCCCGGTCGAGGCCGGGCAGCTTACGCTGCGCGGTAATTCATGCAAGGAGAAAGAAATGAAGAGAATTGCAGTAAGAATGCTCATTTTAGCGGCGCTCTGCGGGACATACGCCTACAGCAGAGCTGTAACGGTAAAGCCAGAAAATAAGATTTACTGTTGCGGCGATCCGAACGAAGGACCATACTGCTGTGGTGCCCATGGCTGCTCTAGTGGGCCTGGAGGCTGTACTGCCCATCTCCTGTAGCCCATTTTCATTACTGTGCTTGGCTGTGTGAACCGGATTTCATAATTTTTGGCTTGCATCACCAAGCACAGCTTCTATTTTGTGAACAACACGGAGAGTGATTGCTATGAACGGAATGCATTACTTGTTTCGCAGGATATCCAGATCGTATGGATATTCAGCACTAATAGTTGTTACGATCGCGCTCGCTCTCGGCGTCAATCTGGGTGTTTTCTCCGTGACTCGATCCATACTCAATCATTCGCTCGGTGTTCCTGATGCTGACAGAGTTGTCCATTACACCATCGACACAGAAAGACAAAAACTGAATTTTTCCGGCCCAGCATACAATGCTTTGATCAATAATGCTCACATGAATAATCTCTTGGCTTGGAAAAAAGCCCAATTTAGGCTGAAAAGTCAAGACAGTGTTGTCAAGATAGGAGGTGCTCTTGTCACAGGGAACGCATTTTCTGTATTTGGTCTCAAGCCTTCACTCGGGCGATTCTTCAACGAGTCTGATGACCTTCCTGGGGGCGGCAAGGATGGCTGGTTGGCTGTTCTGGGATACTCATATTGGAAGACAAGCTTTGACGCCAATCCCAATGTAATTGGCCAGGTAATCTACGTCGAAGGCGTGCCCGTCCATATCATAGGAGTACTTCCTAGAGAGTTCACCGGCATATCCCCGCTCTCGGCCACCGATATCTTGCTTCCACGGCATTTTCTCGATGTGACCAACCCCAACGAGAATAGATTTGCGAATCCCGGTTATTTTGAATGGATGGTCTTTGGCAGGCTTGCGCGCGGCGTTTCAATTCCATCTGTTCAATCCAATCTCAACGCGATTGATTCTTCATTTAGACGATCGGCCGATCCCGAGGGCATGATGTTCTCCTCTGATAGCCCGGCGAATTCCCCTCAGGCAGCGCTGTTGCATGTAGAAGACGGCAGTTTAGGAGCCAGCTCCAGTGGAAAGGCACTTCACTTACCCCTTTTGTCAATGGAGATCCTAACGGTTTTTGTCTTTCTATCCTGCCTAAGTAATTTGGCCCTGCTCATCATTGGACGTGCCAAACGGGAGGCACACAATGACACGATTCGCGCGGCATTGGGAGCGCGGTTGAGCGGAGCGGTCCGGCTTGCCATGCTTGAATCTGCCACTTTGGCGATATTCGGGTGTATCGTTGCAGTTCCTCTTTCTTGGGGCGCGGCGAGAATTCTTTCTCGGGTGATTCAATCCGTCCACGGATTCGATGCTTTTCCAACGGTTACTCCTTCCATCTCTCTGCTTTCAATATCGATTGGAATCACATTGGTTATTGCGTGCGTAATGAGCGCGGGAGCTAATATCTGGTTCGGAAAAAGGCGCGAAGGTATTAGCCTGAAAGAGGTCTGCTCCGCGACCGGCACGCGATCCAGAAACTGGATTATCGGATTTGAAGTCTTTACCTCGGTTATTCTAATTACAGTTGCCGTTGTCAATGGCATTGGGAGTCTAAAACTAGATCGTCAACCTTCTGGTTTTGCAACCGACAATGCTGTAATGGCTTCGCTCGATCTGAAAGCTGCTATACATGGCGCTCCGGCCAGCCCAGGTTTGGAGGAACACATCGTCGAAAATATTGAACAGTCTCCAGGTGTTCAATCTATTGCTAGTATTAACGTACTTCCACTCAGCGGCGCCGAAGCAAAAGGCACGATTCGCTCACGCATCGAATCCGGCATGATGCGCCAAGAAGATATTTGGCCAGCCGACGTATCACTTGAGTATTTCTCCACCATTGGCACAGCGATTATCAAGGGCAGAGACTTTGCACGTGAGGATTTTGCGGGGACTCCTGTTTGCATCGTAAGTAACCGGTTCGCGTCCTCCACATTTTCAGGGGATGATACACTAGGCAAATATCTATATGAAGGCGGAGATGACGCAACGAATGCGGCTCCCATTCCGTATTGCCGTATCATTGGTGTCGCTGAAGACGTTCATTTCAGGTCTATGTCCGATTCTCCGGATACCGTCGTTTACCGATTATCCAAAAGCCTTTTCCCCAATATCATTGTGAGGGCAGTGAATAGTGGACTGGCTATTCAAGCAGTACGAAATGCAGTGAAGAGTGTTGCGCCAGATAGCCTGACTCCGCGCATTGAGACCATTCAAGAACACATGGAGGACGACCTTCGATTAACACGAGTCATCGCGCTTTCAGCAGCTATATGTGCCTTCATTTCGGCAATCGTCCTCAGCATTGGCTTTTTCGGAATCCTATCTCTTCAAGTGGCTGAGCAGAGACGTAAGATCGGAATTCAAATCGCGTTGGGAGCAAACAGGACTCAGATTTGCATCTCGGTCATGAACAAACTGCGGCAGTCTATCCTTGCCGGTCTTGCATTTGGATCGGGTGCGGCGCTGCTGGCCGCAACCGAAGTAGCGCAGAACTACGGATTAGGTTCAGGAAATGTAATCGGAGGATTTCTAGGGGGCCTGTTCACACTCGGAGTTCTTCTGCTGGCCTCTGCCATTGCGCCGTTGCGCCGTGCATTCGCAGTCTCCCCGATGGAGTGCCTTCGCAGCGAATGATCGCGCATCGCAAAGAAGAAACAAGCGTGGGCCGGGAGGTCCACTCTAAATCCGGTCGGGTGGCCGAGGTTCCATTTGCATGAAAACTCAGATTGGGTGCCCCAGGTCCGGATTTTCGGACCTGGGAACCTTAATCTCTATGTGCGCAATTTGCGATCAGAGATTTACAGCTTGACCGAGGCGGCGCGGGGCGAGGTTCCGCTGATCTCGGCGGCGCGGGCTTCGGCGTAGGCGGCTGCTCCCAGCAAGGCGGCGCGGCTCTCCAGAATGACGCGCACCGGCATATTGATGAGCAACTGGCTCAGGCGTCCCTTGCTGGTGAAGGCTTTGATGAAGGTTCCGTCCTTGAGCTTCTCCAGGATGCGCGGCGCGATGCCGCCGCCAATGTAAACGCCGCCCACTGAAAGCAGCGTCAGAGCCAGGTTGCCGGTCTCCGCGCCGTAGGCCGAGACAAACATATCCAGCGCCTTTTCGCAGATTTCGCTTTTGGCGGCCAGCGCCAGCTCGGTGATGACCGCGTTGGGATCTTCGGCGGCGATGCGCTCGGCGAGCCAGACCGGCTCATCCAGACCGCGCACCTCGCGCAGAAACTCATAGATGTTGGTCAGTCCCATTCCGCTGACCACGCGCTCAAAGCTGATGCGCCCGTTGTACTTCTGCTTCAGAAAGCGCAGCAGGTCGATCTCGTCTTCATTGCGCGGAGCGTAATCGTTGTGCCCGCCTTCGGAAGGGTAGGGAATGTGGCTGCGTCCGTTCCAAATCAGCAATCCCTCGCCCAGGCCGGTTCCGGCGGCAATCAGCGCGCGGTTGCCCAGTTGGCTGGGATCGCCTTCGGCCAGGGTATAAATCTGATCGGGAGCCAGTTCGGCCACGCCGTAGCCATTGGCTTCCAAATCGTTGATTAGAAAGACATGGTTGATGTTCAGGCTGACGGAGAGCTCGCGGCTGTCCAGGGTCCAGGGAAGGTTGGTGAGCCGCAGACGGCCATCGCGCACCGGGCCCGGCACGCCAAAGCAGGCCGCCGTTACTTTGGCCGCGCCCACAAATTCCTTCACAATCTCTTCCAAACCGGCGTAGTTCTTGGCCGGAAAGCGCTCATCGCGCGAGCATTGCAGTTTTCCATCCACAAAATCGTACAGCGCCAAATGAACCTTGGTGCCGCCCACATCACCAGCCAAAATCATCGTTCTCTCTCCAAAACTCCACAGCCGTCCTCGTCCGTTGCCGGAAGGAAGGCGGCTGCATCTTTATCCAGTATCAGGCTCAGTATACCGCTTGAGGGCCAAATTAACTGGCTGGGCAGCCGCTCCGGATCATTCTGTCCGGTAAAGACTTCCCGCAAGACGGAGGCCTTTTCCCGTCCTGCAACCAGAAAAAAGACCGAGCGCGCGTGGTTGATCACCGGCCAGGCGAGCGTGACGCGCCATGCATCCTTCAGCGGCAGGTGGTTGGCCACTGCCAGACGGCTCATCTCATGGACCGCCGTGGTGTGCGGAAAGATTGAGGCTGTGTGGCCGTCTTCGCCCATGCCCAGCGCCACTAGATCAAAGCGCGGATACTCAGCGCCCTCCAGGCGAAAGCCGTTGCGCAGCTCGGACTCATAGCGCGCCGCAGCCGCCTCCGGCTCCAACTCGCCCTCGATGCGGTGAATCTGCTCCGCGCGCATCGGCACATGATCGAGCAGCGCCAAGCGCGTCATGCGATAGTTGCTCGCGGCATCCTCCGGCGGAACGCAGCGCTCATCCACCCAATAAAGGTCTAGATTCGCCCACGGCATCCGGCTGCGCCACGGCTCGTGCGGATCGGCCAGCAGCTCAAAGGCGGCTTTGGGCGTGGAGCCGCCGCTGACGGCAATCCGCGCGCAACCCTGCGCCTCAACCGCCTCGCTCACCATCTCGGCAAAATACTGCGCCGCCCGCCGCGCCAGTGCAGCCGGGTCAGCCTCTACATAATATTTGATTGTCAGCCGTCGAGGCATAGGCAAGCATTACCCTTTGCTTGATTCTATGCTCAAACGTAACTTGGCTGGTTGAAATTTTGTATGGTGCTACGAAAGGTAACCCTCAAGCGGGTGGCCCTGATCTCCTACATCGTTTCACCAGACCCATCTGCCTGAATTTGATGTGCCTTCAGGCAGACGGTCTTCCTTGTATCTGAGCGAAGTATGGCGCGATCATTGCGGTAAAAATGGAGAGCGTGAAGCTCAACCGGCGACCTGGTTCCTTAGTCCCTTGGTCCCTCAACGGCCCGCGCCACGCGGAAGGCCGCGCTCTCATTGAAGTGCTTGGCGAGGACCTGCATCCCGACCGGCAATCCGGCCTGGGTTGCGCCGCAGGGCACGTTCACGCCGCAGATGCCGGCCAGGCTCGCCGTCACCGTATAAATGTCGGCCAGGTACATGGCGATGGGGTCGTCGCACTTTTCGCCCAGCTTGAAAGCGGGGGTGGGCGAGGTCGGCGTTACGATGGCGTCCACCTCGGCAAAGGCGCGCAGAAACTCCTCGGCCAGGATGCGCCGGACCTGCTGCGCCTTCAGATAATAGGCATCGTAGTAGCCTGCGCTGAGCGCGTAGGTGCCAAGCAGAATGCGCCGCTTGACCTCCGCGCCAAAGCCCTCGTCGCGCGAGTGCGAGTACATATCGGCGAGCGTTGCCGAATCCTTGGAGCGCGGCCCGTAGCGCACGCCGTCAAAGCGGGCCAAGTTGGCGCTGGCCTCGGCGGTGGCGATCAGATAATAGGCCGGGACCGCGTACTTGGTGTGAGGCAGAGTGACCGGCTTCACCGTGCAGCCCGCGGCCTTGAGCTTGGCAATGCCGGCCTCGATGCAGGCGCGCACTTCTGGGTCAAGCCCTTCGGCAAAGTACTCGGCTGGAACGCCGATGCGCAGTCCTTCGGCGGGCTTGTCGCTCTCGGCGGCGAAGTCCGGCACGGGAGCCGTCGAGCTGGTGGCGTCCATTGGATCATGCCCTGCAATCACGCCGAGCAGCGTGGCCGCGTCGCGGACGTTGGCGGCAAAGGGGCCAACGCGGTCAAGCGAAGAGGCGTAGGCGATCAGCCCGTAGCGCGAGACGCGCCCGTAGGTCGGCAGCACGCCCACCACGCCGCAGAAGCTGGCAGGCTGCCGAATCGAACCGCCGGTATCCGAGCCGAGCGTGGCCGCGGCCATGTTGGCCGCCACCGCTGCCGCCGAGCCGCCCGACGAGCCGCCCGGAACCCGCTCCGTGTCCACAGGATTGCGCACCGGCCCATAGGCCGAATTCTCATTTGAGCCGCCCATGGCGAACTCGTCGCAGTTCAGCTTGCCGAGCAGCAGCGCGCCCGCCGCCGCCAGCTTCGAAACAGCCGTCGCGTCGTAAGGCGGCTCCCAGCCCTGCAAGATCTTGGAGCCCGCCGTCGCTGGAGCGCCGCGCATCACCAGCACATCCTTGATGCCCATGGGAATCCCGGCCAGCGGGGGCAGCGGGTCGCCTTTGGCCGCCGCGTCGTCCACCAGCGCGGCCTGCGCCAGCGCACGCTCTCTGGTCAGGCTCAGATAGACATTCAGGCGGGGATTCACCGCTGCGATCCGTTCATAATAGTCGGCAGCAAGCTCCGTGGCCTTGGTGGCGCCGGCAAGAATCCCGGCGCGCAGCTCGGCCAGAGTCTTTGGATGTTCTACAAAGGATTCCGTCATTGTCTATCCATCTCCAAAAGAATCTACTCAAAATTTCGCAGTACGTAGTGCTTACTTCTCAATCACCTTGGGAACCTTGAAGAAGACCCCGTCGGCCTCCGGCGCCTGTGAAAAGACCAAGGCGCGGTCGAGCGAAGGGCGCAGCACATCGGCGCGCAGTTCAGTCGCGCCCGCCCCGTCGAGCAATTCGCTCACCTGGGCCAGCGGCGCAATGCCAGCGGTGTTCAGCTCATTCAGCTCCGCCACGTAATCCAGAATGGCGTTCAGATCCTTGAGCATCCGCGGAGTCTCCTCCGCCGTCAGCTCCAGGTGGGCCAATTCGGCCACGCGCTCGACCTCTTTCACCGTCACTTTTTCGCTCATCGTCTCTTCCTCATCCGCTGGATTTCCTGTAGCAAAGCGCAATCTTTGCCCGCAAAGCTCCGAAGATAGAGTATAGCTGGTTTGATTTGCGCGCCGCGTATTTTTCCTGTTGGCGCGGAGCGAGGCGTGGACCAGGAGGTCCACGTAACAGCCGACCGGGAGGTCGGCGCTACGAATTTCCGCTGGCGCTGAAAATTTTCTTTGGCGCTACGAACTGGTGCCAGTGCTACAGATTTCCGCCGGGCGCTCAGTCCACGGTCAGCGTGAGCGTTGTTTGATGCGAGACGCCGTTGGAGCTGGCGGTGACCACTACGTAGTAGGTGGCCGGCGGGGTGACTCCAGTGCCGGTCTTCCCGGTGCCTTTGCCTGATCCGCCGCCGGACTGCGTGCAACTGGAGAGGCTGCTTGCCAGTAGCGCCATCAAGGCAATCAGCGTGAGTGCCTTGCGCCGCCGCCGCAGGGCCAGTGGCAGGAGCGCCACTCCGCAAGTCAGCGGAAGCGCGGGCCACGGCGCTGATAAGGGAGGTGTGGAGTTGGAGGTTGTCTGCGTAACTCCAGTGGCGATCTCTGCCACTACGTTGCCGACGATGTTGGCGGGAACGCCTTCACTGGCTGGGTTGAAGGCGCAGGAGGTTGCGGTGGGCAGGGTTCCGCACTGGAAGGTAAAAATCCCTGCCGAGCTATTCAGCGGCGTAACCAGCAGGTTGTACTCGGCAATCTGGCCATTGGCGACAGCCTGGGTGGACGATCCGCTGGGCGTAAAAGTGAAGTCGAAGCCAACGCCCGACAATGCCAGAAAAGAGCCGGTTGGCAGGGCGCTGCTGGTCACGGTCAGGCTTCCGGTCTGCGCTCCGGCGCTTACCGGCGCAAAGGCAATCGATGCTGTGCAACTGGCTCCGGGGCCGAGCGAGGTGGAGCAGGTTGTGGAGGAGAGTGAAAATCCCGCCGTAACGGCCAGCGCCAGATTGCTGAGGCTGCTCATGCCGTTGGGGTTGGTGATAATCACAGTGCTGACGGCGCTGGTTTGATTCACGCCGGTTTGCGGAAAGGTCAACAAGCTCGGCTGGAAGCTGACCGAGCCCGGCGTGCCCCCGGTTCCGCTTAGCGCCACGCTGGCCGTGGCTGAGGTGGAAGACGATGCAACGGTCAGCGTGCCCGTAAAGTTGCCGTTCACGGATGGTGCAAAAATCACCCCGGTCGAGCAGTTTGCGCCAGCGGCCAAGGTGCTGCCGCAGGTGTTTTGCACCAGGCTGAAGGGAAGGGAAGCCGCAAGCGTGAGCGCGTTGGCCACCGTGCCGCCGGTGTTCGTCACGGTCACCGTCTGTGCCAAGCTGGATTGACCGGCAGCGACGATGGGAAAGGAGAGTTGCGTCGGGCTCACATTCAACCCTGCCGGCGTCAACCCCCCGCCGCTCAACGCCACGGTCACCTGGTTCGGTGTCGAGTTTGAGGATGAGACAACCAGCGAGGCCGATGCGCCGCCCGCCGCCGTCGGGGTAAAGATGATCTGCGCGGAGCAACTGGAGCCATTGGCCAGAGTCGAGCCGCAGGTGACTGTACCCATTGAGAAGCTGCTTGCCGAAAGCCCGCTAATCGCAAAGCCCACATTGGCCACCGCCACGCCGCCCGTATTGGTCACAGTCACCGTCTGCGCGGCGCTGGACTGACCCACCGTTTGCGCCGCAAAGCTCAGACTCAACGGAGTCACCTGCAGCGCAGCCGGTCGCAGCCCCGTTCCGCTCAGGGAGACGCTCTTTGGCGAATCGGCGGCGCTTGAACGGATGGTGAGAGTCGCTGACTCGGAACTGCTCGTTGACGGATCAAATTGCACACTGATTACGCAGCTTGAGTTCGCCCCCAGGCTGGACGTGCAGGTTGCCACTTGAAAATCCGCCGCATTCGTTCCGCTTACAGAGATCGAAATCGAGGTTAACGGTTCGCCGCCGCTGTTGGTCAGCGTAACCGTTTGCACGGCGGAAAGCTGCCCCATAACCGTACTTGGGAAGGTCAACGTTGTCGGGGCGACGGTATCCGTGGCGGTGGACAATCCGGTTCCGCTCAAAGCCACCGTCTGTGTCCCGCTGGTGTCGGTAAAGGTAAGTGATCCTGCGGCCGCGCCCGCCTGCGTGGGGGTGAATATCAGCATAAGATTGCAGGAGCCATCAGCCGGAATCGAGCTGCCGCAAGAGTTGGTAGCGATGGAAAACGGTCCGCTGACTGCGCTGGTAAAGCTGAGCGCGGGCGAACCGCTGTTGCTGGCTGTGACTTGAAAAAGCCCGGAGGTTTGCCCCACCAGTACGCCTCCGGTGACGCCATTGAAGTTGATTGAGGCCGGAGTCAAACTCACCGCCCCTGACGGCGTGCCGCTCCCACTGAGCGAAACCGTCAGCTCTCCGCCATTCACGGTAGTAAAGATGGTCAACATGCCTGTTCGGCTGCCGACCCCGGTCGGCGTAAAGCTCACTTGAATCGTGCAACTCTTTCCTGGCTGCACCGTACTGCCCACGCAGTTGCCGGTTGCGCTGAAGTCGCCCGTCGCTGTGACGGTGCCGGTTGTCAAAGCTGAACTTCCGGTGTTGGTCACGGTCACCGTCTGCGTGCCGCTGGTGGTGCCGTAGGCTTGGCTGGAGAAGGTCAACGCCGCCGGCAACGCTGTGGCCGTCGTCAGATACTCCGTTGCCGTCCATAGCGAAGTGGTCCAGACGCCCCGCCCGTATGTGGCCGCCACCAGATTATGCAGAGAGGCCGATATAGGCGCGGCACTGATTTGAACCACCGGCGACGGCGGAAGTCCGCTGCCAAAAGCGGTCCAGCAACTAGACGATTCTATGGCGCAATTGGCAATCTCACGCGTTGAATAGACCCCGCTGTCGAGGGCAACGTAAACCGTATTGGCGTCCTGCGGATCGACCACAAGGCTGTTGGCAGACGCCGGGTGCAGGTTGTTGGTCAGCCCCGCCCAATGCGCTCCGCCGTCGGTTGAACCATACACGGTATGAATGGTCTCGCCAACCGAAGAGAATCCCGCCACCGTCACATACACCGTTTTGCCCGTTGGATCATGAGGATCAACGAAGATGCTCGATATATCCATCCCCCAATAGTTCATGGTGTGGCTGTCGTTGGTCACCGGATTCAGCGTCAAATCCGTCCACACAGGCATTGTGCTGCTTGCAAAATTCACCTTCGCCGACAGAATGTGTCCCGGCAGCGATGCGCCCCCGTTCAACGTGCTGTACATTCCCACATAGATCATCTCCCCACCACTCGGCAGAGCGGTTGAGGCGGCCAGCGGCAGAGCGGCGATCGAACGGATCAGCGCATTGCCATTGCAGTTTGTGTTGCCCGTGATTCCGTCCAAAATTGGGCTGATCGCGTTCGCGTCGCTCCATCCCACGCCGCTCGCCGGTCCACGCCAAACCCGGCAGGTGGCAATCAGCAACTGCGAGTCGGCGAATGGGTCCACCAGAAACGGCGCCGGAGTGTACATGGTGTAACCGTCTTTGACCACGTCAGCTTGCGGAGCCGTAGCTGCCGATAGCACTGCCGCAAATGTGCTCGGCGTGCTGCCCGTGGGTGGCGTTCCCTTGTAAATCGAAACGCCTGCCCCGTTATTCACATACCAGTTTGAGCTGTTGCCCGGATCAATCGCCACCGGACCGCCCTCGCCGCCCAGAATCTCCGGCCAATTCGCCGTCACTCCGCTGCTGCTATTGATGCCTGCCGTTCCGTTCGTTCCCAGGCCAACCATCACCGTGTAGGGCGTCGCGCCCGTTTGCGAAAGGCTCACCACCTCAGCCAGCGAACCCAAACTTCCGTTCAGATTTTGAAAATGCGATGCGTCAGTGGGTGAGCAAACCGGCTCCGGGCTGGCCAACGTGCTCTCGCCAATGGCGTCTGTTGAGCGCCACAGCCCGCCGTCGTTGCCCACAAAGATCTCCAGTGGATTGCCAGTATTCCACGCGAGCGCGTGCTGGTATTCGGCAACCTTGGCGCTAAAACACGTGGTCGAGTTGGTTGTATTCCGCCACCGGCAACCCTGCGAGTAAGGGCAGGTCGTTTGCCACAGATCGTTGGCCCCGGCCAGCAGCATCGTCTCCTGCCCTGACGGGACCGCGGCCAGCGTCAGATTGTAGTCGCCATTCTCAATCGTCGCGCCGCCCTGCAAGGTGTTCGACTCCAGCGCCGCCGTTCCCCACTGCTGCGCAAAGGTAAACGTCAAATTTGTGCAGGCATTGGCGCTCGCCACGCACAGATCCTGCCAAATCCCCTGGTCCTGATTGAATTCGTCCACCGTCCAGGCAAAAGTGTCACCGGTCAGCGGATTCACCGCCAGAGAGCCGCGAAAGATCGGGCAACTGGTCAACCCCGCGCCGCCGGTATTGGACGGGCACAGCCCTGCTTTGGCCGCCAGATTCGCGCCCGGCTGCGCCGCCATCCGCGTCCACGTAATTCCGTCTGCGGATTGGTAGTAGCCGTGGTAGCGCACCGCCGCAATAAACAGTTGCCGAATCGGATTCCACACCACCGAAGTTGCCGCATTCCCGTCCGGGTAGACAAAAGTGTTGTTCGGTCCCTGTATCGCACTTCCGCTGCCGTCCGTAATCGTCGCCAGCGTCCAACTCGCCCCGCCGTCTGAGGAGTAGTAAAGCCCCTCATAGCTGTATCCCGGAACCAGCGCATTCACTTGCGCGCTCTCAAGAGCTTGCGAAACTGCCACCACTGCACGCTGCGGATTGACCGTGCTCCAGGCAAAACCCGCAATGCTCTCACCCTCAAAGACGTAAACCTGGTCAGCGGTTGCGTTGATCAGGCTCCAGGTGTTGCCACCGTCAGTTGAGCGCAAAATTCCTGCGCCATAATAGGAGTCCAATGCATCATTCGGATCGCCCGTTCCGGCCAGCACCACCCCGGTCCCTCCCGGCTGCACGCTCAGCGCTCCAATGCTGATCGAGGCATCTGTCGCGCCGCTCATTGCCGGAAGATTATCCGTCAACGGTACAAAGCTGATTTTGGAAGCGCTGGAGGTGCCCGCATTTTGTGACCGCCAAACCCCGCCTCCGGTGGTCCCCACAAAAAGCGTGTTGCCGCTGGCATCTGACGGGTCAAGCGCCAACGCGGTTATGCGCCCGCTCACCAGCCCATAACTCTGCGAGATCACTGCCTCAGGCCCAAGGGGCTGCCAGCTCCAACCGCTCTGCGCCGTGCTCAGCGCAGGAAATGCCAACGCCATCAACCCCAGCAGAATCAGCGCCGCAAGGTAAGTGCTCTTTCGCGTCAAAAATGGAAGTATGAACGCCGGGGTAAAAGCCAAACACTTGCGGCTCTCTGCGCGCTCCTGCCGCTTCGCTGCCAACGCAAAAACACACTTCAACCCTCCGCCGCCAAAGGCAGCGTAACCGCGAGGCCGATTGATTGCCCATAGGCTCACACGCATCCCGCCTGCAATTCCGGCGTCCCCTCCCTTTATCGGCAATCTCCGGGGTGGACTTCATCGGAATCCAACTTCGACCATCGTGTGAAACGCGCAGAAAACAGGGGTAACTAATTGGCTGGATTATAGACTACTTATGCAACAATTGGCGCGCACTGGGCCCAGTTTGCGCCTAAGCTCTTTATTTTAATGAAAATAGTGGGTCTGAAAGCGTCAAATCGTAGTGCCGATCTCCAGATCGGCTGTCGTGCGGGTCTCCAGCCCCGCACATTTCGAAGCACCAAAACTTTCCTTCATTTATCTGCGGCCTTACCAGTTTCCCCAAGCGCGGCTAAAGTAATCCGTGAGCGTCATTGAAACCAATATCAGAAAGGTGAAGATACCGGCGAAGACAGTCAACTTGGTCAACTTGGAACTATACTTCACGCCCATAAAAAACAGCACCACCAGCGAAGCCTTCGACGTGGCGATGGCCAGCGCGATAACCGGATTCCATGGACCCATATCGACAAACGACGCCCAGACAGTGAGCGCCGTGCCCACCAGTAGACCAATAAGAATCAACACATAAATCTTAGGCCCAACAATGTGATGCGCGTGTTCATTTGGTTCGCTCATAACGCCAATCCTCAGGTAGTCTCTTGATGCCTGTCTCTCAATGCCTGCTGATCAAATACAACAGCGCAAACAAATAAATCCAAACAATGTCCACAAAGTGCCAGTATAGCCCGAAGTTCTCGACAAAAGTAACATGGCCCTCTGTGTAAGCACCGGCCCGCGCGCGAAAGATCATAAACGCCAGAATTCCAATGCCGATAATCATGTGCAGCGCGTGCATGCCGGTCATCACAAAGTACAGCGAAAAATAAAGTTCGGTGTGCTGTGCCATATCAAGTGCCAGCGGCTTGTCGTGATATTCCCGATAAACTTCCGGATTGGATTCAGGATCAAGAAACGATTGCAGGCTGTAGTGAAATCCGGGAACGTGGTGCATCTCAATCTTTTCCCGATACTCAATCGTCTTGATTCCCAAAAACACTAATCCAAGAAACAATGTCAGCGATAAACAAAGAACCAGGCCTTTGCGCCGCCGCGTCTCCGAGCACCAAACGCCCATCGCCATGGTAAAACTGGAAAAAATCAAGACAACCGTGTTCGTGGTGCCCCAGACTACATTTAACTGGTGAGATCCAGAAACAAAAGCCGGATAATACCAATTGCGATAGATTAGGTAAGCGGTAAACAATCCGCCGAAAAACATTACTTCGGTCAGTAAAAAAAGCCACATGGCAAAGTGTGTCGTGTCTGCCTGCTGCTCCACTGAATTAAAATGATGGCGCAAATAGGCTGGATGCTCGGCGTGAGAGGTGTCAGTGGAGTGAACGATGTTATTCGGCATGAGTCACCTCTGTTTCTGCTTCGCTCTGATGCTGACTCTCAAGCCACGCGTAATCGTAAGCTTCATGGTCCATTATCGGTTGCACAACAAAGTTTTCCGTCAGTGGTGGCGACTGCGTTTGCCACTCCAGGCCAGTTGCCTGCCATGGATTGTCCCCGGCAACCTCGCCATATTTCAAAGACCATATCAAGTAAAGCACCGGTAAAAGATATCCCACGCCAAGAATCGTAGCTCCCGCGGTAGAAAAAACATTCAGCACTTGAAACTCCGGTGGATAAGAAGCAATTCTGCGAGGCATTCCAAGTGTTCCCAAAATGAACTGCGGGAAGAATGTGAAGTTAAAGCCAATAAAAGTCACCACGGCGGCCAGTTGCGATATCTTCTCAGGATACATTCGCCCTGTAATCTTGGGCCACCAGAAGTGAATGCCGGACAAAAATGCCATCAGCATTCCACCAACCATCACAAAATGAAAATGCGCCACAATAAAATATGTCTCGGTCAAGTGAATATCAGTGCCGGAACTGCCCAAAAAAACTCCCGTCATTCCGCCGATGGTAAACAGTCCCATAAAGCCAAAGGCGTAGAGCATTGGCGTCTCAAATGTGATTGAACCCTTATAAAGTGTAAAAGTCCAATTAAATATTTTGATCGCGGACGGAACCGCAACCAGCATCGTCAGCAGTGAAAATACCAGTACTGCATAATTAGAAATGCCCATGATAAACATATGGTGAGCCCAAACAAAGAAACCAAAAACCGCAATGGCAACCGATGAAAACGCCACTGCCGTATATCCGAAAACGCGCTTGCGGCTGAATGTCGATATAACCTCTGAGATAACTCCCATGCCGGGAAGAATCATGATATAAACTGCCGGATGCGAGTAAAACCAGAACAAATGTTGAAATAGCAGCGGATCGCCGCCCTTGGTCGGATCAAAGACGCCAATGCCGAGTGTGCGTTCCAAAGCCACCAGCACTATCGCAATTGCCACAACCGGCGTCGCCAGCACCATCAGGATACTTGCCGCATAATGTGCCCACACAAAAAGTGGCAGCCTGAACCATGTCATCCCAGGCGCGCGCATCTTGTGAATCGTGACAATAAAATTAAGCCCTGTAAAGATCGAACTGAATCCGACAATAAATACCGCCAGACCCGTGGAGAGCACATTCGTATTTACATAGTGGGTGGAAAGCGGGGTCGTGAAGGTCCAACCTGTATCCACGCCACCGGTCACCATGGTGACAATTACGAGAATACCGCCAATGACGTATAGGTACCAACTCAGCAAGTTAATCCTGGGTAAAGCCAGATCCTTCGCCCCAATCATCATGGGGATGAAGAAATTGCCCAGCGTAGCAGGAACGGAAGGCACAAGAAATAAAAATATCATCACAATGCCATGCATCGTGAAGACCTTGTTGTAAGTGTCGGTTGCCATCAAATCCGTTTGCGGAGTCAATAACTCCAGGCGAATCAGCCCAGCCAATGCACCGCCAATAAAGAAAAAGAATGTGATAGATATGAGGTACAGAATTGCAATACGCTTGTGGTCGCCGGTTAATAGCCAGCTCAGCAGGCCGTTTTCGCGCGTGATAAAGTTATCCTTTGGAATCCGCGCCGTCGCTTGATCGGGAAGTTTGACAATCGTTTCACTCATGGCTTCACCGGTTCTTTCACGGTTGTGGGCCTTTCGGCTGCGGGTGCATTGCCTTCGCTCTCTGGCAACATATTCGTTGTGTTCAGCGTTTGCTGGATGCGATAATCCGTGTCGAGATTCTTGATGTATTCAATCAGAGAAATCACTCCCTCTTCACTGATCTGCCCTTGGTAAGTTGGCATGATCGGCGCATAACCCTGCGTGATGTGCTGCGATGGATTCAAGATAGCTTCGCGCAAGTAAGCATCGTCGGCCGTTACGGATCCGCCGGACGCCAATGGCAGTTTGGCTCCGTAAACACCGGCTAGATTCGGCCCTCGCGCATCTGGCCGAGAATTATGGCAAGCAGCGCAACTTAAGCTGGCAAACAATCTTTCGCCATTCTGCGCTAGCGACATTCCGGATGTTGAACTGGCTAGCCACTTCCTATAATCCTCTGGCGTCATCACTACAATATCGCCAGTCATCTGCGAATGATTCGTTCCGCAATATTGTGTGCAAAAAAGGTGATAAGTCCCCGGCGTGGTTGCTTCAAACCAAACCGTTGTATAGCGTCCTGGAATAGCCTCACGCTTAACGCGAAAGGCGGGAATCGAAAAGCTGTGAAAAACATCCTGCGAAATTAGAGTTACCTGAATCGCGCGTCCTGTAGGGATATGAAGCGCATTGATTTCGTGTTGTCCGCCCGGATGTTCAGCCTTCCACATCCATTGTTTGCCCACCACATAAATATTCATTGCATTGGCTGGCGGTGTAAAAACACGAAAATAAATTAGAGCGCCCCAAACAAACATAATCAGAAAAAGTCCGAGCGGAATGATCGTCCATGTGGCTTCCAGCAGCGTTGAGCCCTCAATCTGCACCGCCACCGGATGGCGCTTCTTGCTATATAAAATCGAAAAAGCTGTCACCAAAAGGACGACAATCGTTAGCCCAATCACACTTACCAACACCATAAAAAAATACAAAGCGTCCATTTGAGGCGCAATCTTGGACGCCTCCGGCGGAAAAAGCGCGAAGTTCGTCAACCACTTGACGAGAAACTGCGAAATTACTGGACTAAAATGATTCATTTCGTTATCCGTTCACCTTTTTGTCTGTCACCGGCTGACCATCTTTCCTCGCATCCTTGCGAAACATTGTCAGCATAAAACCGCCAAGAGAAAACACAGTCACCAGTCCGCCCAACTGGACAACGCGCGCGATTATAAGAGTGTGCTTGTTGGTCGTCGGATCGTAATGGTAGCAGTATGTCAGAATATTATCTACCGGCGAGCCGATGCGGTTGGATGAAGCCTCAACAAGTCCTAACCGCAGGTCCTTCGGCGAGTATTCGACACCCATGTAATACTGCGCCAGTCGCCCCTCCGGAGTAACAATTTGTATCGCGCTGGCGTGAGCAAACTGCGTAAGCCTGCCATCAGGTCCGGGGATCTTGACGTAGCCGAAACCTACCGCTTGTGTAAGCGTATCAATGTTAGCTTGTGTACCGGTCATAAAGTGCCATCCGGATGCCGTTTCCGGATGCCCGTAGCGTTTGAGATAAATCCGTTTTTTAGCCGCAGCCAAATCCGTGCCCTCGCTCGGATCAATGCTAACCACGATCACGTCAAAATCTTTGCCTGGTACCAGATTCACCATCTCCAGCGCACTGGTCAAACCATTCAGTTCCTCAGAACAAAGCATCGGGCATTGATAATACACCAGCGCCAAAATTGCAGGTTTCTTTCCGAAGTAACTTGCCAGTTGCACTTGCTTGCCCGCGTCATCAGTGAACAAAAGTGCAAGCGGCAATTGTCCATTCAACCTTTGAGCAATACCCACTTTGCTTAAGATCACTGGAGGTCTGTCGCTCACAGGAGCCATCTCCTTTTCGTCGTAGCGCGAAACTTGCGCCGAAAGTAAAGGCGAAAGCAGAAGCGCACCTACTGTCAGCGCATAAAATACGCCCATCCTGTTACTCCGAAGTGTCTTAGCATTTAGCATACAGTCAACTTTCTCACTTACCGACAAACCGTAACACCAAGCAAACGGCACAAAAAGTGAAACACCAGACTCTTACTCAATTCAAATTCCAACGGCTTCCACGAAATCCGGTAAGATGAACACAAAATCCTTAACGCTCTTTGCGCATCATCATTGAGGTCCGATCCATCTCATATCCAGTTCGGGCAAATCCGCTCGTTAAGGGAACAGTCACCGACAACCTCTCATCCCCAATCATCAATGAGCTTTGATTCGAATGCTTTGCAACAGGCAATCCTCGTTGTGCGACCAACTCCATCGCGCGATCAATTGGAATTCGCACTTTGCCTTGTCCTTGATCTGCCCAGCTATAGTTATCCAATAGCAAATCTTCGCGTGCGTGGAGATCAGCTACATCCTGATTGCCGTCATCTGTCTGCACACGCGGGGTTGGAAAAATTTGCGTCGAGTTACCTATCGACTTCTCCATATCTGCGTTTGAAGCCATGTCGCCTAACTGCCTAACATCAACCGGTTGGGCCCACCTATTCTTCGGTCCGTCTTCTCTGCTCATGCGTGCATTCAACCAACCGCCCATCCCATAAGCGATTCCCCCGATTACTGCACCGACAACACCCAGAACGATTAAGAAAGTTACCACGCCGGAAACGCGCGCGTCTGACTTCTCATAGCCAAGCGAGACATCAATCTGATCCGGATCGTGCGGTTTATGCGTGTGCATGATCACTCTCCTGAATTTCTGCCAAGTGCGGATCATTCGTTTGCACCAGCGGCCTTGCTTTTAGTTCGGTGCAAAAATACGCAATCCAAAACGCAGTCATCGCCACAGGAACTGCCATGTATTCCAAAATACCCCAGCTAAAATGAAGGTTTCGCGCCGCATCCTTGAAGTTAGGCTCAATCAGCCAAAACAAATCAAATGCTTTTGCAAATACCATCCATATACAAATCCAAAGTAGTCGCCTTTTGTCGCGCTTCAAGTCGCGTGAAAGCAGTAAAGTAAACGGAATCAGCCAATGAAAAATAAAATCAAGCGTGATCACTACGCCCCAACCGCCCATGAAACGATCCAGATACCAGGGAATCTCTTCTGGGAGATTACCAGACCAGATAATCAAAAACTGCGAAAATGCCAAATAAATATTCAGCATCACAAAAGCAAATGCCAACTTGCCCAGATCGTGCTGCTCAGTTTGGCGAAGAATCGTTTTGTATGGTTCTTCCTTGGAAAGCGAAATTACAACAATGATGGAAAACGCCAGCACCTGGTAACCTTGGCCCACTAGAAAAAGTAATCCATAAACAGATGAATACCAAGTCGGATCAAGCGACATTATCCAATAAATCACAGCGGCGCTCATTGTAATAGCGTATACAACGATTCCCGGACCGCTTATATTTTCAAACTGCTTGATCCATGTCGGTGTAGTGACCGGTAAATCTGCATCACGCCGGATTCCCATCGAATTAAGCTTCCACGCATAGAATCCCCAAATTGCAAAGCACACCAAGCCAACGAGTATAAATGAAAAAGAATTTAGCATTGGCCGCTTAAATTCAATTGCATGCCTTTGGACCTCATTAATAAGTCCCGCCTTGAATGCTACGGATGGATTCTCAATCCAGGCCCACAAATATAGTTTTTTCAGAAAAAGCGCAACCACCAGCCAGTAAGCGAAAACAAGTGGAAGTGTGCGACTCATAGCCTCCAAAGGTCTGCGCAGCAGAAGTCCCCACTTGCCGCCAGTGACATACTGCACCATTAGCAAAGCAAGACCCCCAACCGCAAAACCAAAAGTAAGTACCATGCCAAGTAACCATGCCCGCAAAACATGATCAACCGACTTGTCCGCAACCGCCAAGCCAAAAGACATAATCGAAAAGGCCAAACCAGTTACAAGCGCACGCCTACGCCATCCGTCTACAAAAGACGGAGCGCCCAACTCAGCGGGAAGTGGTCTTGCGTGCGTCTGATCTGTCATACCGTGCGTCCTTTGCTCTTGGTCGAAAGCACCTAAGTGCTGAATATTACTCAACCGATCACCTTTTAAGTGGAATCTTGATCGCCGGGTCCGCAGGATTAGCCGGAGCCAGCGCTGGAATGTCTTGTTTATCTTCGTGGGGATATGCTTGCACTGCGGTTTTTGGCATCGGCCATTTCTCTGCGAATCCTTCCGATAAATGATATTCCGCCGCAATTTCTTTCAAGTTCTCTATCTTAGAACCTACAGGCACATCCGTCACCGTCGCAGATTGACTTAGTTGCAATGCCCGAATATAAGCCGCCACAGCCCAACGATCCACGGGAGTCAACTGCGCGGAATATTCAGGCATCGCACCATATCCATTGGTCATCACGTAAAAATAGTGCGAAATTGGTTGCGACAATCTTACTTGATCATGCAGATTAGCCGCAGGCTTGTAACCGCGCTGAACAATCTCGCCAAGCCCATTGCCAACACGCGAGTGGCAAGGCGAGCAATATACATTGAAGCGCTCCTGCCCCCGCTTCAAGACGTTAAGTGTGACCGGGAAAGGCATCTCATTCTTTTCTTCGCGATAGCCATCTGCCGACTGAATCACACCAGTAAAAAAGTAACTGTCCTCGTGCAACTGTCCGCGAGCCACGGTGTTAGCTGCCTGCGGGCGCGCGCCGCGATGATCGGCAAAAACCTCAGATCCGCGCTGCGCAATAATCTTCGGCTGATCTTGCATATCCTGCCGGCAACCAGCAGCAAATAAAGCAGCCGATGCCGCCATTAAAATTGCTACGCCTCGATTGTGCTGACAGCGAATCATCCACTGCATACTGCCCACTGTCCATTGTCGGGTAGTCATCAGTAGTCCACCTCCACCACCGAGACCGGCGCAAAACTCTCCAAATATTTCTTTGCCTCTTCCAAATCGAACTTAGGGTCCAGCGCCTCAAGACACAAAAAAAACTTATCAGTTGTCGCTCCCTCGCGAAAGTTAGGCGCGTTAAATAGTGGATGATAGAGCGTCGGCAATCCGTTCAACGCAAGCATCCCGAAAGCAGCCGATAATCCAGCAAATAAGATAGTCCATTCGTATGCAGGCACAATAAACGCGGGCCATGAATATGTGGGTCGGCCAGCAATATTCAGTGGATACGCCCAAACCGAAATCCAAACTTCCAACAAAAACATCGCCATTAATCCCATCAATCCGCCAATCAAAGTGATGAGAGGAACCTTGTTGCGATGAAAGCCAATAGCTTCAACCGCCTCTTCCAGAGGGTAAGGCGTGTAACAATCCATGCGCCGCCAACCGTCCTGGCGCGCTTGTTGCGCTGCGCGAACCAAGTCGACGGGAGTATCGAATTCTGCCAACAGGCCGTAAATCCCTTCGCGTGGGGGCATCAGTCACCAACCTCCGCAGTTTTCTTTGACGCTATCTTTGCACCTGGCAGCATCATCCTGATCTCAGACATCGGAATCATCGGTAAAAATCTTACAAACAACAGGAACAGTGCCGTGAATAGTCCCAGTGTTCCCACATAAATCATGTAATCCCACTTCGTTGCACGATAAGTTCCCCACGATGATGGCAAGAAGTCCCGATAGAGGCTGGTGACCACGATCACAAAACGTTCAAACCACATTCCGACATTCACTACTATCGAAATGAAAAACATGAAAGCAATGTTTGTACGCAGTTTGCGCGACCATAGCGTTGTTAATGGAATCGCCAGGTTGCAAGTAATCAAGACCCAGTAAGCCCATCCCATCGGCCCGAACATCCGGTTCCACATCATAAAGGCTTCCCAATGCGAGGCTGAGTACCAAGCCATGAAGACTTCCATTCCATAGCCGTAAGCTACAATAAAACCCGTCGCCAGCATCACCTTTCCCATGTTATCGATATGTCTCTCTGTAACCAAACCTTCAAGATGATAAAACTTACGCAATGGAATCGCCAATGTCAGCACCATCGCAAAGCCGGAGTAAATTGCGCCGGCAACAAAGTATGGTGGAAAAATCGTCGTATGCCATCCCGGCAAGACAGCCACGGCAAAATCAAAGCTGATAACCGTATGCACAGAAAGGACCAGTGGCGTGGCTAAACCAGCCAGCAATAGCGAGGCCGTCTCATAGCGCGCCCAGTGGCGCACTGATCCTCGCCAACCAAGGGCAACCAACCCATACGCATATTGCGCAAACTTTGAATTGGCACGGTCGCGCATTGTGCCAAAATCTGGAACCAT
Organism: uncultured Occallatibacter sp.; assembly: GCA_964645305.1. GTDB lineage: Bacteria > Acidobacteriota > Terriglobia > Terriglobales > Acidobacteriaceae > Telmatobacter. Next base: position 38,811 of record CAZYCV010000004.1, on the reverse strand, counting down.
GCCGATATACCAGAAAACCACCGAAATCGTCGCATAGGTTGAAACTGCAAAAACATCCCAAAGCAGAGGCGAGCGGAACTGCGGCCAAACACCCATCGTCAACGGAATCGGTAGCAACCAGTATCCCAGCCATGGACGGCCTACATGAATTAGCGGAAACATACCGGCGCACACAACGGCGAAAATCGTCATCGCCTCTGCAAACCTGTTAATCGAGTTACGCCATCCCTGCTTGAAGAGAAGTAAGATTGCGGAAATCAGCGTGCCAGCATGACCAATGCCGATCCACCAAACAAAATTGATAATTGCAAAGCCCCAGGCGACCGGCTGCGTGATTGCCCAAATCCCTACGCCTTCTAGAAATAGCCAGGTCACGGCTACCAGCAGCACAGTCGCCAGCGCACCGCCTACGCCGAAAAGCGCAAACCATCCCAACGGGGTCGTGGGCGTCAGCACTATGCGCGTAATCTTCTCGGTGACAGAGATGAATGTCTGTCCCGGCGCAATAACGTAGTACTCGCCAGTCGCTGGATCAAGCTTCGGGTTGTCTTTCAAATCGACTGCCATCGTGGCTCCGCAACCTTACTATTTCATTTCTTCACCGCGCAACAATTAACCCTTCGCCGGATGCTCCACCGGACTCTCTTCCAACTCCGGATTCATATTCAATACCGCTGCAACATACTTTGTCCGCGGCCGAGTATTCTGATCAGCTAGTACCTGATAACTGCGCTCGTCGGCTTGTAACTTAGCCACTTTACTTTGTTTGTCGTTAATATTCCCAAAAGTTATCGCTTGCGCCGGGCAAGCCTGCTGGCACGCTGTTACAATCTCCCCGTCACGCACCGGACGGTTCTCCTTGTCGGCCTCAATCTTCGCCGCAGAAATCCGCTGCAAGCAGTAACTGCACTTCTCCATCACGCCGCGCGAGCGCACCGTGACATCCGGATTGCGCATCAATTTCAAGCTCTCGGTCTCGAAATCGGAATACAAAAGAAAATTAAATCTACGGACTTTGTAGGGGCAGTTATTCGAGCAATAGCGCGTGCCCACGCAGCGGTTGTAAACCATTGCGTTCAAGCCTTCCGGTGTATGCACCGTCGCGCCCACCGGGCAGACTTGCTCGCACGGCGCATTCTCGCAGTGCTGGCAAGCCATCGGCTGGAAGTGCGCACGAGGAGCCGCCAAATCTCCTTCAAAGTAAGTGTCAATGCGCAACCACTGCATATTGCGCCCGATGCGCACTTGCTGCTTGCCGACGACCGCAATGTTATTCTCCGCATAACAGCCGACGATGCACGCATTGCAGCCCGTGCAACTGTTCATATCAATCGACATACCCCACGCGTTTTCCTTATACTCCCAGTTAGGAAAAAGCGACAAGCTTTTGTCTGTCGCAGTGCGCCCTTCGCCCTCGTTGGCAAAGTTAGGATTAGCTTTGTACTCCTCCAGCGTTGCATAGCGAATAATGCCGCGCTCGTTGATCGCTTCATCGGCTTCCAGTGAGTTATTACCATTGCCCTCGCCGCCAAACATCTTGGGCCTATGGTCCTGGAAGTGGCTCTTGGTGATCGCCACGCCCCACTTGCCGGGAACCTTCTTCATCGAGCCGACAGCGTAAAACGGCGCATCCGAGGTGCGAATCAGATAAGCATTGAAGCCCGCGCCCGAACCCACGCGCCCGGCATTCGAGCGCCCATAACCCAAATGCACAGTAACCGAGTTATCTGGATGCCCTGGGGCAACAATCACCGGCGCATTCACCTTGCGGCCATTCACCGATAACTCGACAATATCGTCTTCTTCCAGGCCATACTTGGTCAGCGTTGCGCCAGACATGATCGCCGCATTATCCCAACTCAAATTCGTCACAGGCTTGGGAAGCTCCTGCAACCAACCAACATTGGCAAAGCGCCCGTCATACACATTCGGGTCCGGCCGGAAGATGATTTCGACGGATCCATTCGATCCAACATTCGACAACGGGGCGGGAGTCTTAGGATGAGCAGAAATGCTGAATATAGATTGGTAGGTGCTCAAATAGGTTGTTGTTTCTATCCAACCAGCATGCAGCGCCTTGCGCCAGCCCAATTCAAAATCACCTTTAATGACCGGCTTCCAGGTCAGTCTAACTGCCTCATAAGGACTCAATCCTGGCTCATCCAGCAATGCTTGGAAGAAATGGTGCGCTGTCTTCCCGCCATACAGCGGATCAATCATCGGCTGCACAATCGAAACTGTTCCGTCATAAGTCCGCGCGTCAGACCACGACTCAAAAAAGTGCGCAGTGGGAATATGCCATTGAGCATTTTGCCCGGTTTCGTCAAGATGCGAGCCGAGATGCACTGTCATCTTCGCCTTCTCAAAGGCAGAAGAAAAAATCAAATCGGCAGGGGCGCTATAAATCGGATTGGAATTCAAAATTACTAGCCAATCGACTTTGTCGGCATTCAAATCGCCAACCAGTAATTTCAGGTTGGTGATTTGATTTGGTATTTGAGGTTCTCTTAGCTCCAAAGATGCCAGATTCAGCGAATCGCCTGTCTCTAGAGCTGTTGTGCTATTTCCCAAAACAATGTTGATAGCAAGAGAGGCCTCAACGACTGAAGAATCCTGATAAATCCCAGGAATCACGACACACTTACCCGCGTGAGCCTTCAAATCCTTGGCCAGCACAGCCAAGAACTTCTTCTGCTCATCGGTCCAGCTATAAGCAGGTGTCTCAACCCCACTAACTCCAACAGCCTTCGCCAACTCCGCTGCAAAGGCCGGAATCTGACTCGCCCGCAAACCTAGTCGATGCTCAGCCTTCAATCCCGTAGTTGTCGGTGTGCTCTCAATCGCATACAACCGATTCAGCTTTGTTGGATCTTTGCGCCGTTCCGCATATTGGCGCACTAATTTATGAAAGCCGGGGAAGCCAGCACCTGAAAGAAAATCCGCATCGAGCGAAACAATTACATCCGCGTCAGCCAAATCGTATTGAACATTCAGCCCATTCTCTAGCGAAGTCCCGGCAACCGCCGGATCATATTGCACCAGCGTCGCCTTCGGGTACTTAGCCTGTACTTCCTTCCACTGCCGCGCCAGCGTTGGCGAAGTGATCGTCTCGCTGAGGAAGTAAATTCCCGTTCCGTCTTTGGTCGAGATCACTTTGTTGCGAAATTCGACCGCAAACTCTGCCCACTCGCGATTGTCGCCGCGATAAGTCACGTGCTGCGAGCGGTCTGGGTCGTATAAGTCCAGCAGCGCAGCCTGAGAGAATGGGTCCGACGAGCCTTGATTATAAGGATGCTCTGGATTGCCGTCGATTTTAATTGGCCTATATTGATCGGTCTTGACTAACAGCGGCACCGCGCCGGTTACAAACGGCATCGCCGTGGCAAAGTAATTCGGCTTGCCGAGAACCAAATCCTCCGGCGCCTTGACATAAGGATAGATCGGCTCATCGGGCTGCTTGGTGCAGCCGGCCAAACCAGCCAGCGCCGCAGATGCACCCATGAATTTCAAGAAGCCTCGCCGCGAAACTTCATCACCCCACGCGTGAGGCGACGAGGGAAATTCCTTTTCCACTGCCGCTTGAAACTCCGGCGTATCGGCTAACTCATCCACCGATCGCCAATAGCGCTTGCCTGTGACCCCTTTTAATTGTTGGCGAATTTGGACGAGAGTCATTGGCGTTGAGGCAGCGATTGCGGTCGAAGAGCCCCCCTCAGGGGCTAAAGCCCGTGCCGATTGGGCATCGCTTGCGGCACGACTGAAGCCGTGCCCTGTTACAAGACTCGGCTCTTGGGCCACTTGGGCGTCGTTCCTCATCTCGGATTCATTCATCTTTTTGTGTCCGCTCATCGGTGGCAGACCTCGCAACTGGATAACTCGTTTGGCGTGCGAATCTTGTAGTGATCCACTAGAAAATTCCCTAACTCACTCTGGCTGGTGAATTTTTTGTACGACGCCAGCGCGGGTTCCCGTGTCACGCAATTCACGCTCTGCGCCGTAGGCACACCGGTTTCCTCGTCACCCACCGCGCACCAGACCGGCCTATCTTCTGCGGGTTTCTCCCACGCCATGTTATAAATCTCGCTGGTAGGTCGCAGGTTTTTCGCTGGATTGCGATGGCAATTCAAACACCATTCCATCTGCAAAGTATTCTCGGCGTACATGAGCGGCATCTGATCCACGCGCCCGTGGCAGCTTGCGCAGCCCATGCCTTTATTCACATGAATCTCATGACTGAAATAAACATAATCGGGTAAGTCATGCACTTTAATCCATGGGATCGACTTACCTGTCGCCCAGCTCTCGCGCACCGGTTCCAGCAGTTGCGCATTGGTCCAGATCTGCGCATGGCAGTTCATGCAAGTTTTGGTGGGTGGAATTCCAGCGTAACTCGACTTCTCGACTGAGACGTGACAATACTGACACTGCAAGCCCAGTCCTTGAACGTGATGCTTGTGGCTGAATGGCACTGGCTGATCCGGCCGCTGACCTTGCCGCGTCACCCATGGCGAGCGCTGCAATGCATCCAGCGTCACCCCAAGCCCGATCACGATCAGCCCCGTCAATATCAGGCTCGCACGAGCCAACGCATTCGAGCTGCGGTCAAATATTTGCGCCATTCGTACATTCCTTGCCTGGTTGGCGTTTATTTGATGTGCGCGCTGTGTCGGCGGTCACATAAATTTGTTCAAGAAAGTGATCTAAGGAAGACTCCACCCTCAAGTTAGAGAATCCCAGAAACCCGCGTACAGGCCTAAAACCGCCCTCGAAGCCAAACAAATCTCTGATAAAACAGAATATACCCGTTCCGTTCCGCTCTGTAATTCAATGAAACCAAACCGCTTGCAAAAACAACTGGGGGAGGGGGAAGCCGCAAACTCTTTTCGGAAATCTTCAGAACCGAGTGAACCGCTATCAACAAAGTAGCACACTTTTCGGACTCACGGAGTCTAAAAAGCATCTCTTAGTACCGCAATATGGTACAACGTTCAACCTTGGTGGAGAAATGGGTGACGTGTCCAGACTCTTTGCACACCTTCCGCGCCCTTACACACTTGACCCGGTTCAGATCGAAGGCTGCCCGCAGGAGTATTATCGATGCAAAACCAAGAATTGAAGGTGGAGTTGCGTCAAAATGAAAGCCCCGAAGGTTCGTCCCGCGCTTGAGCCCTTTCCCTGGTGCCCCGCTCTCGACGGTTGCCACTGCGTCACCAACTCGCTGGCCAAGATCTTTCACAACGCCGGCCATCCACTTTCTGAGGAGATGCTGCTCGGCCTCGGCGCTGGAATGGGGTTTATTTATTGGCAGATGAAGATGGGCTCGGGCACGATCCTTTTTGTGGGCGGCAGGGCAAATCCCAAGAATTTTTACCAGGATTTGAGCGACCGAACAGGCGTCGACATTCGGGAGATCTGCACGGCCAGCGCCAAGAAGGCCGAAGCTGAGCTGCTGTGCGAACTGGCGCGGAAGAAGCCCGTCATGCTGGGCGGCGACTTGGGCTTTCTTCCCTGGTTTGACTTTCCGGAGGATTACCACTTTGGCGGCCACGCCTTTGTGGTCTGCGGCTACGACGGCGAGCAGACGGTGCTGGCCTCCGATATGGACCCGCAGATGTCTGGAGTGAAGAGGGGCTTTTATGCGCCGATTACGCTGGTGCAACTCGCCAAGGCCAGAGGCTCGGCTTTCAAGCCTTTTCCTCCCAAGAACCTGCGCCTGGAGTTCGATTTTGCGGGCTTCCGCGCGCCGGGCAGGCGAGAGATTCTTGGCTCCATCACGCAGACGGTCGATGCCTTGCTCCGCCCTCCGATCAAAAACTTTGGCATTGCGGGTCTGCGCCACACGGCCAAACAGATATTGCGCTGGCCGTCTTTCTTCAAGGAGAAAGAGCTGCGCGAAAATCTATTCAACCTCTATGTATTCATTGAGATCGGCGGCACGGGAGGCGGCTGTTTCCGGCCCATGTATGCCCGCTTCTTGGAAGAAAGCGCCGGAATCCTCGCCCTGCCCGCGCTGGCCGAGGTGGCGGAGATCTTCCATCAATCCGGCGGCAAGTTCACCGAGATCGCGCTGCTCTTCAAGGATGCCCAGAAGATGACAGGGATTGAAGAGAACGTGCGCCGCGCCTCCAAGCTCTTTGAAGAGATTGCCGATCTGGAAGAGAAGGGCTGTCGGCTTCTGGAGAAAATCGCCTCCGCGGGATGAAATTACTCCCGCCGGAATCGGTTCGCCTGCTCGAACTCCGCGCGCAGCTCCGGCGTCTTCAGGTTCTCGCGCAGATGCTGGAGCCTCTGCTCCAGCGCGAAGATCGCCGCCGCGACAGCCTCAGTGTTGGTGGCGGCAATGTCGCGCCACATCGTATACGGACTCGCCCCCAGCCGCGTCATCTCGCGGAGCGCGCGCCCGCCCACATCCTTCAACTCCGGCGCGTCGCCCACCCGCTCCTGCAACAGCGCGCTCAGCGCCGTGGCCAAAAACTGCGGCAGATGGCTGACCCACGCCACCATCTCGTCGTGCCGCGCGGGATCAATGTCGATGCAGCGCGAACCCATTGCCGCCACCAGCGCCCGCCACTCCTCGACCAGCTCCGCCCCGCGCGCCGACCGCCGCCAGTTCGTATCGTCGGTAAACAGCCACACCGTCCCGCGAAAAAGCTCCGCATCGCCCAGCGCCGCGCCGCCCCGCTCCTTGCCGGCCATCGGATGACCGGGCAGAAAGGCCGCCCGCTCCGGCGTATTGAAGAGCCGGCCAGCCGCTTCGGTGATCTTTCCTTTGGTGCTGCCGACATCAGTCACCAGATGCTCATGGCCCAGCACGCCGCTGAGCTTCTCCATCAGGTCCAGCGTCGCGTAGATCGGCGCAGCTAGCACGACGACCTGGCTCTCCCGCGCCGCCTGCAACGGGTCGGCGGCAATCGAGTCAATCGCGCCAGCCTCCAGCGCCAGCCGCGCCCCCTCCGCGCCCCGGTTCCAACCGACGATAGAGCCAGCATAGCCCGACCCGCGCAGCGCCAGCCCAACTGACGTGCCGAGGAGACCCGTACCTAGAATTGCGATGCGTTCGATCATTTTTCCTTGCCGCTTCTGCTCATTTAAGGAATGCGGAATTGAAGGGTACGGGCTTTAGCCCGTACATTCAAAGCAGACTTTGATTCCCGGCTTTAGCCGCCGAGGGAACGCAGACTTCATGCGCCGATTTCCCTCAGGGGCTAAAGCCCAAATTCTAACAGCCCGGTTGATGTACGGGCTAAAGCCCGTACCCTTCAATCAATCAGTCAGTCAATCAATCAATCAGTCAATCAATCAGTCAGTCAATCAACGGACTGCATTTCCAATCCAATTCTCCAGGACTTCCGACCAACTACTCCGGCAATCACCTATAGACTTGCCCAACCGGTGCTTACGCCGGACTAACCTTGAACGCCCACGCATACTCGCACGGCTTCTGCTCAGGAAGAACGATGCTCACTCCATCCGCATCGCGCTTCCATTTCAACTCGCCGTTATACCCTAGCAATTCCAACTTCCTAATCTGCTTTGGGTAATGCGGCGCGTTCGAACCCAGCGACTTCACCGTCAGCTTGCCATCCCCCGGCCAGGCCAGAGCGATGGCGTACAGCGCGTCGCCCTTTTGCGTAAAGCGGATGTCGCCCGCCGCGTACGTATGCCTTTCCAGCGTATAGGCCCCGCCTGCGCCCGTCTGGGTGGGGCCTTCGCCGTAGATTTTCCAGGGGCGCGTGCCGTGGATGGCCTCGCCGTTGATCGCATTCCACTTGGCCATCTCATCCAGAAACTTCAATTCGTCGTCGTCCGGCATGCCGTCTCCGGGCAGCGGAATGCTCAGCAGCAGATTGCCGTTCTTGCTGACAATGTCCACCAGCACGGGAACCATCTGCGCCGCGGTCTTGTAGGTGTGGCTCTCGTAGACCGACCGCAGGTAATGCCAGTTGCCGATGCAGGCCTCCGTCTGCCAGGGCTTCTCTTGCAGGCCCCGCGCTGAATCGCCCTCGAAATCCCGCGTCATCGTACCCCAAATCGGCTCCGGAACGGTCTTCAGATCAAGCACGCCTTCCAGCTTTCCGCCGTGGCGGCGCATATTGGCGTTGTAATAGTAAGCCATGATGACCGGCGCAAGGTCCGGCATTCCCAGCCAAACCTTCAGGTCCAGAATCGGCCCGCCGTCATCGAAATCGAAGATCGGATTATCGTCGAAGGTGAAGGTGTCGGGGTCGTACTTATCGATAACATCCTGCACGCGCAGCATGAACTGCTTCACAAAATCCGGGCAGGGCGAGTTCTTCAGATGAGGCGTGCCGTTGAGCATCTGCGGGTCCATGCCCTCCCACCATTTGCCTATGCCGTCGGCCTCGGTCATCCTGCCGTCGTAAGGAACGCCCGCCAGCGGCCCGGTTTTGTCGCTGCCGTAGCGGACGGGCAGAAACTCATCCCACGTGCGGTGCGGCGTGCCGTGATAACTGACGCCAAAGCGCAGCCCGTGCGCCCGCGCCGCCTTGGCCCATCCGCCCACAATGTCCCGCTTGGGGCCGACGTTGACCGCATTCCACGGCTGATATTTCGAATCCCAGCAATCGAAGTTGTCATGATGGTTGGCCAGCGCGACCATATACTTGGCCCCAGCCTTTTTGTAAAGCTGCATCAGCGCATCGGGGTCCCATCGCTCGGCCTTCCACAGATGGCAAATGTCCTTGTAGCCAAAGACCGACGGATGTCCGTAATGCTTGACGTGATACTCGTATTGAGGCTGCCCTTGGCAGTACATCCCCCGTGCATACCAATCGCCCTGCTCCGGCACGCACTGCGGATCCCAGTGCGCCCAGATACCGAACTTCGCATCCCGAAACCACTCCGGACACTGGTAGGCCTTCAGCGACTCCCAATCCGGCCAAAACGGCCCGTTGGGAATCTTGCCTTTGAAATAGCTTGGCCCGGATTGAGCCGCGCACAGCTTTGCAAAAGCCAGAAGGGAGATGCCACCGCCCAAAAACTCTCTGCGATTGAAACTCACATCCCCTCCATGAATCCTGCCGATCAGAATGGATCGCCGATTAGAATGTAGCGCCGACCTCCTGGTCGGCTGTAACGTGGGCCTCCCGGCCCACGTTCGTTCATTCAATTGAAGATCTTCACTCGGTCACCGACCCAGTGCTAACTCTTCTCTTACAGCGTCCGCCCAACCGACTTGCCCAGAAGTCCCGCACTAAAAATTGTGATGCGTTCGATCATAATAGGTTCAACGCTTGACGTCTATGGACCGACAAAACGGATCAGATCTTTTAGCAAAGGCTCGATTCCATTCCCTAGAAAATCAATTTCAATCTTCGACGAAATCTCTTTTCCGCCAAACGAGATATGCCCCTCGTCAAATCCAGAAGTCATCTCGTTCAACAATTGTATCCAAGCAGTTCGGTGAGGTCCTTTTGTGAAACCCCCTGTGCCGAATACGTTATTACCGCCCTCCCGCACAATTGATAAGGGATAATCTCCCGTGTGCAGGTCAACTGAGTTCGTGGCTCGATATATATGCTCGCCGCGCCTGATGCTGACTGTCATAGCACGGACCTCAACTTCAACATCAGAATCATCTGGACCTTCGAACAGTTCCAGTTCCTTTTCTGGAACAAATTGCTGAAGTCCCTCTATATAGATTTCGATTCCCGGAGGGCCTACGGTGACTTTAATGCCTGGATGCTCGTCAGGTTTGTCTTTCTCATGTCCCGAGATAAAGACAAAAGCCTTATGTTTTTCGCCTTTATATGTAGCTGTTGCGGGAATACCGATGGCCTTTAAAAAAGGCAAAGGGTGATGGTCTGTTGCCGTTTCCATGGGAATTACTCTCCATGAATTCTGTGCGTTCAAAAGGGAAGGCGCGAAAAGAAATAGAACCGTCAGCAAAAAGCTAAACAACCAGAATCGTTTCATCCGAACCTCCCTTTTGAAAACCAACGCCGCCTTTACAGCGTCCGCCCCACCGCCCCGGCAATTACCCTCAACTCGCCCATCAGCTTCTCGAACTGATCCAAGTACAGCGTCTGCGCCGAGTCGCTGGCGGCCTTGTCGGCGTTGGGATGAATCTCCACCAGAATCGCATCCGCGCCCGCGGCCACCGACGCCTTGGCCATCGGAGGAACCATATCCCGGCGCCCGGTTCCATGCGACGGATCGGCCACGACAGGCAAATGCGACAGCTTGTGCAGCACCGGAATCGCCGAAATGTCCATGGTGTTGCGCGTCGTCGTCTCGTAGGTCCGAATGCCGCGCTCGCACAAGATCACTTCGTAGTTGCCGCCGGCCATGATGTACTCGCTCGACAGCAGCAGCTCCTCGATGGTCGCGGCGATTCCGCGCTTCAGCAGCACCGGCTTGCGCGCCTGCCCCAGCTCGCGCAGCAGATTGAAGTTCTGCATATTCCGCGCGCCCACCTGAAACAAATCCGTGTAAGGCAACATCGGCTCAATCTGCGAGATCTCCATCACTTCGCTGACCGTCATCAATCCGTTCTCTTGCGCCGCCTCGTGCATCAGTTGCAAGCCCGGAATCCCCAGCCCCTGAAAGGCGTACGGCGAACTCCGCGGCTTGAAGGCGCCTCCGCGCAGGAAGCCAGCGCCCGCCTTCTTTACGCACGCGGCAATGGTAAAGATCTGCTCGCGGTTTTCAATGGCGCACGGGCCGGCGATCACTGCCACCTGCTCGCCGCCGATCTTTGCGCCATTGGCAAATTCGACGACCGAGCCCTCCGGCCGGAAGGCGCGCCCCGCCAACTTGTACGGCGCGGTGATGCGGTGGACGTAGAGCACGCCCGCCATGATCTCGAACTTGGCCAGATCAATCTTCGCTGTCGATCCCACGCCGGCCAGGATCGTTTGCGTGGTGCCGGTCGTTCGGTGAACATTTACACCCGCTTCCACCATCGCGGTGATGACCGCGTCAATCTGCTCTTCGGTGGCCAATTCCTGCATCGCTACTATCATTGCTTTTTCCCAATCTCGTGCGCTTCAGCGCCGCTGTCGAGGCCCGGTTCTGCCGCCGGGGCATTCCTCTCCAAAGCCAACTCCTCCCGCTGCAAGGTCCGCATCACGTCGATGATCCGCTCGTAGATATGCATCAGTTCGATGTCGGGCAGCGGGCCCTGGTTGGCCGCGCGCACATTGGCGTAGACCAGCTTCTCCCGTGCCGGCTCATACACCGGCAGCGCGGTGATGGCCTTCAAATGTCCTACCATCTTCGCCGCACGCGCCCGTTCGCTCAGCAGCGCCACAAGCTGCCGGTCCAATTCATCAATCTGACTGCGCAATTCTTCCAACGTCATCTCATCCTCGTGTCAGCTTTCAGCTATCAGCTATCAGCTGTCAGCTCCGTCTCAATGCTGCAAGTAGTAGCGGCTTTGCTCCCGCCACAGCCTAGGCTGAAGGCTGAGAGCTGTTTTCGGCATTTACCGGGCCAGCGCTCTAGTCGCGCAGGCCCTTGATAAATCGAGCCACTGCGTTGGGCGCTTCTTCCGGAGCCGAGCGTTCAATCAGCTCGACAATCGCGCTGCCGACAACCGCGGCATCTGCAAACTCCGCCACTTGCGCAACGTGTTCGCTGGTACTGATGCCGAACCCCACGGCCACCGGCAGCCCCGGCCATCGTGTTCCGCTCCATCGCTTGATCCTTGAAACCAGCGCCGCCGCGTCCGAGGTCATCGCCGCTTGCTTGCCGGTGATCCCCACGCGCGAGATGGCGTAAATAAAACCTTTAGAATGCCGGGCAATTGCCTCCAGCCGTTCATCGGGCGAGGTTGGCGCGGCCAAAAAGATCGGCTGCAAACCAACTCGCTCCAGCTCGGCCAAATACGCGCCCGCCTCTTCCACAATCAAGTCCGTCGCCAGCACGCCATCCGCGCCCGCCGCCTTCGCGTCGTCGGCAAAATTCTTGAGCCCATAGCGCAAAATCGGATTCAGGTAGCTGAAGATGACCAGACCCGCCGCCGGCCGCGCCGCGCGAATCTCGCCTGCCAGCTTAATCACATCCCGCAGGCTGACTCCATGCGCCAGCGCCCGCTCCATAGCTCGCTGAATCACCGGCCCATCGGCCAGCGGATCGCTGAACGGCACGCCCAGCTCAATCACATCCGCGCCCGCGTCAATCGCCGCAAGGGCAATCTCCCGCGTAGCCGCAAGCGAAGGGTCGCCCGCCGTCAGATAAATCACCAGCCCCGGTTTGTGTTCAAATCTAATCGCCATAAAATTAATGAGTTCCTTAGTCCCTTAGTCCCTCGTTCATGCCCCTTGAATCTTCAACTCCCGCGCCAAAATCCCCATGTCTTTATCGCCGCGCCCGGACAAGTTCACTACTAGTATGTCACGAGAATCCATCGTCGGAGCGAGCTTCAGCGCCTCGGCCACCGCGTGCGCGCTTTCGAGCGCCGGCAAAATCCCCTCCGTCCGCGCCAGGCGCACCACAGCATCGAGCGCCGCCTGGTCATCCGCTGCAACATACTCCGCGCGGCAGGAATCATGCAGCATGGCGTGCTCGGGCCCAATCGACGCATAGTCGAGGCCGGCTGAAACCGAATGCGTCAGCGCAATCTGCCCATTCTCGTCCTGCAAAACGTACGAATACGTTCCCTGCAAGACGCCCGGCTCACCGCCCTGGAACCTTGCCGCGTGCTCGCCCAGCTTGCGACCGCGCCCGCCGGCCTCTACGCCAATCAGCCGCACCTCGCGGTTGCCCAAAAATTCATAGAACGCCCCAATCGCATTTGATCCCCCGCCCACGCAGGCGATCACCGCCGTCGGCAACCGCCCTTCGCGCTCCAGAATTTGTTCCTTCATCTCGCGACCGATGCACGTCTGAAAATCCCGCACCATCGTCGGATAAGGATGCGCTCCCAAGGCCGACCCCAGCAGATAATAGGTCGTCCGTACGTTGGTGACCCAGTCGCGCATCGCCTCGCTGATCGCATCCTTCAGCGTCTTCGATCCCGACGAGACCCCGCGCACTTCGGCTCCAAGAAGGCGCATCCGCAGCACATTCAACTCCTGCCGCGCCATGTCCACATCGCCCATGTAGACCACGCACTCCAGGCCCAGCAGCGCGCAGACGGTTGCGGTAGCAACCCCGTGCTGCCCCGCGCCGGTCTCGGCAATGATGCGCTTTTTGCCCATCCGCCGCGCCAGCAATCCCTGCCCCAGAGCGTTATTGATCTTGTGCGCGCCGGTGTGCAGCAGGTCTTCGCGCTTCAAATAGATCTTCGCCCCGCCCAGTTGCTCGGTCAGCCGCTTGCAATAGTAGAGCGCCGTGGGCCGTCCGGCGTAGTTGTGCAGCAGGTCAGCCAACTCCGCGTGAAAGGCCGCATCCGCCCGCGCCAGATCGTACTCCCGCTCCAGCTCCATCAGCGCCGCCATCAGCGTCTCCGGCACATAGCGGCCGCCATAAATCCCAAACCGCCCGCTACGCGACTCACTCGGTACTGACGGAAGAACAATCGATGCCATAAAACCTCCTGCGGGCCTGCAAAAAAATAGGGAACTCTTCAGTGTACTATCGCTCCCAATCCGCCATTACCGCCTACTCCATAACTCCGTCATCCTGAGCGGAACGAACATCCAATTAGCTTGTCATCCTGAGCGACCGAAGCGCAGCGCAGGGAGTCGAAAGACCTGCGGTTGCTTTTCGGCCGCAATCCCGCATCGATTTGCTCCATCCAGCCCCAAACCAGACGCTTTGAGCAATTCAAACGCTTTGTAACAGGGCACGACTTCAGTCGTGCCGCAATGCCAGCAAAATGAATCCGGGCTTCAGCCCCTGTAAAAAACTTCTCTGAAATTAGAGCTTAATCAGAGGTTCTTTAGTATGTGTTTTTCCGATTTTCCGAAACTATTGCATTCTGAACACGATAAAATTTAGTTCGAGGTGCATGATGTCCATAATCACCGTTGTTTCTGCAATTGAGCCATACGAGGGTGGAGGATTCGCACTACGTGTCAAATCTGTTGATTCACAGCAAGCTTGGTGGAAGTGGCACGAAACTGAACAAAATGCTTATGTGGACGCTGTCGATCTGGGCGTGGCAGCCATGGAAATTATCGAAGAACAGGGCGTTTTAGCAACAATACGCAGAAGATTGAAAGTCGATACTTCAATCGCTGTCGAACGTCTAGAGTTATTCGGACTTAAGAAGATCACTTAATTGTGTGATTCTTCAAACCTGAAAGATTCGGCAACAACGCCGGGTGCCCCATCCTCGCCGCGTCTTTGGTTTTGCGGCTAGGGTGGGAGACCGCGAACCTCACCCAGCCATCTCATCCGGCCACTGTTGAGCGCCATGCAGAACGCGCAAAATCAGCACCGTGTCGCCCATGATTCGATAGACGGCAATGTGTGGCGTGCCAGAGATCACCAACTCCCGCGTTCCTTCGATCCGTCCAGGTCGGCCCATCTCCGGGAACTGCATCAAACCTTCCACGCGCCTCTCGATGCGATCGTCAACCGCGATTGCCGCACGCGGGTTGTCCGTCTCAATGTAGTCGAAGATTGAAGTACGGTCCGCCAGCGAAAAAACCGACCATTCCAATCGCATGAATGCTCTTACACCTTTCTTGACGCGGCCGCCCGCCGTTCAGCAAAGTAGGCTGAAACCTCGTCGTGAGGAATGGCAGGCCGAGGATCGTCCAGCGCCTCCTGCACCTTGGCGCGGAACCAGGCATCGTGTTCAGCGGCATTCGTGGCCAGCGCAAAGGGAAGCGCCCCCTCATTGGCCGTGCGCGTCAAAAGAATCCGCACCGCATCTGAAACTGTAATCCCCATCTCGCCCAGCACCGCCGCCGCGCGTTCCTTCACCGCCGGATCAATCCGTGTTTGCACCAACGCATTTGCAGCCATAAATGAACCTCTTGACTTATTGTAATTCATTTGCATTACTAATCATTGAAGCATAAAGTGAAATGCGGTTTCACTTAACACAAATCAGTTTTCGTATAATCTGCTTTACACAAAAGGGCGGGAACCCATACCCCACCTCGAAGCTCACTTGCCAGAACCGCAGTTCTCCCGCAGCAGCTGCTTGCGCCACCAATCCCTCTTTGGTAGCATGAGAATAGTTTTTGATGCGCACAACATTTCTCCGGCGCTCCACTGATCCACGCGCCGGATGGAGAACTCATGAGCGAACCCGCAGTTCGCAGCGAAGAGACGCAAATGTCGCAAGTGGACGCCGAGACCACGGCGCGCGTCATTGCCGACAAGTGCATCGGCGATCGCATCCGCCGCTTGCGCCTGAAGAAGTCCATGGGCCTGGTCGAACTAGGCAAGCTCTCCGGCCTTTCGGCCAGCTTCCTCTCGCAGCTTGAAACCGGCCGCGTGGTGCCTACCTTGCGCAACCTGGCGCGCATCGCCATGGTTTTTTCCAAGGATCTCTCGTACTTTTTTGAGAGTGACGCCTCGGCCGTCTTCCGCATTCACCGGCGCAAGGAGCGGGTCCGCTTGCCGCAGACCGGCGTCGAGTTCCCGACTTACTTCTTTGAGAGCCTGGGCTACCTGGTCCCTGATCGGCCAATGGACCCGTATTTCGCCGAGTTCATCCCGCTGACCGGCGCGATCGTACCCGAACCCCACCTGCATCCGGGCTTCGAGTTTCTCTATCTGCTGGAGGGCACGCTTGATCTTCAGCACGGAGAGCAACGCTGCACACTGGAGGAGGGCGACGCGGTCTACTTTGAATCCAGCACGCCGCACTCCTACCAATGCGCCGGAGCGAAGTCGGCCAAAGCCATCATCGTGACCATGCACCAAACGCCGCCGCCTCTGCCCATGCGAACGGCGCGAGTTTCACCGATAGCGATTGATCCTGAACGGAAATAACGTCTTGGAACCCCATCCTTCGCCATGGACGCGAAGGATGGGGTTCCAAGACGTTATTACCTCTATCCGCCTAGCGCTTGATGATCTTGGCCAGACGCGGATCGTCCCACAGCGGAGCAAACTCTTTGTCGGTGTAAACCTGTTTCAGTTCGTAGAAGTGCAAATCCCGCGCCTTGGTCAGCGACGCCAGCGCTCCATCCACGTTGCCGCGCTTCATGTAGGCTCTGGCAATCAGGTAGGCAATGCGGGCGCGCTGCTGCGGCGTTGCCACCTGAGCGATCACGCCTGAGTCCGAGCTGCTCAGAATGTCGGCATCCAGCTCCAGCGCGCGGGTGTACTCGGTCATCGCGCGGTCCACTTCGCCCATGCCCATCCAGGATTCAGCCAGGTTGAGATGCGTGGAGGCGACCGTCTCATCCATGGCCAGCGCCTGCTTGAAGTAATCCGCCGCCACGCTATACTTCCGACTCATCAGGGCAACCGCGCCCAGGTTATTGATCGGCGAGACGAACTGCGGGTCCAGCTTGGCCGCCTGCGCAAAGTTCTTGCGTGCCGTGCCCCGGTTATTTAGTTGAAGTTGAACAATTCCCAGCTTGTTGTACAGCTCGGCATTCTGGCTGGAGTAGTGAATTGCCGCCTGATAGTAGGCGGCAGCCACCGCGAACTCCTTCTTGGAGCGCGAAATGTCTCCTCTTTCTTCAGCCTTGTGGGCAGCCTCTGCCTTATCTGTCTTGGCCGTGGTCGCGGCCATTGCGCGCGGCGTCACGCCCATCAGCAAGCTCGCCGCCATCAGTATCATCATCAGCTTTTTCATGCTTCACCTCTCCCATGCATCGCGCATCTGGTGGAGAGCGCTTCCCTCTCCGGCGATCCGCGCCTTGCAATGTTTGAAGTTGAAACCGCTTCCGTTGTGTGCGCAACGCTATACCTGCTAACTGCCGGTTGCATGGGGGTTAAATCAACCGCGGAGCAATCGAATCCCCGGTTTACCGGATGATTCAAACGGTTGTTGTAGCCTGCAATGTGCTTCAGAGGCTGGGGTTAACCACCGTTACACGCAAGGGTTTGTCCATTCGTCTGGCCGTTAAACGTCACCAAAACGAAATGCCGGGTTACCATTACAATCAGTTCGGGTGAGGATTTGATGACGATAGCAGGACCAGAGCCGATCGAATTGGAAGATAAGCGCGCAGAGCTGGCCGTGGTGCTTCATTCTGAGCACTTTACGCGCGCGCCGATGCTCGCCGCCTTGCTTTCCTATCTAGGGGAGAAGCTCTTTGCCGGTCAGGCTCACCAGATCAAGGAGTATTCCGTCGGCGTGGAGGTCTTTCATCGTGGAGAATCCTTCGATCAGAACAGCGATTCGATTGTGCGCGTAGAGGCCAACCGGCTGCGCAAGCGTCTGGCCGCCTACTACGCCGTCGAAGGTGCCTCGCATCGTCTTCACATTACCATTCCTCTGGGGCAATATGTTCCGGAGTTCAAGTCGGTCGTTCCGCAGCCGAAGTTGGAAGCGCCTGCGGTTGCCGATGCTTCCGCCCCCGCCGAAACCGGCGCGCAGAAACGGCTCGGCCTCTCCGGCCATCAGATCCTGTGGATCGCCGGCACCTTCGCTCTGTTGGCTATTGGCGTCGGGGTCGCAGTTTTGATCCATCGACAGATCAAGCAAGCGCCGGCGGCGGAAGGCTTGAATTCCACAACAGCGCAAGGTGTCGAATCGCAGCTTGGCCCGCCGGTGGGCGAGGAGGTTCGCATTCTGGCCGGCTCAAGCCGCGGATTTGTCGATCATTCTGGTAAATTATGGAATGCGGACGTCTGGTTTGTGGGCGGAACAGCAGCCAAAAGCAGCGCGCAAAGCATCAATCGCACCCAGGACCCGGATTTTTATCGCACCAACCGCCAGGGCAGCTTCCGCTATAACATCCCGTTGAAGCAGGGCGTTTATGAGTTGCGTCTGCACTTTGCTGAGACCGAATATAATCAGGAACTTCCGGGAGGCGGGGGCGAGGGCAGCCGCATCCTGACCGTGCGCGCCAACGGCAAGGCATTGCTGACCCGCTTTGACATTGTGGCCGATGCGGGCGCCAGTGGAACCGCCGACGTCAAGGTCTTTCCCGGCATTGTGCCCGCGTCGGACGGGCAACTGCATCTGGAGTTTGCCGGCGACGAGGGCAAGCAGGCCATTCTCTCCGCCATCGAGATTCTGCCCGGATACCGCGGCCACATCCGGCCGGTGCGCCTGCTCGCCCGCCAGAGTCCCTATTACTCCAATGATAGTCACTGGTGGAGTCCGGACAACTACTTCCTGGGCGGGCAACTGGCCAACTATACGGCCCCGGTGAACGGGACCGACGATCCCGAACTCTACGAGACCGAGCGCTGGGGAAACTTCTCCTACGCGATTCCCGTTTCGCCGGGCAAGTATACGGTTCTGCTCCATTTTGCCGCTCGCCACGGAAACTGGGACCAGGCTCCCTCGTCCTCTGGCGACGGCAGGGCAGCGGTCGCCCACGTCTTCAACCTCTTCTGCAACGGCAATGCGCTGCTGAAAAACTTTGACCTCGCCCAGCAGGCGCACCCGGACGACGTGGTGACGCGCAAGTTCACCGGTATCGAGCCCAATGCCCAGGGAAAGTTGCTGCTCAGCTTCGTTCCCGTGGATGGTTATGCCACTGTAACGGGAATCGAAGTTCTTCCGCAGTAGTTCCGCACACAGCGCGTAGGCGCTCCGATCCTGTGATTGATTTTGATTCGATTTTCCAAACAGGCTTCCAATTCATGAAGCACTTGCAAATTATCTGGAACCATTCGTTGTTTGTGCGCGTAGATTAGAGGTGCGCAGCCAAAGTTGCGGCGCGCCCCAGTGTCATCTGTGCAGAGGAGAATTTCATGCGCTTGAAACCCAGAACCATCGCTTTTGCCATCGTCACCTGCCTCGCGCTTCCACTCGGTTTTGCCCATGCGGCCACGCCCGCCAAAGGGAGTCCCGCCACGCTGGTGATCGTCTTCAAGGACGGCCACAAGCAGAGCTTCAACCTCTCCGAGATTGAGCGTGTGGAGTTTCCCACGGCTCCTGCCGCCACCGCATCTGCGTCCGGCGGCGTGCAGTTACCGTCGCGCGCGCATTTCCTGGGAAAGTGGGAGGTCGGTGACGGCAACGGACGCAGCTTCTACATCACTCTTTACGACGACGGCGCCGCCCGGAAGTCTCTTGGCTCCGCCCGCGGCAGATGGCAGTATGTTGACGGCGAAGCGCAGATTACTTGGGATGATGGCTGGCGCGATGCCATCCGCAAGGTAGGCTCAGGCTTCAAGAAATTCGCCTTTGGAGGAGGCAAATCCTTCAAGGATAAAGAGGATAACAGCGCCGACGCGCACAACACCACGCCCCATCCCATTTAGTTGATGCGCAAAAGGAAACGGTAGCGCAACCCCCTACCCGTTGTAGCGCCGGTCTCCAGACCGGCTGTAGCGTGGGCGTCCTCGCCCGCGCATCTTCCCCTATCACGAAGCAATCTCATCAAAGTACGCCGCCACTTCCTGCCAGTTGTTCACGCGCAGGAAGGCGGTTTCAGTCAAGTTACGCGGCGCCGAGTAGAGCAGTCCCTGACCCTGAAAGCGCAGCAGGTTCTTGGGCAGGTCGTCAATCAAGTAGTCGGCGCGGAGAATGGATTTATCCCCGCAGAAGACATAATGCTGGGGCGGGATAAAGGGAAAATAGCGCTGTAACCAGCGGTACTTGGGGCCGAGAGAGTTGGGCACGCTCATGGCCTGCGTGGCAATAAAGATCTCATAGCGCGCGGAAAGCGCTTCCAGCACCGCCTGCGAACCGGGAATCACAGCCAGATCTTCAAAGAAATCCTCGGCGTCAAGGAATGCCCGTAACTGCTGCTGTCGGTCCGCCGGGACCACCTCCCAAAGACCTTTGCCGGCCAGATCATCGGCCGTCACCTCTTCATCAAATGTCTGGTTGTAGCGGCTCAGGTGCTCGGCCAGTGTATCCGCCATCACCTCGTCCATATCCACGCAAATCCGCTGCACTGTTCGCCCCCAGGTCCGACCGCACCCAAGAAAAGGTTAGCAGGAATGGAGCCGCGGCTCTACTCTTCGTCTTCGGACTGAACCTTGGCTTTGCGCTTGGGCTTCGGTTTGGCGTCGGGCTCCGGCGCGGGAGCCATCGACGGATCCCAATAGAGCAAACGGAAGCAACTGTCGCAGGTGAGCAATTCGCCCTCGCGCAACTGGTTCCAGGTCTGCGGGCGAACGCCCATGCGGCAGCCGGTGCACTGCTTGTTCTCCACGCGTGCCAGGCCAGTGCCGCGCGAGCTGCAAAGGCGGTCAAAGCGGCTCAGAATTTCCGGCTCAATCAACGGGCGAAGCGCCTCGCGCTGGATGGCCAGTTCAGCCTGCTCGCGGGCAACCTCCGCCAACTGAATCTGGATGCGCGCGCGGGTGTTGTCCAGCGTCAAAGCCAACCGCTCAACCTCGGCCCGCGCTGCAGCCAGCGCCACCTCCTGAGCCTCGGTGCGCTCCATGCTGGCAAACTCTTCTTCTTCAATGCGCGCGGCCTCGGTCTCGGCAAAGGTCAATTCGTGCTCCACGGCAGCAGCCTGTTCAGGCGTCTTGATTGAGTCCGACTGGCTGCGATAGCGCGCCGCCTTCTGGCGGTGTGTGGCAATATCCAGATCGAATCGCCGCCGCAGCGTCTCTTCGGCCCGCAGCGCGTCCGAAGCCTTGGCGGACTTACGTTCGGCAGCGGCCAGCGCGGACTCCGCCTGAGCAACCTCCTCCGGCAGCGCGCGCGCAGCCTTGGCCAGGCGCGTCCGTTCCAACTCCACCGCTTGCAGCTCTACGAGGTTTTCAATCTGCGCATTCATCTGTGTCTGCAAGTCTACGGCATGGACCGGTCTTTCATGAAATCTGGGAACAGCAGACAGGTGACAGATGATGTCCGGACCAGCCCTTCAACAACAAGATTCCGTTGCGCACCGAGCTGGAACTGCACAGCATGGTTACTCTGCACGCGGCGGTCGAGGGTGAGAGTTTGAGCCGCAGGTTTTCCCGGCAGATTGAAAACGCATAATGAGTGTACCGGTTTGAAATCGCTGTCAGATGTCCGGTAGTAATCGCTCGTTCTCTAAGCCTGCAATTAACCTATCGTGATTCCTGACTCACAGATGCAGAAGGAGTACAAATTGGTCTTCTTTCGATTTTGTATAGGGCGTCGTGGAGGGTCGTTGCACACCCCTGCAGAAGCAGCAAATGCCCTCCTGAAAACCTTAAGAGATGACTCAAAGGTTTCCAAAACCGTTCCAATTAGGCATTAACCGGTTGTGGTGAAAATCAAAAACTAGTGAAACCGCCCACAAGGGAATAAAGCTTATCTTTTACTTTTAGTGTCTTGCGGCACAACTAAGGCCGTGCTCTTTCAAAACACAACTTTTACCACAGAGTATTATTCCTTTTCCCTAAATTCGTTCAGCGCCGCAGTGATCACCCGCTGAAGATCAGGAACATCTTGTAAAGCTAGATTCCAGACGATATCCGTGTCCACTTCTTCGTAAGCGTGGGTGATCCGGTTGCGCGTGGCGTAGATTTTGGCAAATGGAATCTCCGGGTGCATAGCCACAAACTCCGGAGCTTCTGCCAGCAGCCTGTGCGCCGCCTCGCCAACGATGCCGAGATTTCTCAGAACGCCATCCTGAAGCAAGGTGCTGGCTATAAATTCATCTGCGGATTTACCAACTGTATAGCGCTGGATTCGTTCGAGGGCTTCGAGGATGTGTTCCAGATAATCCTGAGTTCGTTCGGGATGTCTGCTCATACGGGTTGGGCCTCATCCAGAACTTTCTGACGGAACTTCAGCGGAAGGCACTTTGGAGTCAGGAGGTCAATCTTGACACCAGTTCGCGTTTCGATTTCGATTTGCAGACCGGCCAAATCGAGCAGGCTGGTTCTGGGCGCCGGATCGATCAAAATATCAAGATCGCTATCATCCCGGTCGTTGCCATGCAGGACGGAGCCGAAGACGCGCGGGTTCGCCATGCCCGCCTGGAGTACAAGCTGGCGGATCGTCTCTCGATGTTGCGGTAGTGCTTCTGATGGGCGCATGACCGATTTCCTTCCTCACCAGCTCTCAGTTTACAGCCAAAACGTCTGAGTTTGGGGTACTTGCACTTTTGCCTGTGCATCCTGCGACAATGATAGGCAAAAGGTGGGGGCGAAGTTGACGGAGCGGAAATCATTTTGGCGCAGGCATGGATGGGTCAAGTGGGTGGCGGGCGGGTTGCTGCTGGCGCTGATTGTTGCGGCAGCCGCGGTGGAGATTGCGCTGCGGCGGGCGGAGCCTTTCTTGCGGGCGCGGATTGTCGAGGCGTTGGAGAATCGCTTCCATGCCCAGGTTGAACTGGACAGCTTTCACATCTCGCTGGTGAACGGGCTTTGGGCGGAGGGCAAAGGGCTGCGCATTTGGCCACCGGCGCAAGTGAACGGCGTAACAGTTCCAGAGGGTCAGGGCGAGCCGCTGATCCGGCTGGAGGAGTTTCGCTTTCATGCGCCGCTGCGCTATCGTCCGGGCGTGCCGATCCATATTTCTTTGGTCGAGTTGAAGGGGCTGAGCGTTCATGTGCCGCCCAAGTCGCATCTGACTGGAAATGAAACCAGTGCCACAGCCGACCCCACCTTAGCGGCAAAAACAAGTGCGCCGCGCGGGTGGGGCACTCAGATGGTGAGCTTTGAAGTAGACAAGATCGAATGTATCGGCGCCCAGTTGGTGATGGAAACTGACAAGCCGGGCAAGCTGCCGCTTGAGTTTGCCATTGCCCGCCTGACGCTAACCGATATAGCCAAAGGCGGAGCAATCGGATTTGACGCCGAGTTGACCAATCCACGGCCCAAGGGAACGGTAGAAACAAAGGGCAGCTTTGCGCCTTGGAATGTCGGGGGGACAGCCGGGGATTTGGGCGCGATGCCTCTCCAGGGCGAGTACCGGCTGGAGCACGCCGACCTGGCCAGCTTCAAAGGGATTGCCGGAACGCTCGACTCGACCGGGCGTTTTCAGGGCACGCTGCGCATTCTGACGGTAGAGGGTGAGACGCGCACGCCCGACTTCCGGCTGACCCACTTTGGCAACGCTGTGGCACTCGCCACGCGCTTTCATGCGCAGGTGGACGGAACCAATGGTGACACCTGGCTTCAGCCGGTGGAGGCCACGCTGGGCCGCTCGCGCTTTGCCGTGCAGGGTGCGATTACGCGTGTGCCCGGAGCGATGGTCAACGGCGCGCAGCAGTACAACGGCCACGACATTGCGCTCACCGTCAATATAGAGCGCGGGCGGATGGAGGATTTTCTGCGCCTGGCCGGCAAGACGGACAAGGTGCTGCTGACCGGCGACCTGGCGATGAAAACCAGTTTGCGGATTCCGCCCGGTCCCTTGCCGGTTCACGAACGGCTGAAGCTGGATGGCTGGTTTGCACTTTCGCGGGTGCTGTTCACGAGCGACAAGATTCAGCAGCGCATTGCCGAATTGAGCCTGCGCGGGCAGGGGCGGCCGGAGGATCTGAAGACGACTGATCCGGCCAACATTCAGTCGGCCATGCAGAGCAGCTTTCAGTTAAGCAGCGGGGTGATTACGCTGCCCGCGCTCAGCTACACCGTGCCGGGAGCAACGATTCAACTGATCGGCACCTATGGGCTGGAGGGAGGAACGCTGAACTTTGACGGCGCGGCTAAGCTGGATGCGCCCATCTCAAAGATGGTGGGTGGATGGAAGGGATTGCTACTCAGGCCGGCTGACCGGCTGCTGAAGAAGGACGGAGTGGGGACGGAGGTGCCCATACAGATTACTGGAACGCGTGAGAAGCCGGAGTTCACCATTCAATTTGACCGGTTGAAGATCATCAAAGGCGCGAAGTAGCTGCCTGCTTCCTATAGTTGTTTGGATTGTGACCAAGCGCGTTAAAGATGAAGCAACCGGCGCGGCGCATAAAACAGCAAAAAATGCGGCCTGGTCGGGGAGTTCCAGGCCGCCAATGGAGCGTTTAAATATTTATTCAAGCGACCTCATGCCCTTCCCGTGAGAAGGGCATGAGGCGAGATGGTTCTACGGCATAAGAGACTGAGCTGGTTGCAGACGCTTGCGCAGCAGAACTCCCGCTAGCGCACAGAGACCGGTGCCCAACAAAAGGTAGCTGCCCGGCTCGGGAGTTGGCGGAATCTCCGAGGGCGGGATTTCGTAGGACGTAATAGAGAAGCTGCCCGTGGCCGATTCAAATCCATAATCTCCGTTTCCAAGGCTGTCGTACCAACCGTAGTAATTGGGACCGCCGCCGCCCACGGAGTAGGAAAAGAAGAGGTTGAGATAGTCGCCGCCACCAAATTCGAAGAGCAGGCCTGCTTCATCCAGATAGGAGCCGCTGTTCTGGAAGAGGTCGAGCAGGTCGTCGTAGCCGATGCAACCAACTCCCAACGGGCAACCCACTCCGCCATTGGCAGAGCCGCCAGGTCCATTGGGGTTCGAGATCAGGGTGATGGAGCCGGCGTCGTCCGGATCGGTGAAGGTGCCGGAGCCGCCAGTGATCAGCCACGGATTGCCGGCGCCTTCGTAGGTGCCGGTGAGCGTGCCGGAGCCGGAGACCCCGCCGGCGTCGCTGAAGGTGAAACTGAACGAGTCAGCCCTGGCAGCTAATGGAGTCGCAAAGGCCAGTGCCAATGCGAGCAATACGAACAATTGTTTTCTCATACTTACCTCCTGAGGCTGTCCGCCGCGGCGGCGAATTTTTCGATGGTGCGATTCAGAGAAATCCATTCCTGCCAGCCCCATTCAAAGACCAATTGACTACGATGGTGTCGCTAAACCGGACCATGCCGATGTGCCCGGAAGATGCAGTTGGTAGACCTCAATTTTGATTGCGGTGTTCTGCCCCGGCTTGGAAATCAACGTGCGCCGAGTCGGTGTCACTTCCTGCCCCAAACTGGATTCAACTGCAGAAGGGGAAGACGCGATCCACTCCATCTCCACAGTTAAAATGTCTTCATCTGTCGCGCGAAAACCCAGACGCTCATAGAGCCGACGCGCGCGATTTTCCGGCCTCACTGCCAATGCCAGCTTGGCGCCTGCCGTTTCACAATGCTGCTGACAGAGCCGTAGCGTCCAACTCCCAACTCCACTTCCGCGCCGCGCGGCCAATAGCGCGATATCGACAATCCGCCAGCACTCCGGTTGACAATCAACCAGAATCCTACCCACCGGAGTCCCGCACCGCGCCTCATCTTCTACGCAAACAATCGCGTCGATCGCATGGGGAAATTGAGCGCCGTAACTCTGCTTGCGTCCCAAGAACTGCATCTCAATCAGCGATTCGTATAACTCCGCATTGAAACGGAAGGCGGTCAGATGATCCTGAGACTCGGCAAAGAGGCGGAAGAGGAATGGTTCATCCTCCACCTGCGCCGGTCTCAGGAAGCAACGGACCGTTTTGTCTTGGACGGGTTGACTCATGTGTCTCTTCTCAACTTGGCCACATCATTGATCCGCGGCGGAAATTAGCTCCGTGATGGGTAGATGCCTTGCAGCGCAATGATGAAGTTCACCGTCAAGTAGGGTTGGAGATTCGGGTGCGGAAGATTCCCGCCCGCGGTCGAGACGGCAGTCGGTGCCAGTGTGCCGGTTGCCGCATTCGAGGTGTAACTCTGGGTGAGTACCGGTGGTCGAGCCTCATTGGCCGTTTCGGCTGGTATTTTGCTGGTCGGGTCAGCACTGTTTCCGGGCCCGTTATTCACATTGACCAGGTGATTGTGGATCGGCATCTGATTGCTGAGCAGCGTGACGTTCTCCGTGCCGCCATTTTGGCCAATAACATACGGACTAAGGCCAGCTCCGTTGCCCCAGTGGATCGGCACACGGCCTTGCAAATCGGGCAGATTGAATGTTGTGGTGCCGTTGCCGCCGTACGTCGTTCCCAGCAGAGAAAACAGCGCGGAGTATTGCTGAATGGACATAGTCTGCCCATTGCACAAGGCCCAGCCTACGGGCGCAAAGTTGAAGCCTGTGATGCGAATTTCTCCCAAATACTGATCAGACATTCCTTTTCTCCTTTGGTGATGCTGCGTTGGTTCCGGGCCGCAAGCTATGGTTTGCGGCAACCTGATTGCTTACGAGAGCATTCCGGATTGGGAAGTGCCGGAGCACGGCCCGCGTCTCTGACAAACAAAAGCGCCGAGCACCCCGGTTACAGGCAAGCGAGCGCCGTTGTGTACGCCACATAGGGACTGGTATTCGTTTGTTGATATTCGAGGGTGAGAATATCGCCGGCAATCGCGGAAAATGTATGCGTAACGTCGATGCAGATAGCCTTGGCGCCAGACAGGGTTGTAACCGAGCATCCCATTGACGTGCTGCTTCCGTTTTTCAGAACCGTGAAGGTTGAGGTATCGGACGCGTCATCGTAGTAATTGAAGGTTCCCACTTTCAGGTAACTCACCGTGCAGGCGGCTGGAAGCACAACGCCATTAAAATAGCCTCCCGAATCATAGACGCCATTGATGCCCGGGTCCAACGGGAAAGTAGTATTGTTGGGCGCGAGGTAATAGGGGCCGTCACTGGATGGGTTATCGAAGCTCATTGTGAAAAGGTATCCAGTTGGGCCGGCCGGGCCAGTTGCTCCGGTTGCGCCAGTATTCCCGGTTGGGCCGGTTGGGCCTTGCACGCCCGTCGGGCCTTGTGCGCCGGTTGCTCCCGTTGCACCGGTAGAGCCTGTAAGCCCAATGGGTCCTTGCGCGCCTGTTGCTCCGGTCGGACCTGTGAGTCCAATCGGCCCTTGCGCGCCGGTAGCTCCCGTTGCTCCGGTCGGACCTGTCAGCCCGATGGGCCCCTGCGCGCCGGTTGCACCGGTCGGGCCTGTAAGCCCAATGGGCCCTTGCGCGCCTGTTGCTCCGGTCGGGCCTGTAAGCCCAATTGATCCTTGCGCGCCCGTCGCACCAGTTGCGCCAGCGGGCCCTTGCGCGCCTGCGGCCCCGGCAGGGCCTTGCGGACCAGTTGCGCCTGTTGCGCCGGTGGCGCCAACCACCGCCCAACTTGTGCCCACCTCACCGGCAACGCAGAGAGAAAGGGAAGAGACAATGCGCACCGCGCCGCTGGTTGAATTGACGCAGGCCAAAATGTTGGTGGAAGCAGGAGCAGCCCATGCCGCCGAGGTCGCTAAGAGCGTGACGGCGAGAAGGACTGGATTCTTGAGAGAGGTCATTGATTCCTCCGGGGAAGGTCGCTTCGTGAAGAGGTGATTGGTACGGATCGAGAGAGAGCAGGCTGCAAAGGCGATCTGCTTTTCAATCCACGTTCTGCAATTTACATCCTCTAAATCCTGCTTTATGAGTAGGAAACAGGCTAACTGCCGTACCTTTCATGGATGATTCGCCAACAGAACGAGATAAAGAGTGTGATGTGTGTCACATCGCCACAGTCAACAAGATCATTATTATCCTAATCACCTGTCGATGCGCAAGTCTTTTTAGAGTAAAAATGTCTAAAATTATACAAACTGTCAAAATTAGCCTCTTGCAAAGGATGACTCCGCCTCGGCTATAATCGGCGTTGCCGCTATAAGCCGCCCTGCCCCCAGCCGCGGATGCGCATCCTGGAGACCGCTATGCGTTGGACAACTGCCTCACTCCGCATCCTGCTGACCTTGTTCTTGGGGGTCGCCCCGCTCACCGCCCAAGCGCAACATTCTAAAGTAAAAACAGTTGGCCAAGTTCCGCGCGCCCCAGGCCCCGCCGCCGCAGCCGAGCGCGATTGGTGGAAGAACGCGGTGATCTACGAGATCTATCCGCGCAGCTTTCAGGACTCGAATGGCGACGGCATCGGCGATCTGAACGGCATCACCGCGCGGCTGGACTACCTGAAGAAGCTCGGCGTCGACGCCATCTGGCTGACGCCCTGCTATCCTTCGCCGCAGGTGGACTTCGGCTATGACATCGCGGACTACGAGAAGATTGATCCTCAATACGGCACGCTGGCCGACTTTGACCGGCTGGTGACTGAAGCCCGCAAGCGCCAGATTCGCATCCTGATGGACATGGTGATGAATCACTCCTCCGATCAGCACCAGTGGTTCAAGCAAGCGCGCTCCTCGCGGACCAATCCGTATCGCGACTGGTATATGTGGCAGGATGGCAAGGGCGAGACGGCCACAGACCCCGGCGAGCCGCCCAATAACTGGGAGTCGCTCTTCGGCCACTCGGCATGGCAGTGGGACCAGGCCACGCGTCAGTATTACTATCACCGGTTCTATGCCCAGCAGCCGGATCTGAACTGGAACAATCCCAAGGTGCATGAGGCCTTCAAAGAGATCATCGGCTTCTGGCTCAAGCGCGGCGTGGGCGGCTTCCGTTTTGACGCCATCACCGCGCTCTACGAAGATCCAACCCTGGCGGACGACGGCGTCGTCAAGGACAAGGACGGCAATCCCGTCACCAACGCCTACGGCGATCCGCAACTGGATAACGCGAAGACCGACAACCTGCCCGGCGTGCATGATGTGATCGAGGAGATGCGCGCCCACGCCGACACCTTCAGCTCGGCGGCCTTTCCCGGCACGCGCGTGCTGATCGGCGAGACCTATCTGACCAACGTCGCCGAGCTGGCCAAGATGTATGGACCGGCCGACAAGCCGGAGTTTCATCTGCCGATGGATACGCAGGTGGCCTTCATCAACAGGTTAGATGTGGCCGCCTTCCGCGCCAAACTGAACGACGTGGAGACCAAGATCGGCGATCATACACCGCTGCTGCTCTTTGACAACCACGACAATCCACGCCTGCAGGCGCGCTATGGCGATGGCGCGCATGACCTGGAGATTCAGTGCGCGCTCGCGGCGGTGCTGTTTTTGAGCCGGGGCGCGGCCCAGTTCTATTACGGCGATGAGATTGGGATGCTGACCACCCCGCCCACGCGCAAGGAAGATGTGAAAGATCCGATCGGCATTACTGGCTGGCCCAAAGAAAAGGGACGCGACGGCGAGCGCACACCCATGCAGTGGGACGCCGGCCAGAATGCCGGCTTCACGCACGGCAAGCCATGGCTGCCCGTGCCGCCCAGCGCGGCCACGCTTAATGTGGCCGCCGAGAGCCGCGATCCCAACTCGCTGCTCAACTGGTATGAGAATGTGATCCGCATCAAGAAAACGATTCCGGCCTTCGAGCACGGCCGCAATACCATGCTGGATACAAAGAACGACAAAGTCCTGAGTTGGATGCGCAAAGTGCCGGAAGGACCGCCGGTGGTGGTCAGCGTCAACTTTACCGCCCAGCCGCAAACCGTCCGCTTGAGCGTTCCGGGCTTCAACGGCAAGCTCAAGACTCTGCTCAAGACGCCGGGCGAGGCGGAGCCGGAGTCATTGCAAACCATTCAACTTGGGCCATACGGAGTCTATGTGGGTAAGGTTTTGCAGCGCTGAGAAGGTTGGCAGGCTGGGACGACAGTCAGGTTTTGAAAAGGCACGACTTTAGTCGTGCCAATAAAGCCTTAGAATCAACAGGGCTTTAGAGCTTATCGGTACATTGCAAATTTACTCTTGCTGATCTTAAAACGATTCTTATGGACTGACGGCTCCAACGCTTTTCCGCATGGTTGAGAGCTCGACGTGGACCAGGAGGTCCACGCCACAGCCGACCGGGAGGTCGGCGCTACAATTTACGGAGGCGCTACAATTTACGGATAAGTTCTTAGCCCCTGCAGGAAGGTTTTCACTCGCCAAAGCCAATGAATGGCTCCAAAGACGCGCGCCAGTGAGCCAGCTTTTCTTCCCGCGTAATCCGCGCGCAGGCCGGGCTGGTCGAGTCCAGCACGCGATGAGGAATCGCCGGCAGCCCGGCGAGCAGCGGCAACACCTTCCGCCGAAACAATCTCTCCGCCGGCTGGCCGTTGAAGCAGATCAATTCGATGCGCGCGTGACTTGCCAGGAACCGGCGGAAGTCATTCGGCTCCACGCTATCCATCAAGATCTTCGCATCGCTGCTTCCGGTGCGTTCGGCCGTCTTGCAGACGTCCCACAGCGCAATGCCGCTCTGGCGCAGCCGCGCAATCCGGCGCGCGTAATCAAGATCCGGCGCGGCGCCGATCAACTCTCCCATGATCCACCAAAAGCAATTTCTTGGATGAGCGTAGTATTCGTCCGCCTCTAGCGACTTCACGCTGGGCAGCGTGCCCAGAATCAACACCCGCGCCTCCGCCGACGCAACCGCATGAAAGCTGAGGCATTTCATCGGGGGTATCTCGCTCCGTGCCCATGGACAAAGTTCAGCAGGCGCAGCAACAGCAACAAGATTGCCAAGGCCACGGCGCAGACCACCAGCAGGCGTCCTCTGCCAGGCTTGGGCGGTGTTGTGCGACGAGAGTAGGAGGCGCGGCTCATAGGCGGGCGACCAGGAATCCGAGAGTTGGCTGAAGCAAGAAAGCGTCAGTGCTTTGCGCTATTTTCGCACATTTTTGAAAATTTTAATGACATCAGAATTTTTCGGCGCGCATTTTGCAACTAAGGTTTTTGCATGATTCGACGATAGCGTATGCATGAAGGTGTGATACGGAGGCTGGAGGAAGATCAAGCTGACTTCCGAATGATGGCACATAATTCCATAGAATGAGGAGGTCGACCATGAAGGGAAGATTGCTGATCGTTGAGGATGAACCGATTGTCGCTCTGGATCTGAAACAAGAGGTCGAGCAACTGGGCTGCGAAGTGCTGGGCGTGGCCGAAAGCGCCGATGAAGCGCTGGTGGCGGCCGGGGTTCACCGGCCGGACCTGGCGCTGATGGATGTGCGCATTGTGGGCAGCGTGGATGGCATTCAAACCGCCGGCCTGCTACGCGCGGCCTACCACATTCCCGTCATCTTCCTCACCTCCTATAGCGATGAGAGCACGATCTCGCGCGCGGCCAAGGAGATGCCCTACGGCTATTTGACCAAGCCTTTTCAGAGCGGCGAACTGAAGGCGACGCTGCAGGTGGCGCTGCACAAAGCCAAGGAAGATGAGCGGCAAAGCACGGCCCACCGCAAATTGCAGGCCACCATGGGCGGGATGCGCGAGGGCGTGCTCATGCTCTCCGCCGAAGGCCGGGTCGAGTTTATGAACCCCGCCGCTGAAGCGCTCTCCGGCTGGACGCTGGCCCGCGCCAAAGGCCGTCCGGTGGCGGATGTCCTCACCCTTACGGATGCAAACTCACGCGCCGTCCATCCGCTGGGCGAGATGAACAAGCAGCAGGAGCCAATCCCTACCGAGGAGTTTGGCTGGAACCTGACGCAGCCTGACGGCGCCAAACTGCGCGTCGATTTGAGTGTGGCGCCCCTGGCCACATCAAGCGGGCGCAAGGGCTTTGTGCTCACCCTGCGCGACGCCGCCGAGCGTATGCGTTCCCAGGCCATCGAAGAGACCCTCGACGAGGCGCACTCCTTTGATCTAGCACCCACGGCCATGGTCCAGTTGGATGCAAATGGCTGCATTGTGCGCGTCAATCAGGCATTGCAGCGCGAGTCCGGCATCCCGGCGGAGAGCCTGATCGGCCGTTCGCTCACCGGGCTCAGCATGGACCCCGACCCGCGCATTGCACGGGATCTGATGCATACGCTGCTACAAGGGGGCACATTCATGGCCACCCCGCGTCCGCGTCTGGTCAATTAACAGGTTCGTAACCTGGTCGTATCATGACCGATCGTATCATGAGCTGATCGTATCGCGGCCGTTCGTTGCGCCGTGATGCCAGGATTGGGTTGGTGCGATCACTGAGCGCCGACCTCCCGTTTGGATGCAAGCGCGGGCTTCTTGCCCGCGCTTGCTCATTGCGGTCTCCCAACTCATGCCGCCTTGGCAGGACTCATTCTTCCCATTTCAGGCTCGCTGCTCTTCACGTTCTTTGTTGGGACTAATTTTGTAATTCTTAATTAGCTTCGTCCTTCTTGCTCGCTCAGAGAGATACTGTAGTGGCTGTACCGCCTGCAAATCTGTCTTGCGGCTGGGCAACAATAACCAGGGACTTCCTCAAATGCTGAATTCTGAACCCTGGAGGCATCGATGTCAAACATCGAAGATTTGCGTCCAATGGATACCGCGATCACGGGGCGGCTGAATGAAGATGCCGAAGACGCGCCGCCGCTGACCTCCTCTGGCATTTGGCGGAGAAGCAGGGATACGCGGGATGCAATCCAAAACAGCAGGGAATCTGACCAGGACTTGCGCGAGAGCAGCCAGGACTTGCGCGAATCCGGTCAGGACACGCGCGAGACAGGCCAGGACTTGCGCGAATCCGGCGCGGATTCCCGAGAGACCGCCCAGGATGCACGCGAGACCCGTCAGGATTTGCGTAAATCCGCACAGGACTTGCGAGGTTCGAACCAGGACACGCGAAAGGCAAATCAGGACACGCGCGAAGCGAGTCAGGATCTGCGCGAAGCAGGAGACGAGTTCCAAATCTCCGGGCAGGCGCTGTTGAATCTGGAAGTGCGCTACCAGTTGCTGGTGGACAGCGTTACTGATTATGCCATCTATATGCTTGATCCGCAGGGTCGAGTGGCAACCTGGAATGTGGGGGCAGAGCGGAGCAAGGGGTACAAGGCAGATGAGATTTTAGGCAAGCACTTCTCCATATTCTTTTTGCCCGAGGATGTGGCCGCCGGCCTGCCGGCCGATGAGTTGGCGACGGCCGAGAGCCAGGGGCGCTATGAGACCGAGGCCTGGCGGGTGCGCAAGGACGGCACCAAGTTTTGGGCGCTGGTTACGCTGACCGCCATCCGCGACCCCAACGGAGAATTGCACGGCTTTGCCAAAGTGACGCGCGATTTAAGCGCGCAGAAAACCGCCGAAGAGACGGCGCGAAGCTATCAAACCCAACTGGAGCGATTCCGTATTATCGTGGAAAACGTGACCGATTACGTGATCTTGACCCTGGATGCGGAGGGCCGGTTTACGAGTTGGGGACCGACGGCGGAAAAAGATACGGGCATTCCAACCGCAGAGATGCTGGGCCGGCATTATTCCTGGGGCGCCACCGAGGAGGACAGGCTGGCCGGAGGGCCGGAAAGGGAGTTGCAGGAGGCCGAGCGCACCGGACGCTGCGCCCTGGATTCCTGGCGGGTTCGGCGGGATGGAACGCTATTCTGGGCTACCGGCGTGCTGAGCGCGGTGCGCGACGAGATGGGGCAGTTGACCGGGTATGTGCGCGTGGGCCGCGACATGACCCCGCAAAAGCTGGCGGAAGACGAGTTGAAGCGCTTGAACGCCCAGTTGGAGCGCTTCCGGCTCATTGTCGGCAGCGTCGCCGATTACGTGATCTTCACGCTGGATGCGGAAGGGCGAATCGACAGTTGGAGCGCGGGAGCGCGGAATCTGCTCGGTTATCAGCCTTTTGATGCATTGGGCCAGGACTATTCGCTGGTCTTTACGCAGGAAGAGAAAGAAGCCGGCTTGCCGCAGCGGGAGATGGAAGAGGCAGCGCGCAGCGGACACTGTACGACCGACGATTGGCGTGTGCGTAAAGACGGTACGCGTATCTGGGTCAGCGGAGCGCTGACCGCGGTTCGAGACCAGAATGGCAATCTGACCGGTTACATCCGCGTAGCGCGCGATATGACCGAGCAGAAAGAGGCCGAAGAGCAACTGAAAAAGCTGAATGCCCAACTGGAGCGCCACCGCATCGTTGTCGAGAATGTCACCGACCATCTGATTTATACGCTCGATGCCGAGGGGCGGATTGACAGTTGGAGCCCCGGCGCGCAGTTGCTGGTGGGGCACACTGCGGAGGATGCCCTGGGGAAAGGGTATGAGTTCAGTTTCCTTCCTGAGGATGTTCAGTCAGGCGAGCCGCAGCGTCAGTTGGAGGAGGCGAGGCGCAACGGACATTGCATGACCGAGGGCTGGAGAACGCGCGCCGATGGGTCGGTCCACTGGTCCAGCGGCGTGCTGACCGCGGTTCGGGACCAGACCGGCAGGCTTACCGGCTATATCCGCGTGGCGCGCGACATGACCCTGCAGAAGCGCCTCGAGGAGTCGATGGCGCAGGTGGCCACGGATCTGGAAAAACGGGTTGCGGAACGGACGCATGAACTGGAAGAGACCGTTGCCGAGTTGCAGCGCAAAAATCAGGAGGTTGAAGCCTTTGTGCATATTGTCTCTCATGATCTGCGCGCGCCGCTGGTCAATGTGCAGGGCTTTGTGCGCGAGCTGGAAGAGAGCTGCAAGAGCTTGAAAAAATCAATTCAGAGCTGTCCGCAGTGGGAGTCCTGCTGGCCCGGCATCCGACCTGTTTTGGAGGATGAGATCGGCGGCGCGCTGCACTATATCTCCGCCTCGACCACCAAGTTCGAGCGGTTGATCAATGCGTTGCTGATGCTCTCACGCCAGGGCCGTCAGGTCTATCAATGGACGCGGGTCAATGTTTGGGAGCTGGTGAGTAACTCGGTGGCCACCTTCCAGCAGTTGATTGCCGAGACTGGCGCGGAGATCGAAATCGGAGTTTTGCCATCCGCCACCACCGACCTGACGGCGCTGGGCCAGGTCTTCTCCAATCTGATTGGCAATGCGATCAAATACCGCTGTCCTGAGCGTCCGCTCAGAATTGAAATTGGTGGCGAAGCGGAAGATGAAATCCTGCACTATTGGGTCCGAGACAATGGTTTGGGAATTCCCGAATACGGAAAGGCCAAGCTCTTTCAGGTCTTTCAGCGCTTCCATCGCCAGAAGGCGGAAGGCGAGGGTATGGGGTTGGCCATTGCGCACCGCATTGTCGAGCGGCTTGGGGGTAAGATATGGGCTGATAGTCAAGAGGGGGTGGGTACTACCTTCCATTTTTCCCTGCCCGTGAACCCTGTTGCAACGCAGAAGAAGCTATAACGGATGACCGAGGACGACTGCTGATGAAAGCCTATGAATCGACCTTTACCATTCTGATCGTGGATGACGACGAGGGGCACATCGAATTGGTGCGCCGCAACCTGAGCCGCATTGCGCTTGGCAACCCGATGATTGCCTTGCACGATGGAGCACAGGCCCTGGACTTCATCTTCCGACGCGGCGGATTTGCGGAGCGTACTGGCCAATCCCTGCTGATTCTTCTGGATATCAATATGCCCGGCAGTGTCAACGGCATCGAGGTGCTGCGCCAGATCAAGGCCGATCATCGAACCAGTAAGATTCCGGTGATTATGCTCAGCACCACCGACGATCCGCGGGAGATTTCACTCTGTTACGAGCTGGGCTGTTCGGTCTATATCACCAAGCCGGTCGATCCATTGCAATTTATTGAAGCCATCAAGCGGCTGGGCCTCTTTCTTCAGGTGATCCGCCTGCCCGAAAATGAAGCGGAGGCTGAGGCGGCTCCTGAAGCATGAGCGGTATTTCTCTTATGGAGGCCGATTCCATCCGCCGGATTCTGCTGGTGGAGGATGACCCAGGCAATGCCGAGTTGGTGCGGCGAACGTTGCAGCGCTCCGGCTATCTCGTTCAGATTGCTTCCAGCGTGGATGAGGGGCTGAAGGCGCTCAACGGCGAGGACTCCGGCAAATTCATGGCCCTGCTGCTGGACTATAGACTTCCAGACGGTGAGCCATGGACGGTGGCTGACGCGGCTCAGGCGCGCGTCCCTGAGCTACCGGTCATCTTTGTCACCGCCGTCAGCGATGAGTCGGTGGTCATTGAGGCTCTGCGACGCGGCTTTGCCGATTACGTCAAGAAGACCGATGGCTTTTGGAATGAGTTGCCGCTGGTGCTGGAGCGGGTGGCGCGGCTGGGCCGCCTCAAAGGCCGCCTGGATGAGACCAGTGCGCTGATGAGCGCCATTGTTGAACACTCTTCGGACCTGGTCGCGGTGTATGGCGGCGATGGGAAGCTGGTCTATATTTCGCCCGTCTGTAACACTCTGCTGGGTAAGCAGCCGGACGAGTTGATCGGCCGTTCCTGGATGGAGATTGTGGTTCCAGAGGACAGGGAGCATCTGCTGAAGCTGCTGGCAAGGCTGGAGGAGAGCGATTTCCATCCGGTTAACTTGCGCTGCCGCCACAAGAACGGATCGGTTGCCTTGGTGGAAGCTCGCGCTGCCATGCTCAAGACCGCCGCCTCGGCCCTGCCCATGATTGTGCTGACCCTGCATGATGTGACGGCGCAGCGCGCGCACGAAGAACAAATAGAAGCCTCGCTCAAGGAAAAGGAGGTTCTGCTCGGCGAAATCCATCATCGCGTCAAAAACAATCTGCAAGTGGTGCAAAGTTTACTGCGGATGAGCGCACGCCTGCTGCCCGCGGGCGAGGCCCGCACCTCTGCCGAGGCAACCATTCAGCGCATCCATGCCATGGCCCTGGTGCATGAGCGGCTCTACAGGTCGCAGGATGTGGCCAGCCTCTCGCTTTCCAACTATCTCCAGGATCTCTTCAAGGGAGTCGTTGCCTCAAACTCGGCGCCGGCAGGCCAGATTCAGTTACATCTGGATACCGAGCAGATTCCCCTCACGCTCGACCGGGCGATTCCCTTCGGGCTGCTGGTCAATGAGCTGATCTCCAACTGCTTCAAACATGGCTTTCCTGGAGATCGCCGGGGGGCGATCGAGATCTCCATTCACCGCGTCGATGGCGTGGTGCGCATGGCGGTGACGGACAATGGTGTTGGCCTGCCGCAGCACTTTGACGCGGCGGCCAGTCCATCCATGGGGCTGAAGCTGGCCGACAGTCTGGCGCACCAACTGGGCGGATCGCTCAAGTTCAGCAATGAAAACGGATGCCGCGTCGAGGCCGATCTCAAACGGCTGTAGTGGTGGGCATTGTTTTTTGATGCAAGGATGGGAGTTCACAAACCTCAACCAGCCGTCTTTCGGGCTTGAATTTTTGCATAGAATGATTGCGAATCAGTGTCACACATATGGATGTGTGATACTCTACACAATGAAAGGAGCGCTTTGATGCCCACAAATCTTGCCATAGACGACAGACTGATCGATGAAGCGCGGCGGATAGGCGCTCACGGGACGAAGAAGGCGGCTGTGACTGCCGCATTGCAGGAATATATCCAGCGGCGCAAACAGGTGGAAATCCTGAAGCTCTTTGGGACGATCAACTACGATCCGGCCTACGACTCTAAGAAAGCGCGCCAGCTTGACCGGATCGAGGTTGAACCGTGAAGATTCTGGTCGATTCTTGCGTCTGGTCGCTCTCGTTGCGGCGTAGAGATTTGTCTGCGCTGAACGAGGAAGAGCAGCGGATGGTGGCTTCGCTCGGCGACGCGATTCAGGATGGACGCGTGGCCATCGTTGGCCCCATCCGGCAAGAAGTCCTCTCTGGAATCAAGGAGATCGCTCAATTTGAACGATTGAAACGCGCGCTGGAAGCCTTTCCTGACACGCCGATGGGAACGCCGCACTACGAGGAGGCGGCGCGTCTTTTTAATCTCTGCCGTGGCCGCGGAGTCGAGTGCGGTGCGGTAGATATTTTGCTCTGTGCCGTCGCAGCCCGTGAGCGCTGGAGCATCTTGACCACCGATGGCGGCCTTAAACGCTGCATTGAAACTCTGCGCGCCGAGGGAGTCTTGCACTAAGGCTTGATCCCGCTGGCGGTGATCCGCCCGCCTTTAGCGGCAGCGCTTTGATAAGCCATCCGGGAGCGTCATTCCCCCTGCTGTTAGAATAGAAGTTGCCGCGGTGCGCGGCGATTTTCTCTAAGCTGAGAGCATCACAAAGGCCATCTGATCCCTGACTACGGATCACTGACCCCTGTATTGTCCCCCAACCCCAAAGCCTCATCGGCCCAACCAAAAGAAGGAAAAGCCCCCCTGTGACCCAGACGATTCGTAATATCGCCATCATTGCCCATGTTGACCACGGCAAGACAACCCTCGTAGACGCCATGCTCCGGCAGTCGGGAACCTTCCGCGCCAATGAACAGGTGGCGGATCGAGTGATGGACTCGAATGAACTGGAGCGGGAGCGGGGCATCACCATCCTGGCCAAGAACACCGCCATTGTCTTCGAGGGCGGCAAAATTAACATTGTGGATACTCCCGGCCACGCCGACTTCGGCGGCGAAGTCGAGCGCGCCCTCAAGATGGTGGACGGCGTCATGCTGCTGGTGGATGCCGCTGAAGGCCCTCTGCCGCAGACCCGCTATGTGCTGGCCAAGGCTCTGGAAGCCAAACTCAAGCCCATCGTCGTCATCAACAAGATCGACCGCCCCGACGCGCGCTCCCAGGAAGTTCTGAACGAAATCTACGACCTTTTCATCGATCTGGACGCAGAAGAGGATCAACTGGATTTCCCGGTGCTCTACGCTGTAGCTAAGGCAGGCACGGCCTCGCTCGACCCGAATGTCCCCGGCGTGGATCTTCAGCCGCTCTTTGAGTCGATTGTCTCCACCATTCCCCCGGCCACCGGCGACCCCGAGGCCGCATTGCAGATTCTCGTCACCAATCTCGATTATTCGGATTACTTTGGCCGCATCGCCATCTGTCGCGTCTTTCAAGGCACATTGCACGCCGGCGATGACGTGGCCATCTCCAAGCGCGACGGCTCGCTGATGAAGACCCGCATCACCAAACTGTTCACCTTCAGCGGCCTCAAGCGCATTGAAACCACTGAGACAGAAACCGGCGACATCGTGGCCGTGGCAGGCATCGAGGGCATCACCATCGGCGAAACCATCACCAGCCTCGATAACCCCGCCCCGCTGCCGCTCATCGTCATTGACGAACCGACCATCGCCATTCAGTTCAGCGTCAACAATTCGCCCTTTGCAGGGCGCGAGGGCCAGTACGTTACCAGCCGCAACCTGCGTGAGCGCCTGGATAAAGAGCTGCTTACCAATGTCAGCATCCGCGTGGAAGACACCGGCTCACCGGACACCTTCAAGGTGCTGGGCCGTGGCGAACTGCAACTGGCGATTCTGATTGAAATGATGCGCCGCGAGGGCTTTGAACTCTCCGCCGGACG
>CAZYCV010000003.1:0-109667 GCA_964645305.1 uncultured Occallatibacter sp. | reverse complement strand
TCAACCCGGAGACGGTCAAGGTGCTCAAGAGCAACAACGCAAGCTGGCTCACCGAGTTCGAGGAGCTGGTCGGCAAAAACATCCTCATCAAGAGCGATGCAACGCTGC
Source organism: uncultured Occallatibacter sp. (assembly GCA_964645305.1). Taxonomy (GTDB): domain Bacteria; phylum Acidobacteriota; class Terriglobia; order Terriglobales; family Acidobacteriaceae; genus Telmatobacter. Next base: position 109,559 of record CAZYCV010000003.1, on the reverse strand, counting down.
ATCCCGAGCAGTTCGATATTCAGGGATAGCGGAGTTAGCGGGGTTAGCAACACGTGGCAAAAGTAATGTTTTGAAAGGGCACGACTTTAGTCGTGCCGCAAAGCTCAATGAGAAACGACGGGGTTTAGCCCCTGAAGGATGTTTTTCGGGGGTTAGACTTTCAACACAGGCTATTTGTGGTGTTTGTCACACTGAAGGCCGGAGTAACCACTCCGGCCTTCGACGTGAACCCATGATGAATAGTTGTAAATGCTATGGTGCGGTTGGCTTCGAAAAAACTTCCAACACAAGCTTCCCTTTTGAAACATCTGGTGAAGCTTCCCCGTCAATTTGTACGCCAGCTCTTTTAAAGGCATAAATTAGGCGGTTTGTTCCATCAGGTGGCTCATCTATATCTAAAGAGCTTATTTCAACCATTAATCCTTCAGGTGGTATGCCACCACTAATTGCAATAACCTCCTCAATTACATTCCAGCCAGCCTGTCTCAGGATGCTAATAATTCTATCTCTATAGATGCACGTTTCATTGTCTGTAATTAGGCAACCCACTATTATCTGTTTAGCCGGAGAAGCCCCTAGATGTTTAAGAATTTCTGATTCCTGTTGTGCAGTAATCGAACGAGGGATCACCCCATTGTTAACTATTGCAGTTCCAGAATTGTTACCACCAATCGCAATGCTTCCATTGGATGCATTCACGGTTTCTGTGGGGTGAGATGTAACTTTTAATATCTCCTCAATTTCGCTCATCTTGTCCATCAATACTTTTGGATCGCCTTGGTTGGCAAGAATCTTTTTGAGAAGAACCGGTATTCTCTTCAACAATATCTTTTGCTCGGGCGTTAAGCTTGAACAATTGATGTTAACATTCCCAGCTAGAGCTACTATGTTAGTACAAGTACTCTTTTCTGATCTCTGTTGTATGGTCGGTGAGCTTTGACCATGTGCAAATACAAGCGAAAAAGACAAAACCGAGCTAGCGCTCAGAAGTTTTCTGAGACTGATCATCTTTTTTCTCCTTCGTTGAATCGCAGTTCACTTTAACATTTTCTCCGGTTATATTCGAACAATTACTATTAGTTGCATTTTGTTCAATAACTGTAACTTTTCCATTTTCTTCATGTAATAAAGAATTCTTGTAACCTCTATCAACAATCCAAGCAGCGCCCCCTGAAAAAACTGCAAATCCAAATGCAATCACAGTCACAAATGCCCATGTCGATTGAATGTGCAGAGCCTCATGGATTGCTTTTACAAGTTCGAACATAATAGTCTCCCGAATGAGTATCCCATTTGCGATCTCTTACGTAAAGGTTAAAATTACACCTTAAAAGCTCTTTCGCCTTTTCTTTGTCTTTAAGAAAGTACACAAGAAAGAACCTTTGCCCGAAGCGAATCGAAAACTCGCCCTCCAATCGCTGAATCCTGGCATCTATTTGACAGATCGATCCGCCCCTCCGGGGCGGGAATCTTACTCTGAACGCTTACCCAGGATTTCATCCTGGGCTATTTTCGCCTCCTCCCGCTGGGAGGTGTGTGCGGCGTGGACCGGGAGGTCCACGCCACAGCCGGCCAGGAGGCCGGCGCTACCTGTTTCCAGACCTCACTGCTTGGCTGGCAGCTTGGGCGGGTCAATGACGTACTCGTCGCCGACGCGCGCGAGCAGCAGGGCGCGGCGGTCGGTGAGCAGCTTCAAGCGGTTGGTGGTTTCGATGAACTCCAGCTTCTGCGCGGTCGTGAGCTTTTGCGATGCTTCGGCTGGGCTGTCTGCCAGGCTCAGCTTGGTCAGCTCATCCAGGCGCGCTTGCAGCCGGGGAATTTCGCGGTCGATCAGCAGCGGGTGAATCACCGGCGTTTTGGCCTGACCGCGCGCCAGCTCATTGCGATTGTTCTCACCCCAGACGGGCAGCACGCCCACATGGCCCAGCTCAACGCGCACTCCGGCAGGGCCGTAGTCTTTGCGCACGGCGGAGAAGAGCCCAATCATCTCGTCGCGCGGGTCGCCGTTCTTGTCCGGCATCAGGCCGTCCACATAGTTGCGCGATTGGTTGGATAGAAAATTTCCTAGCGAATAAAAGATCACCGTGTCGCGTCCGTCGGCGGTGCGATATGTCTCCACTGGCTGCAAGACGTGCGGATGGTGGCCGACGATTACCGAGGCGCCGGCTTCCAGCATCTTGTGCGCCGTCTCCACATCCTCCGGGCGCGGCGCGGGCGCGTACTCCACGCCCCAGTGAATCGAAACCACCAGGAAGTCGCACTTGAGCCGCGCCTGCTTGATGGCCTCCAGCACTCCGGCTTCGTCCGCCCCCGGCGCGCCGGCCGACTCATTTGGATACGGGAAGAAGTTCACGTGCGGCTGATCTTCTTTATCAGGATTGCGACCGCCGTTGAGCCAGCGCGTCATGCCCAGCCAGCCAACTTTGATGCCGTTGGCCTCGACAACCACCGGCTGCCAGGATTGCGCCGCTGTGTCGCCTGATCCGGCGAAGAGCAACCCTTGCTCACGCAGATGCTCGCGCGTTTCGGCAAAGCCCGCCCAGCCCTGGTCCATTACATGGTTGTTGGCGAAGGAGACGATCTTGATGCCGTTGGCCTTCAGCGCGGCCACCAAGTCAATTGGCGCGTCAAAGAGGAATGGCTTGGAGCCGTGCGAGTGCGTCGGAGCCACCGGCGTCTCCAGATTCACAAAGCCAAAGTCCGCGCCCTTGAAGACGTCGGCGACCTCGGCGAAGAGCGAGCCCCAGCCCTCAGCGCCCGCTCCGGCTGCCGCAGCGGCGGCGCGCACCGGCTCATGCGGAATCACGTCTCCAGCCACGGCAAAGCTGACTTGCGCCAACTCATGCGGATAGGGCGCAATCGAGGCCACGGAGCGCCCAAGATGAGAACCGGCCAGCAGGAAGATGCTTACTGTGGCGGCCATCGCCAGAAGCAAACCGGCTGCCGTCAGCCGCCAGTGCCTGCGCAGAGCAGGGAAAAGCCCTGCCCGGAATCCCGCGCTCAAATCCGTTCGTATTGCCAGACTCATTGTCAGCGCCAAACCTGCTCCTCGCATCCGTCATGAACGGATGCAGATAGGATACAGCTTCGACACAACAACAAACATAGCGGTGAAATCAGCCGCAGGTTGTGACCGGGGGAAGATATTCAATCCAGAAAGCCAGCGTGGACCGGGAGGTCCACGCCACAGCCGACCAGGAGGTCGGCGCTACCGCTTCTTCGCGGAAGTCTTTTTAGCGGGGGCTTTCTTGGTTGCCGGCTTCTTTGCCACTGCTTTCTTGGCAACTACTTTCTTGGCAACCGCTTTCTTTGCTGCTGCTTTCTTCGCGACCGCTTTCTTGGCGACCGCTCCTTTGGCAGGAGCGGAGGCTTTGGCGGGCTTCTTTGCCACGACCTTTTTTGCCGGGACCTTTTTCACGGCAGCTTTCTTTGCTGTAGCTTTTTTGGCTGCAACTTTCTTGGCTGAAGCCGTTTTCAGAACGGCCTTTTTTGCAGCCGGTTTGGCTTTTTTTGCCACGGGCGCAGCCTTGGCGGGCTTGGATTTGGCCGTGGCCTTTTTGCGAACGGCGACGGTTTTGGCGGAGAGAGCGACCTTCAGTTCGGCATCAAACTCAGCCGGGGTGAGCGGGCGGGCGGATTTGCGCAGGCGCTCGATGTCGTAAAAGGCGCGGCGCTCGGTGAGAAAGACATGGACGACAAAGTCCACATAGTCGAGGAGAATCCAATCGCCTTTGCGGCGTCCCTCAACCGAGTTGGGCGTAACCCCGAATTCCTTTTTGAGCCGATGCTCGATTTCGTCGGCAATGGCGATGGACTGACGGTCGTTGGTGGCCGAGGTGACCAGAAAGAAGTCGGACAAGCCGGAGTCGATGGGGTCAAGCTCCAGAATGCGGGTCTCTTCCCCTTTTTTGTCTACACAGGCCGCGGCGGCGGCTTGGACGAGAATGCGGGTTTGTTGCTTGGCGTCGGTGGTCATTCTTTGAGATAGTTCTCCGAGTTTCATCCTAGCCCTTCAATCCGGGCTGGGCAAGTCGCGGTAGAGGCCGTGGGAGCGGATGTAATCCAAAACAGGAGCGGGAAGCAGCGTGGAATCGCCGGCGGCGTGAATCTGCCGGCGGATGGCGGAGGCGCTGATCTCGATCTCGAGGTTGGGCAGCAGGTAGAAGGGAGCTTGGTTTCCGGCGGCATTGCGGAGGGTGTAACGGGCCGCGGCATCGGTTCCAGGCTCAGGAGCAGCGTCCATCATCAAACCCGTCGGCAGCGCGGCTTCCAAATCCTCAAGGCTTTCGCCGGGACGGGAGGCGACAACCAGCGCGGCGGCAAAGGGAATTTCGGCAGCGCGATGCCAGTGGCGCAGCAAGGCAAAGGAGTCGGCGCCCATCAGGCAAAAGAGTTCGCCCACCGGCGGCAGCTCGGCGCGCAACTTGAGCAGCGTTTCCAGCGTATAGTTGGGCGCGCCCAAGGCTTGCGGTGCGTCGATCAGCGAGAGAGCAAAGCCAGACTCGTCGGCAATCGCCAGACGGGTCATGGCCACGCGCTGCGCAAAGCTGGCCGTTGAGCCGCGCGGCTTGAGCGGTTGCGCGCCGACCGGAGCAAAGAGCACCGTGTCCAGGGCAAGCGCCGCCTGAGCCGCCCGCGCAATGGCCAGATGACCCAGATGGGGCGGATCGAAACTGCCGCCAAAAAATGCGATGCGCTGGCCGCTCAAAGGCTCGTTCATAGCATCATGGTAACGCGGCGGGCCGCGCTGCTATGATGGTTGCCGAGATGCGATACATTCTGGCAGTTCTGGCTTTGATCGGCGTGCTGGTCTCCGCAAAGACCATTCAAGTTCACTATTCAACCGGCGTCGAAGCCTGCGACATCAATGCCGTGTGGGATTGCGGCGTGGTGAATCACAGCCCCTTTGCCGAAATTTTTCATGTTCCGGTGGGCTTTATCGGCGTGGCGGGCTACCTGGTGCTGGGCGGACTTGCCTTTTGGCGGCAGCGGGCGCTGGTCTTTTTGGCGGCGCTGGTTGGCCTTGGCTTTGCCTTGAGGCTGACGATCATTGAGGAACTGGTCCTGGAGACCTGGTGCCTTTATTGCGTGATCTCGCAGGTGGTGATTACGCTGATAACGCTGCTCAGCCTGGGTTGGGTGGGTTCGGAGTATCTGGCGCTCAAGAAAAGCTCCAAGGCCGTATAAGCAAGCGCGAACGAAGAGCAAATAGATGCGGGCCGGATCCATGAATCGAGCCGGAAATTGTGCGTTTCTGCGCGCAGATTACCTTCGGCATCAGGCCTCGTCCCGCATTGCGGCGTTTGCGGTTTTCGGCTGGTAAAATTGGCCTATACCGATGCTTAAACAACAATACGCAAACTGGATGTATGAGTGGGAGACGCGGCTGACGACGCGCGATGAAAATCGCGTGGTGCGCCCGCTGGAGTGGGGCTTCGAGTGGCTTGAGCCGTTTCTGCGCGAGAACGGCTTCGCGGAGGCGCTGCCTGGGCCGGAGACCGCCAGCGATCCGGCGCTGGCCGAGGCCGCCATGGTGCTCATCAACCAGTTCCTCATCCGCCACAGCGACAAATTCTTCGGCTACCAGCGGCCCACCGACTTCCGGCTGGAAGAGCGATACCCGGAACTCTACCCCACCAACGTCCGCCCAGAAACGCTAGCCCAGGACGCGGCGCTGAAGCAGCGCGCCGCCGAGGGCAAGATGGATAAGGCGCAGTTTCTGCGCTTTACCTCGCCGGAGCGCACGCCACACGAGGAAAACAATCAGGTGAATGCGCGCTGGTATCCCGTGCCCGCGCCCAAGAATCGCCCACGGCAGGCAATCATTGTGCTGCCGCAGTGGAATGCCGACGCCTTCAGCCACAATTCGCTTTGCACCATCTTCAACAAGATGGGGATTTCTGCGCTGCGGCTCTCGCAGCCCTATCACGACATCCGCCGGCCGGCCGAGTTGGAGCGCTCCGACTACGCCGTGAGCGCGAATATTGGCCGCACGATCTCGGCCTGCCGCCAGGCGGTGGTGGACATTCGCTGCTGCGTGGATTGGCTGGAAGAGCAGGGCTATGAGCAGTTCGGCGTGCTGGGCACAAGTCTGGGCTCCTGCTATGCCTTTTTGGCCAGCGCTCACGATGCGCGCCTGCGGGTGAATGCTTTCAATCATGCATCGACGGCCTTTGGCGATGTGGTGTGGGCCGGGCAAAGCACGCGCCACGTCAAGCAGGCTCTGGAGGCGGCTGGGCTCTCGCAAGATCGCATCCGCGCGCTGTGGGCAGCCGTCAGCCCCAGCAGTTACTACAACAAGCTGATGCGCCCGGAGGTCAAGGGGCCTGACAAGAAGGTCTTGCTGGTCTACGCCAACTACGACCTGACCTTTCCGCTGGAGTATTCGCTCAAGGTGGTCAAGGCCTTCAGCCAGATCGGGCTGGATTTTGAGAAGCGCGTACTGCCCTGCGGCCACTACACCACCGGCGAAACGCCCTACAAATTCATTGACGGCTGGTATATGGGCTCGTTTGTCTACCGTGCCTTCAAGCAGTTGCGGCGGGAAAATGCTGCCAGTCTGAGCGTGGCCGCTGAATTTTCGGACGCGTAGAGGCTAGGCTTGCGGCGGGCGCTGGGGGCGTCCGCCCGGTTCGGCGCCATGATTGCCGGTTCCAACTTCCTCCAACCGCACGGAAGACGGGGCGTCGAATGAAGGCGTGGTCGATTCGCGGCCTGCGGACGCCTACGCCCAGTAGCTGCGGTCGAGGGTGCGATACTGGATGGCTTCGGCCAGATGAGTGACGGCCAAGTGCTCGGCGCCTTCCAGATCGGCGATGGTGCGGGCCACCTTGAGGATGCGGTCGTGGGCGCGCGCGGTCAGTCCTTGCTGCTGCATCGCCCGCTCCAGCAGGCGCTCGGCGTCGGCGCCCAGCTCGCAGTGGACGCGAATCTGGCGGGTGGTCATCTGGGCGTTGGAATAGATTTTGTCGCCGAATTTGCGGAAGCGCACGCGCTGCCGCTCGCGAGCCGCCAGCACGCGCTCGCGAATCTCCGCCGAGCCCTCGGCCGCCGCGCCGCCGCGCAACTCCTTATATTGCACCGCGGGAACCTCGATGTGGATATCGATGCGGTCGAGCAGCGGGCCGGAGATCTTGGCAATGTAGCGCTGAATCACCGGCGGCGTGCATTGGCACTCGCGCGATTTGTCGTTGAAAAAGCCGCAGGGGCAGGGGTTCATCGCCGCTGCCAGCATGAAGCGCGCCGGGAAGCTGAGCGACATGGAGGCGCGCGCGATGGTCACCGTATGATCTTCGAGCGGCTGGCGCAGAACCTCCAGCACGTTGCGCGGAAACTCCGGCAGCTCATCCAGAAAGAGCAGGCCGTTGTGGGCCAGCGAAACCTCGCCCGGACGGGGCACAATGCCGCCGCCGATCAGGCCCGCGTCGCTGATGGTGTGGTGCGGCGAGCGGAAGGGCCTGTGAACCACCAGTCCGGCGGTCGGGTCCAGCACGCCGGCAACGGAGTGGATCTTGGTCGTCTCGAGGGCCTCCTCGAAGGTGAGCGGCGCAAGGATCGAGGGCAAGCGCTTGGCCAGCATCGTCTTGCCGGAACCGGGCGGCCCGATCATTAGAATGTTGTGGCTGCCGGCCGCGGCCACCTCCAGCGCCCGCTTGGCTGTTTGCTGGCCGCGCACATCCTTGAAGTCCACCGGGAAGTGCTGCAACTCGCCGAGCAGCTCTACAGTCGAAACGCGATACGGCTCGCGCTGAATCTGGCCAACGACCTGGCCATTCAGCAGATCCAGTACGTCCAGCAGCGAACTGGCGGGGTAGACGTTGACCCCCTCTACAACCGCGGCTTCGGCGGCGTTCGAGGCGGGCAAAATCAGGTTGGCAATCCCTTTTTCGCGCGCCATGATGGCCACCGGCAACATTCCCGGCACGGCCCGCACGCTGCCGTCCAGCCCCAGTTCGCCCACCAGTAGAAAGCGGCTCAAGTCGTTGGTTTTAATCGCCCCGTACGCGCCCAGAATCCCCACGGCAATGGGCAGATCGAAGCCCGAGCCTTCTTTCTTCAGGTCCGCCGGAGCCAGATTGATGGTGATGAAGGTGGGCGGAATCATGTAACCGGAGTTCTTGATGGCCGCGCGCACACGGTCGCGGCTCTCGCGCACCGCCGCATCCGGCAGGCCGACGGTATGAAAGGTGTCTTTCTCCGCAACCACGCCGCTGTAATCCACCTCCACATCAATGAGGTGGGCGTCGATTCCGTAGACTGCCGCGCTATGAGCTTTGAAAAGCATTTTTATAGATTGCAGCGAGTGTAGCAGATGAGAGGGAGGCTAGGACAGTAAAGCATATTCGTTGTATTCGTACCGGCAACAGGGCTCAGGTCAAGAAATAGTAACCCGTGGCTCTAAAAAAACTATTGACCTTGCAATCGACTCTGTATATATTGGTCTATGCCATCCATAAATGGGCAGAGAGTCACAAGCGTTTATCGCTTTCCTGCTTTTTTCCGCATCAAATTTGAGCCAAGGCTCATTGGTTGATGACCCGGTGCGTTCATCCTGCCGGAATGGGAATTCAGAGTGGATGGTTCCCAAGGCGGCAAACTAGTTTGCTGAGGCGAGAGAATGCCGTTCCAAACTCTGCGGAAGTGCGTCAGGATTTTGAACTGTGCACACGGTTCGTGCGTCTAAATCTTTGGGAGTAAAAAATAGGGCAGCCCGCGTTGCGTTGGCTTGTCCTGCGGTATCTTCGCTTTCTGCGCTCATCCTGCGAAGGCCAATTCTTTTGAAGGAGAAATTCGCAATGCGTTCTGATTTAGTTTTTGGGGCTCTTTCTCATGTCTCCAATCGCTACCAGTTGTGCCAACTGGCGAGCAAGGCAACCCGCAAGCTGCACAAGCCGAATACACGGCTGCAGGACACCACCAATGAAGTACTGGGCCGCTTCCAAACCACCAATCCCGGTTCCGCTGGTCCCTTTGAGGCCGCCGCCGAGCAAATGATCGAAACCCGCCGCGCCGCGTGAAGAGCGCCCTCGAAAGGTATAATCCATTCATGCGGCTGTTTTTCTCGGCATCCCTTGCCAGGGGTGTTGGGCTTGCCGGTCTTCGATGCTGCCCTGATCCCAGGTGAAGCATCTGAAGCGGGTTTGACGGATCGCTGGTATGGAACTCCCGCCTATTCCTCCACCGGAGCAATTCTGCCCCGGACCCTCCCACTTCCATCCTCCCTTATTGCAGGTGAATATGACCATCGCGGAACTAAAAGAGAAAAACATCACGGAATTGACACGCATCGCTCGCACCCTGGAAATCCCAGGCACCAGCGGTCTTCGCAAGCAGGATCTGATCTTCAAGATTCTCCAGGCTCAAAGTGAAAAGGAAGGGCACATCTTCGCCGAGGGCGTGCTTGAGATTTTGCCCGACGGCTACGGCTTCCTGCGCTCGCCCGACTACAACTACCTGCCCGGCCCGGACGATATTTACGTCTCGCCCTCGCAGATTCGCAAGTTCGATCTGAAGACCGGCGACTCGATCAGCGGCAACGTCCGCCCGCCGCACGAAGGCGAGAAATACTTCGCGTTGGTCAAGATCGAGGCCATCAACTTTGAATCGCCCGAGGAGACGCGCAACAAGATTCTCTTCGACAACCTGACTCCGCTTTATCCGCAGGAGCGGATCAAGCTGGAGACGGTGCGCGAGGCCACCAGCGGCCGCGTTATGGACCTGCTGACCCCCATCGGCAAAGGCCAGCGCGGACTGATTGTCGCTCCGCCGCGCACCGGCAAGACGATGCTGCTGCAATCGCTGGCCAACTCGATTTCGACCAACCACCCCGACGTGGTGCTGATTGTTCTGCTGATCGACGAGCGCCCGGAAGAAGTCACAGATATGCAGCGCTCGGTGAAGGGCGAGGTCATCAGCTCAACCTTTGACGAACCCGCCGCCCGCCACGTGCAGGTAGCCGAGATGGTCATCGAAAAGGCCAAGCGCCTGGTCGAGCACAAGCGCGACGTGGTGATTCTGCTCGATTCAATCACCCGTCTGGCGCGCGCCTACAACACCATCGTGCCGCCATCGGGCAAGGTGCTCTCCGGCGGCGTGGACTCGAACGCCCTACAGCGACCCAAGCGCTTCTTCGGCGCGGCCCGCAACATCGAGGAGGGTGGTTCGCTGACGATTATCTCGACGGCCCTCGTGGACACCGGCTCGCGCATGGACGAAGTCATCTTCGAGGAGTTCAAGGGCACCGGCAACATGGAAATCATCCTGGACCGCAAGCTGGTGGACAAGCGCGTCTTCCCGGCCATCGACATCCAGCGCTCCGGCACCCGCAAGGAAGAGCTGCTCATCCCCAAGGAAGACCTTTCGCGCATCTGGATTCTGCGCAAGGTACTCAACCCGCTGTCGCCGGTGGAAGCGATGGAACTGCTCATCAGCCGCCTGGAAAAGACCCGCAATAACGCCGAGTTCCTGGCCAACATGAACCAACTGTAGACAGTATCTGGTGTCATCAGAAGGCCGCTTCCAAGGAAGCGGCCTTCTCTTATGGAAGTGGTTCGCACCGTGTTGGCGATGTATCTGGACGCTTCAGCCAGCGGATACAAATTGCTTCTTGGCTTGCAGCTTCCATTGGTTGGAGTCCACGCCCATTGTGAGGAGCCAGATGGTGAGTATGGCTTCTCCGATTGCTCCCGCGATCGCCTGGTAGGGCGAAAGTAGGTTCGCCAACGGCTGCCAGGCAAAAGTCATCCAGCTCAGGCCGGGCACCAGCATCACAGCGCCAATTGCATGGGGCATGAAGCTCGAGCGGAAGATGAGATAGCTGATGAGGAGGCAATAAAACCCGTAGAAAACCAGAAAGTTCATTTGAAGGTGGAGATAGGCAGGGTTGATATGGCCATAAATGCTCCCCGCCCAACTGAAGCACGCTGCAAGAAGCGAGAGCCAGCGGTTTACTGGCCAAAACAGGTAGCAGAGCAGTGCTGTAACCGCGACGTAAGTGACGGTCGCCCCTGTAGAGCAGACGGCGAGAAGCCAGGGACTTCCCTTCCCGTTCATCGAAATAATCGATGTTACAAAATTGAGCAGATAGATCGCTCCAGTGAGCCGGGCCCAAGATGCGGGTGAAATCTTCTCAAAGACACTAGCGTGACGCGCGGGTTCCATATCCCCATTCCTTTCTCCGCAAGGAAAGAACCGGATTCCATCCCCGCATGGGCGAGCATCGCCAGAATCAACATACGATCTCGGAGTGGAGAATGTTCCAGGCAGGTTTCCCTGTGTCTATTCCCAAAGAGCAGTATTTGATATAATGAAGTAGTCGTGGGGCTGTAGCTCAGCTGGGAGAGCGCCTCGTTCGCAACGAGGAGGCCAGCGGTTCGATCCCGCTCAGCTCCACCATAAAATCATTTCATCTTGGTTCCGAGCTGCGCTGGAATGCTGCCCTCAATAGCTGGGAGCTGTTCCTCGCCGCGCCAGCCGCCAGATACCCTGTAAACTCTTCCAGATCAACAGACCAAACCACCAGAACCAAGCGAAAAATGCAAACAATATAGGAATTCCAGACAGATAATCGATCCACGGATTCAATATCAAAACCAGCGAAATAATAATGCAAAGCGTGATGAATGTTCCTGGCTCCCACCACCAGCGCTTGGGCCGGATCAATGGATACCCGCCGATCAAAAACCACTGAATCAAAATTAAGAAAAGAAGTCCAAAATCAACTTGCCGCTCCATGTTCGCGGATTGCCAATAAAATTTGATATGCAGCATACCGGCGAGCGTCCAACGCGGCGGACACGGCGTATGCCATCCAGTCAGATAGACTGCTGGAATATCAGCCAAATAAATGAACCGCTCTTGAAATGAAGAATCTCCGATCATGGTGCATAGATCGAAGGTTACAGTTTCGCCTTCCTGCTCTGCGGATTGTTGCTGCGGCTCTGGGCTATAGGTTTTAGCTGACTCGCGAGAGTGCGCATCTTTTATTTCCAGCCAAGCAATCAGCGATCCAGCCACCGCCAGATGCACCCCAGCCAACAACAATCCCCGCCGCCAATTCATGGCAGCAAGAGTACAGGCTGGCCACGCCTGGAAGCAAACCGTAGTGAAGAGTGCCAGTGAAACAGGCTAGTTTTTTACCTCTGGCGCATCCCATGCTCAATCGGCGACAATCTTTTCCATGGAAAAATTCAGCCGTCGCGCATTTATGCAAACCGCCTCCGCCGCCACACTGGCCGCATCGCTCTCCGCATTGGCAAAGCCTGTCGCAGCATCCCACCGCCGCCAGCGGGTTTTTGTCGCTTCCGGCTCCAAGGACGGAATACTGGCTTACGACTGGAACCCGGCCACGGGCGAACTGGCTCCGGATGGCGTGGCTGCGCAGATTGCCGGCGTATCGTGGATCACTTACTCCTCCGCCCGCGAGTATCTTTTTGCTGCCGCAGAGGCAGGCAGTATGAACGGCAAGCCAACCGGAGAGGTGGCCAGCTTCCGCGTGGTGAGGGGCGAGTTGCAGGCGCTTTCGACCGAGAACTCGGTGAGCGATGGCACTTGCCACGTGGCGCTGGACCACACCGGGCGCGTGCTGCTGGCGGCCGACTACAACGGAGGCAGCGCGGCCAGCTTTCTGGTCAGCGACGGCAAGATTGGACCCATCGTCTGGAGCGAGCATTACACCGCGCACGGCCCCAACACCGACCGCCAGCAAAGCGCTCATGCACATTTCGCCTGCGTCTCGCTGGACAATCGCTTTGCCTACATCAACGATTTGGGCGGCGATTGCATCCATATTTATAGCCTGAATGCGACCACCGGCGTGCTGACTCCGGCGGGCAGCTACCAGGCGCGACCGGGCGCAGGACCGCGCACGCTGCACTTTCACTCGAACTTCCACACTGCTTATTCGGTGAACGAGCTGGATTCGACGGTGGACGTGTTGAAGTGGAACCGCGCCGACGGCAGCCTGACGCTGGTCTCGCGGGTTGAGCTGCTGCCGGAGGGCTATCAAGGACCGACGCGCGCCTGCGACACGGTGATTACGCGCAACGGGCGCTTTGTGTACTTTGCCAATCGCGACAATAATTTCCTGATGGCCTTTCATGCCAATCCCACGACTGGCGAACTGACGCCCATCGGGCGAACCCCTTGCGGCGGCAAAACTCCGCGCAACTTTGTGCTGGACCCGACGGAGACATGGATGCTGGTGGCCAATCAGGACTCGAATCTGATCAGCGTCTTCCGGCGCAATCCGATCACCGGCGAGCTGGCCACGGAGGGAAAGAGCTTTGCGGCGGCGGTGCCGATGCGGATTGTCTTTTGAAGGCAGGGAACGGGGGATAGTTGCGGGGCGGACGAATGGTGCGCATAGATAGTCTCGCCCTGCGCTCAATAGCGATCTGAATACAAGTCTACCCTAAGCTATGAAGCATACTACTGAAGTTTTTCTTGCCGGGGCAAGGGGTCATGAATCGTTGTCGAAGAACGCTCCACATCGTATGCGGAAGTGCTTAGGAATTGGTCGGCAGAAGCCTTCTTCCATGCGGGGAGTTCATCAAATTGCCGATCTGCCTCATCCAATACTCTTTTCAACCACTCCGCCATTTTCACCCTCCTGAGCAAATCCGTTCTTTTTCATTGTTTGACGCAGAACCCTGCATGCTTTGACTTCGTTTTCCAGGTACACTGTGTATTCTTGTGAGAACTTTGGTAACGCCTCTTTTGCAGAAAAAACCACAATTGTTCCATCGGAATTCTTGCGATTGTTGTTTGCAAACAAGTCCATATATTGTCGTGGTGCAATCCCAACGAATGGTACGAATGGCACGTGGTGTTCTTTATCTTGATCCTCATCAACAGAAATCGAATCAGGATAGAGTTCTTCCGCCAAACTTTTCGCGTAAGGTTCAATATAAATCACTTTTGAGATTCCTGCAGTGACAATATGCCGTGCACATAGGTGGCATGGAAATGTTGTCACGAACATGACGCATTCATTGACCGACACCCCCCGCTTGGCGGCGTCGGTAAGTGCTGCCATTTCACCGTGGACTGCTCTTCCAAACTCGATTAAACTCCTGATCTTCAGGTCTTTCGTAAGAACCGGATTTCTTGGATCAAGGGCGAGTTCGACAAGCTGATCTGTGGATAAACTGCATTTATCTTTTTCTAACCAGCCCTTTTCCTTTAGCACCCACAAGGTTTCGGCAATCAAATTCCTCTTCTGTTCTTCAACACCGTCCACTCCGGATCGGAATTCGCGATTGTCCGGGGCATCACCACACCAATAGAGTCCCCCTCCAGCTTTCGGAACTTCGTTGCAACCAACTGCGATGATGTCACCTTCTTGCGTGGCGATAGCCGCACCCACTTGTCGCCCAAGCTCCGCGGATCGAAGTGCCGCCGCTTGCGCGTGGAACATACTGTATTCTTCCCGCGTCGGGGTATGGAAAGGATGTCCCAACAGGAGTTCCACGAACCGTGTAATTGATTGTTCCAGTTTCTCGGGCGCTCCTGTATCTACAAAGAGGTCAGCAAGATGAAAACTATTACGTGTGTTTTGACCGCTTTTGTTACCGATCTCCTCTTGATCCCTATCGATGAGCTTATCAACTGCGGCAAAGTGCTTTCCATATGGAAACGAATTTCTAGTCTTTGCAATTCGTTTTGCAAGGGATACTCGGCGGTCTTGAAGGCTTGTATATGCAGCAATCAGATAGAAGGATGAGCCATATATTCTTCGAAGAGATTCAATCTCGCCTGGATTCTTCAAAGATCGAAAGATGTACGCCTGATTTAATACGATTTCTCCTTCTGTCTTGCCCTTTGATGCGCGTATTTCTTTTACATTTCCAACACCCAATAAAGCAACGGCGTCTCGCCGCTCCATGATGCTACGAAAATCATCTCCGGCCGTCATGTGTTCGTTGATATATTCGTCGGCATACTTGGTGGGAAGATTTTTATACTTGTCGATTGCACGAAGCATTTCCGACAATCTAATCGGTTCTGCCTGGTAATCGGCTGCCATGAGAGCTTTTGACAATACGGAGATGACCTTATCGAGATCGGTTCCCACCGCTCCGACGAGGCCGAAGAAAAGTTCAGGTTTAAAAATTAGTTTGGGATTGGTCATCGAAGCAATGGTAGTTGAGGTTTGTCAGAACCTATCAGCTTTATTGCAAATAGGAACCTCCTCAGCTACTTTGCAGCTTCTTGTGGAGTCCTTACCCCAGCTTTACAAAGCGCAGCGCCGCGGAGTTCATGCAATAGCGCAGGCCGGTGGGGGGTGGGCCGTCGTTGAAGACGTGGCCCAGATGGGCGTCGCAACGGTGGCAGGAGATGGCGTCGCGCTCCATACCCAGGCTATTGTCGGCGGATTGGGCAACGTTTTCCCGCGCAATCGGCTGCCAGAAGCTCGGCCAGCCGGTGCCGGAGTCGAACTTGGTCTCTGAGCTGAAGAGCGCCGTATCGCAGCAGATGCAGCGGAAGAGGCCGCGATCATGCAAGTTCCAAGTGGCGCCAGTATAGGCGCGCTCGGTGCCGGCGCGGCGGGTGACTTCGTAAGAGATGGGCGAAAGTTGACGCCGCCATTCTGCATCGGTCTTGATGACGCGAGGAACGGTTACTTTGCCGGTCTTGTGGCCGTGGTCGTCAAACTCGACGATGGTCACACTGCCGGGAGCGTCCGCCGCAGAGACCTCTTCGGGGGCAAAGATCACCCCGCGCCGCAACGCCAGGTACGCCGCGCCGCCCGCCGCAGCGGCAATCAGTGCCCGCCGGCTCAGATTCACTTTTCCGCTTTCAGCCGACGCTCCTGATGGATTCTGTCCAAATATGCGCATGAAAACCTCCCTATCTGATTTGTAGCGCCGCTCTCCAGAGCGACTGTACTGGCGGCTTCCTAGCCGCCCGAAGGTGGCCGGTGCAGGTCTGGAGACCTGCACGACAGCCGCTCTGGAGAGCGGCGCTACAAATTTTCGGACAAGCTCTTAGCCAAAGGTAAACGAAAATGCTTGCACTCCGGGCGCAAGAAACTCGATCCTAAAAAGCCTATCCCGCGCGCCGCTCTTCTGGCGAATCAATTGATACAAACGGCTGCCGGTGACCACGCCCTCGCCATCTTCGTCGCAGTCTTCGCCGTGGTCCGCGCCGGGGGGCTTGCCGTCCAGTGTGACGCGGAAGCGCAGCGGCGCGCCCTCAGCGGACCCCAGAACCAGATGCAAGTCGCGGGCATAAAAGTGGAAGTCAATGCCGCCTGTCGCCGATTGCAGCGTGGCGATCTGGCTCTCGTCCTTCCATTGGCCTTCGAGCGCCCATTGATTCAGCGCGAGTTTGGCGGGCGCGTGATAGAGTTGCGCCTCGTCCTCGTTGAAGCCTTCCGGCGAGGCAAAGTTCTGCGCGCGAATGTAGCCGATGTAGGTCTCCGGCGATTGCACGCCACTCGCCTCCGAGGCAGCCTCCGCGCCGGTCGCGGCCATCGTTACGGCTAGCTCCGGCGGCTTCTGGTGGTTGCGCTCCTCCAGCAGGGTGCGAATCCAGGCCTCGGATTGCTCGTAGTCGCCCTCGCCAAAGTGGTGAAAGCGCACGCGGCCCGTTGCATCCATAAAGTAATGCGCCGGCCAGAACTGATTGTGGAAGCCGCGCCAGAGGCGATAGTCATTGTCCAAGGCAACCGGGAACTCCACGCCGAACTTGCGCATCGCCTTGCGGACGTTGGCTTCATTCTTTTCAAAGGGAAACTCCGGCGTGTGGATGCCGATGACCACCAAACCGCTGTCTTTGTATTTGCCATACCAGGCCTCGACGGCAGGCAGCGAGCGCAGGCAGTTGATGCAAGAGTAGGCCCAGAAATCGACCACCACTACCTTGCCGCGCAGCGACTCAGGAGTCAGCGGAGCTGAATTGATCCAAGAGGTTGCGCCGCTCAAATCTGGCAGCATTGTCGGCACGCCGGAAGAATCACCGCCCGCGGACATCATCATCATCGCCGGCTGGTTGTCGCTGTTCGTGGTTGGTGCTGCGGGCGGAACGGACTGTGCAGCCATTCCCGCCGACGCTCCGCACGCGATCACGAGAGTTGCCGCCAAGGCAGTGGCTCTGGCCTTGCCCACCAGCAGCGGCAAGCCGCTCGTGCGGAAGAACCGATCACTGTGCGCAAAGGCAAACGTCAGCACGAGAAGGATACAGAGCTTCAGAATCGTCAGAATACCGCCGAAGTTCGCTAACGCGAGCAGGAAGATCACGGGAAATCACTCCTTTGTTCCTGGGCCGCAGATACGGCGGTCTAGGCGCGAGCAATGGTTCTGCCGCGTACCCTATGTGATTCCAAACTCCTGCAAAAGTTACAGGGATTGCCCACTGTTCTCGGCTTGTATTATGGCTGAGCGCCTATGCTCGTCCAGCTCTCGCCTTCATGCAGGATGACCACCTCGGTCTCTGATCCAGCGTTGCGCAGGCGCTGGCCGAATCGCTCTGGAGTCTGACCGGTTCTGAGCAGCGGCGAGCGCGGCTGAATGCCGAGATGAATGGGAATGACCGTGCGAGGATGGAGCGCTTCCACGGCGCGGGCGGCGCTTTTTTCTCCCATGGTCATGGGAACGCGGAAGGTGGTCACCGGCATCAGCGCCAGATCCAGGCGGAAGCGCGCGCCGATCTGCTTCATGAATCCGCCGTAATAGGTGTCTCCGGCAAAGTAGACGGCTTTGCCTTCTGCCTCAAGGACGAATCCGCAGGGAATCGCGAGGTGGTAGGCGGGCGTGACTGTGACGCGCACCGCGCCGAAGTCTTGCGATTGCCACGGGGTCAGGCCGACCATATTTTGCGCGCCTTGCAAGCGGGTCAACCAGGCGGCAGCGCGCCGCGTGACTACCGGTATGGAGGGAGCAAGGGCGCGAAAGTAGCGGGAGTCCGTGTGGTCCCAGTGGGTGTGCGAGAGCAGAACCAGATCGACTCCCGCCATCTCTTCTCTGGACTTGAAGGGCGGCGCGGTGCGTTTGTAGGCGAGGTTGCCCCAAGAGCCGAAGTAGGGGTCGGTAAGAATCTTCATACCGGCGGCTTCAATCAGTACGGTGCTGTGGCCGATCATGGTGATTTTCATGGCGCGCTCCAGGGTTCGACTTCTGTCATTTGTCAGCATCGGGGATGGCGCAGCAGCGGGCTTTGCGCAATCCAAAAAACATGATTGAGATGTACAGGCTCAAGCAGAAGCCGGTGAGTGCGTCGATCCAATTCCGCGCATACTGGCTGGAGAGGTGAATCCAACTCTCGCGCTCGGCGTTCAACAGCAGAATTCCGCAGATGAACGCGATATTGGCGATCATCATCAGGCGGCGGGATTTGGGATCGAGATTACGGCGATTGAGGCACATTTTGGATTCCTCCTTGTTTTGGTTTTGCGCGGATAAAACGCATCGGGGATTTATGCAACGCCGGCAGCGTTCTCTGTAGTCAACTCCGGCAGATTGATTCCGCGGCGCGCCGGAAGCAGCACCCAGCGTAGATCAATCAGAATATGCAGCAGGATCGGCAGCAATAGAGAACCGCTCACCACATAGAGAGAAGTGAATAATACAGCGGCAAACGCTGTCCCAATCACTCCAATTGCGCCCTGGTAGTAATGGGCCAACCCAAAGCAGGCAGCGCCAACCAGAATCAGAGTCATACCGTTCAGCGCCAGGGCGTTATGCAATGTGTAGAGCAGCCATCCGCGAAAGACGAGCTCTTCGCAGACACTTGCGCTGATGGCAACGGCGGCAAACAGGAGCCTCTCGCGGGGATTCGTCGGAAGCAGATCCATAAAATCCGGCACGAAACGTTGCCACCAGCGCTTTTTTTGTTCCCTTTGCGGTTGGCGGTTCTTCCAGATGCGAATCAGGATTGCGGCTGCCGTGGCAAAGACGAGGCCACCGACGAGGCCGCCGGTGAGGCCAGAAAAGAATCCCTCTGAAAACTCTTCGCCTTGCACGGCCAACGGCAAGATGCTGCGCGTCAATGCCAAAGATCCGGGCCGGAGCTTGCTGATGTCGAATTGCAGCGCGATCAGCGCCAGTGTGGCGCTGAGACATTCAAAGGCCAGAATGCGCTGATAATAATGGTTCCGGGCCTTCGTGTCGCCTTGCTTAAGGTCTCGTTTGAGTTGCTGATAGGTGCGGCTGGTGTACAAAACTCTGTGGACAATGTAACCGGCCAAGATCAGATCGATGAAACCAGTCAGAATCGCTGACATTTGCCCCTCCCTATTCTGAGTGTTGGAGATAAAATCCAAGTCACAATCGGCGCGCCTTCAATCCTTACGGGATTGCATGGCGCGTTTGGCGAAGATGCGGGCGAGTTGGAAGAGCGTCAGCAGATCGATCGATGCTCCAATGCCCGCCAAGCATCCACGGCATTGATCGCCGGATGCAGCGGTTAGATGCAAGATAGACAAGAGCGACTGCGGCCAGCCGAAGGCACTGGCCAGATCGACTTGAGCCACGACGAGCAGTGCAAAGAGAACCGGCAGAGATTTTTTCAAACTGCACGTGTCGAGCAGGGCCATTTGTAAGATCCTTTCATTGAACCTAAGTGGTGCGCGGGTCTGGAGGCCCGCACGAAAGCCGATCTGGAGATCGGCGCTACAACCTAATTTCTAAAGCGATACCAGAGCATGAGAGCGATTTTTACCGCGCCCATGGCGTAGATCACCAGGATCAAATCCCAGGGAACGCGGTGCTCAATAAGCAGGTGAACTTCGAGCAGAGCAAATGCGGTGATGGTTCCGGCGATAGCTGCGGCACTGGTTGAGCGCCGGGTATGTTCGCGGAATCGCTCGTCGGCAAGATGGTCGAGCATGAGAATGCGGCTCAAGATCGGATGGATCATGCTTTCTCCTCCAACTGAAAAATCTCATCGGTGGGGCAGGCGAAGATGCGCGCAAAGACCAGCGCCAGCTCCAGGCTGGGCACGTAGCGATCGCGCTCGATGGAGTTGATGCTTTGGCGCGAGACGCCGGCGGCCTGCGCCAGTTGCTCCTGCGTCCACTCGCGGGCGGCACGGAGTTCCTTGACCCGATTTGTAATGATGCGCGCCATGTAAAGTCTGCTTTCCAATTCAGAGTAGGACAAGGCGGATTGTTTGTCAAGTCGGCTTTCCATTTTATCTTTGAATTTTTAGCTTTCAAGAGGTTTGCCGTTCAGAATGCACGACGAGAGGACCAGTTTCCTGCTAAAATTGATCTTCCCGGCCTAGAGCGCCGATCCATAATTCCATCCGCAGAAAGCCGCACCGTGTCTGACGAAACCAAAATCAAATCCGTGACCTACGCCGACGCCGGCGTGGACATTAGCAGTGGCGACCGCACCAAGGAGCGCATCAAGTACTTGGCGCAGAAGACCTTTAACCGCAATGTTTTGGGCGGGATCGGCGGCTTTGGCGCGCTCTACCGGCTGGACTCGCAGCGCTGGAAGTCGCCCATTCTGGTCAGCTCGGCTGACGGCGTGGGCACCAAGCTGAAGATCGCCTTCGAGATGGGGCTGCACCATACGGTCGGCGCGGACCTGGTGAACCATTGCGTCAATGACATCGCCGTGCAGGGCGCCACGCCGCTTTTTTTTCTGGATTATTTTGCCAGTGGAAAGCTGGATGCCGAGGTGACAGAGAGCGTGATCTCCGGCTTGGCCGAGGCGTGCAAGGCCAATGGCTGCGCGCTGATCGGCGGCGAGACGGCGCAGATGCCGGGCTTTTATTCAGACGGCGAGTACGATCTGGCCGGCTTTATTGTGGGCGCGGTGGACCGGGAGAAGATGGTGACGGGCGCGGGCATCAAGGCCGGCGACGTGCTGATCGGAATTCCTTCGACCGGGCTGCATACGAACGGCTATTCTTTGGCCCGCAAGCTCTTCTTTGAGGTGGCCGGCTACAAGCCCACGCAATACGTGACCGCGATCAAGGAGAAGGCCGGCGCGTCGCTGATGAAGACGCATCGCAGCTATCTGCATGTGATTCAGAAACTTGTAACTGCCGGGCTGACCACGGGCATGGCGCACATCACCGGCGGCGGCATTACGGAAAACCTGCCTCGCATCTTACCCAAGAACGTAACGGCGCAGATCGAGATCGGCTCCTGGCCGGTGCTGCCCATCTTCGAGCATCTGCGCGAGCTGGGCTCGGTCTCGCAAGAGGAGATGATGCGCACCTTCAATATGGGCATCGGGCTGATTGCGGCGATTCCTGCGGCCAAGTTCACCAAGGCCAAGAATCTGCTGGACCGCGCCGAAGAGAAGTTTTACGTAGTCGGACGCGTGGTCAAAGGCGAGCGGCGGGTGCAGTACACGTAGTTTGTTGACTGGTTGACAGGTTTACAGGTTGACAGGTTCACAAGTTGACAGGTTCACAGGTTGACAAATGAACGCGCACTGTAACAAGGGCACGACTTCAGTCGGGCCACAAATGCCGTATGAAAAATTGGGCTTTAGCCCCTGCGGACACTTTGGAATACTCTGCAAAAAATCGGCCCTTGCGCCTCGGCATTCTGCTCACCGGCCGTGGTTCAAACTTCCGCGCCATCGCCGAGTCGATTCGCTGCGGGCGTTTGACGAACGTCGAGATCGCCGTTGTTATCTCCAACGTGGCCGATGCTGGTGGGCTGCAAACCGCTCAAGAACTAGGAATGTCGCACGCTGTATTTGTTTCCAAGGGACGCCCGCGTGCCGAGCATGACGCTGACGTGATCGCCTGCCTGAAGGCGCACAATGTCGATCTGATCTGCCTGGCCGGTTATATGCGGCTGCTCTCGCCGGAGTTCATCGCCGCTTTTCCCAATCGCATTCTGAATATCCATCCCTCCTTGCTGCCCGCCTTTCCCGGCCTTGAGGCGCAGACGCAGGCCTTTGACTACGGCGTCAAGGTTGCCGGCTGCACCGTCCACTTTGTCGATGAGCACCTGGATCATGGCGCAATCATTTTGCAGCGGGCGATTCCCGTGCTGGAGTCGGACGACGCGCACTCGCTCAGCGAGCGGATTCTGGTCGAGGAGCATCTGGCTTACACTGAGGCGATTGCTCGCGTGGCTAGCGGTGCGTATGAGATGCGCGGTCGGCGGTTTGTGAAGCGCGAAGGATAGAGTTTTTTCTGTTGGTGTGTGGTACTGCGTGGACCGGGAGGTCCACGCCACAGCCGACCAGGAGGTCGGCGCTACACCGTTACCTATTCCCTGTTCCCTATTCCCTATTCCCTGTTCCCTGTTCTCAGTCTCCCGGAGCTTCTTCCAGCTCGACACCGATGCGGCGAAGCTTCATGATGCGCCATTGCAGGCGGTCGAAGGCCAGATAAACGACTGGTGTGGTGAAGAGCGTTAGCATCTGCGAGACAATCAATCCTCCGACGATAGTGATGCCGAGCGGTTTGCGCAACTCGGAACCCACGCCCATGCCGATGGCCAGCGGCAGGCCGCCGAAGAGGGCAGCCATGGTAGTCATCATGATGGGGCGGAAGCGCAGCAGGCACGATTTATAAATCGCCTCGATGGGCGGCAGGCCCTCGTCGCGCTCGGCCTGCAGAGCAAAGTCGATCATCATGATGGCATTCTTTTTGACGATGCCGATGAGCAGGATGATGCCGATCAGGGCGATGATGCTCAACTCGGTTCCCATCAGCATCAGGGCCAGGATGGCGCCGACGCCGGCCGGCGGGATGGTGGAGAGAATGGTCAGCGGATGGATGTAACTCTCATAAAGGATGCCCAACACAATATAGACGGCAGTAAGGGCGGCCAAAATCAGCCAGGGCATATTGTTCTTTGAATCCTGGAAGGCCTGCGCGGTTCCCTGGAAGGTGGGGTGGACCGTGGAGGGCATACCCATTTCGACCTGAACCTTTTGCAGAGCATTGACGGCGTCGCCGAGAGCTTTGTTGGGGGCCAGGTTGAAGCTGAGCGTGACCGCCGGAAACTGGCCCTGGTGGTTGACCTGAAGAGCGGTGCGCTGGTTTTGAAATTTGGCGATGGCGGAGAGCGGAACCATGGAGCCGGTGGAGGATTTGATGAAGATGCCGTTGAGCGCGTCGGGACTGAGCTGATACTTGGGATCGACCTCCATCACCACATAGTACTGATTGATGTCCTTGTACATGGTGGAGACCTCGCGCTGGCCGAAGGCGTCGTAGAGGACGGCGTCGATGGCGGCGGCGGTGATGCCGAGGCGGGAGGCAGCATCGCGGTCGATGAGCAGATTGGCGGCCAGCCCCTGATTCTGCTGGTCGCTGTTGACATCGCGCAGCTCGGGCATGGCTCTCATGCGGTTGAGCAGTTGCGGCGCCCAGGTGTTCAGCTCATCCAGATTCTCATCAGAGAGGGTGTACTGGTACTGCGCCGCGGAGCCGCGCCCGCCGATCTGGAACTCCTGCTGCACCTGGAGGATGAGCTGGGCGCCGGGTATGCTGGTGAGCTTGGGGCGCAGGCGATTGATCACCTGGTCGGCGGAGACGCGGCCGGGACGCTGATCGAGGGGCTTGAGGGCAATGAACATATTGCCGATGTTGGAGCTGCCGCCGCCGGGTCCGCCGCCGCCGACAAAGGCGGTAACTGTCTGGATGGCAGGATCGTCCAGGACCATTTGGGCAAGCTGCTGTTGCTTGACCTTCATGGAGTCGAAGGCGATGTCCTGCGCGGCGCGGGTTTGGCCGCCCATGCGGCCGGTATCCTGCTGCGGGAAGAAGCCGAAGGGGACGATGGTGAAAAGGTAGATATTCAGCGCGATGGTGCCGATCACGACGCACAAGATCAAAATCTGATGGCGCAAAACCCAGCGCAGGCCGAGGGCGTATTCGTCATGCAGCCAATCGAAGGCGCGCTCGCTGGCGCGGTAGATGGGGCCGTGGCGGCTGGCGTCTTGCGACTTGAGAAAGCGCGCGCAAAGCATTGGCGTGGTGGTGAGCGAAACCAGCAGTGAAACGGCGATGGCGACCGAGAGCGTGACGGCAAACTCGCGGAAGAGCTTGCCGACGATGCCGCCCATGAGCAAGATCGGAATGAAGACGGCGATCAAAGACAAGCTCATGGAAAGGACGGTGAAGCCGATCTCCTTCGAGCCTTTCATCGCCGCCTCGTAGGGCTTCATTCCCATTTCCAGGTAGCGGGTGATGTTCTCGATGACCACGATGGCGTCATCGACGACGAAGCCGGTGGCCACGGTGAGGGCCATCAGCGAGAGGTTGTCGATGGTGTAGCCCAGCAGCCACATGACGCCGAAGGTGCCCAGCAGCGAGAGAGGCACTGCGATGGAGGGAATGATGGTGGCCCATATCTCGCGCAGGAAAAGGAAGACGACCAGCACGACCAGGAAGACGCTGATGCAAAGCGAAATTTCAACGTCGCGCACACTGGAGCGGATGGTTGTCGTCCGATCCACTTCCACGTCGATCTTGATGGTGGGCGGAATGGCGGCCTGCAGGCGCGGCATCTCTGCCATCACGCTATCCACAGTGGAGATGACGTTGGCGCCGGGAATCTTGAAGACGATAATCAGCACCGCGTCGCGAAGTTGGCCGGGGGCTCCGGGTGCATTAATGGCGCTGACGCCGGCGTTGCGAATGTCGGCCACGCTGTCGGTGACCGTGCCCAGATCGCCGACGCGGACCGGCGCGCCGGTCTGCTTGTTGTATCCGGCGATGATGGGCGCGTAGTCGCTGGCGTGGAAGATCTGATCGTTGTCACTGATCTGCCAGCGATGATCGGCGTCTTGAAATGCGCCTTTGGGGCGGTTGGCGTTGGCTCCGGCGAGGGCCGTGCGCACGGCCTCCAGGCCGACGCCATTTGCGCCGAGCTGCATGGGATTCAATTCAACGCGGACCGAGGGCGAGGAGCCGCCGCCGACGAAGCACTGGCCCACTCCGTTGATTTGCGAGATCTTCTGCGCCAGGATGGTGTTGGCCAAGTCATAGATCTGCGGCTTGTTCATCACGTCGGAGGTGAGCGCAAGAATGAGGATCGGCGCTTCAGCGGGGTTGGCCTTGCGGTAGCTTGGGTTCTGCGGCAGGTAAGAGGGCAACTGGCTGCGCGCCGCGTTGATGCTGGCCTGCACGTCGCGGGCGGCGGCGTCGATGTTGCGATTGATGTCGAATTGCAGGGCGACGGAGGCCGAACCAAGCGAACTGGCCGAGGTCATCTGATTGATGCCCGCGATGCGCCCAAACTGGCGCTCCAGCGGCGTGGCGACGGACGAGGCCATCGTCTCCGGACTCGCCCCCGGCATACCCGCGCTGACGCCGATCACCGGCATATCGACGTTGGGCAGCGAGGCCACGGGCAGCAGCGAGTAAGCCACCGAGCCGGCCATGAGAAGGGCCAGCGAGAGCAGCGAAGTGGCTACCGGGCGCTGAATAAATGGTGCGGAGAGATGCATTGGTTCCAGTTGTCAGTGATCAGTTGGCGGTTGAGGTTTGAGGTATCCCACCCTAGCCGCAAAAACAAGAACGCGGCGAGTGTGGAGTGTCCAGTTCAGCTCATTGCAGATTTTGCGCTTCCTGTAAAAACAACTCCACTCGATCCGTTGTCCAGATGGCGATGCCTGCTCCAAAAAAATCTGTGTCTTCTGTCCAGATAGGGCACTGCAGAGCCAAGGCAGAAGCCAGCACAGGCCAATCTTCAGGATCGCGGCCGGCGAGACGCTGCCGTGCCACATTCTCCAATGCCGAATATCTTTCCGGATGAAGCTCTTGCACGATTTCACCCAGCGTTTCAAGGACGGATAATCCTTCAGATACAGGAATATTGCGCCGGGAAAGAATTGCCGGCAGATGCTCGCGTGCCTCCTCGAAGGCGGATACTGGCGCGAAAAATCGCACTGTCGCGCCGTACCGGCAAAGAAGTTCCCTGACCCGCTTGGCCAGTACGGCGCGGATGAGAATGTTTGCATCGAGGATCAGTTGCTCATCCTTGTACACGGCGCGTTCTCCGCAGCGCTTTGAATTCGTCGACCATTTCTTCCTCATTTGCGCCGGAGGCTTCGATGAGATTGCTCAGCCGTTCGCCCGCCCTGCGCAAGGCGTCCAAGTCGGCTTCGCTGGGCCGCCGTCTGGTTGGAAGATAGAATCCAATCGTCTCGCCGTGACGGGTAATCGCCACCGGCGTAGGTGACTCAAGGTAGCCGGACAGATTCTCGCGAAATTCTCGTATTCCCACTCTTTCGGTTTGCATCTTTGCCTCCATTGTGTACGCAATGATAACACAATTAGGAGCGGTAAAATCGATTGAGGTTTGAGGTATCCCCGGTCTCAAAATCGAGACCGGGGGCACCCTGTTATGTGAAAATGACCGGGGCTTCTTCCTGATCCCTGTTCCCTGATCCCTGTTCCCTGTCTTTCGGCTTCAAATACTGCGCCAGCTTGTCAAAGTAGAGGTAGATCACCGGTACGGTAAAGAGCGTGAGCGCCTGCGACATAATCAACCCGCCGACGATGGTGATGCCCAGCGGCTGACGCAGTTCGGCGCCCACGCCGCCGCCCAGCCAGAGCGGCAACCCGCCCAGCATGGCAGCCATGGTGGTCATCAGAATAGGCCGGAAGCGCAACTGGCAGGCCTGGAAGATGGCCTCTTCAGGCGGCTTGCCTTCATTGCGCTCGGCTTGCAAGGCAAAATCGATCATCATGATGGCGTTCTTCTGCACAATGCCGATGAGCAGGATGATGCCGATCAGCGCAATCACACTGAATTCAACGTGGGTAATGAGCAGCGCCAGCAGCGCGCCGACGCCGGCCGAGGGCAGCGACGAAATAATCGTGATGGGGTGAATGTAGCTTTCATAGAGCACGCCCAGCACAATGTAAACGGTAATCAGCGCGGCCAGAATCAGCAAAGGCTCGTTACTGAGCGAGGTCTGAAAGGCGGCAGCCGTGCCCTGGAAGCTGGCATTGATGCTGGACGGCATATTGATGCGTTTCTCAATAGCGTTGACGGCGAGGACGGCGTCGCCCAGCGCCTTGCCCGGAGCCAGATTGAAGCTGACAACGGTCGATGGGAACTGTCCCTGGTGGCCGATGGCCAGTTGCGCGTGCTGCGTCTGCTCCCAGTGAGCGAGTTGGCTGAGCGGGACTTGCGTGCCGTTGGCCGATTTGACGAAGAGATCATTCAACACGGAGGGATCGGTCTGGAAGTTTTTGCCGACCTCCATGACCACATGGTACTGGTTGAGCTGGGTGAAGATGGTGGAGACCTGGCGCTGGCCGAAGGCGTCGTAAAGCGTGTTATCCACGTCGGCCATGGCGATGCCCAGCCGGGCGGCGGTGTCGCGGTCAATGACCAGTTGCGCACCCAGGCCTTGATCTTGCAGGTCGCTGGCCACGTCGGTGACCACGGACTCCTTGGCCAACTCCGTCGTCATCAGGCGGGTGTACTTGGCCAGTTCGGCCTGATCGGGATCTTCGAGCGAGTACTGGAACTCGGTCCGGCTGACGCGATCTTCCACGGTCAAATCTTGCAGCGGCTGGAGGAAGAGCTGAATGCCTTCGACGCCGGTCAGCTTCGGTTGCAAGCGCTGAATCACTTGGGTAGCGGTGAGTTTGCGCTCTTCGAGCGGCTTGAGCGTGATCTGAATGCGGCCGGAGTTCAGCGTTGTATTGGTTCCATCCACCCCGATAAATGAAGAAACATTGTCCACCGCCGGGTCAGTCAGCAGAAGATCAACGAGCTTTTGCTGACGCTCGGCCATCGAGGTAAAGCTGACCGTCTGCGGGGCCTCGCTGATGCCGAGGATGACACCGGTATCCTGCACCGGGAAGAAGCCTTTGGGAACCACGACATAGAGCAGCAGCGTGCCCACCAGCGTGCCCACGGTGACCAGCAAAGTGATGAAGCGATAACGCAAAACCACGGTCAGCGCGCGGCCGTAGGCAGAGATGATGGAGTTGAAGACGTGCTCCGACCAGTAGTAAAAGCGGGTCTGCCGGGCGGTCTTTTTGTCCTGCAGAATGCGCGAGCACATCATCGGCGTCAGAGTGAGCGAGACAAAGGCGGAGACCAGGATGGTGACGGCCAGGGTGATGGCGAACTCGCGGAAGAGGCGGCCCACCACATCGCTCATAAAGAGCAGCGGAATCAGCACGGCGATCAGCGAGATGGTCAGCGACATGATGGTGAAGCCGATCTGCTCGCTGCCCTTGAGCGCGGCTTTCATCGGGCTGTCGCCCTCTTCAATGAAGCGGGAGATATTCTCGATCATCACGATGGCGTCGTCCACCACAAAGCCGGTGGAGATGGTAAGCGCCATCAGGGTGAGGTTATTGAGCGAGTATCCCAGCAGGTACATGACGCCGAAGGTTCCGACGATGGAGAGCGGCACGGCAAAGGAAGGGATGACGGTGGCGGCCAGGTTGCGCAGGAAGAGGAAGATCACCATGACCACGAGGGCGATGGTGAGCATCAACTCGAACTCGACATCCTTGACCGAGGCGCGGATGGTGGTGGTGCGGTCGGTGAGCACACGCACCTGCACCGAGGCCGGCAGACTGGCCTGCAACTGCGGCAACAACTTTTTGATACGGTCCACCACCGCGATGATGTTCGCGCCCGGCTGGCGCTGAATATTGACGATCACCGCGGGCTGGCGATCCATCCAGGCGGCCTGCTGATTGTTCTCGGCGGCATCGACGATGGTGGCGACGTCCGAGGCGCGGACAGCGGCGCCGTTTCGGTAGGCGACAATCACCGGCTTGTAATCGGCGCTGGAGTTTAACTGGTCGTTGGCACCGATGGTGTAAGACTGGCGATTGCCGTTCAGCGTGCCTTTGGCCTGGTCCACGTTGGCCGCTGCCAGAGCGGTGCGCAGATCTTCCAGGCTGAGGTCGTAGGCGGCCAGTTGCGTGGGGTTTGCCTGGATGCGCACGGAGGGCTTTTGCCCGCCGGCGATGGAGACCAAGCCTACGCCGGTAACTTGCGAAATCTTCTGCGCCAGATTGGTATCGGCGGCGTCTTCAATCTTGTCCAGCGGAAGGGAGTTGGAGTAGAGCGCCAGCGTCATGATCGGCGCGTCGGCTGGATTCACTTTGCTATAGATGGGCGGGTTGGGCAGATCGGTGGGCAGAAAGCTGTTGCCCGCGTTGATGGCCGCCTGCACCTCCTGCTCGGCAACGTCGATGTTCTCATCGAGGTTGAATTCAAGGGTGATGACCGAACCGCCGCCGCTGCTCTCTGAGGTCATCTGCTTGAGGCCGGGCATCTGGCCAAATTGGCGCTCCAGCGGCGCGGTCACGGAAGAAGCCATCACCTCAGGCCCCGCGCCGGGATAAAAGGTGAGCACCTGAATGATCGGGTAGTCCACCTCAGGCAGCGCGGAGACCGGCAACTGCATATAGCCGATGAAGCCGGCAATCAGGATCGCCGCCATCAGCAGCGAGGTGGCCACCGGGCGCAGAATAAAAGGCCGGGAAGGACTCAGGCTCACTGCTGCTCCTTCTTGGGCTGATTGCCTTGGCTACCGACATGACCTGCAGCTTGCCCTGAAGCCTGTCCGGTCGCCTGTCCGCCGTGTTGCTTGGCGACGCTGGGCAGTACGCTCTGACCGGCGCGCAGCCTTTCCGCGCCGTCCACCACGACATTCTGTCCCGGCTGCACGCCGCTGTCCAGAATCGTCAACTGACCTTCCGACAGCGCAATCTTCACCGGCTGTATCTTGGCCACCGAAGTCTTCTTGACGGGATCGGCATCGACCACCCAGACAAAGGAGCCCTGCAAACCGGATTGAAGAGCTGCCGAGGGAATCACCAGCGCATTAGGCCGCTCTTCCAGCACCAGATGGATGTTGACGAACTGGTTGGGAAAGAGCGCCGAGTCGGCGTTGTCAAAGACCGCCTTCAGCTTGCCCGTTCCGGTGGTGGTGTCGATCTGGTTGTCGGCGGTAAGCAAGTAGCCAGTGCCGAGCTTTTGCGTGTCGCTCTGGTCATAGGCCTCGACCGGCAGGCGCTTGTTTGAGGCCAGCTTGCGCAGCACCTGAGGAAGTTGATCTTCGGGCAGCGTGAAGTAAACTGCGATCGGCTGAAGCTGGTTGATAATGACCAGATTGGTGGTTCCGGCGGCGATAATATTGCCTGGATCCACCAGGCGCAGACCGATCTTGCCGCTGATCGGCGATTGAATGGTGCACCAGTTGAGCTGCAACTGGGCGGTCTCAATGGCTGCTTTGTCGGATTCGATGGCACCCAGGTACTGGCCCTGCGTGGCCTCGTACGATTGCATCGACTCTTTGGAGGTGACTCCGGCCTCGTAGAGCGCCTTGTAGCGGGCGAACTCTGCCTGGGCATCCTTGAGCAGCGCTTGATCGTGGGCCAGCGTGCCCTTGGCCTGGTCAAGCGCGGCCTTGTAAGGACTGGGGTCGATCACCATGATCGTTTCGCCTTGCTTGACCTCTTGGCCTTCAGTGAACTTGACCGGCTCCAACTGGCCGCTGACGCGCGCCTTGACGGTGACGCTCATGTAGGGCGTTACGGTTCCGAGGGCGGTCAGAAAGATGGGCATCGGCCTCTCGGTTGCCGCTGTCACCTGCACCGGAACCGGACGGCCCATCAGCGCAGCCGCCTGACTGGCGCTTGAAGCTGCGTTGAGCTTCTGGTTCTGGTAAATCTTCCCGACGATCAGACCCAGCGCAACCACCAGAACAAGGTAAAAGACAATGCGCAGCCCGGAGCCCTTGCGGACGGGCGGCTGTTGGGTGGTGTTGCCAGAGGCCGAGTGGTTCTCCGCGTTGCTTTCGATGGACATGGTTTGAATTCCCGCCGTTTTCTTTCGATTGAATGCCAGCAAAGGGCTATTCTTGCGACGATTCAGTGATTCAGACAGACTAAGAGCGTTCGATTACAAGGACGACTGAGTTTCATGAAAGGTTTCGCTCGGCCAACCGGCAGTGCTGAGTGAGCGGTTCGGCGTGTGCAGGAAGCCTCTCCATTGTGGATGGACAGCCCTGACCATTGTAAGCGAACCGGCGCTTGCCCGGCTCGACAGGAAAACGAGGCTGCCAACCTAAGTTGGACGACAGACTGAAGCTTCCGGTTACGCTCTTCACTGTCCACTGACCGCTGACCACTGACCGGGTTCATCGGCTAGGATTGTAAAGAGAGCAAGGTTCTTTAGGAGCTGATTCGGCAATCGGCTCGGGAGCAGGTAGCAGCCCTATGTGGATTGTCAGACTGGCGCTTCGGCGACCCTATACCTTCGTCGTCTTTGCGCTGTTGATTCTTATTCTCGGCGTCTTCAGCATCGAAACAATGCCGACGGATATCTTTCCCAATATCGATATACCTGTTGTCACCGTTGTCTGGAACTTCACCGGAATGTCGGCGCAGGAGATGTCCAACCGCATCGTGACCAACAGCGAGCGGGGCATGACCACCACGGTCAACGACATCGAGCACATTGAATCGCAATCCCTGAACGGCATTGGACTCATCAAGATCTTCTTCCAGCCCAATGTGAACATCGGCAACGCCGTGGCGCAAGTGACGGCCATCTGCCAGGTACAGTTGCGCTCTCTTCCTCCTGGATCGCTGCCTCCGTTCATCATTCAATACAACGCATCGAGCGTGCCGATTCTGATGCTGGGCGTCTCCGGCGAGGGGATGAACGAGCAGCAGTTGAATGACCAGGCCACGAACAACATCCGCACCCAACTGGCGACAATCGAGGGCGCGCAGACGCCTTTTCCTTATGGCGGCAAGACGCGCCAGGTGCAGGTGGATCTGGATTTGAACGCACTCCAGGCAAAAGGGCTTTCGCCGGTCGATGTGGTCAACGCCATCTCCGCACAGAATCTGATTGCGCCCTCCGGCACGATGAAGATCGACCGTTATGAATATGCGGTTGAAACCAACTCCGCTCCGCCGCTGATCGAGGATTTGAACAATTTGCCGATCAAGGCCATCGGCGGCTCGGTGTTTTATATCCGCGACGTGGCCCACGTGCGCGACGGCAATCCGCCGCAGACCAATATTGTGCGCGTCAATGGCAACCGGGCCATCATGATGGCCGTGATGAAGACCGGCTCGGCCTCCACGCTGGAGATCATCGAGAACGTCCGCGCCAAAATTGACAGCATCATCCACATCGGCCTGCTGCCCAAGGCGTTGCGCATCAGCTTTCTCTCCGATCAATCGATTTTTGTCAAAGGCGCCATCGACGGCGTGGTGCGCGAGGCCATCATCGCCGCCTGCCTCACGGCCATCATGATCCTGATCTTTCTGGGCAGTTGGCGCTCCACCCTCATCATCGCGGTCTCCATTCCGCTCTCGATTCTCTGTTCCCTCAGCGTGCTTGCCATGCTGCATCAGACCATCAACATCATGACGCTGGGCGGCTTTGCCCTGGCCGTCGGTATCTTGGTGGACGACGCCACCGTGGCCATCGAGAACATCAACCGCAACCTCGAATCCGGCAAGGAGCTGGAGCAGTCCATTCTCGACGGCTCGGCGCAGATCGCCATCCCCGCCCTGGTCTCCACTCTCGCCATCTGCATCGTCTTTGTGCCCATGTTCTTTTTGAGCGGCGTGGCCAAATACCTCTTTGTGCCTATGGCCGAGGCCGTCGTCTTTGCCATGCTAGCCAGCTATCTGCTCAGCCGCACGCTGGTCCCCACCATGGCCAAATACCTGCTCAAGGAGCACGAGGACGCCGAATACGAGCAAAAGCGCGCCAGCCGCAATCCATTCATCCGCTTTCAGCAAGGCTTTGAAGCCGGTTTTGAGAGCTTTCGCCACGCTTATCTGCGCCTGCTCACGCTGTGCGTAGATCACGCCAGAGTCTTTTTGATTCTCTTTCTGCTTTTCGCCGTCGGCTCTTTGGGACTTGCGCCTTATCTGGGCCAGGACTTTTTCCCTTCGGTGGACTCCGGTCAGTTCAAGATACATCTGCGCGCCCGCACCGGAACACGGATCGAGGAAACCGCGGCGATCTGCGACCACATCGATCAGACGATCCGGGAGCAGATACCCGCCGATCAGTTGGTTACCATCCTGGATAACATCGGCCTGCCCAACTCTTCACTGAATCTCTCCTACTCGACCTCCGCGCCGATCGGCCCGGCCGACGCCGACATTCAGGTGCAGTTGAGCAAAGATCATCGCCCTACTTCGGAATATGTTGACCGGTTGCGCAAGGTGCTGGCCAACGACTACCCCGGCGTCACCTTCTACGTGCTGCCGGTGGACATTGTTACGCAGATTTTGAATTTTGGCCTATCCTCGCCCATTGACATTCAGATTGTCGGCTCCAACCTCTACGCCAACCGCGCTTTAGCCGAGCGCATGCTGAATGAGGTCCGCTACGTTCCGGGCGCTATCGACGCGCGCATTCAGCAGCCCTTCAATTATCCGGAGATGATGGTGGATGTGGACCGCACCCGCGCCCAAAGCATCGGACTCACCCAGAAGGATGTGGCGCAAAGCATTCTGGTCGCGCTCAGCGGCAGCTTCCAGACCTCACCCAGCTTTTATCTGGACCCAAAAACCGGCGTCACCTACAACGTTGCCATTCAGGCGCCGCAGTACAAGCTGGACTCTCTGGCCGCGCTGCGGAGCCTGCCGGTAACCGGCGCGGGAATGGCGCAGCAGTCTGGCAGTTCTGTCGTTCCCGGTGCGCCTCAGCCGACCCAAGTGTTGGGAAATCTGGCCTCCATCCGGCCTGAAGCAGAGATGGGCACGGTCAGCCACTATGATGTGCAGCCGGTGATTGACATTTACGCCAACGTCGAGGGGACCGACCTTGGAACGGTAACAAACCAGGTGGAAAAGATTATCGACGCTCACAAGGCGGAGTTGCCTCGCGGCTCTCACTTTAATCTGCGCGGCCAGAGCGAGACGATGAAGAAGTCCTACATCGGGCTGCTGGGCGGGCTGGCCTTTTCCATTCTGCTGGTCTACCTGCTAATCGTGGTCAACTTCCAGTCCTGGCTCGATCCTTTTGTCATCATTGCCGCGCTGCCGGCGGCGCTGGCCGGCATCGTCTGGTTCCTCTTTCTGACCAACACGCGCCTCAGTGTTCCCGCGCTCACCGGGGCCATCATGTGCATGGGCGTGGCCACGGCCAATTCGATTCTGGTGGTCAGCTTTGCCCGCGAGCAGCTTGAAGTGCTGGTGGGCGATGCGCGCCGGGCGGCGTTGAATGCCGGCTTTGTCCGCCTGCGGCCGGTGCTGATGACCGCGCTGGCCATGATTCTGGGCATGGCCCCGATGGCTCTTGGACTGGGCGACGGCGGCGAGCAGAATGCGCCACTGGGCCGAGCCGTCATTGGCGGACTCTTGCTGGCCACCGTGGCCACGCTGTTTTTTGTCCCAGCCTTCTTTTCTTTGGTTCACGGCTGGCTGGAAGGCCGACCCAAGACCGCCCACGCCGCGCTGGCGGTGGGAGCCACCGACGAGTTTGATGAGATTCCGGAGTAGTTTCTTATGAGCAATGAAGTCCATCCGCAGCAGCCGAATCACGAAGACGAATCCGCGCCGGAGCAAGTTGCTGTCTCGTCCGGCAAGGCCCTGGTCGGCGTGACCCTGTTCATCCTTGTAGCTGCCGCATTGGGTGGTTACGGAATCCTGCGCCGCAATCAGGCCAAAACCGTACTGGCCGAGACCACCAGCGAGTTGGCCGCGCCCACGGTGATTGTCGCCACGCCCAAGCAGGGCGCGCCGGTGACCAGCTTTGTGCTGCCCGGCAACGTGACCGCCTTCACGGATTCGCCCATCTATGCGCGCACCGCCGGTTACCTGACCCGCTGGTATTTCGATATGGGCGCAAGCGTTAAAAAGGGCGCGCTGCTGGCCGAGATCTCGACGCCGGAGGTCGATCAGCAACTGGCGCAGGCGCAGGACGAGCTTGCGACTGCCCAGGCCAACGCCAACAATGCCCGCATCCAGGCTGAGCGTTACACGGGCCTCGTCGCATCGAACGCCGTCTCTCGCCAGGATACAGACACCTATATCAATCAGGCTGCCTCCACCGCCGCGCAGGTCAAATCCGCGCAGGCCAATGTTGAACGCCTCCGCCAGCTTCAGTCCTTTGAGAAGGTCTATGCGCCCTTTGACGGCGTCATTACCGCACGCACCATCGACACCGGCCAGTTGATCGACCCCGGCGCGGGCAAGGAACTCTTCCGCCTGCAAGCCATTCAAACCCTGCGCGTCTATGCCAATCTGCCGCAGGCTTACTCCGGCAAAGTGAAGGTGGGCGCGCCCATCGACTTGAGCTTTGCCGAGCACGCGGGCAAGCTCTACCAGGGCACGCTGGTGCGCACCGCTGACGCCATTGATCCGGTCAGCCGCACGCTTTTGGTGGAGATTGATGTGAACAACAGCGCCGGGGAACTGCTGCCCGGCTCACTGGCTCAAGTTCATTTCAGGACGTCCGCCGCCGCACCCGCCTACATTGTTCCCGCCGCCGCGTTGATCTTCCGCAAGGAGGGCATGCAGG
Source organism: uncultured Occallatibacter sp. (assembly GCA_964645305.1). Taxonomy (GTDB): domain Bacteria; phylum Acidobacteriota; class Terriglobia; order Terriglobales; family Acidobacteriaceae; genus Telmatobacter. Next base: position 74,149 of record CAZYCV010000003.1, on the reverse strand, counting down.
TTGGAACGGTAGCCAATGGAAGTGTCGCGCATCTGGTTCCGGTGGTCATCGGCGAAGACGACGGTGCCAGCGTGCAGATCGTCAGCGGCCTCGGCGCGGCGGATCAAGTCATTCAGGATCCGCCGGACTCGCTGATTGAAGGCGAAAAGGTGCAGGTAGTCAGCCCAGCCGGCGCGGGAGGCAAGTAGTATGCGGGCACCTCAGGTTCAATCTGTCAAAAGATCTTGGGTGCCCCAGGTCTCGATTTTGAGACCTGGGAGACCACGAGCCTTTATCGCCGCTCTTTTCGTCCTCACCTTGCTCACCGGCTGCAAGCCCGTCGGCCCCAATTACACTCGCCCCGGTTACCAGGCTCCCGCGGCTTACAAAGAGACTGGCGCAACCACGGTTGTCCCTCCGCCCGCGCCCGCCGGAGGCGCGTGGCAACCCGCCAATCCCTCCGACGGTTTGCTGCGCGGCAAGTGGTGGGAGATTTATAACGATCCGCAGCTGAACCAGCTTGAAGAGCGGATCGAATCCAATAACCCGACCCTCCGCAAGGCTTTGGAGACTTATCTAGCCGTCCGCGACCAGATCACCGTGGCCCGCGCCGCGCTCTCTCCTTCGCTCTCCGCGGGGCCATCCGTCGCGCGGCAGAGGGTTTCGGAAAATGGTCCATCCTACAACCCCGCCAAATCCGCCACCTATAACGACTTGGCGATCAGCGGCCAGGCCAGTTGGGAGCCGGACCTGTGGGGCCGCGTGCGCCGCACCATCGAGGCTGCCCGCTCCAGCGCGCAGGCCAGCGCCGCCGACCAAGCCGGCATCGACCTGAGCCTTCATGCCGAACTGGCCGCCGATTACATGCAACTGCGCGGACTGGATTCCCAGACCCGGCTGCTGGCCGTCACCATCGCCGATCTTCAGGATCAGCTCGATCTAACCCAGAAGCGTCTGGACGGCGGCATCGGCACTGAGGTGGACGTGGCCCAGGCCCGCACGCAGTTGGAGACGGTGCGCGCCCAGCTTGTGGAGATCGGCCAGGCCCGCGCTCAGTACGAACACGCAATTGGAACCCTCGTTGGCGCCGATCTTTCCTCTTTCAAACTTTCTTTTTCGCCTCTCGATTTGCAGCTTCCCAAGGTTCCCCTCGGCGTGCCTTCACAATTGCTGGAGCGCCGTCCGGAGATTGCCGCCGCCGAGCGCCGCGCCGCCCTTGCCAATGCGCAGATCGGCATTGCCGTCAGCGCCTTTTATCCCGACATCACTCTCGGCCTCTCCGGCGGCTTTGAAAGTTTGCAAGGCGGAACGTGGATTCAAGGGCCCAGCGCGCTGTGGAGTCTGGGCGGTCAAGCAACCGAGTTGCTCTTTGACGCCGGCAAGCGCCACGCCCTTACCGATGCAGCCCGCCATAACTACGAGGCACAGGCCGCGGATTATCGCAGTGTGGTTTTGTCTGCATTCAAGGATGTGGAGGATCAACTCTCCGGCTTGAGGATTCTGGAAGCCGAGGCCGCCGTCGAGCAGAAGGCCGTTGCTTCGGCGCAGCACTCCCTCGACCTCTCCAACCAGCGCTACAAGGGCGGCGTCACCAGCTATCTGGAAGTGTTGACCGCAGAGGCCGCGCTGCTGCAGAATCAGCGCGCCGCAACCGATCTTGAGACCCGGCAGTTCGTGCTGAGCGTCGGACTGGTGCGCGCACTGGGCGGCGGCTGGGACGCGAGCCAGTTGCCGAGCTTGAATGCGGCCCAACGCGGACCGGCTCAGTAGCTGCCCGATGGAATCTGAATCAGCTCAAAGTCAGAGGCGCTCAGGCGATTGAAGCAGGAATGCCAATAACTTCCGCTGGCATCGCCCGCAGCTTGCAAGTCGGGAATGATTGTGCTTGCCCAGGGATTTGTCTTGCCCACCAGCGTATAGCTGAACTGATGTTGCGTCAGCAAAGCCAGCCCGTAGTTGCCGGTGTCATAGGTGTAAGCCCCATAGGTTGCCAGCGCGGTCAGAACCGTTTTGCACTCCGCCGAATAAGGACTGGCCGCAATCTGCGCGGGCGTCCACAGCAGGTGAACCATGTCGCCGTAGGAGGGCGGCCCGCTTCCGCCGCAGGATTCGTCGGTTCCGTTGGCGTGCTGGTCTGCCGGATAGACGGTTGGGTTGTTCAAGCAGTTTGTGTTCAAACCCAGCGCGTGATCGATGTGCCCGTTCAGCAACTCCTGTGCGGTAATCTCAAAGAGCCCGGCGGCATAGCCGGCCTTCACTGAGGTTGAGCCCACATTCTCCAAACCCGTGCCGCCGAAGGAGTGACTTCCGCCCCACTGGCAGGCGACCGTGGTTGTGCTTACCGTGCAGGCCCATCCATCCACTTCGAGATTCTGCGTCGTATCGATGACCGCAATGTGCGCATCGGGTTGAGGCTCCGGCAAGGCGCCGCTGGGAATGTGAATCCGCAGGTTGTTTGCATCGCAGCCATAACCGGAAGGCGCGCAGGTAAAGGTTTTTACAGGGTCTGTAGCCAGGGAAACGTACACCGGGTACATATAGCTGTCAGCGGAAAGATCCTGATTAGAGACACTCTGGCTCCAGAGCGCGGTCATCGCAGCCTGCGGCAGTGTGGTGGCGCCGCTCGCCTTCAGCGCGGCCACCGTGGTGTGAAAAGGCGAGGCGCTGGAAAAGATCTGCGAATAAACCCAGGGCAGCGGAGCGGTGTAGGCGGGAGGCGTAGAAGTGCTTGTGGTGCCGCCTCCGCAGGATGCGATCCATGCAGCGGCAAAACACAGCAGTACAAAATGCGCCGCTCTTCCAGTCAGACTCTGATTCATACCGCTCCTCTTCCGCCTATCCATCTCCAAAAAGGTCGTCGATCTTGGCTTTGAGCGCCGCCATCTCCTGGCGGAGTTCAACGATGGTGGCCTCCAGGCGGGTGATGCGGTCTTCATGAACAGCATACTCGGCGGGACTCTGCTCAGCGTAAGGAGCGGCTTCGCGGCGGGCGAAGAGCGGCTCGGCGGCAAATGCGGCAGGCAGTGACTCGACGCCGCCGGAGAGCAGATGCATATAACGCGATTCCTTGGTTCCGGGCTGGCGGGGCAGAACGGCAGCCAGCGGCGGAGTACGCTCCATCAGCTTTTGCAATCCGGCCAGAACGTCGGTCAGCTCGTCAAAGGTGTGCATTCGCTCGGTGCGGCCGCGCAATTCGCCGGGAGTTTGCGGGCCGCGCAACAGCAGCACGCAGATGAGCGCCGTCTCCGCGCGGCTAAAGTTGAAGGCCTCGCCCAGCCAGTGTTCGTACTTGGCGACGCGGCCATCGCTCGAGCGGGCGCGGCCGGCCAGCTTCAGATCGTCCAGGCGATGCAAAGCCATGCGCACGGCTTCCTCATCCAGATTCATCACTGGCTCACGGTTGCTGCGCTGATTGCAGGCGTTGATCAGCGCGTTCAGCGAGAGCGGGTAGTACTCTGGGGTGGTCACTTCCTTTTCAATCAGCGCGCCGAGCACGCGGGCCTGCGTAGCGGAAAGGACGATTGGAACGGCGGGAACTGAATCGGAGGGCGGCATAGGTTTATTCTGCCACTACAATCTGATGCGCGGAAGAGATTTTGTTGAAAGCCTGCAAGCTTCTGGAATCTGCCTTTGAGGTACGTACGTATGTATGAGAGAATTTGTTGGAGGGAGATTTCGAAACCATGTATATTGATCCGCAAACCGTGACTTCTCCGAAAAACAAGGTCCGTGATGTTGAGGTTCTCTTTGACAGAGGCCCCGTCGAATCCAGTTGGTCCGTCGCGCGACTCACATACGACGGTAACAACTCTATTGGCATTCGCTGGAACGGGGATGATAAGGAGAGCAAGAAGGGAGTGCCTTTGGCGCACTCACACCCTGCATGGTTTATCCTGCCGCAAGAGATAGCCAATATCATTGAGGAAAAGGTCGAATATCTCAAGGGAGCACGCGAGGCAGAATTATTGAACGGCTATCGTGCGATGGCTGCAGATCAAGAGCAAGAGGCTGAAGCCGAGGAGTGGACGGAAGGATTGATTGGCGATGCCTATTGAACGTGGTGATGTTTACTGGGTCAGATTCGACGAGAGCTTGGGCGAGGAGATTCAAAAGACACGTCCTGCAATTGTCCTGTCAAATAATGCGTCCAATCTGGCTTTGAAAAGGGTGCAAGTCATTCCGATTACATCAAAGACTCAACGCGTATATCCTGGGGAAGCGCTCATCGAACTCCGAGGTGAAAAACGGAAAGCAATCGCATCCCAGATCGCAACGGCCAGCAAATTGCGATTCGGCGCCAAACTAGGGACTCTAAGTTCTGAGGACATTGTACGAGTGGAGGCTGCAATCGCAGTTCAACTTGGCCTTACACTGAAATAGTCGGCATGGAAAACTTGCTAAAAGTCGTGCTATCGGGAGTCGTCGGCATGAGCCTGATGATATTGCCGGTCGCGGCTCAGCAATCGGAGCCAGCCCTCCCGCCACTCAACATCTCCGGTCAGGTCGTCGTTGCAGGGCGCGCCATTCCTTATCTCATCCGCCATCTGCCGGTCAGCTCTTATCCGGAGATTCCCGCGCCCTTTGCGGCCCAGCTCAATCGTCGGAACTGCTTGATTCCGCAAAGCTACGAGGCTCATCACCCGGAAAATGTCATCCACGCCAGCCTGGAGCGCCCCGGCTCCTCCGACTGGGCGGTTCTTTGTTCGGCGGAAGGGACGGTCTCGCTGCTGGTTTACTTTGCCAGCGCGCCGGACGAGGTGCATGTTCTGGCCGCCGCGCCGGAGACTGAGCGCCTACAGCCCCATGGAGGAACAGACGTTCTCGGCTTCAACTGGGCGATCGACCCGGCTACGCCAGAGCAGATTCACGCGGCTCAGATCGGCCTGCTGCATCGCCCAGCGCTGCTTGACCACGACGCTCTGGCCGATTCCCTCATCGACCGCCATACCGTCTACCACTTCTATCTGAAGAGCGCCTGGATCGTGCTGGAAGCGCCAAACTGATCGATGGACAACTTCCTGCCGGTCTGCGGCTAGCGCAACAGCGCTGGAGAGTCGATGGCCAAGGTCGATCAATTGGGCCGCGACCCGGTCTTCAGCCTGCGTATGGGGTTCAAGTGAAGCGGTTCAGGGGTGGTAAATGACCCCGTCCACCTTGATCTTCGGGCACCAGAAGCAGTACCGGACCACTTTTCCCGGATGCAATTCGCTCAAATTCAGTTGGCGCCAATAGTGCAAACCAAGAGAGCAAAAGAGATTTTTGATGGCGTTTGATTCGTGCTCCCGATGTGGCCACAACTTGGCAAGTGAAGCCAAAAGCTGGGCATCGGCAGGTTGTGTTGTCATGGCTGGCTGAGACATTTACAAGCCTCCTGTCATTTTAGACACCAGGAAGTATCCAACAGTTCCCGTCCACCAGCCGTCCACAATTTCGAGCAAACAAAAACGGCAACAGCCGGGAAGGTTCCCGGCTGTTGCCGATTTCCAGAAGGAGAATTTGGAGCTACGCCTTGGCCAAAACCAAAGCCTTCAGCCGCGCGTTCAAGCGGCTCTTGTAGCGGGAGGCGGTGTTGTCATGAAGAATGCCCTTCTGCACGCTCTTGTCGAGGGTGGAGACGGTCGAGCGGTACTGCTCCTGGGCAACCTTCACATCGCCCAAGGTGAGCGCCTCGCGCAGGGTGCGCAGGCTGGAGCGTACACGGCTGCGGTTGGCGCGGTTCACCGCGGTGCGGGTTACGGTTTGGCGGGCGCGCTTCAGCGACGATACATGATTTGCCATTGCTTATCCTTAGATCTCTAGCCCTGATCTCGGGCAGGATGATGCGGTCATAGAATGCAACTCAAGCCGCATCCCTCGCAATTTTTAAGTTTACGGGAATTTCCGCCGCAGGTCAATTGTTCGCGGTAATATCTTCGGCGGAAAGCGATCCCTGAACCGCCCACGAATCAATGGGCGGCTCTCGCCTCGTCCTGCGTCAGGCTCCCGGTTGGCCCGAATTTTTAATGAACTTGTACCGGGCGCGAAGGAAGAAGCGACTGTTGCACCCCGCGCATCTCCAAGGATAGAAGCCGAAGAGGCTCTTGATCCGTTTCTCGAGGAAGCCACGGCGCTTGGAGCGCTCGATTCCCTCATAATGGCACTTCGGACATTCCATAAAACCTCCCGTTTCAGTTGGGGATATATGTTCAGAGAATAATTTGGGACATCTGAGACGCTATCAAAGCTCTATGAAGAAGCAAAAGCGTGCATGTACGGGATCAGATCATTCCCATTTTGTGTGTTGCATCTATCTCATTCTTCGTAAGTTCCTATCAATAAAGCGAAAAACGAAGAACTTCACATAGGGGGAAGGGGAAAATCATTATCCCTCTTTGCAAGCCGCCCTCGCAAGAGAACCAGCAGCCTGGAAAGACAGACAGATACAGAGTATCAGAATGTTGGAAAGAGATCGGTAAATAAAGTTATATACAGGCAATCTTACAGAAGGCCCGTGTCGCAATCCTATCTGGCAGGATCAATCGTCCACAAACAAGACCGCGTCTAACCGCCTCGTTTAAGATCATTTCAAAGACGCTCTCATCTAGCTTTCCAGTTCGTCCATCTCGGCATCGCGCATTGTATTTACTTCTTCAAAACTCCGCGCCTTGCCAGTTCCAGCCGCAGCGGCCCGGCACCGGTGAACAGAAGCGCATTCATCCCGGCGGCGGTCGCGGCGGCCACATTCTCCGCGCGATCATCGATAAACAGAATGCGCTCGGCCGGCCCGCCCAGAATATCCAGCGCCCGCTGGTAGAAGGCTGCATCCGGCTTGCGCAAGCCCAGGTAACAGGAGCTCAGCGCCAGCTTGAAGAGTTTGCGCAGCCCAAAGTGCCGGAAGCGGAATTCGTTGGTCTCGCGCGCCTCGTTGTTCAGCGCTCCCACTAGACACTGGTCCGACGCCGCAATTTCTTCCAAGATTTCGATGGCTCCATCCGGCAACAGCTTTGATCCAGCGCAGACGGCCGCGAAGAACTCCTCGCGGGTAAAATTGCGCGGCTCATAAAAGACCGTTGCGTCTAGATAGGCTTGGATGGGAACTGAGCCAATCTCCCAGGCGCGATAAGAGAGAGTGTGGCGGGCTTCAAATTCCGCGCGGTCCAGCCCGAAGCGCTCCAGCACGATTGCGCGCTCGCCTGCGTCCCAGCCGTTGGTGAGCAGCACGCCGCCCACATCAAAGAGGATCACGTCAAAGGGGAAGATTGCCGCCTCCTAAAGAAAAGACCGTCAGCGCTGATACTTGGCTTCGATGGCCAGTACTTTTTTGAAGCGTCGCACGAACCGTTCTTCGGTGGCGACAAACAGCGCAGCGATAAAGCGGTCCACCACCTCAAAGGCCAGCGCCGGGCCAATGATGCGCGCACCCAGCACGCAGACGTTCATGTCATCGTGCTCCACACCCTGGTGCGCCGAGTAAGTGTCGTGGCACATTCCGGCGCGGATGCCGGGAATCTTGTTGGCCGCCACACAGACGCCCACGCCGGAGCCGCAGATCAGAATTCCGCGCGGCGCGGCGCCCTGCTTGATGGCCTCGCCTACTTTCTCGGCAAAGTCAGGATAGTCGTCGGGCAGGTCAGCGCGATAAGCGCCAAGATCGATGACTTCGTGGCCAGCTTTGCCGAGATAGGCGCGGACCTCCTCTTTCAAGGGGAAGCCGGCGTGGTCGGATGCGATGACGAGTTTCAAAGTGCACTCCTTCGGAGTTAGGGTTCAGGGGTCAGGGGTCAGATAAAGACAGGCCTACTCTCACAATTGAATAAGGAAAAATCAAAGATCAGGAAGCTGCATTCCTCGCATTTCCCTGATCCCTGATCCCTGACCCCTGGTCCCTGTTTTACTTCACCAGCTTCTTGGCGTGGGCCGCAACATTGGCCGCGCTGAAGCCCAATTCCGCCTGGACCTTTGGCCCGGGCGCGGAGGCGCCAAAGCGGTCGAGACCGATTACATCGCCATCGGAACCGGCATACTTCCACCAGCCCAGTGTCGAGCCGGCTTCAACGGCCAGCTTGGGCACACCGGCGGGCAGAACGCTGGCCTTGTACTCGGCGGTCTGCTCCTCGAAGATCTTTACGCTAGGGAAGCTGACGACGCGCGCCTGGATGCCGTCGGCGGCCAGCAGCTTGGCGGCTTCCACGCAGGGCCAAACTTCACTGCCTGTGCCAATCAGCACAACCTGCGGATTCGCTGATTCTTGCAGGATGTAAGCGCCCTTGCTGACTCCGGCGTAGACATCGGTTGTTGCCGGATCAATGACCGGCAGGTCCTGACGGCTGAGCGCAAAGAAGCTCGGCCCCTGGCGTTCGACGGCCAACCGCCACGCTGCCGCGGTTTCATTGGCGTCGGCGGGGCGGAAGTCGGTCATGCCGGGAATGGCGCGCAGGCCGAGCAACTGCTCGATGGGTTCGTGCGTCGGTCCGTCTTCGCCCACGGCGATGGAGTCATGGGTATAAACGAAGAGCGAGTGCAATTGCATCAACGCGGCCAGCCGCATAGCCGGCTTGGCGTAATCGGAGAAGACAAAGAAGGTTGAGCCGAAGGGGATCAGGCCTCCATGCGCGGCGATGCCGTTGACGGCCGCCGCCATTCCAAACTCGCGCACGCCGAAGAAGACGTTGCGCGCGGTCGCATCCACATGAAAGCTCTCGCCGGGCTTGAAGATCGTCTTGGTGGAAGAGGTCAGATCGGCCGCACCGCCAAAGAGTTCAGGAACCGCTTCGGCAATGGCATTCATGACTGCGCCACCAGAGTTGCGCGTTGCCTGCCCCTTGCCTGCCGGGAAGCTGGGAATCGCCTTCTCCCAGCCGGCCTTCAGCTCGCCCTTCTGGGTACGCTCAAACTCCGCCGCCAGCTCCGGATTGGCCGCGCGATAGCCTTCAAACAGCTTGTTCCAGGCAGCTTCCTGGCCCGCGCCTGTTTCAACGGCCTTGCGCCAGTTGGCCAGCGCCTCGGCAGGAACCACAAAGCTCAGGTCTTCCGGGAAGCCGAAAAACTTTTTAGTTGCTGCGACGGCTTCCGCGCCCAGCGGTTCGCCATGCACCTTGTTGGTGCCCGCCTTGGGGCTGCCGTAGCCGATGATTGTGCGCACGGCGATGATCGAGGGCCGAGTGGTTTCGGCCTTGGCGGCTTCAATCGCCGCTTCAATGGCCGACAGATCGTTGCCGTCCGCAACCCGTTGCACGTGCCAGTGATAAGCCTCGAAGCGCTCCAGCGCATCCTCGGTGTAGCTCAGACTGGTGGGTCCGTCGAGGGAGATGAGGTTATCGTCGTAAAAATAGATCAGCTTGCCCAGGCCGAGGGTTCCGGCCAACGAGGCAGCCTCGTGCGAGACGCCTTCCATCAGATCGCCGTCGCCCAGCAACGCGTAGGTATAGTGATCCACCACGCCAAAGCCCGGCCGGTTATAGACCGCGGCCAGGTGCTTTTCGGCAATCGCCATGCCGACGGCCATGGCGATTCCCTGGCCGAGCGGCCCGGTGGTCACTTCAACGCCGTCCAGGTGGCCGCGCTCCGGATGGCCGGGGGTCTTCGATCCCCACTGGCGGAAGCTCTTCAGGTCGTCCAGCGACACGTCATAGCCGGCCAGAAAAAGCGTGCCGTAGAGCAGCGAGGAGGCGTGGCCGTTGGAGAGCACAAAGCGGTCCCGATCGGCCCACTTGGAGTGCTTGGGATTGTGCTTCATCAGCTTGTTGAAGAGCAGATAAGCAATGGGCGCGCAGCCCAGAGGGGCGCCGGGATGGCCGCTATTGGCCTTTTGCACGGTGTCCACGGCCAGCAACCGCAAAGTGTTGATGGACAGTTGATCGAGAGAGGAGTCCGCGAGTATGGAAGTCATGCTTTTATTGTAACCAAAGTCCGCGACCCACACCCGCCAACTTTCCCGCAACTTAGCGTCTCTTCCAGCATCCATAGAACGTACGGCCATGTTGACCAGCTCGGCACGGCCCAACCGCTTCCCGCCTGGCCCGAGAGGCTACGGCACAACCCCCAACCGCTTACAAGCACGACGAAGGAGATTTCCGCAATGGCTTACGAACTCGCTCCGCTTCCGTACGATTACGCCGCCCTGGAGCCATTTATTGACACCGAGACGATGCACATTCACCACGACAAGCACCACCAGGCGTACGTCAACAATACCAATGCTTTGCTGGCGAACCATCCTGAACTGGCGGCCAAGCCCATCGACGACCTGATCCGCGACCTGGCGCAGGTTCCTGAAGAGATTCGCACCGCGGTGAAGAACAACGCCGGCGGCCACGCCAACCACACGGCTTTCTGGAAGCTGATGGGACAGGTTGGCTCAGAGGGAGTGGGCGGCGCGCCGACCGGTCCCATCGCCGCGCAGATTGCCGCCGACTTCGGCGACTTCGAGGCCTTCAAGAAGCTCTTCAATGAGACCACGGCCAAGCAGTTCGGCTCCGGCTGGGGCTGGCTGGTCTATAGCGACGGCAAGCTGAAGGTGATTTCGACGGCCAATCAGGATTCGCCGCTGACGCAGGGCCTCTATCCGATTCTGTTCAATGACATTTGGGAGCACGCCTACTATCTGAAGTACCAGAATCGCCGCCCGGATTACCTGGCCGCATGGTGGAATGTGGTCAACTGGGCTGAAGTCAACCGGCGCTTTGCCGTGGCCAAGGGGTAAGAGCGAGGAAGCAAGAGACAGGGCGCGGCGCGGGCCGCGCCCTGTTTTTTGCTTACTGATCCGGCCCCGAAGAAATACAACACTCCCTCCCACTCATTCCGCAAAATACGCGGAATGAATGGGGCACAGCATTTCAAAACTTTTGGGCCAGATCAATATTTCTTCCTTAACTTTTTTAAAGATTCGTCGCTGGATGCCGATAAAGAGTTACAGTAGCTATTTGAATCGCCTTTTCGATTGCTTCCTGCTTGGATATTTACTGAGGCTTCGCATTTATGACGAGCGTGAAAAAACGTGCACTGGCAGCCCTGGTTGCCACAACCCTGGCAGCAGTCTGCGGTACGGGCGGGGGCTATCTGCTGGGTGGCGTGCTGGCTCTGCGCCAGGCCAAGCACCAACTCCAGAAGGATGCAGAGCGCCTGATCGCCGAGAAAAACGCCTTTTTGAAAGAGACCGACCTAACCCTGATGCAGATGAACAACTCCCCTTATCCCTACTGCTCCGAGGCGGAGATTGGCTACTTTCGCAAACTGATCTTTCAGACCGATTACCTCCGGGATGCCGGACGAATCCACGATGGAAAGATTGATTGCTCGGCGACTTTGAGCGCGGCGGATCTTTCAAAGGCGCAACTGAAGCAAGTCTATTCCCTGCCCACAGGCGAGAAGGTGGTTATAGCAAATGGCCTTTTGCAGGTGCGCGATACAAATACCCTGGGCACGGTGCAAGGCTCAACTTATGTGGTAATCAATTCCGGCGTGGGAAGGCGTCTGGATACAAGTCATTTGCAATTTTTTGTGACCATGATGCTTCCCGATCATCAGAAACCGGGAAGATTATTCCCTATTGCGCCCCAGGCACGCGACCTTGCATTTACCCAGAACGGATTGAACCGGCGGGGAGATACGATCTACTTTACGAGTTGCACCCCGGAGTCCTTCAGTTGCATTACCACCCTGATTCCACTTTTTGAAGTCATGCGGGCAGACCACACCCAGTTGTGGTTTTGCGTGTCCCTGGGCGGGGTGGTTGGGGCCTTCATCGGGTTTTTGCTGTCGCTTCTTTACAAGCACAACCAAAGCATGGAACAGCAGCTTCGGCGCGCCGTGCGTCGTGACGAGTTGCGCGTGGTCTATCAGCCCATCGTGAGCCTGCCCAGCGGCCGGATCGTGGGATCGGAGGCACTGGCGCGCTGGACCGACGAAGACGGCTTCGCGGTAGGCCCGGATGTTTTTATCAAAATTGCCGAAGCGCGCGGCTTTGTAGGAGAGATTACGCGCCTGGTGGTGCGACACGCCTTAAACGACTTTGGCGAGATGCTGCGTACCCACCCTGATTTTCGCCTCAGTATCAACGTGGCGGCGGCGGATTTGGCTGATCCCGGCTTTCTGACGATGCTGGAAGGCGAACTCAAGCGGACGGGCGTCCGGGCTGAAAGCCTCTCCATTGAGATCACCGAAAGCTCAACGGCCCGGCATGATGTGGCCATCGAGACGATTCTTCGCTTGCACCAAAGCGGCCACAGCGTCCATATCGATGACTTTGGAACCGGCTATTCCAGCCTCTCCTATCTGCACGATCTGTCCGTGAATGCCATCAAGATTGACAGATCCTTTACTCAGGCCATCGGAACCGAGGCGGTCACCCTGTCCATTTTGCCGCAGATCATGGCCATGGCCGAAGCGCTGCATCTGCAAGTGATTGTGGAAGGCATTGAAACCCGCCAGCAGGCCGACTATTTCGACTCTGCATCGAATCGAGTTCTTGGCCAGGGCTGGCTCTTTGGCCGCCCAGTCACGCCGGAGGCGTTTGCTGATCTGCTGGAAGAACAAAAGAAGGCTGCATCCGCTGAGTGAGCCGAGGATTACGCAGCATCGAGCAAGACGCTGTAAGCTGGAATGCATGAAATCGCTCTTTCAAAAGTCAATTCCACTGCTTCTGGTCTTCGGTGTGGTATTGTGCGCCGGTCCCGCCTCGTGGAGCCAGAAGCGGCAGTTTCAATTCGAGCAGTTTCCGGTGAAGGTTTATCAAGGGCCGATCAAGATTCCGGCTGGACTGCATATAGGCGAAAGGGGCGATTGGCGAGACGAAGACGATCATCTGGTCGTGCCTACAGGCCCAAAAATAAACTTTGCAGGCGAATACTATCTGTACGAACTCGGTTGTGGAACAAGCTGTTCTGTTTACGAACTGGCAAATCTGAAAACCGGCGCCAATGTCCCCGATATTTCTATGTTTAGTGATGCTGATTCTCAGTTGAATACCAAAGATGGTCATCCTTATCAGACTGCGCTTTATTACAGACCCAATAGCCGATTATTGATTGCCGAATACCACCTTGATGTTGACGATCCAAACAAGACAGAAACCTGCCGCCAGCGATATTTTGTCCTCGAAAACGGCAAACTCCGCCCCATCTCCAAAACATTTTTGTTTTGTACGGAGGGGGATGAGTAATGATATAGATGGGTTCACGCATGAGTTACGAGGCTGAAGACAATCCGCTGGAAGAGAGTTCGCCAGGACAGACGGAGGCGCTGGAACAGGCCTTCTGCGAGCAACTGATGGCTTGCCTGGACGAGTGCGCGCGCGGGCGGCGGGGGCTGTTTTCCAGCGTGGAACTGCTGGACGAAGGCGAAGAGCACGCCTGGCCTGAGGCGGAGCGGCTGCGCGAACTGGCCTTGGCGATGCAGGGAGTTCTGGCGCAACTGGAGACGGGCAATGCGCTCTGCGACGAGTTCCTTGATCTGTGCTCGATGCACGGCGAGAGTCATCCGGGCGAACGCAAGCTGGCGCGCGCCTTTTTAGAGCGGATTGAGCGGGGCGAAGTGGGCCAGCAGCAAACGGGGAAGAACCTGCCATGGTGATTCTGCTGACGTTTCTCACGCTGGCCGCCGGCTTTGCCGTCGTTGTAATGCTGGGTCTGGGTTTGACCGCGCTGGCCGCTCGCCTGGTTCCGAGCTGGGCTGAAACGGCGGGGCAACAGCAGGCGGGTTATGCCTTTGTTCATCTTGGATTTTCACTTCTCTCCGCCTCGGCCGGAGGCTATGTGACTGCCCGAATTGCCCGCGACAACCCGCTGATCCAAGTGCTGGCGCTGGCGCTGGTGGTGCTGCTTCTGTCTGCGATGAGCGCGTTGCAGGCTCGAGGCAAATTTCCGATCTGGTTTCTGTTGGCGCAGGTGGCCATCACGCCGCTGGGTGTGCTGGCTGGCGGGTTGTTGCGGCTGCGTGTCTTGGGGATTCTGTAAATTGTGTACGTTGTTGTTGCGGGAAAGCATTGCTCGCTTTTTGGGAACTTATGGCGGAGGCCGGAGAGACCGAATACTCGTTCCGCAGGTGCTAAAGCCATATTGATTCTATGGGTTTTATCGGCACGACTGAAGCTGTGCCCTGGTTACAAAGCTCTATTCATTGAGTCTTTCCGCTAACCTGTTAATTCGTTTTTCGGCGCTTTTCAATTTGCCGAAGCCAATTTTGCAGGAAATTTAATCGATCCAAAACACTCTGACTCCCACCGTTAATAATTATCTAGTTGGAGCGTCCTCTCTATGAACAGCCAAAAAGGGGAGCCAGTGGCCACTGCGAACCCAATCATGCCGTCCATGGAGAGCTGTGACCATCTTTCGCAATTGTTTGCGGAGCACCATCGGCGTGTGCTCATTGCGGCCTGGCGCGTGACCGGCAGCATGGCGGATGCGGAGGATGTTGCGCAAGCGGTCTTTCTGCGGCTGGCAGGCGGTCAAGGCCAACTCATGGCCAATGTCGGCAGCTACCTTTACCGGGCTGCGATCAACGGCGCTCTGGACCTGTTGAGACGGCGGAAGGCCGCGCGCGTGGAGTCGCTTGAGAGCGCGGGCGAGTATTCCGTCTGGCAGGGTCAATCCCCTGAAGATGAGCTTTCAAACCATGAGTTAGGCGCATGGCTCAGGCAGGCAATCGGCGAATTGACTCCGCGCGCGGCGGAGATCTTCACCTTGCGCTACTTGGAGGATTTGAAGAATCAGGAGATCGCGGTTTTGATGGGAACGTCGCAGGCGGTGGTTGCCGTTACCCTTCATAAGGCGCGCGCCAAACTCAAGAAACGAATTGTGGAATTGCAGCGGGGAAGACCATGAGACGAGAGGATGAGAAGCTTCTGAATGATGCACTGCTCGCCATGAGAGCCGGCGAGCCCGATGGCGCGGAGATTGCAGCCGCTGCCGGCCGGGTGGCTGCGCGCCTCGACATCGACTTCGGGGCCGGCCGCAGCGGCATCAGCTACCCTTCGCGGCTGACCCTGGTGCCTCGGCCCGCACTCGTCGCGGCAGGCGTGGCCAACTGGCGCAAGTGGCAATACAGTTGGGCACTGGCTGCCTGCTTTGCGCTGATGGCTTGCACACTTTTTTTCTACAAGGCTTATTGGCAGATACCGGCTGGAGTCCGGGCCGAGGTGCGATCCGTGGACGGAGCGGCCTATCGCATCTCGAATACCGGGGATCGTCCGCTTTCTCCCGGCGACAAATTGTCCGAGGGCGAATATCTGCGCACCGGCGGGGGCGGTCATGCTGTACTTCAGCTTGCGGATGGATCGACGGTTGAAGTGAATGAGCAGAGCGTGCTTGGCGTGGGAGCCCGCGGCCGCAGCATGACCGTCTCGCTGGACAATGGCTCCGTGATTGTGCAAACCGCCAAGCGCCTCTCCGGTCATTTGTCTGTGAAGACGCCGGATTGCCGCGTGGCCTTTGCAGACACCATCTTCTCCGTCCATACCGGAGTCAAAGGCTCGCAGGTGGCGGTGCTGCAAGGTTCGGTTCAGGTCAGGCATGACGGCAAGGATACGCTGATTCAAGCCGGTGGCCAGGTAACGACCAATGGAAACCTGCAATCCGCGCCGGTTGAAGATCAGATTGCCTGGAGCCATGACCGCGACAAGTATATGACTTTGCTGGCGCGGGTATCCGCGGATCGGAGCAAGGTTCTTTCCATTCCATCTCATTCGCCGGGAACCGCCGGCGAGATGGTGAAGAGTACCGATGGATTGAGAGACAAAGCCAGCGGCAAGGTGCTTCACGAGAACAGCGGTCAAAGAGAGAGACCGTACCAGACCGTGGAGCACCGCGAGCCGAGTGGCGGGGCTGAGATCCATTTGAATCAGCAGTTGGCGGCGGCGCGGCTGCCGGATGCGGCCGGGCTGGGCGGCGTTGCTCCCAGGAGTACGCCTGAATTCAACCCGCCAAGCTCCTCAAACGGCGCTCATCCTGGCAGGGTAACGGTTGCGCAACTGGAGCAGGCGCTGGCTGAGGCCCGCAGCCTGCCGGATGCGGAAGCGGCGCGGCAACTCTCCGGGCTGGAGCTTGTGGAGCGGCTGAACTCGGTCAAGCTGGCTCAACTGAAGGCGGATCTGCCGGGTGACAAGGCCCGCGAGCAATTGGTGATTTTGGCCGACATGGCGGCATTTCTTGCTCCGCCCGCGACGGAGATTCTTGCAGACCCGATTCCCGCGCCTGAAGAGACGCGCAATATGCTGACTTTGATTGTGAGTTACATCAACAACACAGCCCGGCAATTGCCGAATCTGCTTGCCGTGCGCGAGACGATTGGCTTTGAAGACAGGCCGCAACAGGATATACAACTGGCAATGGGCATCCTTGCGGAAAGCGCCATGCCCTTGCACTTTGTTGGAAGATCGAGCGTCACAGTCGCCTACCGTGACCGCAAAGAAGTGATTCACGGGAAGGCTGTAAAAGTGGGAGGTCCGATCAGCGGCCTGGCCACATCGGGCGAGTTTGAGCCGATTCTCGGCGTGGCGGTGGGAGATGCGCTGCACGGCAAGATCACCTGGAGCCGCTGGGAGCAGGGCGCGGGCGGAAGAGAAGCGGTCTTCCACTACGCGGTTCCCCGCGAGAAGTCGCACTACCCGGTGCTGTTCTGCTGCCAGTCCGATGGGCTGATCATTGACACCACGCCGTCTGTGAGCCTGTTCAGTGAGACGGTCGGCTATCACGGCGAGATTGTCTTTGATCCTGCCAGTGGCGTCATCCATCGCATCACGCTGGAGGGTGAACTTGCTCCCGGCGATCTGGTTTCAAGGGCCAGCCTTCTGGTGGAATACGGTTCGGTTGAGATCGGGGGGAAGAA
Source organism: uncultured Occallatibacter sp. (assembly GCA_964645305.1). GTDB lineage: Bacteria > Acidobacteriota > Terriglobia > Terriglobales > Acidobacteriaceae > Telmatobacter. The sequence goes on along the minus strand of CAZYCV010000003.1, from coordinate 57,370 downwards.
CTTTGTCTGCCCGGTAAGAAGCGTCTCCAATTTGACGGCATTTTATGGACAGCGAACCGGAATGTATTCGATGGCGAGATACCATGGTCCGTCAAAGATTCATTTGAATGACATGGCGTTTTCGCAGTATCAACGCATGGGCACGGATACGCGGAATGTGGCCGGGAAGAGCGCGGAAGCGGGTGCGCCGGCCGGTCCTGCTTCAGCAGAGGCTCCGGATGCCGGTTCGTCGCGCGTTGATAAACCATAACGGCTTGAGGTGTAACTCATGTTTTGAAAGGGCACGACTTCAGTTGTGCCGCTAGACCCCGTAAAAATATCGCGGGCTTTAGCTCCCAAGGGACCGTTCACTCTACATCGGGTGAACAATTTGCAAATTAATTTCGTGGAATAGTCGATTCCAGCAACGGCTGGACAAGGAGATATTCAGATGCGAATGCTGTTGATGGTTTTACTGTTGTCAGGCTTGGCATCGCCCGTGTTGGGCGAGAAGGATGCTGCTGCGGCAAAGGTCACGGTGGTCCAGCTTGAAGCGATGCTGACGGCGGCGCACGGCAAGCCGGATGCGGATCTGGCGCGTCAGCTCTCCGCGGTTGAGCTGACCGAGCGGCTGAACTCGGTCAAGCTGGCCAAATGGAAGGCCGATCTGCCGGGCGAAAAATCTCGCGAACAGTTGGCCATCCTGGCTGATTCGGCGGCGTTTCTCGATCCGCCCAGCGCGGAGATTCCCGCTGACTCCACGCCGGACGCCGATGCGGCGCGCAAGATGCTCACTCTGGTTGTGAATTATGTGAACACCACGGCCCGCCAGTTGCCGAACTTCCTTGCCGTGCGCGATACGATTGGCTTTGAAGACAAGCCGCAAGAGGATGTGCTTGGACCCACTGGCGTGGTTTCAGAGTCAGCCATGCCACTGCACTCCATTGGCAAAGCCAGCCTTACGGTCACCTATCGCGATGGCAAGGAAGTGGTGGATGAAAAGGCGGCGAAGCATGGAACGCAAATTGGCGGCCTGAGCACTGCGGGAGAGTTTGGGCCGATCCTCAGCCTTGCGGTGGCCGATGCGCTGCATGGCAAGATTACCTGGGGCCGCTGGGAGATGGGCGCGGGCGGAAAGGAAGCCGTCTTCCACTTTGCGGTGCCCAGCGACAAGTCGCATTACCCGGTGCAGTTCTGCTGCATTGCGGACGGATTCAACTCGGACGGCACGCCGAACAAGCGGGTATTCCGGGAGATCGTCAGCTATCACGGCGAGATTGTCTTCGATCCAGCCAGCGGCGCCATCCTTCGCATCACCATGGAGGCCGACCTTCCTGCTGCCGAACTGGTCTCTGAAGCCGGTATCCAGGTGGAGTACAGCCCGGTCGAAATCGCCGGAAAATCCTACACCTGCCCGGTGAGGAGCGTCTCCATTTTGGCAGCGCACACGGCGCAGCAGACCGGCGCGCACTCCATGTCGAATTACAAGGGCGCGACCAAGACATTCCTGAATGACGTTGCCTTTTCGCAATATCGGCGCTTCGGCACCGAGTCGCGGATTCTGACTGGAGATGATCTGAACACAGGCGCGCCCTCCGGCCCAAGCTCGGCGGATGCGCCGTATTCCAGTCCGTCCAGGGCCGTAAACCACTGAGTTTTTTCGGGTTTGGTTGGCGCAGATGGCGATCAGAATGTTGCATACGGTGGGACTCATGAAAAATATGCCACTTGTGTATTGAGTGCCACTAGAGTAGATTAGTGTCATTGATGAAGCAAGGTGGCACAGATGGATACATTGGAGCTTCAGGAGAATGAAGTTGTTTGGCAGCGCCCCACGTTTGTCGAGGATCATCGGGTTCGGATGCGCCTTGGAGCGAAAGGGCGTCTGGTGATACCAGCCGCGATCCGGGAAGCGCTGGGAATGACCGAGAACGATATGCTCGATTTGGTTGTGAAAGACGGGGAGTTGCGCATAGCGACGATGCGGGAACGATTGCGGCGAGCGCAGCAGAGGGCCAAGAGATATATTCCCGCGGGAGTCAGCCTTGCGGACGAACTGAGCGCAGAACGGCGCGAGGCGGCCAAGTATGAATGAGGTTGTTTTTGATGCCTCCGTAATGCTTGCCGCGCTTCAACACGAGCGAGCCGAGGAGCAGATTACGGACGAAATCTTCGATCGGTCTGTGGCCAGCACAATCAATCTCGCAGAGGTGCAATCGAAGCTGGTCAAGAGGGGTTATTCGCCGGAAGAAGCCTGGGAGGATACGCTTTCTGCGGTGAAAACAGCAGCGGTTTATACCAGCGACCAAGCCAGGATTGCGGGTGATCTGATCGCCGTGACGGAGAGATATGGGCTTTCGCTCGGAGATCGATCCTGCCTGGCGCTGGCCATCGCGCTGAATGCGCCGGTTTATACCACAGAGCAACTCTGGCGTGATCTGAAGTTGGGCATTCCGATTCATGTGATTCGATGAATGCGGAACCGCTCTTTTCAGCGCCAAGGATGCCCTTCAGAGACTACAATTGCATAGTTGGAATTCGTGGAGGCTTGCCCTGTTTGCCGTTCTTGAAAACTCGTTGAAACCTGCCGCCGATCTATTAAGCGGGCTGTCGGCCCGCGCCGATGCGTTGCTTTTTTTTGCGCCCCATAACGGCCTGCTGCATACCCTGAAGATGCAATACGGCGACCAGACCTTCAAAGGGCTTTATCACTGGAATATCTTTGACGCGGCGGTGCTGCTGCCCTACTTCCTGGTGATGATCGTGCTGGCCTTTTATGGCGTGCATCGCTACACGATGTGCTACCTGTACTTCAAGTACAAGAAGAACTACGATCCTAATCCGCCCAAACATTTCGCCGATCTGCCGCGAGTGACCGTGCAACTGCCCATCTTCAACGAGCAGTTTGTCATTGACCGGCTGATTGAAGCGGTCTGCGCGATGGAGTATCCCAGCGACAAGCTGGACATTCAGGTGCTGGATGACTCCACCGACGAGACCCAGCAAGTTGCCGCCGACATCGTCGCGCGCTACGCCGCTCTCGGCCATCCGATTCAATATATCCACCGCACCAACCGTTACGGCTTCAAAGCCGGAGCGCTGGACGCCGGACTGAAGACCGCCAAAGGCGAGTACGTGGCCATCTTCGACGCCGATTTTGTACCGCCGCCCGACTGGCTGATGAAGGTGATCCATCACTTTGCCGAGCCTGAAGTCGGCCTGGTGCAAACGCGCTGGAGCCACATGAACCGCAACTACAGCATGTTGACCCAGATTGAGGCCATCCTGCTGGACGGGCACTTCATCATCGAGCACGGCGCGCGCGTCCGCACCGGCGACTACTTCAACTTCAACGGCACAGCCGGAATGTGGCGCATCCAGGCCATCGTGGACGGCGGCGGCTGGCAGCACGACACTCTCACCGAGGACACCGACCTCAGCTACCGCTCGCAGTTGGCCGGCTGGCGCTTCAAGTACCTGCCTGAAGTCGAGTGCCCCTCGGAGCTGCCGATTGAGATGAGCGCCTTCAAAACGCAGCAGGCGCGCTGGGCCAAAGGGCTGATCCAGACCAGCATCAAAGTTCTGCCGCTGATGTTCAAATCCGGAGTGCCGCGCCGCATCAAAGTCGAGGCGGTCTACCATCTCACGGCCAATCTAAGCTATCCGCTGATGATCGTGATGACCGTGCTGCTGATGCCGGCCATGGTTTGCCGCTTCTATCAGGGCTGGTTCCAGATGCTGCTGATCGACGTGCCGCTCTTCACCGCCTCCACGGCCTCGATTGGCGTTTTTTACCTGATGGCCGAGCGCGAGCTTTTCCCAAAGACCTGGTGGAAGACCTTACTGTATCTGCCGTTTCTGATGGCGCTGGGCATCGGCCTCACGCTGACCAACACCAAGGCGGTGATGGAAGCTCTCTTCGGCATCAAGAGTCCTTTTGTGCGCACTCCCAAGTACCGCGTGGCCAAGAAGGGCGAGAAGTCGCAGGCCGCCAAGTATCGCAAGCGGCTCAAGCTGACCCCGTGGTTCGAGCTGCTCATCGGCTGCTACTTCATGGCGGCGATTCTTTACACCTTCTCCAACCACAACTACTTCACCGCGCCCTTCCTGATTCTCTTTGTCATCGGGTACTGGTACACCGGCCTGATGAGCCTGCTGCAAGGCCGCTTCGAGCGCTGGCGCTCCGGCAGCGCCACCCCCGACGCCAACATCGACGAGTCCAGCCCCAAGCCCTTCCCGGTGGGGGTATGAGATGCCTTTCCAGTCAATCCTCTGGGATCCTGCGAAGGCCTTACTCAATAAGGGAAAGCATGACGTAGATTTCGAGGAAGCGGCGACAGTTTTTCGCGATCCACTCTTGATGGTTCAACCCGATATGGAGCATTCTCAAGAAGAGGAGCGTTGGCTCGCCCTCGGAAAATCATTTCGACAATTACTTCTGGTTGTGGTGCATACTGATGATGATCGGACAATTCGGCTCATCAGCGCGCGAAAAGCTGAGCCCAGGGAAAGGAGGAGGTATGAGCAGCAATCTCAATTTCATTGAAAAGGAAGAGGATATGCGCAAAGAATACGATTTCACTCATGCCGTTCGCGGCAAATATGTAGAGCGTTTTCCTCAGGATGTGGTGATGGTGACGCTGGCACCCGACGTTGCCGCCGCCTTTCCCGACGCGGATTCCGTGAACGAGGCGCTGCGTGTGCTGCTTGTGGCTGCGAAAAATGTGGCTAAAGCCGCTTGATGCGTTTGCTGCTGCAACTTGGGCAAGAAATCAGAATCACAGTGCAGGAGAACCCACACTCACTCCCAAGCGCGAGTGCTTGTGGCCTAGGGAAATGTTGCCCTCCAATATCCTAGAGTGTTTTCGGAAATTGTGTAGACCACAGTTCTGTTGGTTTTCCCACCCATTCCGCTGAAAAACGCGGAATGGATGGGGCACGGAAGTTTATAGTAAATGCGAAAACGCTTTAAAAGCGGGACCTGGGGCACTCGGCGATAACCGCTACTACAGGTTTTTACGGGAGAAGATCGCGCTAGTGCAGGATATCTTTGATTTTGAACGGTATCCGAAGACCAACTACACGCCCGAAAACCCGCTTGAAGGCAAAAAAAGAGACCCGCAGTAGGCTAGGTTCCTTTCGGAACGCACAGCATGAAGCTGGCTTTCACCTATAGGGGACTCCAAAATGAGACTACACGGATTCAGAACAGAATGCTAGGCCGATTTTGGGCAGTGGCGCTTCACCCTTTTGTCCCGATTCACTTCCCGATCAGCCCGCGGGCAATCGAGTCCAACATTCCGTTCAGGAAGTTGATCGACTCAGGCGCTGAGTAGCGGCGGCCGATCTCCAGGGCTTCATTGATGACGATGGGGAAGGGCGTGCCTTTGAAGCCGATCATCTCGCCGACGGCCATGCGCAGCAAATTGCGATCGACGGCGGGCATGCGCTCGATACGCCAGTGCTTGGAGTTGGCCACCAGCAGCTCGTCGATCTGCTCCTGATGGGCGATGGCCACGCGGAAGAGATCTTCGGCAAAGCCTTGCACATCCGGTTCAACATCGTCCGCGGCCAGCCAGAAGTTGGCGCGCACCTGCTCCGGCGTCTGCTTGCCGATATCCGCCTGATAGAGCATCTGCATGGCCAGCTCGCGCGATTTGCGGCGGCTAGAACCGTGTCCGGTCCCATGTCCAGTTCCACCCTGCTGCCCGGCGGTCAAATGGTGCCGCCTGTCTTGATCTTGCGGTTGAGGCTGACCATCTCAATGGCCGCGAGGGCCGCTTCAAAGCCTTTGTTGCCGGCCTTGATTCCGGCGCGGTTCAGGGCCTGCTCCAGCGTCTCGCAGGTGAGCACGCCAAAGCTGTGCGGAATGCCGGTCTCTTGCTGCGATTGGCCGATGCCGCGCGCCACTTCGTTATAGATGGCCTCGTAGTGCGCTGTCTCTCCACGCAGCAGGCAGCCCAGCGGAATAATGGCATCCACCTTGCCCGCCTCGGCCAAAGCGCGGGCGGCTGAAGGAATCTCCCATGCGCCGGGAACGCGCACAACTTCGATATCGTCCCGCTTTGCGCCGCTCCGCAGCAGGGCGTCCAGCGCGCCCTCCAGCAGCCGCTCGGTGATGACTGCATTCCAGCGGGCAACCACGATGGCAAATTTCATTCCAGCGGCGGAGAGATCCCCCTCAACGGCCAGCGGTTTGCCTTTGACCGGATCGGTCCATGCCCAAAACGAAAAAGAAAATCCCGGCTCCGGCTCGACGGTGAAGAGGCGCGACTTCCAGTGCGTCTCGGCGATAGCTGAAAGGCGCGCGACGGCCTCCTGGCCGCCCTGGGCTCGCAGCCAACTTGCAGCGGCCTGGTGGACGGCATCCAGAGCAGTCACCTCGACCAGCACGTCCGCGGTTGCAGGGAACTGGCCATCCACAAACTCCAAATTGCCGAGCGGGGCCAGAAAGGCCGCACCTCGACTGCTCTCCTCTGTCCAGCCCTTGCCGGAAGCGAATCCCAGCGCGGAAAAGAAGCTCGCCAACCGCTCAAAGGCGGCTGCGCTGCTCGTTGGGCGGAGAAAAGAAATCCCTTTAATCATGATTCCATTCTATCGTGCGGGGGGTGGGAAAGCCGATTTTCAAGTACCGAAGACGGCAAGAGAAACCGAATTGGCTTCATAGTCTCCCCGGTCTCAAAATCGAGACCGGGGGCACCCGTACCCAAGCTATCATTCATGCACTGCGTACCACAAAAAAGGACCGGCGCATGGCCGGTCCTTTTTGATGATGCTGATTGCCGCTCGATGCTAGGTGATCGAGCGCGGCTTGATGGCGATGGAGGTGGCCGGGACAACCGAGCCGCTTCCGGTAAAGGTGCAACCGAGATCATTGCCACCCATCGAAACTGGCGTGCAGGCCGGCAGGTTGGGGCTGATCTGCTGCGTGTCGGTGGGCGGTGTCGCCGGGGTGACGCTGGTGGGAATGCTGATGATATGAACCATGTTGTCACCCGCCGTAGAAACAAAGAAGAGTTTGTTGTCCGGAGTGAAGATTCCGGCCAGAGGCGCGCTGGGAGATGTACCGCCCTTCTGCGTAGTCAGCGGCACATAACCAACCGTTCCTGGTTGAGAGGGGTCGGTAGTATTCGGCTGATAGTACGGCAGCAAGGCATTGGTGTTGGATTCCAGCGCCGTGTAGGTGATGAAAGCCAGATTCGAGGCCGGCGACGCGATGATCCGATTGACCGCAGTGGCGTAAAGGCTGCCCACGGATGCCGCGGGAGCAAGCTGTGTGGTGTTGAGTTGATTTTGCAGCACCAGCGGCGAGAGCGTATCTCCAAGGAGCAGCGGATCGTTGGGCGCCTGGCAGTTCAGCGCAGGAATGGTGTCGTTCAAGTCGGCCAGCGAGAGCACGCCGTTGGTGGCGGAAGCGCTCAGAATATGCTGTCCGTCCGTGGTCGCGGTCAGAACATCGGACTGAACGTTCACCAGATTATCAACCGTGCTATCGGCGGTCTGATCTGGCCCCGGATAGAAGAACATACTGTTGTAGTCGCCAACCTTTCCATCCGGGCACCAGGTATGGGCCACGGTGGGTGCGCCGCGGAGGTAGGCGCCAACGGAAGGAATGACGATGGCCGGAGTCTGCACGGTGCTGGAAAGCGCCACATTCGGCGAAAGCGTATTGGCAGGCAGAGAATAAGGAACCTGAGGCGGCAGCACTCCCGGCGGCAGCGAATTTGACAGCGGGCTGGGCGGCAGCGGATAGGTAACCCAGCCAGTGTTTTTGTTGTAAACATACAACGTGTCGGTGTGGCCGCTGATACCTTGGGAAGAGTCGTTCAGCAACGCGTTGTCCGTGATATAGAGAGTCTGCGAGTCGGGAGTCCAGACAGCCGCATTGCCCAAACCGCCAAAAGAAGTGGTGGAGTTGGATGTGCCATTCACAAGATAGAAGATATCGCGCTCCTGATCATTCACGAGCACGGTCGTGCCATCGGGAGAAACAGCCAGCACCACTCCAGGAGCATTGATATTCTGCGAGGCAACGGAGCCAGACGCAGTATAAAAAGTGATCATTTCATGGGGCGATCCAAAGTAAATGGCATTTCCACCCGGATCCATCACCATCGAATTCGGCACATAAGGCAGACGCGCGGCCGAGCCCACCGTACCGGTCAGCAAGTCCACGGGGATCACATACTGCGACTGTCCGGGCGCGGCAAACCAAAGATAGTCGGTGTCCGTGCCGGGAGTAGTGATGGTGACCGCATTGGAGGATATGGGCAGTCCCGTGCCAAACAATCCAGCCTCATAGATGGGGGCGGGGTTGCAACCGGAAGGCTCGCAGAGGGCGTAAACCGATGCCACGCCGGGAAAGTTGGTGGAGACAGCGCCACTGCTGGACACCGATATATCAACGGTGTCGGTGGACTGGTAGGTCAGCGACAGGCCGGTGATGGGGCATCCGCCAGTCGGATTCGTACTCGTGACCGGGCAGAGAGCCAAGTTGGTGTCGTGGACGCTGGTGACCAGATTCTGCGTCACGCCTTGTGTAATGGTGCCGACCTTTTCTCCGTTGGCCAGCGTCAACGAGATCGCCTTGGGAGGGCAGGTGGAGAAGAAACCGGCTGATGATCCCGAAGTGGACAGCGAGGCGGTAATAGCCGTCGTGCCCGGCAGTTGGGCGGAAATAATCGCCTGGTTCGTAATCGTATTCGAATTGATTGCGGCAATCGGGGCGTTGTTCACCGAGTAGCTCAGTACACCAACCGCCGCGCTGCACGATGGAATCGGCGTCAGCGTTGTGGCCACAGAAGCGGTTCCCGAGCAAGCCGCCGTCCCGCTGGTAAGCTGCGCGGTCGTGGGCGGCGCTGTGGCACCTGTTCCTCCAGAGGTAATCACCAGAGGCGCTCCTGGCGCGATGGTATTGGCACCGGTCAGGGCAACTGTAGCCGTGGCACCGGCCGAACCGTTATTGAACAAAGTCAGATTGCAGGATTGGCCAGCGCTGCCGGAGATTGGTCCCAGCGAAGACGTAATGACTGCGCTTCCCGAACAGGTCGCCGAACCACTGGAGAGCGTGGCCGTGGTCGACGGCTGTGTTGCGCCTGATCCCTCCGCCGTCAAGCTCAGGGCAGTTCCAGTTGCGATTGCATTCGTTCCCGTCAGGTAAACCAGCGCTGTGGCGCCTGGACTGTTGTTGAAGTTGTTGACCACGCAGGTCTGCCCAGCGCTTCCGGTAACTGATCCGCCGGATGTATAGGCGGCAGCCACAAGGTTGCCGGTGGAAGCCGGCGCAGCGGTGAATGTGCCGTTGGCGATGATATTGGGCGTAACTGTGGGAGGCATGGGGCAGGCGCTGTTTGCGCTGGTCACCGAGGATGGCGCGCAGAGCAGGTATTGCTGATTGCCGGCTCCGGCATAGCAAACCTGCGCGTCCAGAACGGCCGACGTGCCCTGGGAGTAGCACTGCTGACCTGCGGTGCCGCTCGAAGGTGTAGTAATCAGACTGACAGAGGTCGCCGGAATATGCACAAAAACGGGCACCGGATTGGAGACAATCGATTGCGCGCTCGCCGTGATATACACAACGGAATAGGGCAGGCCACCGGTTGAGGGCACCGGGTCCGGCGGATTGCAGATGGTGTAACTACCGATGCCGCCGCCAGAGTTACGGTTCCAGGTACCTGCGCACATATTGCCGTTCGGCGAAATATCCACCAATTGGTTGTTGGATGTTCCGAAATAATAGGTGCTGACCGTGACGCTGGCGCCTTTGCAGTTTATGGCCGCCGGCGTGGTGATATTTCGGGTTTGCCCAAAGGCCATCGAGATGCCCGTCGTTGCGGGCTGCAGCGTGATCGACGCCACATCCGAGGTCTTCATTCCATATCCCAAGCCATTGCAGTAGTCGTATCCCGGATCACGGGAGCAACCTGAGATCGAAACCCCGGCCGGAATGGCCAGGCACAATAAGCTGATAAGCGTAAGAAACCGCCGCATGAATCCTCCCCGCTCCGCTTTTTCTCGCCGCGGAACGGTCCCTCCCGAACCAGTCGGAATAATTGCTGTACAGCGCAAAACTTACCTCCACGGCAGGTTTTGGCTACCGTCTCACAGTTGCTTCTCTGCGAAGAAGCACACCGGTTTCAAGCCAAAATCAAACAGTAGAGAGTTAAACCACACCGGAAGAAGCCTTCCACCCCGGGAAAAACCAGCCGTCTCCAGACTCAATTGCGGCTTCGGCATCCGCGCGCCCACCCCTTGCCGGCCGGTGGATCGCCGGAGTGAAACTCCTAGAAAAGTGTATCAGGACAGGGTGGCAACCCGCAGATCGCTCCGCGGCAAACACCTCAGATCCTGTTTCTTTAGACTGCGCCCAGCAGCGATGGAGAGCAGAGCTTATCGGAACCGACGACTCGGCCGGCAAAACCCGCCCCGCCGCCTGGCTTGAAAAGTGCGCACGTCCGCTCCGCTCCGCGCTCGGAGAACACCTTAGTTCTTCTTGAGAAATTAACAGGCCGTCCGCTTGACACAGAAGAGAATTCGGCGTACCACTGTAGGAGAAGGGATATCTCAAATCCCGTCCAGATTGCCTGAAGACAGGCAGACCATCTGGAGTTAGTCACTCCTGCATTTTTCCCCGAGAGGCAACTCAGGCCTCAACAAACAATCGAAGCAAGTGTTGGACGCCTCCTTGGAGAGTTTTAATCCAAGGGTGCGGGAAAGCTGTGAGCGCATTCCCGAATTGCTTCGATGAGTATAATCCAGTGACTTTCTTCTCGCCGTGACCCTTGAATTTTTACGGGAGACGAGCATACTTGGTCCAGCAACCTTTCGATTTAGGAGTCGAATTATGAGCAGCCTCAAGGAATACGAATCAACCAATCGCCTCTCTGCTGGCCGGAATAGGAATCATCGTTCATTCAGGCAGATCGGGCAGGCCGATCGCGTCGCCGATTCTGGGGTGGAACCCGGTGAAATCAACTCTAAACAGTCCACTTTTGCCGAGGACTTTATGTTGGAGCACTCTAATTCCAACTTGTTCATCGCCATGATGGGGAGCGCAAGCCGCATGAGCGCGCCCATGGAAACTCAAAAATCAACCCAGCATTATGGATTCCCCGCTTGAAACAATGCTTTGACCACGGAAAAGTCAACGAAAGACCGGAGGAGAGAGCAATGAAATGCTTGATGTGCGCAAATTTGGAACGAGTGTATCTGACCCGGCTGGGCGAGTACCTTGAGGCCCGTTCCTCGGCCTGTTATCGCATCAGTACGCGATTGGCCGCCCAGATCAATGTCGAGATGGAGCGTGCCCGCTATGAACTGGAAGAGCATCAAACCGTCTGCTTTTCCGCCCATCGGCCGCCCGCGCTCATGCCGGTACGCGAAGCGCCGGCAGAGTTGATGGGTGTTGCGGCATAATTGTGTGGCGGCTTTTTGGCCGTAGTTTTATACTCTTCCAGAACCGGCAACCGGCCTTCACGCCATCTAAAAGGAGTGAGACGCCTGGTTGCCGGTCTTCCATCTGCGGCGAGTTTGCAAAGGTAGATTGCCTGTTACATTTATCGATAAAGTTTCACAATTACGATGATCTCAGAGTAAATATGTGGCGACGGTCTCCTCGTCCGTGCCTGTTTTTCATCGATGATTTCTTCATGCGGCCTGAATATTCGAGAGCTGTTTCTAGACTTGCTTTCTCCACTTGACTCATACGCCTAAAGACGTATTGACCTTTGGCTGGTGTCTTCTATATGTTGGTAACGCGTCATTTGCGGGACCAATCGCCGCGCGAAATCTGTTTCCCTCCCGCAAAAAATAATTTCGGCGGACCGACTGTCTACATTATGATGGTCGTTGATGTACTTCGGGAGGCGTGCTCGCCTCTGTTCATTTTCTCTGGGATGGATGGCGAGTGCAATGCAAACTGCTGGAAGAACCAGGGAGGTCCTTCCCCAAACCGATCCGCAATGGATCAGGAGATTGAAATGAAGTCAATCATCAAGAGTGTCTTTGTAGGACTTTGCGCTACAGCGTTGCTTCTTGCCCTGTCGAATTCTGCTCAGGCGCAGGTTGCTTCAGGCTCGGGCGAACTGGCGGTTAGCGGTGGCTGGAATACAGGATGGAATACTAGCCAAGGCTTCGGTACAGTTAGTGGTTCACCTCTCGACCCCACATTCAAGGCATCAGCATACTCATTTGGCGCCTCTGCCGGATATAACCTCTCAGAAAGTCTCGCTGTGCTGGGGGAATTCCAGTACATTCCCCTGGGTTCAACGGATGCGATAACCTATGAAGGTGAATCTGTTCCCTCTATCACGTTTAAGACTCAACTCTATGGCGCTAACTTGCGCTATTCCTACGGTAATGGCAAGATTGTACCGTATGTCTTGGTAGGTGGCGGTGGTGCATCGTATTCGGATTCTGCAAATGGAGCCTCTAGTAGCGTCAGCGGAGCTTATGTCGATTTCGGTGGCGGCCTTAGCCTCTACCTCGGTAAGAATTGGGGTGTGCGGCCTGAATACCGCTATAGCGATCTTTTCTTCAGTGAGAGTGGAACAAACTTCACCAGCGGAGTGAGCCAGATCACGGGCGGTCTCTTCTTCCAGTTCGGCGGCGAGCAGAGCTCGAAGAAAAAGGCAAGCAGCGGCAACTAACTAAACTGAAGTTTCCTGCGGCCGGAGCAAGCGATGGAGTACATCCCGTTGGCGCTCCGGCCGTCGTCGTTTTCAGGAGCGAAATATTGAAACAAGATCCGTCTTGGCAGATGGCCTGATCGCTCTTTCTGGCTCCCGTGATTGCCATCAAAATTGGAAATGTAACCCACCCTGTTCATCACGGTTTTATTGTCGCGATAAATGGGTCGCATCCCATCACCACCCACAGCTCCCATGACGCCCGCTCATCGCCAGAAACGCGGTGGACGCGGCACAGCCCCGGTTACTTGGATGACCGGGCCGCCTGCCCCGAGAATGGTATTCAATACTCCCAAGGAGGAGCCATGGAAAAAGTAGTCATGACCTTCAATACGATTGACGCAAAGGGAAAGCAAGATGGTTATTCCCTCGATGTGGAGTTCGCGGTTGATCAGACAGCAACTCCCAAAAACTCCGTAACCCACTTCAAGCTCACATCGACTAGACCAGCGAGTGTTACCAATTCGATGGATTTTTATCTGACGTGGGGAGATGCTGCCGAACTCGAGGAAACTGTCAATGCGATTCTGTCTGTCAATCCGATCCCTTGACAGAAGCAAACTCATTGCGATCATAGTCAATTCTCTGACCAAACCGGCCCGCTACTCGTCGTGAGAAGCGGGCCGGTTTGTTGGGTTTCCGGTTGTGAGTTATGCCTTGGCGGAGGTCAGGGCGCCATGGAAGATGCGCGGAATCTCAATCGCATCTGATGTAACCCAATAAAAACGAAGCCAGGGGTTCTGTCGATTTGAAATCGGAATCGAAATGGGGACTCACCGCCCGAAGCTAGGTCCGTTGTTGCCAGAGCGCCGGATCGCGGCTGCCGTGGAAGCAAGCGATGACAACGAGCGTTTCGTCAGCCTCGATGACGAAGATGAGTGCATAGGGAAAGTGGCGAAGCAGGGCGCGGCGCGGGCCTGCGGAGTAAAGATAACTGGAAACATTATGGGCAACGCAGCTCAAGCTCGGCCTTCAAAGCCATCCAGGTGATACCCATGCGGCGGTCTTCGTCGAGTGTTGCAAGGCGGCGGTCAAGTTCCCCCCGCTGCACGGCTGTCAGTGGAAGATGGTCGTCTTCAAGGCTGTCCCAAAGCTGCGAGATTAACGTCAGGCGCTCGGGTGGAGTCAGCCGCGCAAGCTCGTCCTGGGTGAGGATTTCCATGTATTGAGCATAGGAGACAACGCGAGCGAAAGCAATCAAAAAGAAGCCGGACAGCTAGTTTCCCTAAGGATATTGTCTGTCTCAAAATGACAAACCGGCCAGCTTCTCGTCGTGAGAAGCGGGCCGGTTTGTCTTGGTTCCGGTTGTGAGTTATGCCTTGGCGGAGGTCAGCGCGCCCAGGTCGGCGGCCAGCTTCTCGGTGGAGAAGGCTTCAATCAGATCGCCTTCCTTGAGGTCGTTGAAGTTGCCCAAACCGATGCCACATTCCATGCCGTTGGTGACTTCGCGGACATCGTCCTTGACCCGCTTGAGCGAGTTGATCTTGCCCTTGAAGATCTGTTCGCCGTCGCGGGTGACCTTGACCTCCGCGTCGCGCCGGATGACGCCGTCTTGCACGCGGCAACCGGCAATGGTGCCAACCTTGGGAATGCGGAAGACTTGCAAAACTTCCGCGCGGCCGGAGTAGTTCTCCTTGAAGGTCGGATCGAGCAGTCCGAGCATCGCCAACTGCATCTCGTCCTGCAGTTCGTAGATGATCGAGTGCAGGCGAATCTGCACATTCTCTTGTTGCGCCAGTTCGGCGGCTTTGCGCTCCGGGCGGACGTTGAAGCCGATGATGATGGCATTCGAGGCCGTAGCCAGCAGCACGTCGCTTTCGGTAATGGAACCGACGCCCGAGTGGATGACCTTGACGCGCACCTTCTCGGTGGACTTGAGAACCAGCGAGTCGCACAGCACTTCCACCGATCCAGTCACGTCGCCCTTGATGATCAGCGGCAGATCCTTGACGCCGGCGGTGCGAATCTGCTCGGCCAGGCCTTCCAGCGAGACGCGGGAGTTCTTCGCCAACTGCGCGTCGCGCTCCTTCATCTTGCGATATTGAGCAATGCCCTTGGCCTTGTCGCGGTCGGCAACCACCAGGAAGGTGTCGCCGGAATCCGGCATGGCTTCCAGGCCGAGGACTTCGACCGGGGTGGATGGGCCGGCTTCCTCGATGGCGCGTCCGCGATCATCAAACATGGCGCGGACTTTGCCGAAGGTGTTGCCGACGATATAAGAGTCGTTGATGTGCAGGGTTCCATCCTGAACCAGGACGGTGGCCACTGCGCCGCGACCGCGATCCAGCTTGGCCTCCAGGACCGAGCCGACGGCCTTGCGGCCGGGGGTTGCCTTGGGAGCCTTGACGTCTGAAACCAGGCAGATCATCTCCAGCAATCCGTCGAGATTCAGACGCTTCTTGGCTGAAACCTTGACGTAAGGAGTGTCGCCGCCCCAATCGTCTGGAACCAGGCCGCGATCCGCCATCTGCTTCTGCACCCGGTCTGGATCGGCGTTGGGCTTGTCGATCTTGTTGACGGCAACGATGATCGGAACGCCGGCGGCCTTGGCGTGGTCGATGGCCTCAAGAGTCTGAGGCATCACGCCGTCGTCGGCGGCAACCACGATCACCACAATGTCAGTGACCTTGGCTCCGCGGGCTCTCATGCGAGTGAAGGCTTCGTGACCGGGCGTATCCAGGAAGACGATCTCGCGACCGTTTGCCGGAGAGCCTTCCTTGGCAAACTTTACCTTGTATGCGCCGATGTGCTGGGTGATGCCGCCGGCCTCGCCCGCCGCTACGTCGGTCTCGCGGATGGCGTCCAGCAGCGAGGTCTTGCCGTGATCGACGTGGCCCATGACGGTAACCACCGGCGAACGGGGAACCTCCAGCTCTTCGGTGTTGTCGGCCTCCAGAACCTCTTCAATGGACTGATTGGCTAGCTCTTCTTCGTAGCTGATGACCGTGGCGGCGGCGCCGAATTTGGCGGCCACATCCTTGACCATCTCCGCATCCAGAGACTGATTGACGGTGACAAAGACACCCTGCATGAGCAGCGTGGCAATCAGATCCTTGGCGCGGACTTCCAGCTTCTCCGCCAGATCCTTGACGCTGATGCCCTCGGTGACGGTAATCTCGCGGGTGATCGGAAGCGGCTCCGTGCTGTAATGCACCCCGCCATAACGTGGCGGCGGCACAAAGCCCTTCATTGGGCCTTCCTTCGTCTTGGGGTACTGCTGTTGACGACCGCCGCGGCCGCGCGATGGGGCGCGTTGCGGACGGGGTGCTTCGCCGGTGGGTGGCGCGCCGCCGCCCGGACGCGGTGGGCCGCCGGGGCGCGGTGGTCCAAAGCCCGGACGAGCGCCAAATCCAGGACGGGCGCCTGGTGCGCCGGAACCCGCTGCGCCGCCATAACCGCCGCCAGCCGGGGCATAGCCGCCGGGAGTGGTGCGGGTGGGATGCTTGGGGCGTGGTCCGCCGGGGAATTGTCCGGGCGCGCCCGGTGCGCCACCGGAGGAACGCTGCGGATAAGAGCCGGGGCCGCTCGACGGCCGGTTGCGGTCAAAGATCGGACGGCCGCGCTGAATGCCACCGGCGGCAATTCCGGTGTTGGGCGCGGGAACCGTGGGAACCACGACGGGCGCCTTGTAAACCGGACGGGGTCCGGTCTGAGGCATCACCATGCGCCGTGCGGGCAGAGCCGGAGTGGGCGACGGCGTATGCGTGTGGCCCTTGGTGCGATGGGCGGGTTGAGGCTGCACACCTGGGAGGGCCGGCGCGGGCTCGGCTGCGACAACTGGAGGCGCAGGCGCGGGCTCAACGGGCGCTTCAACAGCGGGCGAAGGAGCTTTGGCAACCGGCTCTGAAACGGGCACGGCGGCAATCACAACTTCAGGCGCAGGGGGCGCTTCAACCGGCGCAGGAGGCGCGACGGGGGCTGCAACCTCCGGCGCAGAAACGGTCGCCACTGCAACTGGCGCGGCCGGCGGCTTGACCACCACGATCGGCTCGACCACCGGCTGTGGCACTTCACGAACAACGGGAGCAACCGGCGGCTTGACCACCACGGCAACTGGGGGAGGCACAACAGCGACGGCCGGACGCGGAGCTGCGGAAGAGCCCACCGGAGCCTTGGCTACAACGGCCCCCGCAGGCGGACGAGAGGCAATGGCCGGAGGAGTCGGCGGAGGAGCGATGATCGGCGGCGCGGAACGCGGAAGTGGAACGATCTTGCGCGGCTCTGGCCGGGCCGGCACAACCGGCGGCTGCGCGACAAAAACCCTGGGCGGCGGCTGAACTGAGGTGGGCGCTGGCGGCGTAACCACAGGACGCTGCGGCAAGTGGCTCTGCCGCGCTTCTGCTTCCTGCTCCTGCTTTTTGGCCAGAATGGCCTTCAGCACATCGCCGGGCTTGGAGATATGCGAGAGATCAATCTTGGGCGCAATGCCCTGCGGAGCGCGCGAAGCCGACGAACCCGATTGGCTTGCGGACCGCGATCCGCGCTCTAAATGCGCGCGTACCTTGTCGGCCTCATACCCCTCCAGAGAACTAGAGTGCGTCTTGCCGGCGCCCATGCCGAGCTCCGTCAATATATCCAGAATCTGCCGGCTTTTAACTTCCATCTCGCGCGCGAGATCGTTGATCCGAACCTTACTCATCCGCCTCTTTTCAAATTTTACTTTCCAAAGCCCTTAGTCGCTCATAGCTACCTCATGGCATTGGTTGGGTTTCAACATACTGTGGTGACCTGAATGGGCTGCGAATGGGCGGCGCATGCTACGCGCCTTCCTCGTTGACAGCTTCTTCGTCCGTGGTTGCGCTTTCAATCTTATCCAGCAGCGACTGTTGCGCATCTTGTGCTTCTTCTTCATGCGCTTCAGCCGATTCTCCTTGTGAGCCTTCGCCTTCCGACTCTTCTACGGCGCTGACATTTTGCAATTCCGTGAGCACCGAGGCGTCATTCTCCGCTTCCGCTTCGTCGGTAGCCAGAACGGCCTCCCGCTCGACTTCGGTGGCAGAGTGCTCACTGCCCTCGGTCTCGACAGCCTCAGGCGCGTTGCCGGCCTCGCCCTCTTCAAACTGGCCAAAGTAATGGCGCACGGCAACACTGATCTTCTCCAGCGTCTTTTCGCCGATGCCGGGAATCTCCTCGAGCTGTTCGGGAGTCATGTCTGCCAGCGTCTCGACCGTTGTGATGCCTGCGGCCACCAGCTTCTGAATGATGCCTTCGCCCAGCTCACTCACCTGCTCAATCGGCGTCGAAGGACCGCCGGAGAAGGCCTGCATCTGCTGCTCAACCTCTTGCCGCTTCTCCTCTTCGCTCTTGATGTCGATCTTCCAGCCCAACAGCTTGGCCGCCAGCCGCACATTCTGGCCCTTTTTGCCAATGGCCAGCGACAGTTGCGTATCGTCCACAATCACTTCAAGCTGCTTTTCGCCCAGGTCCGCAATTGAAACGCGGCTCACCTTGGCCGGCTGCAAAGCCTTCTCGGCAAAGGTGGTGATCTCTTCGCTGAATTCGATGATGTCGATCTTTTCGCCGCGCAACTCGCGGATGATCGACTGCACGCGCATACCCTTCATGCCCACGCAGGCGCCCACCGGGTCCACGTCCTTGTCGCGGCTCTGGACGGCAATCTTGGTGCGCTCGCCGGCCTCGCGGGCAATCGCTTTGATCACCACCGTGTTGTCGTAGATCTCCGGGACTTCGGACTGAAAGAGATTGGAAACCAGCTCCGGCGCGGCGCGACTCACAATCACCTGCGGCCCCTTGGCGGCGCGATCCACCTTGAGCAACACCACGCGCACCCGCTCGCCGATGGTGAACTGCTCCAGCCGCGACTGCTCCCGCTTGGGGCAGCGCGCCTCGGCCTTGCCCAGGTCGTAGATCACATCCTGACCTTCGATGCGCTTCACCGTGGCGTTCAGCACTTCCTTCTCACGATGCGCATACTCCTGGAAGACCGTATCGCGCTCGGCCTCGCGCACCTTCTGGAAGATCACCTGCTTGGCCAGTTGCGCGGCAATGCGCCCCAGCGGCGTCGTATCCTTATACGTGCGGATTTCGCTGCCCACCTCCACATCCGGCGCCAGCTCCTTGGCCGCGGTCAGCGTGATCTGGTTCAGCGGGTCTTCGAGAGGATCATCGTCGGCTACCACGGTCTTGTAAATGTAGGCCAGAATCGCGCCGCTCTCTTTGTCCAGCTCGCCGCGCATATTCTCCTGAGTCTTGTAAAACTTGCGCGTGGCCAGGGCGATGGCCTCCTCGACCGCGCTCACAACAATCGCGGGGTCAATGCTCTTTTCCTGACTCAAAAGCTCGATAGTCTGATACAAAACGCTGGCCATACTTTGCTTGCTCTCTCTGTATTCTCTCGGCCAGTGGCGATTCACGTCCTAGCCGGTTGCTGTTTTCACTTCCATGAACTTAGAGCCTAGTCCCTCAGTCCCTAGTCCCTATCAAATCTCCGGCACTAACTGCGCCTTCTCAATGTTCTCCAGCGCAATTTCCACCGTGCTCACGCCGGCCTTCCGGCTCTTGCTGTTCTGCTTGACCGCGTTCAGGTCCAGCGTAATCAGCCTGGGTGCCCCAGGTCCGGATTCTCGGATATGGGAGATTAAGTCGGGTGCCCCCGGTCTCGATTCTGAGACTGGGGAATCCAACAACCTTCCCAACCAGTGCCGGTTGTTGCGGATCGGCTCAAAGGTCTGCACCTTCACCAAACTTCCCGCAAATCGTTGATAATCCTCCGGCCTGGTCAGCTTTCTATCCAGCCCTGGACTGCTCGCTTCCAGCGTGTACTCCGCGCCTGCAACCAAATCTTCCACATCCAGCAGCACGCCAAAATCCCGGCTGAAGGCCGCGCAATCCTCGTGCGTAATCCCGGAAAGTTGCTCCGCGTGCAGCTTACCGGCACGCGTCTCTTGAATCAGCCGTTCAGGCAACTCGCCGTCTTCGCTCTCCGCCTCCAGAGCCGCCTTCAATTTGGCGCGCCCTTCGGCGTTCTTCTCCAGATAAACGCGCAGCGTGCGCTCCTTCGCAGGGCCAACGAACTCGATCTCCACCAAGTCCAGCCCGTGCGAGGCTGCCACGCGAGCCGCCGCCTTCCGGATTTCTTCCAGCTTGACTGCCATCGTTCCCTTGCGCCTCCGAAGGAGCAAAACTCGCCCACCGAGGCATCATCTCCTGCAAAAACCGAGGAAAATGCCCTGAAAAACCAAGGAATTTTCCGCAAATAAAAAGTGGGCTGTAAGCCCACTCATCTCTCCGCCAGCCGGCGTAATCACGGCAACTCAGGCGGACAAATTCGTCTGCATCCTTAGCATAGGCCAAAACGATAAGGAATTCAATGAAAAAGAGTGAAAAGATCATGGGGCGAAGTCTTTTCGCACTTCCGAATTCGCCTGACTCTCCGGGAATTGACTGGCTACTCTCCGAAGATGAGTGCTCTTCCGCCGAGCCGCGCGGAGTTCGTCTCCTCAAGATTCAACTTTGAAGATCTGCAATTCCGAGTATGGGAGATATTTTGAGTCCATGAATCAGGCTCAAAGTTGAAGCGCCACCTCAGCCTATTCCGTGTTTTGTGGAATGGGTAAAGGTGGCGCATTTTCCTGGCTGGATCAAATCAACGTCAAGAGACTCCGTGATGGTATGCAGAATCAGTTATTTGTGGTCTGGCGGTTGGCGGCTGTCGTCCGGGTGGATATACCGGACTGGCTGACCGAAGAGGAGTGCTTGGTATTCGGTGTCGGCACGTTGACGGTGATCGTCTTGGTGGCGGTTAGAGTACCTGAGGTTCCGGTGATGGTCACTTGGTAGGATCCCGGCGTGGTGGTGGATCCAGCCGTCAATGAAACGATGCTGGACGTTGTACTGCTGGCGGGGCTGAAGCTGGCAGTGAGGCCGGTGGGCAGGCCGGAGGCGGTGAAGCTGACCGAACTGGCAAAGCCGTAGATCGGAGCCACGCTGATCTTGGAAGCTGCGGCGTTGCCACCGATCTGCGCCGACAAGGTGGTCGATGCAGACGATAGCGTGAAACTCGGCGTCGGAACGGTGAGACTGATGGATGCCGAATTGGTGACGCCGCCAACGCTGCCGCTGATACTCACAGAATAAGTGCCGGGTGTGGCGCTTGTGCTGGTCGAGAATTTAACGGTGCTGGTAGTTGCGGTGGTGGCCGGACTGAAGGTGGCAGTGACGCCGGTGGGTAGACCGGTGACTGCCAGTGTGACCGGCGTGTTGAAATTCTGCGAGTTGAGAACGCTGATGGTTGCGCTGGCGCTTCCGCCTTCAGCGGCATTAAGAGTGCTGGCCGAGGAGGAGAGGGTGAAGCTGGGCGTCGGAACCGTGACGGTGATGGTTGTCGTCGCGGTCAGTGAACCAGAGGTTCCGGTGACTGTTATTGTGTACGATCCCGGAGTGGCGGTTGCCGCAGCCTTCAAAGAGACGGTGGTGGCAGTGGAGCTGCTGGTGGGGCTGAAGCTGGCGGTGAGGCCGGTGGGTAGGCCGGAGGCGGTGAAGCCGACGGAACCGACAAAGCCATTGGTGGCGGCCACGCTGATCTTGGAAGCTGCCGCGCTGCCTCCGATGGGTGTCGACAAAGTGGCGGATGCGGACGAGATTGCGAAGCTCGGCGTGGGTACGATGAGGCTGATGGATACTGAATTGGTAACGCCGCCGACAGTGCCGTTGATATTGACGGAATACGTGCCCGGTGTGGCGCTGCTGTTGGCCGAAAACTTGACGGTGCTGGCAGCGCTGGCGGTGGCCGCAGTGAAGGCCGCGGTAACGCCGGTAGGCAAGCCGGAGGCTGACAGGGGTACCGTTCCGCCGAAGTTCTGCGGGTTGAGGACGTTGATGGATGCGCTCGCGCTGCTGCCTTCCACCACATTGAGCGTGCTGGCCGAGGAGGAGAGGGTGAAGCTGGGCGTTGGGACCGTGACGGTGATGGTTGTCGATGCGGTCAGTGAACCGGAAGTGCCTTTGAGGTTGATTGAGTACGATCCGGGCAAGGCGGTTGACCCAGCCTTCAAAGAGACCGTGCTGGACGTAGCGCTGCTGGTGGGGCTGAAGCTGGCGGTGACGCCGGTAGGCAGACCGTTGGCCGTGAAGGCGACCGATCCGGTGAAGCCGTTTGCCGCCACCACGCTGATCACGGAAGTGGCCGCGCTGCCGCCGATCGGCGTCGACAATGTGGCCGAGGCGGATGAAAGTGTAAAGGTGGGTGTGGGCACGGTGAGGCTGATGGTGGCCGAATTGCTGACGCCGCCGACAGTGCCCGATACCTTGACAGAGTAGGTGCCCGGCGTGGCGCTCTTGCTGGCCGAGAAGCTCACGCTGCTAGTGGTGTTGGTTGTTGCCGGAGTGTAGCTGGCCGTAACGCCAGTGGGCAGGCCGGAGGTTGACAGAGTAACTGGCGCGCCGAAGTTCTGCGGGTTCAGGATGCTGATGGTTGCACTCGCGCTGCTGCCTTCAACCACATTGAGCGCGCTGGCCGAGGATGAAAGCGTGAAGCTGGGTGTTGGAACGACGACTGTAAGGGTTGTCGAGGCGGTCAGCGTGCCGGAGGTGCCGTTGACCTTCACTGTATACGATCCTGGCTTGGCGGTGGCTCCGGCGGTCAAAGAGACGGTGCTGGAGGTGGTGCTGCTGGTTGGGCTAAAACTGGCGGTTACGCCGGTGGGTAGGCCGGAGGCCGTAAAGCTGACCGAACCGGTGAAGCCGTTTGCCGCCACCACGCTGATTGCCGAAGTGGCTGCGCTGCCGCCGATCGGCGCGGACAAGGCCGCCGATGCGGGTGAAAGTGTGAAGCTGGGCGGAAGAGCTACCGTGACCGAACTCGTCCCGGATGCGCCGTTATAGATTGCGGCGCTGCTCGTGTTGGGAGTATAGCTGACCGTCAGAGTGTCCGTGCCCGCCGTCAACGATCCGGCTGGAATGCTGACGGTTGCACTGCCGCTTGCGAGTGTTTTTGCCGCCGAGGTGTAACTGCCGCTGGTCAAAATTACGGAGCCATTCGACGTCTGGCTGCCGCTACTGCCACTCACGCCAACCGTCACCGTCAACACTTGGGTGGTTAGGATGCTTGATGCGGATGGTGTGACGGTTACGGTTGGAGTTATCTTGGACACCGTCACCGTGTTGGTCCCCGATCCACTTTTGTAAATCGAAGTGCTGGCTGAATCCGGCGTAAAGCTTGCCTTCAGTGTGTCCGTGCCCGCCGCCAATGATCCGGCAGATACGCTTATCGTCGCGCTGCCGTTGCTAAGTTTTGTAGCTGCCGAAGTATAACTCCCGCAGGAGAGAGTTACGGAACCGGTGGGCGTCGGGCTGCTGCCTCCGCCACTCACGCCGACTGTTACCGTCAATGCCTGAACCGTTGTAAGGCTCGACAAGGAGGGTGTAACTGTCACGCTCAGTTGAATCGCGTTCACTGACTGAGCCAGTGCCTGGGAATAACTGACGCCGAAATTGATGTCACCGACGTAGCCCGCAATCAGATGGTGAGTGCCTGCAGCTAGCGCCGGACTGACTGTGCAGCTTCCAGATTTCAAAACGCAAGAGCCGATATTCGTAGCTCCGTCCAGCAGATTCACGACGCCGCTCGGTGTGTTGTTGCTCTTCGAAGACGCAGCCACGGTCAAAGTAATTGGAACCGATTGGCCGGCGTAGGATGGATTCTCGGCGGAAGCAATCGTAATGGCCGATGGGGCAACTCTGCGCAATACGGATGAGTTACTCGAATCCCGGTACATCATGGGCCAGTCATTGGCCGCCGCGTTGAATTGCGCGCCGGTGGTATAAACAGAAACCATGGTTTCAGGAGGCGCGTTGCCGGATGGTTCCAGGCTGTAAAGAACCGCGATTTCAGTCATACCATCGTTGTTGAAATCACCCACGGATGGATAAATATCTTCACCCGGGGTCTCGCCTTGCGCGCCGGGAAGATTCCAGGAGCTCACGGTGTTTCCAAACCGGTCAAGAGCAACAAGTTTTGCGGCGATATAATCCGGCATCGCGGATGGTCCGTTGGTTTCAACTGTTTCCAGCGTAGTTACAATTTCAGGGTAGCCATCGCCGTTGATGTCGGCAAGAACCCCTTGCGCATAGAAAAATTCGGAGCTTGCGTTATAGCTGCCAAGCTTCGGCCATGCAGCGGAATAAGTCGTTCCATTGGTATTGAAAACATAAATGTTTCCAGACGAAACCACGATTTCTTCCTTGCCGTCCTGATTCAAGTCGCCAACGGATACGGTGCCAAAGGCATACGGAACGCTTCGCGGCCATCCGGCGCGTTCGGCTCCGGTCGGTTGCAGAACGTGCAGCGTGCCGTCGCAAGTCAATATGATCGTCTCGAGTTTGCCATTGTGATCAAGATCCGCAAGCGATATCTGGCACGGGATGCCGATGGTCGGCGCAGCCCAGGCGAGTTTTGTGCCGCTCGCGCTGAAAAGCCTTGGTGTGATGACTGTGCTCGACGTGCCTTCAATAACTACAAACTCTTTGAAACCATCGCCGTTTACGTCTCCAACCACAACCCGCGGAACCGCATATTCCGTCAGTGTCATGTTGGCATCGGCAACCGTGAAGGGGAAGTTACTGTTCAATAACTGCCCATTATTCCGCCATGCAAAAACATAAGCAAGGCCGGCTGGAGTGCCCGCATTTCCTCCCTCGTTGGGTTGTGTGCCCATGGCCACGATCTCGGGCAATGAGTCATTATCCACATCCGCCAGAATGGGCGCCCTCAACATAAAGAACAGATAGCCAAGCGACGACTTAGGCGCAAGAATAGAACTCGATCCATCCGGATTCCAGATCATGACCGACTCACTATCGGTGCCGACAATGCTGTCTCCGGTGCCCGGAACAAAACTTCCAGAGGCCGGTTGAGAGAATGTTCCATCTTGCGGAAATTGCAGCGAAAGCGAGGATGATCCATCCACCGAAACGCTGCGCAGTTGAGATGGATCCTGGGAGCCTGTGTAGTTAAATGTGGCTAACGCAAAATGTGTATTCCCATTTGCATCCAACGACGGAACTGGCCCTGTAAATTCCCAAGTCCAGTCATTCAGTATCTTGGGCCAGTCCTGAGAAAACAGGTTCGGATCAAGATAGACAATGGTGCTGGCCGTGGACGTGGCCCCGGAGAAACTCGCGGAGACTTGAAGAGTGTAATAGTCCGCGACAGTGATCGACGTGGTGTCCCACGTGGCGAGAGTTTCCTTTGTCACCGGCGTGGAAATTGAGTTATTTAATGTTACGCCTGTTGTACTCCATCCACTCGTAGGATTCAAACCTTCTGCCCACTGGATGGAAAGGTTTTGATACTGTCCGACCAACGAACCGGCTATGGTGATCTGCGAACCTGGTTTGAAGGTCTGTGCAACCGATGGGACCAGAGGAGTGGATGGACTGGTGATCGTGATGGCGGTGAGAGGCGCATTGACCGTCAGAGATAGATTGGTTGTGGAACTCAGCGCGCCGGATGTGCCGGTAATCAACGGGAAGAATGAACCGCCAAGTATGCCGGTATTGGCGGTAAGTGTCAGAACGCTGCTAGTTTTTGTGGAGGTGGGAGAAAAGCTGGCTGTAACTCCGTTCGGCATTCCTGATATAGACAAATTAACCGTTCCGGTGAAACTGCCTATGTCTTGCACTTTGACGGTGACTGTGCTGGTGGTGCCTGGAGTGATGGAAACGACATTGGGCTTGGCTGAAAGCTCAAAGCCCGCGCTTCCCTTGGGTGCCAGTGTGTTAATCAGATTCAGTCCATCGGGGCTTCCCCAACCAGTTACCAGGTCGTAGCCCGCAACGGCATTAAAACTGTAGCCTTCCGCATACGTATTGGAGCCGCTCGTGATGTCATGGAAAACTGCACCATAACTTGCACTCTCTCCAATAGGATAAATTAACATATTCAGAAATCCAAAGGGCGCATCTCCAGCGCTCACCGCCTGCTGATTGGCCAGCGCGAGAAACCCTGCCCAGCGCGGCGCGGCAAAACTGGTGCCCGCCCAGCCTTCTTGGCAAGAACCCATATTGCAGTCATAATTATCGAAATCCGCTTCCATGGCCACATCCGGCACATTTCTCAAAGTTGTGGAAGCACCATTCGAGGAATTAGCCAATCCTGCCTGCCAACCAGGAATGGCTATGCCGTCGGGACTAACTCCTCCGCCGCTCTGACTCCAGACAACCTCCGAACTCCACGCGCCTCCAGCGCCATTGGTTGTAAGACTGGTTCCACCTACAGCCGTCACCCAAGCATCTTCCGCGGGGTAGTAATACGGGACATACGGACTATAAGCGCCATAATCGCCAGAGGCTACAAAGACGCTTTGCCCCTGCGCAGCCATCTCTTGGAAAAATACATCGTCTGTTGTCGGATCGTCAGGCCCCCAGGCCCAGGAAATGCTAACTTGCTGTGCAACATTTTCCGTGGCTATCGCATTTAATATATCCGCATCATTGCTTCCAATATAGACGCGCACCTGACTTAAGCCAGGCGCCATGCCAACCGCTTGCACAATATCCAAAACCTCTTCAGCGTCCTCACCAGAAGCCGGTGCCCCGGTAGCGCCATCCAATAACACGTTATTGATTGGAATACTATAGGTTGTTCCGCTTGCGGAGGGCGTGTAAGAGAGCACGTAATTGCTTCCATTTGCGCTTGCTTTCGCAGTGCCGTTGAAGGTTGAGACCACGTCACTGATGTTATAGCCGTCAAACTGCACCAACCCAACCGTCTGCCCGCTTCCAGTAAGTACCTTGCTGCCGGCCGGCAGTGTACTGGTGTAATAGGCCGCGCGCATATCACTGGAAAGATACGAACCGCTCGGACCCGATCCAACGACAGCTGGGCTTGTGTGCTCTTGAGCCGATTGCGGCTTGGAGACCAAGGGCTTGGGTATCGAGAAGTTATTAAGTCCGGTAATGTGCGCAATCGGTACATTCAGCGCTATCGAAGGTGCGCGATCCGGCGAGAAAAAGGCGCGATTCTCTGTAGGATGCTGATAGTTATTCATTCGCACATTGAATGCTTTTTCCACTTGCGCCGCGCTTCCGCGGATTGAAACAACCATCCGATTGGCGGGCGTTTCAGTTACCGTGAAACCATTCGCGCGCGCGAACTCAATAACTGTTTGATAATCCTCTACAGTGGGGCTGAACTGATCGGTAAACTGCTCCACGCTGAGAAAGCGGTGGAAGTCAGGGTTTGATGGATCGTAAAGCCTGCTCAACAGGCTTTCCAGGCCGCTTTGGTTGCGCAGCGGAAGCACGATGGACAATTGCATTGGCGTCGATGGGTTAAGCCGACTCAAAGGACGTGAGGCACTCATCGCCGCAGCCACGTGACTGGAAGCAAGAGTTTGAAGTGACTCCTGGGCAGTCACCTTACCGGTTGTTGCCGTAAAGAGAAGAATTGCCGTAGCCATGAGAAATGGCTTGAGCTTTTTCAGGAGCGGAGTCGCATGGCACAGAATCAATGAGTTCATCAAATTGTCCTTTCGTGCGTGCAGGAGGAACGCTTCCCTAGATGATCGGCAGCAAATTACCGATGAATAGTTACAGGGGTAATGACCGATTTATAAGTGGAGGCGATAACTCCGCAATGCCTTCGCGACTGTCGCGAAAAGCTACACTAGGAGATTATTTGACTGTTTGTGTCATGGCGGGAGTCGGCTTTATTAGCTTCTATTTATTAGATATATTCACAGGTTTGTTTTTTATCTTGTCTTTTTTGATTGAATATTTTTAGGGAGACGTGGGCGATAAGGGGATGTTCATGCGTACTATTTGACAAACATTCGATTGATTACCGCCTTCGCCGTCTGTTGGAAATTGATCCATTCGCAGGATCCGTCCTCCCGGCCACAGCCGGGCACAAAGACCGGTACGCGCTCCGGAGGACTTTGAAGGCTGAGTGGCGCGGCAGAGCGCATTTGATCCAGGGTCTGCGCTGCATAGAAAGTGCGCACCGAGTATTTTTTTGTGGCGCGGCTTTTCCATAGCTCGAAGATGAGCGCGCCGCCGGGCGGCGTATCGTTGCGGCGGCCGTCGATAATCCAATCAAGCCCCAGTGCTCCGGCAATGTTTGAGAGGTTTGTATCGTGGCCAACCAGGATCAGCAAACGGTCGCTTTGGCTGGTCAATGCGCCAGGCACCGGCGTTGATTCCACGGCCTGCCGCATCGAATCCAGAATGTGGGCAAGCAGATTAGAGGATTGGATACGCGCGATGGTTGGAGTGCGGCGCTCGATTTCTTCACTGGCCTCATGCAGTTGAATCAGTTCGCGCAACTTGGCCAGATCCACACGCCCCCAGCCCACGTTTGCCGCATCCATGCCTTCGGTATATTCGAGCAGCAAATTTTCCGTCATTGAAGATGCAAGGCTGAGCGGCGTGCGCAGATCGACCAGATGATCGCCTGTTCCCGGCGCAATCGAGGAGGGAAGATCAAAGAGCGAAGTCGGCGCAGGCTTGTCTTTGCAGTTTGCTTTTGGATCGCATCCTTGCAAGACTTCTTCCAGTGCTTTCAGTTGCGGACGGTAGGCTTCGACCAATCCTTGCGGATTGCCGCCGATGCGTCCCGCGATGGCGGCTGTCGCTTGCAGTTTATCGGCCTGGACGATTTTAGCGCCTGAGAAATGAAAGAGCGGATCGGGAGTTCCTTCAGGCTTGGCACTGACTTTAATGTCGCAGCCCGGAGCGAGGCCCGCAGCCAGCGCCTTGCCCGTCTCGCGCGTGCGCTGGTCGGAGTCGGCGATGATCCTGATCTTCGCCGCATCCGCGCAGCCACTGGGTGCAAGCAACCCCTGCGACGCCAGCATTTGGCGGTCGTATGCGCCGAAGAGCCTCATCAATTGCGCGCCGTGCGCAGTCAAATTGCCCGGAGGCACGCTCCACGCAGGCCACGGTTCGCGAGAGTAATGATTGAGCTGGTCCAGCTTGCCGGTAGGCGAGCGTACGCCGTGGCGGCTGACAATCACCACCAGCCTCAGATCTTCATCCGGCGACTTCGCGGCGCTCTGTGCTTGCAGAGCACCGCCGACGCCTGAGATCAGACACAGCATCAGGGTCAAGCTGCCGACCAAGCCATGGTTCTTCATTGGGCTTTTCCGTTCTTGGCGGTTGCGTACACTCTGATCTCTGACGGCTGCTGACCTGCGCCGGGCACGGCAAGATAGAGAAGATTCTGCGAGGGAACTAACAACGCGGTCTTGGCGCCAGATGCGGTTGGCAGCACCGCGAGCGGATGGATGCTCTTCGCCTCATCCACTTGGAAGGCATCCACCTCGCCTGTGCCGCTGATCAGATAGATGCGGCTGAGCGCCGGATCGTAGAAGAGATCATCCGCTCCGCCCGCCGCTGGAAGACTGGCAACTTCCTTGCCTGTTTTGGCATCCAAAGCAATCAACATTCCTGGCTTGCGGCAGGCCACAAAGAGCAGTTGGTCTTTGGCGTCAAAAGCCAGCGGCACATTGTTGCCCGCCTTGGTCAGCTTCCAATGCGCGGTGATGGCTTTCGTCTTCGCGTCAATTACCGCCACTTCATTCGACTCGGCGACATTGACGAAGACGCGCTGGCTTGCGGGATCAATCTCCAATGCCTCAGGATGCGTGGCGACGGCGAGATTCGCAAGCAGGCGAAAGTGGCGCGTATCCACCACGGCAACCTTGGCTGGCGCGGCGGCTTCGCCGGTTCCGTGGCCTACAAAAAGAAGTTGATGGGCCGCGTCGTAAACCATGTCGTCGGCATCTTCGGAGAGCTTGATCGTTCCCGCCAGCCACAGCGGACTCCCTTTGTAGACTCTCAGTTCGCCCAGCGCGCCATCGGCAATATAAAGACTGCCGGTGGCCGCAACCCAAGCCAGTCCATGGGGCTTGCCGAGATTAAGGATGGCCTCCTGAACAAGGTCCGTCTTCAGATCAATCACTTCAACCGCATGAGCACCGGTTGCGGCAACGAACAGTCGATTGCCTGCTTCGTCAATGGCCAAGTGGTCAAATTTGGTTGCAGCGCCAGGCAACTGAATCGTGCGGCTTAATACAAGTGGAAAATTGGTTTGAGCATGGCAGACTGCATAGCTGAAAAAAAGGCAGAACGCGAAAAGTCTCTTCATGTTATCCATCCAAAATCAGAGTGTTAAAGCGAGCGGGCGTCCTGAGAGGTCTGAGACGCCCGCTGTGGAAAGCACCACCGTTGTTCCTAGTTCTTGTTGGTGGCGCCAAAGTAATACTTCAAGCTGGCGCTGTAGGTTGGCTTGTAGTACTCGCGCTGCGTCATGTACTGCGGGCTGCCGTTATAGAAGCCAAAGACTTCATTATTGAGGTTGAGGCCATCAAACTCCACCTTCAGGCCGCGATAGACCCTCATGCCGGCCTGCGCATCAATCTGCAAGTGCGGATAGAAGTAGTTATCCGCAAGCGGACCCTTTGGGCCTCCGGCAGTGGTGTCGCCCGGATTGCCCGGAACGTTGTTGAAGAACTGATAGGCATACAGGTTGGAGCCGTTGTAACTGACGCCCATATGCGCCGAAACCCGCTTTCTTTCATAGGACGGGTTGATGTTGAATGAGTGGCGCGCCGTGCCTACCAGCGTCGGAGAATCGGTGCGGTCGGGAAGACCATTGGTGTGCGAGTTGGCATAAGAATAGTTAGCCATGATGCCAAGCCCGCTGAGTAGACCGGGAAGATTGGTAAACTTCTGCTGCCAGTTGAACTCCAAGCCCATCACGGTGGCATTGTTGGCATTGATATTCTGCTGCACGATCTGGCCATCGTACTGAGCAACTGGCCCTGTGTAAAGACTGAAGCTAGTTACAATCGGATTGCTGAGTTGCTTGTAGAATGCTCCCAACTGAATCAGGCCGAAGGGCTTGAACTGCTGTTCCAATAGCAAATCGTAGTTATTGGAGAGCGTTGGCTTTTCATTTGGGTTGCCGATGGCGATGGCAGCAATGCCGCTTTCCTGTTCGTTGACGTAAGGAATAACATCGTACGGGTTGGGCCGTGAGATGCCACGCGCATAGACGGCGCGAATTGCCGTCAACGGCAACGCCTGCCAGCGCGCTTGCACACTGGGCAGCGCATCGGTATAGGATTGCGTGCTTGTTGTGGAGGTCGTTCCCACCCAATTCCCATTGCCGTCCGTGCCATCGCCGCCAGCCCCAGCCGTCGAGTTGACGATATAACCCAGCGTGTTCAACTGCGTCGATTCAATGCGCAATCCGGTCTGCAGACTGAGGTGATTCAAGTAAAAAGTGTTCATCAGATAGCCGGCGGATACGCGCTCAATCAGATCGAAGTTATCTGGATCTGAACCTAGGTGGGTGTCAACAACATCAAAATTTGATGCAAACGCTGCTTGGTTGTTTACGAAGTAAGTTGCCTGCTCGTCATAATCGGTAAACGGACCGTTGTGATAGTCGCCTTTGTAATAACCGGGATCCTGAAAGCCGCTCTGAAATTGAGACGGCTTGATCCCGCTCGGCGCATTCCAGGTTGGAGTATACGCGTATTGGAACTTGTGCGCGTTGCGGAACTCTCCGCCGAACTCCAGCGTGGCGGAGTGCTGGCCCGCATGATAATTGACTCCCGCGCCGCCCCATTCCTGCAGATTCAACTGAACAGACTGACCGGTAGTGGTGACATATTGATTCATCGTGTATTGCGTCAGATCGAAGACGGGCGAAGTCGCCGCCATGCAGTTAGCCGACCACTGCGGAAGATATGGGTTGCCGTTGAGGCCGCCCTCGAACTGGCAAGAATTCCCGAGCGTTTTAAGAGCTTTGTCCGGGTTGTAAGTTACCTTGGGATTGCCGCCGGAGTTCAACTCGCGCGAGCGTGAAACCGCCGATCCCCAGTGAAGCCAGAATTTATCGAAGACATGGTTTCCGCTCAGCGAAAGGCTGCCGATGCCGAAGTCCGGCCTGCGCCGCGACTCATAAAACTTTGGCTTGGCCTGAGTTTGGATTTCGTAATACCACTTGTCGCCCCAGTCCTTGAAGTCAGAGAGGATGAGGTGCATCGCCAGGCTGGAGTGATCGCTCACTTTGTAATCCGCGCCAATCGATCCGCCCCAGCGCAGCCGCTGGTAGCGATATTCACGCAGCGTGATGTTGTCATAGTAGGGATTCGTGCTGCCGTCGGGATTCACGTCCGGTGATGGTTCAATATCATTGATGCCGCGCCCGTTGTAATCGTATCCGGCGCCGAGCATCAGGCCCCACTTCTTATGAGCGCCAAATCGCTCACCCAGAGTGGTATCAATCTTGCCCACATAGCGGGTTTTTTCAATGGGTGTGTAGCCCATGGTTGTTTCAAGAGTAAAAGTCGGACGTTCGCCCGCCGTCTTGGTGACAATGTTGACTGAACCGCCGATGCCATCCGCATCCTGATTGGCGGAAAGTGTCTTATTCAGTTCAATCGACTGAATCATGTCAGCGGGAATGGTGGCCAGATTGACCTGGCGGATCGTCGCCTCAGGCGAGGGAATCGTAACGCCGTCGATGGTGACATTGGTCAAACGCGGATCAAGGCCGCGCACCTGCACGTAAACGCCTTCGCCCTCATCGCGTTGCAAAGTTACTCCCGGCATACGGCCAATGGCATCGGCAACGTTCGCATTGGGCAGCGCGACTATTTCGCTCTGCGGCATAACTTCCAGAATATTCGGCGAAGTAATCTCCTCGTTCACCGCTTGCAACATATCCTGGCCGCTTTGCGCGGAAACTACAACCTGCTCGCTGCTGGAGGCCACAGTCAGCGTCAACTCCACATGAAGAGTTTGTCCGGCTGTAACCGTAATGCTTTTCGATGTTGCCGTAAAACCGGCGCTGGTTACGCTTATGGTGTAAGTGCCCGGAGTAACTGCGGGCAGAAGAAATTCACCCAGCGCATCCGAGGCGGCCGAGAATCCGGACGGCGTAAGTTGTATGGCGGCTTTCTGAATGATGGCGCCGGTTGTATCCGTGACACGCCCGGAAACTGCGCCCTTGGTTGACTGTGCAAATCCAGACTGCGCACCGATCAGCAGCAACAGGAACGATAACAATAACAAGCGTTTCATGGAGTCTCCTCACGCAGCCGGAGGTTTTCCTATGCAATATCGCGCACCGCTCAGGCTGGCTACAGGTTGAACTCTAAGGCGCTTTGTTAAACGCTTGTTAACAGCGCGGTAAATAATTTCTAAGGTTGAATGAGAAAATGATCCGCACGGGTGAATCTTTGATGAATTTACTTCCCTGACTTATGCTTCCGCGCAACCGCGCGTTTACGCTGGAAGATACGGCATATGCTTATTCTTATCATCGAAGACGAACCGCGGATGCTGGAACTGCTGAGCAAGGGGCTGTACGAAAGCGGTTTTACCGTGATGACAGCCTCCGACGGCGAGACCGGGCTGGAGATGGCCACAGCGCACAAACTGGACGCAATCGTGCTGGACATCGGATTGCCAAAGATGAACGGCTACGCACTGATGCAAGTCTTGCGCGCCAGAGATTGCCGCACGCCGGTACTTATGCTCACCGCTCGCGACACCGAGGACGAGATCATTCATGGCCTGGATGTGGGCGCGGATGATTACCTGACCAAACCCTTTTCGTTTCCAGAACTGGTGGCGCGGTTGCAGTCGATTACGCGGCGGCGAGGACTGACCGAGGAGACGATTCATGCCGGAGATCTGGTGATTGATCCAGTGCGGCGCACAGTCTCGCGGAAGGGCAATTTGATCGAACTGACTCGGCAGGAGTATCAACTGCTCGTGCGTCTGGTGCAGAGCATCGACCAATGCGTGCCGCGCCTGACGCTGATCGAATTTGTCTGGGGCAAGGAACATGAGGTCGGAGCCACCGCTCTGGACGTGTTGATGAATTCGCTGCGCGGCAAGATCGATGGGCCGCACGGCAAGAAGCTGATCGAGACCGTGCGCGGCTCCGGTTATATCTTCCGGCGTTTTCGGTATGCCGCCAAGGAGGAGCGATGAGAGCTTTGCCGATCCGAGTGCGGCTTACGCTTTGGTACTCGCTGGCCATCGCGGTTACGCTCTTTTCCATCGGCTGCGCCGCGTTGTGGATGGTGCATCGCGCCGTGGATGATTTGGAAGGCGAAGAACTGCAACAGCGCGTCCGCAGTGTGCGCCGCTTTGTCGAGAGCCGCCCGCCGGGTGAATCGCCCGCCGAACTGAGCGCGGCCATCACCGCCGCCTATAACGTAAGTCACGGCAACAAATGGCTGCAAGTCATCGACGAGCAGGGCAACTGGATCTATCGCTCCCCACACGTCGCCGCCGCCTATCCGACGCTTGCGCTGCCCCAACAAGCTCCGCCAAGTGGCCGGTTTTTCACCTTTACGGCCGAATCCATCTCCGTCCGTGCGCTGATTGAAGTCATTGAAGTGCATGGCGTTCATTACACAGTGCAGACCGGCTTGAGTCTCACCAAGACAATGGCCGTTCTATCGAACTTTCGCATCCAGCTCTTTCTCCTCATCACGATTGGCCTGATTGTTTCTTCACTTGGCGGCTATTTCATGAGCCGCCGTGCGCTCAATCCGATCGCTGCCATCGCCGCCAAGGCGCGCCTTATCAACGACCGCAACCTCGGTGTCCAACTGCCCGTGCCCAGCGCCAGGGATGAGATCTCCGACCTATCCAAAACGCTCAACCAGATGCTCAAGCGGATCGACAACGCATTCGCCAGCGTGCGCGCCTTCACCGGCAACGCCTCGCACGAGTTGCGCACGCCCATCTCGCTGCTGCGCACTGAGATTGAGGTGGCCTTGATGCGCCCGCGCGAGGCAAATGAATACCGCGCCGTTCTGGGCCGGCTGCATGGTGAAACCGTGCTGATGACCCATCTGATTGAGAATCTTCTGTCGCTGGCGCGCGCCGATGGCGGTGCGGAGGTGATCGCTTTGGCGCCCATCCGGATCGGAGACCTCTTTCAGCGCACCTCCCAACGGTGGAAAAACGCCATGGATCAGGCCATGCTGGACTTCACCGTCGATTGCCCGCAACCCGATCTTGCCGTGCTGGCTGACGAACAAAGCATCTTGCGCCTGCTCTCGATTCTGCTGGACAACGCCAGCAAGTACACGCCTCCCGGCGGTTTGGTCACTTTGACCGCGAGTGTCGCCGAAGACCGCGTCCTGCTTTCAGTGCGCGATTCTGGCATCGGCATCGCCGAGGAAGACTTCGAGCGCATCTTCGACCGCTTTTATCGGGCTGCCTGCCCAGGCGAAAGAAAAGCTTCCGGCTCCGGCCTGGGATTGGCTCTTGCCAAGTGGAGCGCCGAATGTCACGGCACAAAACTGCGTGTCGAAAGCAGGCCTGGAGCCGGAAGCTGCTTCTCCTTTTCGTTGATGAGAACGGCGTCTGTGCTTCCAGCCGGCCAACCAATCGACGACCGAAGCCTTGCGGCCGCGGGTTGAGCGGTGGCCTTGGAGCCAATGTCATCTTCCGAATTAGACGCGATTGCTCCGCCCCATGGAAATCGCCATTGCACCCGCGCCGCGTTTGCCAGTAGACTAAGAGTGACGGCGGAACGTCGGGCGCTCGGCCGGTCGTCAAGGTAGTTTGCAGTAAAGTCGCGGAGAGGTGGCAGAGCCCGGTTGAATGCACCTGACTCGAAATCAGACATAGTCGCAAGGCTATCGGGAGTTCGAATCTCCCCCTCTCCGCCATAAGATCAGTAGAATCAACATGCAGGGGCCTCCCAAAGCCCCTGTGTTTTTTGGCGCTGATCTAGCTTTCTGTGGAAAATATGCACCTGAGGGCACAGAAAGGCACCGAAATACAAATCCAACTGACCAGGAAAGTGACACCGAAAAGGCCAAACCGGTTAAAGCCGGTTAGGAGAGTACACTGTGGGGTATGTGATTCTCAGTGAAGGATTTGCTGAAGCTGGTCACGTTGTTCCGGCCACGATTGCTGAGAATTGGGATCAATCCGTGGCTGGAGTAGGTTTGTACAATCCCAGGTTTCCTCAAAATCGAGACCTGGGGCACCCGGCCCTGCTCTGCTAGCATCGGTTCATTCGCATAGCGACTGGAGTCCAGCCAATGACCTCTTTAGGGCGCGTAGGAAACCTCAGACCGTCTCAACTTCGAATGGACTGGCAAGACCTTCTTACAGGCGAGCAAGTTTGCAAGTGGGTTATGACCGGGGAACGCGTCGAACTACCCAACGTGCCCGGCGTATACAGGTGGGTGCTCCCGGGAATAGACGGCGGGAAGGGTTGCGCCTATGTGGGCGAGGGTATCGATCTACAAGAGCGAGTCACCCGCTACCTGAACGAGGCCCGCAAGATAGCCAAGGGCGAGAGAAACCCATTTCGCGTGAGTGACTCTGAGTCCACCCAGGAGCAATTGAGAAATTCCGTTAATGAGAACCACAAGAAATGCGTCGTTCGGGTAGCGAGTCAAATTGCAAACAAATGCAAGAGCCATGAATGCAAGCTTCAATGCCGCTTGGTCGACGAAGAGGAGTCGTTTTTCGGGGTCGAACTCAACAATGACCTCACCAGCCACAAGACTGGAAGAATTTTCCTAGAGGCCCACGCATTGATGGAAACCATAGCGCAAGGGTATCGAATGTTAAACAGGAATTTCCCGGAGTCAGAGCAAACAAGAAACCTCAAAGACAAAATCCCGCATCTGCGCAAGAAAACGCATTGAGAATCTTCAACGCTACACCTGGAAACACCGTAGCGGCCGTCCCAAGTGCCTCTGCCCTTTCTGGGCCTCGATGACGGGGCACACTCAACCTGATAAAATCCGTCTTGGGACCGGGCCAACCCGCCTCGATTAGTAAGGAGATGTAAAAATGGGACTCTTCAGATTTGCTATTCTTCTTTGGGACGCCAGAACTATCTCAAGGGGTTTTGACAGCATCAGAGTCCAATACTTCGATTTCATTGTAAAGGAGATTCGGACCAAGTTGGGAACCGAAGCAGTGCGAGATAATGTAACGCTCGGAGGAGATGCAGATTATGCTTTGCGTGGTTTTCAGCTTTGGCTTTTCTTTACCTTCTTGCGGACCCACCCATATGTTTCTGAAAAGGAAGGAGATAGACTGTATCGTTACGTTATATTTATGATGACAAGTCAATCCTCAAAAGAAGTAGGTGGTTATTTACGAATGTGTGTAGATCGTATGACTAACTACGTAGACCTTATCTCTGAGGTAGCATGTCCTGTTTTCGAGAGAATTTCCAAGGATGAATTGGACCCTTATCTATTACAAGTCGTAGCGAGCTTACTGCCATTCTTTGCTATCAGTTCACAGGTCGCAATCGCAGAGCACTTCAAAGACATGGAAACAGCGACAAATCTCGAATCACAATCGAAGATTATGTATGACAAAATCGGTCATGACGAGGGAGTGCCAACCCACGCAATGTTTTGTTTTAACTGTGGAAGTTCATTTGATCCCGAAACAAAACTTTGTTTGCTTTGTGGTGTGCCCCTGATTTTTGTCGGCAATGGATCGAAGTATCACGAATCGGGGTGGGGGGTGGCGCTGCCTGAGAGTCAACAAACAGAAACCGCGCCCTCCCCTTCCCAGCGCAAGGTCGATACTGCTTCAGCGGATATACCCCAAGAGATGATTGAAAAGGGGCTTTACTTCCGACGCTACCTTTTTAGCAACATATCGAACTGGGAGGATCGAATGTATACGGAGTTCGGCGAGAAAGTTGTTCCGCTGTTGGGAAAGATTTGGGGCCGCACGTCTTGATTCCGTCCATCTTCAGGAATTCATAGGCGGGTGGCCCCGGTCCCAGTGACGGTTTCCTATCATGTTGAGGGTGCCACCGGTCCCTCGCCCTTGGGGACCGGTGAGACCGGTGACGCGGAATAGCCATCGCGCATCCACTCGCACAGTTGTCAGGCGGGTGTTCCTTTAAACGAGTTCAAGCACTCTTAGCCAAGGAACGCATCACAAATTCAGGGTCGGCGGCAATGACGATAAGAAGCGCGCGCGCAGCGGCTTCCGGCTGGCGACGCCCAGACTCCCAATGACGAACTGCATCCACTGACAAACCAAAACGATCTGCGAAACGCCCCTGGCTCAGGCGCAGGCGCTTACGCAGGCCTCGCACGTCCACGGTCTCCGGCAGAGTAACTTTGTAACCCTTGCGCTCACCTTCCATGTAGGCGCGGGCTTCAGCCGTTCCTTGCGCCATCTCTTCAAACAATTTGCTCATCGCTTCCCCCTGTAATCGGCAAAGAAACTCTTCGCCATCTTGGCCAGGGCATTCTGCTCGGCCTTGCTCAAATTGCCCTTCTCCGATTTGGCATACACGGTGATGAGGAAGATCGGCAGATCCTCACCGCCGTACAGATAAACGACTCGTGCGCCGCCGCGTTTTCCCATGCCGGAACGTGCAAAGCGCAGCTTGCGATACCCTCCTGTGCCGGGCATCAAGTCTCCGGCCTCCGGGGTTGCGGCGATGGTGCGAACGATTTCTTCCCGGTCCGCTTCGCTATAGAGGTCTTCGGCGGCTCTCAGGTACATCGGGGTTTCGACCACCGTTTGCATAGAAGAACCATATGCCAATGGCATACATTGGTCAAGCTTTTTCTCAGCTTAGAAGGGATAGGCTGCGGCCATCGTTGCGACCATGAGCCACTACGAAAAGAAGACGATTCCAACTAGCGCAAAAAGTAGCCACCCATCTGCTAAAATATTGATAACAATACATAGTACGCCCGTCTCGAAATCAGACATAGTCGTAAGGCTATCGGGAGTTCGAATCTCCCCCTCTTCGCCATATAATTGATAACATTGTGTTTATCTAGATTTATCTAGCGAGGAATCGCGCATTTCTTTTCAAATCCGCAGATACTAGCCTAAGAGTTGGAACGGAGAGTTTTCTTCGCTCCTCTCGGATTCCTCGAAATCCAGATCGACTCTCGACTTTGGGAGCCGGACGTGGAGGCAGCTCCCTTGTTCTTCGCTGGATTTCTTTTGAGCGCTCTCGGTTTTATAATCAACTTGATAGGGGCCAAACATCCATGCCGAAGCGCGAATTCCAAACTGAAGTTAACCAGTTGCTGCAACTGATCGTCCACTCGCTTTATTCGCATCCTGAAATCTTTCTTCGCGAACTCATCTCCAACTCTTCTGACGCGCTGGACAAGCTGCGCCACCTCACCCTCGTCGAGGATGCGTACAAGTCGCTGGCCTTCAATCCCCGCATCGATCTGGAACTCGACGAAGAGAAGCACACGCTGACTATCGCCGACACCGGCATCGGCATGAATGAAGAGGATCTGGTGGCGAACTTGGGCACCATCGCCCGCTCCGGGACCAAGAACTTTCTTTCGCAGCTCTCCGGCGACGCCAAGCGCGACTCGAATCTGATCGGCCAGTTTGGCGTCGGCTTTTACAGCGCCTTTATGGTTGCCGATCGCATTGAGGTTGTCTCGCGCAAGGCAGGCGAAGAGCAGGCATGGCGCTGGATCAGCGATGGCCAGACAGGCTTCGAGATCGAGCCGGCGGAGCGCGCCGTGGCCGGCACAACCGTGCTGCTGCACCTGAACGAAGAAGGCAAGCAATATGCCAATAGCTGGCGCTTGCAAGAGATCGTAAAAAAATATTCCAACCATATTGCCTTCCCCATCTTTCTTACTTATGACAAGAGCGAGTGGAATGCGGATGAGAAGAAGTCCATCAAGACGCGCACCACCGAGCAGGTGAACGCCGCCAGCGCCTTGTGGCGAAGGCCGAAGAATGAAATTACCGAAGATGATTACAAGGAGTTATATAAGTCAATCACCGGCGATTCGGAAGATCCGCTCTTCTGGTTCCACACCAAGGCCGAAGGCAGCCTGGAATACACCACGCTTTTCTATGTGCCGGCCAAGGCGCCGCTTGATCTTTATCAGGCTGAATACAAGGTTGGCGTCAAGCTCTATGTGAAGCGCGTCTTTATTCTGGATGACTCCCGCGAGTTGCTGCCCCAGTATCTGCGCTTTGTGCGCGGCATTATTGACAGCGAAGATCTGCCGCTGAATGTGAGCCGCGAGATCCTTCAGCAGAATCGCGTGCTGGCGAGTATTCGCACGGCCAGCGTGAAGAAGATTCTGACCGAGTTAAAAAACATTGCGGTAACTCAGCCCGACTTATATCTGAAATTCATTACGCAATATAATCGCCCGATGAAAGAAGGCCTCTACGGCGACTTTGCCAATCGCGAGGCGCTGCTTGATCTAATCCGCTTCAAGTCCACCAAGGTGGAAGGCCTGACCAGCCTCGCCGAGGCAAAACTCCGCATGAAGGATGGGCAAAAGGCCATCTATTACATTACCGGCGGTTCCGAGTCTCTGCTGCGCACCTCGCCGCTGCTGGAGATTTACAAGAAGAAGGATTTGGAAG
The DNA here is from genome assembly GCA_964645305.1 of uncultured Occallatibacter sp. Classification (GTDB taxonomy): domain Bacteria; phylum Acidobacteriota; class Terriglobia; order Terriglobales; family Acidobacteriaceae; genus Telmatobacter. The sequence continues at coordinate 17,339 of CAZYCV010000003.1, read as the reverse complement.
TTCTTATCCTTGATGACGAAGTGGATGAAATTATCTTCTCCGGCGTTGATAAGTACGGCGAAATCGATCTCAAAGCGGTGAATAAAACTTCCACCGGCGATGATCTGAAGGATGAATCCGCGCCCGATAAAGCCGAGGCTTTGCAACCTCTGCTGGTCAAGCTGAAGGCGCTGCTCGGCGATCGCGTGAAGGACGTGCGCGTCTCGTCGCGGCTGGCCGACAGCCCTTCGTGCATCGTATCGGATGAAGAAGAGCCATCGCTGCAGATGCAGCAGATGATGCGCGCCATGGGCCAGCCGGAGATGCCCACGCCCAAGCCTACGCTGGAGATCAATCCCGACCATGAGATTGTGAAAAAGCTGCTGGCGCGCCCAGAGGACGCCGTCGCCGAGGACGCGGCCTGGCTGCTTTTGGACCAGGCTCTGCTGATGGAGGGCGTGCCGCTGGCCGACCCCAGCGTCTTTGTTCAGCGCCTCAACCGTATCCTAAGTCTTTCGGTTTAGGTTGATCTTGATACGGTTAATGGGATTGCTAAGATGTTGGAGGCCGGTGGTTGATGAGGATCTGTACGATCGTTGTCAACCATTGAAGCGGATAACCTGTGCGCCCACAGTGCGGAGCAACCCTATGCGAATCGTATCTTATGGCGCGATGGTTGCGTCCTCGCCCAGATAGACGCAGCCGCTGGCGCAGGTCTCCTGCACCACAATCTTGCTGAGCAGCGGAAGCGCGGGGCGCAGATGACTCCACAGCCAGCGGGCCAAGTTTTCGCTGGTGGGGTTCTCCAGGCCTTCGACCTCATTCAAACAGCGGTGGTCGATCTGTTCCTCAATGGCTTTGTAGGCGTTTTTGATCTCCGCGAAGTCCATGACCCAGCCCAAATGCGCGTCGAGCGGGCCGCTCACATGAATCGCAATATGAAAGCTGTGCCCGTGCAGACGGCGGCACTTGTGCCCTTCAGGCACATTCGGCAGCCAGTGCGCCGCCTCAATCGTAAACTCCTTGAAGATCTCCATGCTCCTATTCTACGGTTTCCCTTTGTCAACCACTCTTCTTGAGAGAGCACGATTGCGCCGGAGTCGAAAAAACTCAATAAAGAGTTCGGAGATGTGATCCGAGCGAACGCTGTTCGCTCATTCCACCATCGAATGGTCGCAAAGCGCATCCGCGAAGGCTGCAAGGGCAGCCTCAAGCGTGTGGGTCGCCTCCACCAGAGAAGCTCCACAAGCGGTCAGATACGCCGTGATTCCCAACTCCATTCGTTCCGCGCTCACCAGGGCGCGTCGAACCACCAAATCCACACGGCAGCAGCGCAGCGGAACCGCGCGCAGCAAAGCGCGCCAGCGCCGGCACGCCTCCTCGATCCTCTCCGGAGTCGCCCATTGTCCGTCCGTCGCCGACAGCAGGTCAATGTAACAACCCAGCGCATACGCCGAGCAGCCGGCCGGCGCATCCAGCTCATCGGGATCGAAGTCACCGTCCACGAGCCGCGGCCAGTAATCGCATTTGCAGCTCCAAACCGGCGAATCCGCGCCGTTCAGACGCATCAGCGCCTCGGCCAACGCAGGCAATCCAGCAGCCTCCGGCAACTGCCGCGCCAGCTCCGGCGCGCGCCGCAGATCCACCAACCCAGGCCAACAAGCATCGATCACCGGCGCTGCATTGCCCTCCGCATCCGCGCCTAGCTCGAACTCCCAGTCAGCTTCCATTGGCTCCGCCTGTCGCTGCCAGCAGAAAGCGCATCACAGTCGCCTCCGCCCAGTGAATCTCATTGCCCGCGTCCGTCGAAAGATAGCCGCAGTGGCCACCGTGAAGGGTCTCGACCAGGCGCACGTACGGATTGGCCAGAAGTTTGCCGCGCGTCTCCGCGGTCAACCGAATGAAGGGATCGTCCAGGGCACGCAGAATCAGCGTGGGCACGGCAACCTGCTCCACCACGCGGGCGCTGGCGGCGCGATGGTAGTAGTCGTCCGCGTTGCGGAAATCCCAGTAGCGCGCCACGATTTTGTTGTCGAACTCGCGGATTGAGCGCACCGGCCCGATCTCCCGCGGCGGCGCATAAATCTCCGGGAAAAGCCGCGCCTTGCGCCGGTACCGCGCCTTTAGCCCGCGCAGGAACTTCCATTCATAGACGCGATTGAAGCCCTCATGCAACGCGTCCGCGCCGGTGGCCAGGTCAATCGCCGGACAAACCGTGGCCACGGCCACCAGCGACGCGTCGTTGCCCCACTCGCCGGCCAGCTTCAACGCCAGATTGCCGCCCATCGAGTAGCCCACCAGCGCCACGCGCTGAAGGCCGTGCTGCCGGGTAAAATGGCGGACCACCGCACCCAGATCGCCGGAAAGGCCGGAGTGATAAAGCGTGGGCGTCAGCTGCTCCGTGCCGCCGCAGGTGCGCATATTCATTCGCACCACGTTGCAGCCCGCCTCCCAGGCGCGCGCCGCAACGCCCCGAATGTAACCTGACTCGGAGGAGCCTTCCAGCCCATGCGCCAGCACCACGGTCAGCCGTGCCGGGCGCACCGCCTCCGCCTGCCAATGGCAATGACAGAGCACGCGGCTGCCGTCGGCCGGGTCCACCTCGACCGTCTCCGCTTCAGCCTTCAGAATAAAGGCCGGACGCGGATAAAAATTGCCCACGATCGTCTGCAAATGGCCGCCGGACAGCCCGCGCCGCGGCTCAAAGGATGGAAGCCACTCCGCCTCCAACGGCGCAGGGAAACGCGGAGTTCCTGTACATTCCGCATTTTCCCGCATCCTGTTCACTCCTCGCGCAAACTTTCGTGGTCTTTCTTCATCGTATAGCCTCCCATGCAGCCGCCGGATTCAATTGACAATAACTACCGGGATGTTTGACACTCTCCGCCGTACCTCATAGAATTCCAACCAGTTAGCACCCTAAGGAAAACCCAATGCAAATCCGCCTCCCCGGCTTGCTGTCAGCCCCCCTCTTCGGACTGCTCCTTTCAGTCTCACTTATCCAATCCGCCGATGCGCAGAATACAGAAGCCTATCAATGGACCTGGGTGGGAGGCAGCAACACCGCTAGCAATAACCCTCAGCCTGGAGTCTACGGAAAGCTGGGAACGCTGGCTGAGTTCAATATGCCCGGAAGCCGCGAAGGGGCATCAAGCTGGACAGACAGCAGCGGCAATCTCTGGCTCTTTGGGGGTTGCGGCGTGGATGCCAACGGCAATTTGGGGCTGCTCAATGACCTTTGGGAGTTCGACCCGGGCGCGAATGCATGGGCGTGGATGGGCGGAAGCAGCACAATCGGCAGCAATCCATCCGGGGGTGTTTGCGGCCCTGGTCAAAATGGCATCATCAACAACAGCGGCGCATCAGTTCCCGGAGGCATGATGAATGCTTCCAGTTGGACAGACAAGAACGGCAATTTTTGGCTTTTCGGCGGATTTGGTTACGATGGCAACGATGATCAAGGCTACCTTGGCGACCTCTGGGAGTTCAATCCTTCCACCAAACAATGGTCTTGGGTGATTGGATTTGTCTATGCAGACCCTCATAACAGTCCAGCCAATGTTCCCATGCCTTTAAACCGCACGGGCAGCGCAACCTGGACGGACAATCAGGGCAATCTATGGCTCTTTGGAGGCTATGATTTCCTTTGGCCCTATGGCTCCAGTTACACAAGCGATCTGTGGGAGTATTCGGGTGGATGGACTTTGGTGGGCGGAAATACGGGAGCCGCCTATTTTGGAGTCTATGGAACGCTGGGGAAGCCCGACTCTGGGAATATCCCTGGAAGTCGCAGCTCCGCTTCGAGCTGGACAGACAAGAGCGGTCATCTCTGGCTCTTTGGAGGTTGGGGGCTGGGCGCCGACGATGGATCTCAGCCGGGTACGCTTGTGGGTGATCTCAACGATCTTTGGGAGTTTGATCCTTCCAGCAAAGAGTGGACCTGGTGGGGCGGGTCGAGCAAAATAAGCCAACATCCAGGTGTATACGGCTCGCTGGGAGAGCCCGCCGCCGGGAACGCACCCGGAATAAGGCAAGAGGCAGCCAACTGGACTGACAGCAACGGCAACTTTTGGCTCTTTGGGGGATGGGGAACTGATAGCACCCAACAAGTCTGCGGGCCTGATGATATCTGGGAGTTCAATCCCACAGCCACCCAGTGGGCGTGGATGGGTGGAAGCGACGTGTGCGATGCGCAGGATCAGACCGGCGTCTACGGAATTCAGGGAACGCCTGCCCCGGGGAATCTTCCTCCAGGCCGCATTCTGGCCTCGACATGGAAGGATATGCGAGGCAATCTCTGGCTCTTCGGCGGAACGGGGTATAACGGAGCCCACTCCACTTTTGAAAATGGTCCATACTTGAATGATCTGTGGGTCTATCAGCCGCTGCCAGGGGACTTCTCCTTCACGGTTTCCGCGTCCTCCATTTCAATCACCGGAGGGCAGAGCGGCACAGCCACCATTACCGTCAAGCCGATAGAGGGCTTCGACCAGGCAATCAGCTTCGCTTGCTCTGGGCTGCCCTCTGGAGCAACGTGCAGCTTTTCGCCGTTAACTGTAACGCCGCCCGGCACAACCTCGACAACGCTCACCGTGACAACATCTGCCGGAAACTCATCCCTGCATCGCAACGCCGGCCCACTCTATCCTGCCTCCGCTCTGGCGGCCGCGCTCTTCTGCTTCGGTCTGCGGAGGCGGAGGCGCTTGATGCTGTTTCTCATGTTGGCGATGAGCCTGACCGGTTTTGGCCTGCTGGCCGGCTGTGGAGGCGGATCGAACTCCGGCGGAGGCTCTCAACCCATCACGGTAACCGTAACTGCAACTGCCCCATCGGCTTCGCACACGGCCACCTTCTCGCTCACCATCAACTGACGACGAGTGGCAACCTCCGCCCCATCGAGAACGTAGGCGCCTCATCTCTGCATCTTGAGAAATGAGGCGCCTCAACCCTCCTGAAGATCCAGCAAAACGTTAAAATCCCTGAGACTTAACCCCCGATGAAACCGTCCGGTAACTGGTGTAGCCTTGCGCCAGAGCTACCCCGCGAATCTATGGTGGAGGAAGAACGGGAAAGGGTTGCAGCCGAAGCAGACTCCACCCAAACTGATTCCGCTGATCCTGATTCCGCCGTTTAGGGAGAGACTCACAATGAAACGTCTTATCTGCATTCTTGCTGTTTTCCTGCTGGCGTCGCCCGCCTGGGCCGCCAAAAAACTCACCGTGCAGCAACTGAACGACTTGCTGGTTTCCTTTCAAAATAGCAAGAAGACTGACGTCGAGGCAGCCACCGAGCTTAAACAAGTTGAGCTGACCGAAGAGCTGACCCGCGCCACCATGAACAAGATTGTTACCCTGGCCCCGGGCAAATTCTCCGTGGAGCAGATCTATGTGCTCGAGGCTCGCAGCGCCACTTTGCCGCCGCCGCCCTCCGATTTGCCAACCAGCCCGGCTCCCGACGCCGCCGCGCAAAAAGCCATTCTGGATAAAGCTGCCGACTACACCGCCAAAATCTACGCCCAACTGCCGTCGCTGACCGCCATCAAAACCACCCTCCGCTTTCAGGACAATATGAAGGCCATTGACCCCTGCTCAGGTCTGGTTGGCTGCTCGGGCGGCGCGGTGGACGCCAGCAAATTCGCTCATCAGGCTTCGTTCATTCACTACATCAATTCTGTCGAGACGCCAGTCACAAGCGAACACGGGATCGAAAAGTTGCCGCCCGTAAAGGATAAAACTCCCTGGGGAGCCAACGGCATGATTGATCTTGAGGAACCCGACCCCAGCCTGAGCGTCATTCTGAACGAGGCGCAGGCCGCCGGGAACCTGCAATGGCTGCGTTGGGAGCAGATCAGTGGCCGGCAGACCGCCGTTTATGCCTTCAAGCTGCCCATCGCAAATGCACCATTCGCGGTGAGCGTCTGCTGCTTCCCGAAGAGCATTGATACCGGGAGAGCGAACTTTTACAACGCGCTGGACGCGAGCATTATCGCCGGGTCGGAAGCATCGGGGAGTGGAGGCGGCGGCGCCGTTGGCAACTTCCAGACCATTACCAATTACGACCAGCGCTTCAAGGCCAAAGTGCCCGTCCATGGCGAAGTCTTCGTTGATCCAGCCACGGGAATTGTCCTGCGGCTCATCACCCAGGCCGAGTTCAAAGCTACCGACAACGTCCAGCAAGAAGATACGCGCATCGATTACGGCCCCGTAAAGATCGGCGCAAAACTCCTGTTGCTGCCCGTCAGAACGGTGGTCAACACCCTGGTGATTCCCAATGGCGACTCCGGTACGGCCACCTTCACAACCCGCCGCACCCTGTTCACCTCCGAGTACAAGAACTACCAACTCGCCGCGCAATAGAGTATGCTCCCAAAGGCAAAGAGTCCTGGGTATCTCATCCTCGCCGCGTTCTCGTTTTTACGGCTAGGGTGGGAACCGCACACTTATTGCCTGAGTCCAGAGACAGTGAGGTGATCCATCCATTTCGCGTCGTTTGCGAAATGGGTGGAAGACCACGAACCCCAACCATCTGCTTTCGAAGTCGAACAAACCACCTCCGCAAGCATCCAGCCAAAGTCTTTAATTGGTTTGTAAAGCGGCCTCGCCGGGTGCGCTGAAAGCGATCTCCGCATAGGTGGTGCGCAGATATTTGTGCGGATTGACCGGCACATTATGGACGCGCACTTCATAGTGAAGATTGGGACCGGTTACGCGGCCTGAAAGGCCCACATAGCCGATGACCTGACCACGGGTAACGTGCTGTCCTGCCACCACCGACATGGCTGAAAGATGGGCGTAAACCGTGACCACTTCATGCCCATGATCGATCCGCACCTGGCGGCCGTATCCGTTGGCCATGGAGGCCTCCGTCACGTTTCCATCCGCAGCGGCGCGCACCGGCGAGCCAACCGGCGCGTCAATGTCAATGCCGGTATGGAAGGCGCCTTCACCGTTGATCGGATCCTGTCGCTCGCCAAAGCTGGAACCGATGCGGCCCTCCAGCGGCCAGAGCGAAGGCGCGTCGGCCAGCTCCGTCCAGTCGCCGGCAAAGTTCGACGACAATCCGCCCTCCAAGGCGCGCGAGATGCGGCCTGAAAGCGCCTGGTTACGCAGTTGATAAAACTGGTCCACGGAGAGTTTGACCTGCTGTTGGTCTGGATCGTCGGTCAAAGCGATACCGCCCGGAGCGGATTCTGCCACGTCGGAGGCCGCTTTGGTCAGCTTGCCCTGACGCAGCCCATACAGCGCGGTCACTTCATTGGCCAGCGCGCCCAGCGAAGCCACCTGCACATTGCGATCGTGTGCAATCTGCGCCATCTGCTTGTAATTCTTGCTGAGATTTTCTTTATCCTGGCGAAGCTGATTAAAGCTCTCGGTCTTCAGCAGCATCCGTGTATAAGAGCCGGCCAGGCCAACAATGGTGAAGGTTCCCACCAGGGCAGCGGCAACAAACCCGTAGACATAGCGAAGCGGCAGGGAAATCTTGCGAATCTCCCCGTCTTCATCCCGCGCAACAAATAGAATGTAATAGCGCTTGCGCAGCATCTTCGCCTCTCACCCCCGCGGACCGCGGGGCCGCAATTCGCCGTATACTGAATCGAAACCTGGAACAACGGAGTACATCTGCTCCCGGCCAGCAACCTTGCCCGCAAAGGGCCTACTTCCAGAACGTCCCTCAAAGGTAACAAACCAGACCTTGGTGAGTCAATGGAAATCTCCCATGGCTATTGGCTATATCGTTGCAGAATCGGTGCAAAATAGACCCTCTTTGAAACGAATCTCCCTCACAATCGTGCAACTCTGTCCTATTCTTGGAATGTGACCATGAAGCAATTCAATTCGGGAAGCCAAGGCGAACTCGCCCTGCTCCAAGAAATTCGCGCGCGCAGTCCCCGCCTTTCCCGCTGTGGACTCCGCCTCGGCATCGGCGACGACTGCGCGCTGCTGGCCCCGCGCCTGGGCGAAGAGATCGCCGTCACGACGGATCTGTCCATTGCCGGCCGCCACTTCCGTCTGGATTGGCATCAGCCGGAATCAATAGGCCATCGTGCGCTGGCGCGCGGACTCAGCGATCTGGCCGCCATGGGCGCGCGTCCTGTGGCCGCCTTTCTTTCGCTGGGATTGCCGCGTGAGCTGACGGTCGCCGCGGGCCGTGGCCGTGCTGCCCGATCCTGGGTGCAACGTTTTCTCGACGGCTTCTTCGCCTTGGCCGAAGCTCATAAGACTCCTCTGGCCGGAGGCGATCTGGCCGAATCGCCCATCGCTCTGGCCGACATCGTACTGGTGGGCGCGCTACCAAAAGGCCGCGCTTTGCTGCGCTCCGGCGCGCGCGTGGGTGACCTGATCTACGTCACTGGTACATTGGGCGGAGCCGCCGCCGGACTGGCCCGCCTGGCTGAACTGGCTTCGACGTCAAGCCAAACGCCGCCGCGCATCCCCAACAAGCTCGCCTTCAACCTCCGCCCGCACCTCTTTCCCCAGCCGCGCATTGCGCAGGGGCTTTGGCTTCAGCGGCGCGGCCTGGCCTCGGCGGCGCTCGACATCAGCGACGGCCTCTCCACGGATCTGACTCATCTCTGCCAGGAGTCCGAAGTCGCCGCCGAGGTCGATGCTGCGCTCTTGCCCATCCATCCCTCCGCAACTCTCAATGAGGCTTTGCACGGCGGCGAGGACTATGAACTGCTCTTCTCCGCGCCGCCCGACGCCCGCCTACCCCGCGCTTTCGCGGGCGTTCCGGTCACCTGCATTGGTCGCACCGTCAGGCAACGCAAAGGCTATCCTCTCCTTTCACTCCACACGCCTCAGGGAGCGAAGCCCTTGGAACCAAAAGGATGGGAGCATTTTTGCAAGTAAGTATCTTGAGGCAAAGCCGGAGAGTTTCGGGAACCGCTGAATAGGTCGATATTTTGAAAGAACACGATTTTAGAGGCTGCGGAAAACTCAATTGGTGTAGGTCTTGTAACAAGGGCACGACTTCAGTCGGGCCGCATTGCGGGTTACACTAAGGCTATGCAAGCCTCGACTCAAACCGCCGCGCCAAGCCGCCTTGTCCTCACCGGCTTCATGGGTTCCGGCAAGTCAACTCTCGGTCCGCTTCTTGCCGCGCGCCTGGGCTGGAAGTTTCTGGATGTGGATGAGGTAATTGAGGCCGAGGCCGGCGTAACCATTGCCGAGATCTTCGCCCGCGACGGCGAGCCGGCCTTCCGCAGAATCGAGCGCGAAACAATCGCTCGCCTCATCGCCACCGATGCGCTGGTGCTGGCCTTGGGCGGCGGAGCCATCGAGAGTGAAGCCACGCGCACCCTGCTGCTGACTGCGCCCGGAACGCTGCTTGTACATCTTGAAGTTACGCTGGAAACCACGCTGAGACGCTGCCGCGGAACCGAGCAGACTCGCCCCATTCTTGCCGACCGTGCCAACCTCGAAGCTCGCTACTTGCGCCGTCTGCCGCTTTACCGCGAGGCGCATCTTTCCCTTCCGGTGGACGCGCTTCTCCCAGAACAGGCCGTCAGCGAAATCCTGCGCGCCGCCTTTCCCGCCTGTGCAAAACTTCATCCAAAGTAATCTTGTGAACCCTTCCCCCTGAGCTCATCATCATCTACGTAAAGGGGGCCTGCCATGATGTTTCCCGACACATCCAACGCCCAGCAAAGCGCTGCTCTGCGTCAATCCGCCGAGCGCTCCCAAGCCGCTTCAAACCCCCAGTATGAGTATGCCTACTCCACCTGGACGCCCTTGCCGCCGCGCAGACAAGGATTCCCCACTAACACAATTCCAGCTTCGCGTTACGCATCAACGCAAGAAGAACTTCGCCTCATCAGCCGCTGATCACTGTTCACTGTAATATCGGAATTCCGGCGATGCGCCGCTGCCACTCCGCCGGTCCGGTTGTGTGCACGCTCGTGCCTTGAGAGTCCACGGCCACCGTCACAGGCATATCGCGCACGTCAAATTCGTAAATGGCCTCCATGCCCAGGTCCGCAAAGGCCAGCACGCGCGCGCCAATAATCGCCTTCGAGACCAGGTATGCCGCGCCGCCCACGGCCATCAGGTAGACCGCGCCAAACTCCTTGATGGCCGCAATCGCCGCCGGTCCGCGCTCGCTTTTGCCCACCATCCCCAGCAGCCCGGTTTGGGCCAGCATCTGCCGCGTGTACTTGTCCATGCGCGTCGCCGTTGTCGGTCCAGCCGGTCCCACCACCTCGTCCCGCACAGGGTCCACCGGGCCCACGTAGTAGATGAATCGCCCGCGGAAGTCCACCGGCAGCTTCTCGCCGCGATCCAGCATCTGTGTCAGCCGCTCGTGCGCCGCGTCGCGCCCGGTCAGCAGCTTCCCGGTCAGCAACAGCACTTCACCCGGCTTCCACGTCGCTGCCTCTTCACGCGTTACCGTGTCCAGATTCACCCGCCGTGCCGCGCCTGCATCGTAGCTCAGCTTAGGCCAAAGATCCAGGCTCGGCGGATCCAGAAAGACCGGCCCGCTGCCATCCAGCACAAAGTGCGCGTGGCGCGTGGCGGCGCAATTGGGAATCATGGCTACAGGCAGATTGGCCGCGTGCGTCGGATAATCCACCACCTTCACATCCAGCACAGTCGTCAGCCCGCCCAGCCCCTGCGCGCCAATCCCCAGCTGGTTCACCTTGTCGTACAGCTCAAGCCGCAGCTCCTCGCAGCGCGTCCGCGCCCCGCGCGCCTTCAACTCCTGAATGTTGATCGGCTCCATCAGCGATTGCTTGGCCAGCAGCATGGCCTTCTCTGCCGTCCCGCCGATGCCGATCCCTAACATTCCCGGCGGACACCACCCCGCGCCCATCGTCGGCACGGTCTTCAGCACCCACTCCACAATCGAGTCCGACGGATTCAGCATAATAAATTTCGACTTGGCCTCCGAGCCGCCGCCTTTGGCCGCCACCGTCACCTCGACCTTGTCGCCTTTGACCAACTCGACCGTCACCACAGCCGGCGTATTGTCCTTGGTGTTTTTGCGCGCCCCCGCCGGATCGGCCAGAATCGAAGCCCGCAGCTTGTTCTCCGGGTCCAGATACGCCCGCCGCACGCCCTCATCCACCAACGCTTGAATGTCCTTGCGCTCCTCGCCGGGAGCAGCCTCAAATGTCACGTCCAGTCCCACCTTCAGAAACGCGGTCACAATCCCCGTATCCTGGCAGATCGGCCTGTGTCCCTCGGCGCACATCCGGCTATTGATGAGAATCTGCGCAATGGCGTCCTTCGCCGCCGGCGACTCCTCGCGCTCATAAGCCTTGGCCAGGCTGGTAATGTAATCCTCGGGATGATAGTAGCTGATGTACTGCAACGCCGCCGCAACGCTCTGAACAAAATCTTCCTGCCGGATGATGGTCATGGTAGTGTTCCTCTATCCATATCAGAATACTGCCATGTGCCCTACCCTTCACGCTTTTTGCGAAAGGTAGGGCAGGTGAGCCGCTCGCTATCGCAAGCCGGGGCGGAATCATCCAATTGCTTTCTACTTCGCTTCGGGGACCGTAACCGGCTCTGGAAATGCGAGCGGCTGACCGACTTGGCGATGCTCGGCCTTGCGGTCGAGCATGGCGCGCCGTGGAACTTCGACTAGATCCTGATCGTGAGCGGCCACGCGGACTTCCAGCAGAGCGGCGCGCAGAAATTGTGAGTTGGTTGCCATTTCGGTTCCTCCATTGTCTTGCATACATCGTTTTTGACGCCACCTCCCGGCAGGGCAGAGGCTACGCAAATTGAGTTGGGTTCTCCGCGCAGGCGCGCCCGTTTGCCATGCCCGGCGGACCAATGTCTCCTAAGCGTCCAGGGAGTTAAGCCCGAAAGATTCAGGCTTCAGATTCCAAGGGTATTCCGGACTTTGAATTAATCTGCAAACGGCCTGACGGATTGGATCGGAGTCGGGATGCAGCAGGGATTCGTTCTGAATCCGCGCACGCCGTCCGCCCCTCGATTCCGCTTCCCAAGACGTGCTCGCCGTTCTATGATGAATTCCTGCAAGAGAGAAAAACAGCCTTACAATCGAGGAGGTCCACATGAGCGAGCATCAAATCCTGGCGGCACGCAATCGCAGTCGTCGTGAATTCCTGAAGGCCAGCGGTGCAATGACCGCCGCTTTGCTGGCACCCTCGGCGGCGCTGGCCGGAACAACGAAGGCTCTCCCCGGCCTTCCCAACAACCCCCGCACCTCTGCCGCCATGCCCATGCGTAATTTGGGCAAGACCGGCTATCGCGTGGGCATCTTCTCCCTCGGCGGTCAGGCGGCGCTGGAAAAGCCCAACAACTTCGACGTCGCCGTGCCCATCGTCGAGCGCGCTCTTGACCTGGGCGTCAACTACATTGACACCTCATCCATCTACGGCGGACCGCCGCGCTGGAGCGAGCAGTATGTGGGTCGCGTGATGGCGCGCCGCCGCAACGAGGCCTTCTTGGCCACCAAAACCAAAGAGCGCACCCGCGACGACTCCATGCGCATGATCGAAAAGTCGCTCCAGCTTCTGCAAACCGACCACATCGACCTCTGGCAATTGCACGACATCGGCACCATCACCGACGTGAATGCCATCTTTGCCAAAGGCGGCGCCCTGGAAGCGCTCGTTGAGATGAAGCAGCAGAATGTGGTGCGCAACATCGGCATCACCGGCCACTATCGCCCCGACGCGCTGATGGAGTGCATCCGCCGCCATCCCTTCGATACGATTCTGATGGCCATCAACGCCGCCGACCCGCACCACTACAGCTTCAACCAGGAGCTGCTGCCGCTGGCCGTCGAGCGCCAGATGGGCATCATCGGCATGAAGATTCCGGGCCGCAGCCGCCTGCTCTCCAGTTGGACGCCGCCCTCCATTGAGGCGCAAAAGAACTCCTGGGAGGGCATGAACATCCAGACCACAACGCCCGGCACGCTCACCATGCGCGAGGCCATGCATTACACGCTCTCGCGGCCCGTCAGCACGGTCATTATCGGTTGCGACACGATTGCCCAACTTGAAGAGAACGTCCAACTGGCACGCGAATTCAAGCCGCTCAGCGACAGCCAGATGGCAGCGCTGGTCCAACGCGCCGAGCCGGTCAGCAAGCCCTCGCTCTTCTTCCGCTTCTACGACCGCGCCTGACCGCCGGAAGGCTTTGAGAGCTCAGAAGCCTTCCAGCACATCCCTCTGGGTGCCCCACCTTCGCCGCGTTTTAGTTTTTTGCGGCTAGGGTGGGATACCGATTGCATCCATCAGAGAAACGCTAGAAGCCTTCCAGCACATCCGCCACCAACTGGCGCGCAAACTCGCGTGAGAGCCGCTCCACGGCAGCCGGACTCTCTTCAAAAAAGCTGGGCAGGTTGGTGGTGGATTGATACTGCTGGCGGTAAATGTAGTTCTTGTTCTCGTAAAGCACCGCGCCGTCGCGCCCGGTCAGAGTCACCGAAAGCACCACGGTAATCACGAAGCTGGAAGACTGCTGCGTCGATGCGTTGTAGGTGAGCGGCGCAACCGTCTCCTGCAAGATCGTCCCATGCAGCACGGCGTCCGCGTCGTCCTCCGCGCCGGTGGTGATGCGCATCCGCGTGCGCGTGGCAAACTCGCGCAGCACGGCCTGCGTCAATACCGTCTCGGAATGGAAGCTCTCGGTCTTGGTGGCAAAGACCGGCACGGCCAGCGTCTTCACTCCCGGCGGCAGATGCGTGGCCGCGCCCAGCGCATGGTAGCCGCAGCCGGAAAGGGTCAGCAAGACAAAAGCCATTGAAGCCAGTGCAAAGGAGCGCATACCTCATCTTATCGCGCCGCTGCAAGGGCCGGCAGGGATGAACGGTCGAACGAACAATCAGTTGGGTGCCCTATCCATTCTGCGTTTTTTGCGGAATGGGTGGGAAACCAAGAATCTTGACCAGCCGCGTTCAAGAACAGCTTGATTTGCCAAATCAAGTGATGGCCGCAATGAACTGCCGCTAACTCGCTAACTTGCGATTTCCGCGTAGCGGAAGCTAACTAGCGAAAAGATCAATCAGATCGTCCATCAGAAGATTGAATCCGCAAACACCGCTACACAATCCATCCCCCGCCAACCACCTCATCGCCGTCATAGAAGACCGCCGACTGCCCCGGCGTAACGGCGCGCTGCGGCTCGTCGAATGTGGCCAGAACTTCTTCTGGGCTGGCAGGTTCCAGCGTCGCCCAGGCGGGTTCATGCCGGTGGCGAATCTTGATCCTTACGCGCATCGGGGCAGTGAGCGCGGGGATCGAAATCCAGTTCAAGTTGCGGGCACGCAGGGTTTGCGTGGCCAGCTCCTCGTCCGCGCCGACGGTGACGCGGTGCGTGGCCGGGTCGATTTGCAGCACGTAGAGCGGCGTGGGCGAACTGACGCCCAGGCCCTTGCGCTGGCCGACAGTGAAGTTTGCAATGCCTTCGTGGCGGCCCAACACATGACCGCTTGAGTCTGTCAGCTCGCCGGAGGTTTCGGGGAGTTGCTGGCCCTGCTCTTCCAGATAGGCGGTGAGGAACTGCTTGTAATCGCCGCCGGGGATGAAGCAGATCTCCTGCGAGTCGGGCTTTTCGGCGAGAGCGAGGCCGTGCTGGCGAGCGACCTCGCGCACCTCCGGCTTGGTCATGCGACCGAGCGGAAAGAGCGTGGCGGCAAGCTGCTCCTGCGTCAGGCCGAAGAGGAAGTAGGTCTGGTCCTTGGCCTTGTCGGCGGGCCGCTTGAGAATCCAGCGCTGGCGAACGGGGTCGAACTCGTTCACGGCATAATGTCCCGTGGCGATGCGGCTTGCGCCGATCGACTGCGCGGTCTTCAGGAGCTGGTCGAACTTGAGGTGGTTGTTGCAGAGCGAGCAGGGGATGGGCGTGCGCCCTGCCAGGTACTCGGCCACAAAGGGCCGGACGACGGCCTCTTCAAAGCGCTCCTGCTGGTTGACGACGTAGTAGGGAATGCCCAGATGCTCGGCGACGCGCCGGGCGTCGTAAACATCGTCCAGCGAGCAGCAGCGGCCAGCCTTCAAAGTCTCTGCCGCGTCGGGAATGCCGTGCCGTCCGGCAAGCCGCGTCTGATCCCATAGCTGGAGGGTCAGGCCGACGACGGTGTTTTCGTCCTTTTGGGCGAGCATCGCCGCGACGGTCGAGGAGTCCACCCCTCCGGACATGGCTACGGCAATGGTTTCTGGCTTGGGCATGGGGAAGATGACCACTACAACGATTGTAAACTCGCTGCTTTGAAAGGGCACGACTTCAGTCGTGCCGTAAACCGGGCAGCGTTGCCGAGGTGGAAATTCCGTTCGAGTAAAGTCCGAATATCGTTGCACCTTCATTCCAGCACATTCATTTGATTGAGAATCCGATCTTCGAGAAGCGAGACCTGGGGCGTCCGGCATCAGGTTATCTATTGCCACGTACAAGATTTTCTCGTATTCTCAGAGTCATGGAAGTGCTTTTCACAGCCGAACTCGAAGCGAAAATTGCGCGATCCGCCACTCAGCAGGGCCGCAATCCCGGCGAAGTGGTGCAGCAAGTCGTGGCGCGGTATTTCGACGAGGAAAGCCGCTTCATCGACGCTGTGAACCGGGGCGAGAACGCGCTGCTGCACGGCAAGTACTTCACGCACGAGCAAGTGGGCCAGCGCCTTGAACGGTTCTTGAGGCCCTGATGGAACTCCGCTGGTCCATCCCCGCGGCCGAAGATTTAGAGCGCATCTGCGAATGGATCGAACGCGACAACCCCGAAGCTGCCCGCCGCGTTGCACGAACCATCTACAACAAATGCGGTCGCCTGAAGAATTCTCCCCATCTGGGACGAGCCAGCAGCCGCATGGCCGGACGCCGCGAACTTACATTTGCGCCGTTGCCTTACATCGTCGTCTATCAGGTCAAGCCAAATGCAATTGAGATTTCCCGCATCTTCCACGGCGCACAAGATTGGCCCTGAGGCGGAGATTCTGGCGTCACAATCGTTAACAGGTCGCTGGAGTGAAACCCACCCTTCGCCAGAAAAATGGCGAAGAATGGGGCACCCGGCAAGCTCAACTGCTGATGGGCTGGATCTACGCAGATGGTTTGGTATGCTTCCTGCTTGTTTTGGGTCGCAGAAGTAGAGCACCTTTCAAAAGGAGACCGATTACCGTACCCGGTATCAAATATAGAACGCAAAGCACGAGAAGCAAGACGATTCCGAAGCAACCCCAAATGAAGTGCTCTAACAGGGAAGACAGAAACATCTCAAAACCATGCCAATTAAAAGAAAGCAGACTTACTAGAAGCACCAAGGCGATCATGCAGTAACCAAAGACAGACTCCCGCCATTCAGATTTTGAAATACATAGTCGTATTCTTGTTAACATCTCGTTCCTATGCCTCCGACTTGGAAATCCACCATTTATTTTTGAACATCGACCGTGTTGTCCAGTCACTATTCATCGTTGCTTCTCTGCTAGGGCTTATTCCTCGCGCGGCAGTTTCCATCTTCTCCATGATCGATACCATTCGTTGCGGATTGGAAGTCCCGTTCAAAACCTTCCTCAGCGCTTCGAAGATTTCGAAATAGATGATAATTTCCAGCGCATCGGTTTGGTCGATTTCAAACTGCTGAGATCTCATCGCTGTCTTTGCGAACACACCAGTTTCCTTCGTGACGGCGATAAAAGCGAAGGCCCTATAGGTTCCGAGACTGTCTCGCCCAATGAGGAATGACGGTTGTTCGTCAAAGATTTTACCCTCTTTGTGGAAGTTTCTGAATTCGTCCCTCACTCCGTGGCTCAAATCCAACGGCCAATCATTTCGATCACCAATTGAGATTATAGATAATGGGCTGAATCCGTCTTCTGGCGAAATCAAGCCATTCTCTTCAGCTACTGTGAAGGCCCGATTCGTGAAGAAACACTCGGCGAACCAACTGAGAAGATCTGTTCCTCGATAGGCTGGCTCCAGGTAACGGGCGTTGATGCGGAGGATTGGCAGAGAGAATATTCGACATAGTTCGTCTTTTTTTCGGTCTCGACATACTTGCTTCTCGGATTGGTGACTGGGTCCATCGAATTCAACCACGAAGAGCGGCATAAATGCTGAGTCTGTCACAATAAAGTCAAAATGCGCCCTCCAGCAAAAATCGTTTAGCTCTTTGGACAATTTGGTTGTCTCAAATGGCAATATCTCCTTAGGCGCAACCTTGGAAAACACATGGGCCTGCTCATCGTTAGCTTGCTCTTTTAAGAGGCTGAAGCTTACTTCTTCGCATCTGTTCACAAGGATTTTCTTGAGCATCGCTTCACAGTTCCGGTACTGACCACATATTGAAGCATGGTTGGGGTTTGGTGCGCAACCTGCATCATCCTCAGGCAGCAGTTCTAAATGGCCGGGGGAACCCAGATTGCTATTTTCCTTTCCATCGCGG
>CAZYCV010000002.1:0-116274 GCA_964645305.1 uncultured Occallatibacter sp. | reverse complement strand
CCGGCTTCGCCTACCCTTCGCTTCCTTCAGGCTCATCTTTCGATTGGAAAAGACTCCGCAGAGATTTTCTCGCTATTCAGGCCCGTCTTCTGTGTTTTGCGTCACCTCGCTTTTGTTCGTGCCGGATCACACTTTCTCTTTGTCGTCGAAAGCACTCGGCCCCACCGCAGGTGGTCAGTACTTGGGCAGCGACTTGTCGATCCTGTCGGCCCAGGCAAGAATGCCGCCGGCCAAATTGGTGACGCGCTTGAAGCCTGACTTGCGCAGGAAATCAACGGCCTTGGCGCTGCGCATGCCGCTTTTGCAATGCACCACAATCTCACGGCTTGAATCGAGTTCATGCACACGCGTCGGCAGATCGCCCAGAGGAATCAGATGTCCTTTGATATTGACAATCTGATACTCATGCGGCTCGCGTACGTCGAGTACGAAAATGTCATCCCGCGCGTCGAGACGGCGCTTGAGTTCCTCGACTTGAATCTCCGGAATCTTCGCGCTCGTTGCCGTTTCCGACTCTTCGCCGCGAATGCCGCAGAATTGGTTGTAATCGATCAGTTTGGTGACGGTAGGATTTGCGCCACAGACCGGGCACTCCGGATTCTTGCGCACACGCAGCTCGCGGAAGCGCATGGCCAGCGCATCGACCAGCACCAGGCGCCCGATCAGCGGTTCGCCCGCGCCGAGAATCAACTTGATGACCTCGGTGGCTTGAATTACGCCGAGCAACCCCGGCAGCACGCCCAGCACTCCGCCTTCGGCGCAGGAGGGAACCAGCCCCGGCGGCGGCGGCTCGGGATAGAGGCAGCGATAGCATGGACCGGCCTCGGTGGCAAAGATGCTGGCCTGACCTTCAAAGCGAAAGATCGACGCATAGACGTTGGGCTTGTTGCTCAGCACGCAGGCATCATTGACCAGATAGCGCGTGGCGAAGTTATCCGTGCCGTCGGCGATGATGTCAAAGCCCGAGAAGATCTCCAGCGCATTCTGACTATTGAGATACGTATCGAAGCGCTTGATTTCGACAAATGGATTGATGGCAGTCAGCTTGTCGATCGCCGAATCGATTTTGAGACGTCCGACATCCGAAGTGTGATGCAAGACCTGGCGCTGCAAGTTCGTATAATCGACCACGTCAAAATCAACCAGGCCAAGAGTGCCCACGCCCGCCGCGGCCAGATACAAAGCCAGAGGCGAACCAAGCCCACCCGTGCCCACGCACAAGACACGCGCGGCCTTCAGCTTTTTCTGGCCTTCCAGAGTTACTTCCGGCATGATGAGGTGCCGAGAATAGCGCAGAATCTCTTCGTTGCTCAATGTTGCCTGACTTCCATCAATCAATTCAGCCACTGTTCATTTCTCCAAATCATTTTGTGAATTCATTTTCCGCAGAGTTGCAGTGCGCTATCGCCCGCCTGCAACTGAAGGAACGATTGTGATCGTATCCGTTTCTTTGACAGGCGTTGCGTCCTTGCTCAGGTAGCGAATGTCTTCATCGTTCAGATAGACATTGACAAAAGAGCGCAGCTTGCCGTCTTCCGAGAAAAGATGCTTGCGCAGATCCGGGTGCTTGGTGACAAGATCGCTCAGCGCCTCGCCAACAGTTGGAGCGTTTACTTCAATGACGGATTGCTTGCCGGCATAAGGCCGGAGCGGCGTGGGAATCAAGACTTTGATGGACATTTTCTTCCTTTCAAAACGGTTTTGAGCTGCGTTGCAATTGCTTTACTGAATGACTTCGAGAGGTTCGTCTTCAAAATGCTTGGCTTCGTCTTGCTCAAGTAACAGAAATGAATTCGTAAGAACGGCGCTGCCTTTTTCAACACTAGTGATGACGTATGAACAGCCTGTCCAATGCGCCTCGGCAAGATCCGTCGCCGACCAGCGCGCGGGATGATCGGGATGCGAGTGATAGAAACCAACGATGTCCAGGCCAGCCAGCATCGCCTCGCGCTGAATGCGCACCAGTTCCGAGGGACTGATGCGGTAGCGATTGGCCAGCGAATCGGTGCGCGTGTTTCCGCACGGCACGGCGGCTTTGACAGCCTTGTTGCCAGCCTCGTCGAATTCGCCTATAAGAACTCCGCAGCACTCATGCGGATACGTCGCTTCGCCATGCTGCCGCAGTTGATCGTAAACATCGGTCGGTATCTTTAACGCCATGCCTGCTCCTTTACCTTATGTGTTCTCATCCCAAAAGTGCTCACTCAAATACTTGTCGCCCGAGTCGGGAAAGATAGTGACGACGACCGAATCTGCAGGCGCTTCTTGTGCAACTTTCAATGCGCCCACCAGCGCTGCGGCTGCTGAAACTCCGATCAACAATCCCTCTTCGCGCGCCACGCGCCGCGCCATCGCGTAGGCCGCTTCTGTTTCGATGCCCAACTCCGCGTCCGCGATGCTGGCATCGTAAATCTTCGGAACAATTGAGGTCTCCATATGCTTGGTTCCCTCAATGCCATGAAAGGGGGAGTCGGGCTGAAGAGAGATGCAACGGATTGCCGGATTCAATTCTTTCAGTCTGCGCGACGTTCCAACAAACGTTCCACTGGTGCCGAGAATGGCGACAAAATGCGTGACGCGTCCCGCCGTCTGCATCCAGATTTCATCCGCTGTTCCGTGGTCATAATGTGCGTGCCAGTTATTTTCATTAGAGTACTGATCGGCATAAAAATACTTCTCCGGTTCGGAAGCCGCAATCTCCTGCGCCTTGCGGATAGCGCCGTCCGAGCCTTCACCGGGGTCGGTGTAGATGACTTTGGCGCCATAGGCGCGAAGAATCCGTTTGCGTTCCTTTGATACATTCGACGGCATGCACAAGGTAATCGGAATCCCGTACGCCGCGCCCAGCATCGCGTAGGCGATTCCTGTATTGCCGCTGGTGGAATCAAGCAGCGATTTGCCCGCGCCCAAGTAACCCGCGCGCAATGCCTCGTTCACGATTCTCGAAGCAGCGCGATCCTTGACAGAACCGCCGGGATTGATCCACTCGGCCTTGGCCAAAACCTGCGCGTGCTTCAGGCCGCTGGTTACGCGCTCAAGGCGCAACAGCGGCGTGCTTCCGATGCGCTGCGATAGATTGACACCCAATAAAGTCGTCATACGATCTTGCCGTTCCATTATGCTGTGGTCTTTGCTTCTGCGGGAAAGCGGAGCGAATTGTCCATGCTGCGATAGAGAGCCTCTACCGCATGGAGCAGCTCGAAGACTTCCTCTTCCAATTGGCTCAGTTGCCCGGTATTTTTTTGATGCGCGTTTTGAATGACGGATTCAAAGCGCTGGTCGATCAGCCCAGCTTGAATAAAATGTTTTGCGAAGTACTCAAAGACAGCAGCGTCCGTTGGCGCTTCAATGCCTCGTGTTATCAGCAATGCGCGCGCGCTGCGCAAGACGATTCCGTAAAGTACCTCCTCGTTATGCCGATCGCCGGAGCGAAGTTCTTCACGCAATTGCCTGGCACCATTCAGGTCGACTTCAATCAAGTCGAAGAGTCCAGCCGAGCATTCGCCGAGGCCCCTTCCGACCAGCGAGAATGATTCTGTCGCGCCCCAATCCTGGTAGTAATGATTGTCTTTACTGAAGGCAGGAATCTGGCGGTAGCGGCCAGCAATCTCTTGTAGTACATTCGTTCCATCTTCATCCACAAACGCGGCAAAGGAAGGATAATTCTTCTTTTTTGCAATCCATAATTTCAAGACATCATGGACAAAATCAGGAAGGTCGCGCGCGCTGACGCGGTCGATCGGCTTGGCTAGACAAGCTCTCCCATTGCCGATCTCCGCTCCGGCAACGATCATATAGGCGGGAAACATATGCTGCCCGTTGCGGCCAACATTGCCGTAGAAGCCAAGATCGGCCAGCATATGCTGTCCGCAGGTGTTGGGACAGCCAGACAAATTGAGCTGAAAGTCTGCAATCTGATCGAGATCAAGAGTGGATTTGTTGAGTCTGTCGACAATGGCAGTCAACGCGCCTTTTGACAGGCAGATGCCGAGCTTGCAAGTGTCCGCGCCGGTACAAGCGATGGAGTTGCCGATGAAGCGCGGGCCGGAGGCAAGTTCCGTCAGTTCGAGCACCAGATGATAGACGTTGGGAAGATAATTCTCGGGGATGTTGCGCAGTCGCAGATTCTGTCCGAAGGAGGCGCGCAGCACATGGTCTCCGAAGGGTGCCAGAAACTCCGCCAACCGTATGGCGTATTCGTTTTTCAGATTTCCAAGAAAGACAGGAAGCCGTACTGAAACCAATTCGGATTGCTTCTGGTTTTCGACGTAGCGATCTTTCCATTGATCGTACTCTGGCGTTGTATTTTTCTCTGGAGCGAACGGCGGAAGAAGACTGAACTGCGGAACCTGCTCGACTAGCAGCGGCGCTGGGTTCTGTCTGCGAACGAGTTGCAACTGTTCTTCATACAATTCGCGAAAGCGGTCTTCGCCGAGAGTTTTCCAAAGAAAGCGCAGGCGCGCCGCATGACGGTTTTTTCGATTGCCGTATTTATCGAAGAGATGCTTGACCGCGCTGGCAACAACATATACATCTTTAGCAGGAATGAACTTGTGAAGCAGATGGCCAACTTCTGGCTTGGTGCCTAGGCCGCCAGCGACATAGACGCTGAATCCCTTTTGCCCATCGCGATATTGAGCCACAAATCCGAGATCGTTGAATTCGGCATAGGAACTATCTGCGGGCGAGTTGGAAAAGGCAATCTTGAATTTACGCGGCAGCAACCATGAATCGGATTCGGCTATCAAGCGACTGGTCAACGCAAAGGCATAGGGGCTTGGATCGAAGACTTCATCGATGCCGACACCGGCGTCCGGCGAAACCAACACGTTGCGGACCGTGTTGCCGCCGCCTCCGCGCGAAGCCAAACCAGCTTGCAACAATTCACGCATGACCAGCAGCACATTTTCCAGAGCGACATGATGAATCTGAAACTCCTGACGCGTGGTGATGTGAATCGCATCGCTGCCGTAGCGCGTGGAGATCTCCGCAATGGCGCGCAACTGGAGCGGCGTAAGCGCGCCTCCGGTTGTACGAATCCGCACCATGTACGTGCCATCCTCGCGCTGCTCATAGCAACCGAAGGGTACGCGGCGCACCTTCAATGTTGCGGCGTCGATCTCGCCGCGTTGATAGCGCGCGATGTAGGAATCCAGTTCATCGAGTTCAGTTGGAAGATTGTCCGGAATCTTGTAAAACATGGCTGCGTCCTCTGCAGAAATATTTCGTAAATCTTTCAATGTGTTTTTTCACAGGCGAGACCATGATGGTTATGATCTCGCCTGTGAATGGAGCCGGGGCTACTGGTTATCGCCTGCCTTGGTAACTTTCTTGAAAGCATCAAGCAGAGAAGGGGCTCCCGGTGTTCTGTGAATGCGCCCATTCAGCACATCGTCCCAGGTGATATACGGATAGAGATGATGCGCTTTGGCTTGCTCTTCAAATTCGGCTTTTAGCGCTGCCAACTTTTCCGGATTCTTCGCGGCCAGATCAATGCGCTCCGTGGGGTCGTCGTTCAGGTTGTAAAGCTCCCAGGCATTCTCGTCAAATGCTTTTTTGTCTGGAATTCCCGTGATAAAGCTGCTGGGATACGCTAGTTCCGCCTTCCATCCGTTGTCATAGATCGACCGTGAACCGAAGATGTAGTAGTACTGTAGCGTATGGCGAGTGGGGGCATTCGCATCGTCAATTGAGTATGCCAACGAAGTTCCTTCAATCGGCTGCTGCTTGATGCCACGAATTTCTTCTGGAGCCTTCACGCCCACCAGATCGAGCGTGGTCGGAAGAAGATCAATGACGTGGCTGTACTGAGTGCGAATTCCGCCCTTATCCTTGATACCTTTGGGCCAGTAGACGATGAGCGGATTATGCGTGCCGCCTTCGCTGTTCGCATCCTGCTTCCAGAACTTGAAAGGCGTGTTGGCGGCCTGCGCCCAGCCTAGCGGATAATTGCCATTCGTTGCAGCAGACGTCCCGATCTCGCCGATCTTGTTCAGGTTGTAGTTGATGTTATCCTGCGCCGACAGTTGTTTTGCCACAAGACTTTGATCGATGGTTCCGTTCAAAGTTCCTTCTTTACTGGCGCCGTTATCACCAATGGAGATGAAGATCAGCGTGTTGTCGAGCTGACCGGTTTCTTTCAAGTGATTGACCAGACGACCGATCTCGAAATCTGTGTAAGTCAGGTAGCCTGCATACACTTCGAAGAAGCGCGCATAGAGCTTCTGCTCCTCCGGCGTCAGCTTGTCCCAAGCGGGGATGTTCGGATTTCGATCAGGAAGTATTGCATTGGCAGGAATCACGCCAAGTTTCTTCTGCCGCTCGAAGACCTCTTCACGATACGCATCCCAGCCCTTGTCGAATCTGCCCTTGTACTGATCGCTCCAGTACTTGTCCACTTGATGCGGCGCGTGCGTGGCACCGGGCGCGTAGTAAAGAAAGAAAGGCTTGTCCGGCGCGGCCTTCTTCTGGCGGTCGATGTAGAAAATCGCCTTGTCTGTGATCTGATCGCTCAGGTGACGCCCATCGGGACGCACATGCGCCTGATCTTCCACCAGGTCTGGTTTGTATTGATCGGTCTGCGAGCCGAGAAATCCGAAGAAATGATCGAAGCCCTTGCCCGTCGGCCAGTGATCGAAGGGACCGGCGTCAGTCGCTTCTTCGTCTGGCGTTACGCCATACTTACCAACTGCAAAAGTGTTGTAGCCGTTGTCGCGCAGTATCTCCGCGATCGTGCCGGCCGTCGCTGGCACACGTCCATCCCAGCCAGGGAATCCAGCGGACATGACGGTGTGGGAAAATCCGGATACGTGAACCGACGCGCTGTTGCGTCCGGTCAGCAGGGCTGAGCGGGTTGGTGCGCAGATCGCGGTGGTGTGAAAGTTCGTATAGCGCAAGCCATTCTCGGCCAGCGTGTCGAAGGTGGGAGTTTTAATAAGCCCCCCGAACGTGCCGGCGGCGCCGTAGCCCACATCATCAATCAATATCCAAACTACGTTCGGCGTGCCAGCAGGCGCTTTCACAGGCTCCGGCCACCATTCTTTTGACTCGGCCAGAGTTCTGCCCACTACTCCTTGGTAGGGCTGCGCCGTCTGCGCGTGCAGCGGGAGAGTTGCGCCCGCCGCAAGTAGCAATGAAGAAGTTAGTGCATTCAAAAAACTTTTTTCGTTCATAAA
This sequence comes from uncultured Occallatibacter sp., assembly GCA_964645305.1. Lineage (GTDB taxonomy): Bacteria > Acidobacteriota > Terriglobia > Terriglobales > Acidobacteriaceae > Telmatobacter. The sequence continues at coordinate 109,099 of CAZYCV010000002.1, read as the reverse complement.
TCTCCTGTTGAATTTGTGTCGGGTGGCCGGAATATTCCGTACCAGCCACCCGAAGATCCGCAATGGCAGAGAGCCAAAAACATCCTGGCTGCGCTACTTGCTGCTGGCTTGTGGCGCCGCCGCGGCTTTTTGCCGGTCGAGATACCACTGAGGCAGGTACGTGTGGTGAGTGTCTCGAATGTCGTCAAAAGTGAGGTAGGGAGCGAGATGATGTGACTTGGCCTGCTCTTCGAACTCGGCCTTCAACTGCTCCAGCTTCTCCGGAAACTTCTTGGCTAGATCGATGCGCTCTGTTGGATCATCGATCAGGTTATAGAGCTCCCACCTGCTTTCATCCAGAGGCGGATTCACGATTGTATTCTTGGTGAGAATGTCGTTGGGATAGGCCAGTTCAGCCTTCCAGCCGTTGTCGTAAATCGACCGCGAACCGAAGATGTAGTAGTACTGCAACGTGTGGCGCGTCGGAGCCTTGGCATCGTCAATCGAGTAAGCCAGAGAGGTTCCTTCAATCGGCTGCTGCTTGATGCCGCGAATTTCTTCCGGTGCCCTTACGCCAACCAGATCGAGTGTGGTGGGAAGCAGATCGATCACATGGCTGTACTGCGTGCGAATGCCGCCTTTTTCCTTGATGCCCTTGGGCCAGTAAACGATGAGCGGATTGTGCGTACCGCCTTCGCTGTTGGCGTCTGACTTCCAATAGCGGAAGGGCGTGTTGGCGGCCTGCGCCCAGCCCAGAGGATAGTTGCCATTCTTGGAATCAGGCGTGCCGATCTTGTCGATGTTGGTCAGGTTATAGGCGACTCGATCCTCATCGGAGACCAGCTTGCCGCGATAGGATTTGTCGATTACGCCTTCCTGTGATCCTTCCTTGCTGGCGCCGTTATCGCCAATCGAGATGAAGATCAGCGTGTTGTCGAGCTGCCCAATCTCCTTCAGGTGATTGACCAGGCGGCCAACCTCGAAGTCGGTGTAGGTCAAGTAGCCCGCATAGACTTCCATGAAGCGCGCATAGAGCTTCTTTTCGTCGGGCGTCAGCGCATCCCAGGCCTTGACGGTATCATTGCGTTCGGGAAGAATCGCGTTGGCTGGAATCACGCCGAGTTTCTTCTGACGGTCAAAGACCTCCTGACGGAATGCATCCCATCCCTTGTCGAACTTGCCTTTGTACTGATCGCTCCAATACTTGTCCACTTGGTGCGGAGCGTGCGTTGCGCCGGGCGCGTAATAGAGGAAGAAGGGCTTATCTGGCGCGGCTTTTTTCTGGCGATCAATATAGAAGATCGCCTTGTCGGTGATCTGATCGCTCAGGTGGCGGCCATCGGGAGTTGCGTGCGCTTGATCCTCTACCAAATCCGGTTTGTATTGATCGGTCTGCGAACCAAGGAAGCCAAAGAAGTGATCGAAGCCCTTGCCGGTCGGCCAACGATCAAATGGGCCAGCATCGGTCGCGTCTTCGTCAGGAGTGATGCCGTATTTGCCAACAGCAAATGTGTTGTATCCGTTGTCGCGCAGAATCTCGGCGATGGTGCCAGCCGTCGAAGGCACGCGGCCATCCCAACCGGGAAAGCCTGCCGACGAGCCAATATGCGAGAAGCCTGATTCATGCACCGATGCGCTGTTGCGTCCTGTCAGAAGTGCCGAACGAGTTGGGGCGCAGATGGCGCAGGTGTGAAAGTTTGTATAGCGCAAACCATTGTTGGCCAGGTTATCAAACGTAGGAGTTTGAATCACTCCGCCGAATGTACTAGCAGCGCCGTAGCCCACATCGTCGATCAAAATCCATACAACGTTTGGCGCGCCGGCAGGGGCTTTCACTGGCTCTGGCCACCATTCTTTTGACTCGGCCAGCGTTCTGCCCACGACTCCCTGATACGGTTGCGCCGTTTGCGCATGCAGCGGAAGAGTTGCGCCCGCTGCAAGGACAAGCGTTGATGTCAACGCATTCAATACGCTTTTCTCGTTCATAAAATCTCCTATTGATTGCAGTCATTCAGCGATGACTTGGTCCTTCGCTTCTTCTTCAAATGTGCTTCAGCTCGTCTGGCACTGTGAAGACTGCGCCAGAACACGAGGGAAATTCTGAGCGCTACTTCAACTCCACGGTGACAAGATCGATCTTGCCTGTGAAGCGGTTGGGCGATTTGTACTCGCTCGATACTGGAGAACCGAGATCGCTGCCAATGTCGAGGGTCTCGCCGGGCGAAACGTTGACGTTGGCGAAGTGTGCCTGGCCAGCGGCCTGTCCGTTCACCTTGAGCGTCGCATCGCCTTCGGAGGCTCTCCGCGAGGTGAAAGCAATATCCGCAGCGCCGTTTGCCGCACTCGGCGTAACCGCCAATTCAAGATGCGATTTTCCGGGCTTGAGCGGCTCGCTCGCCACCAGTTGTCCTGAGCGATTAGCGTAGGCGTTGATCTCGTAGTAGACGACGTTGTCTTTGACGAAGAGCGAGACACCGCCCAACTCGCCGCCTTGCGCGAGAATGACGCCGTTGGCCTTTTCGCTCACTGGTACTTCCACGTCCGCGCTGATGGTGTAGGGACGCCCGCTCAGAGCCGGCGCAGCGTTGGCGTTGAGACGATCGACGCCGCTGCGATAAGTAAAGACAGTTTGACTTGCTGCCGGACTCACTGGATTCAACTTGCGGCCGGGCAGAATGGGATACGCATTGTTGCGCGTCGCCTCTTCGTCGAAGACCTTGATGAGTTCTTTCAGCTTTTCAGGATTCTTGTCGGCAAGGTTGTGCGCCTGGCTGAAGTCATCGTTGAGGTTGTAAAGCTCCCACGGGCGCACATCAAATTTGTCCGTGCCGTTGAGGCTGTAACTCTGCTCCCAGGTCCATTGATAACGGTCGCCTGCCCACCATCCATCTTTATAGATGGCACGATTGCCGCTGGTGGTGAAGTATTGCAGGGTATGCTTTGTAGGCGCATTCGGATTGTCGAAGGTGTAAGCGAGGCTCTTGCCTTCGAGCGGAATCTGCTTGACGCCATCAACCGCATCCGGGAACTTGGCGCCGGTCAGCTCGTAGATGGTCGGTGCAATGTCGTTGACGTGTGAGAATTGGCTGCGCACGCCGCCCGCGTCCTTGATGTGTTTCGGCCAGTTGATAATCAGCGGATCAGTCGTGCCGCCCAAGTGCGATGCGTCTTGCTTGGTTCCTACAAAGGGCGAGTTCAGCGCCCAGGCCCACGAAGCCGCGTAGTGGTTGTAGTAGAGTTCGCTGCCCAAAAGATCGTAGACGTTCTCGCGGTCTTCGATGGATTTTTTGTTGCCGTTGGTATCGCGGGCATCGGTTCCTTCCAGGCCGCCCTCGGCGCTGGCGCCGTTGTCGCCGATGATGGTAAGCACGATGGTGTTATCGGCCTTGCCCTCTTCCTGTATGGCGTCGAGCAGGCGGCCGATTTCATAATCGGTTTGCTCCAGGAACCCGGCGTAAACCTCAGCCTCGTGCGCCAGCAGATGCTTCTGCTTGGGCGTCAACGAATCCCACGAAGGCAAGCTGTCAGGGCGCGGAGTGAACTCAGCGTTGGCCGGAATCACGCCCAGCTTCTTCTGTCGATCGAAGGATTCTTTGCGGATCGCATCCCAGCCTTGATCGAACTTGCCCTTGTACTTTTCGACCCACTTCTTGTCCACATGATGCGGCGTATGCGTGGCACCCGTGGCGTAGTAAATGAAGAAGGGTTTGTCCTTGGCAACGGCATCATGCTGATGCAGCCACTGGATGGCGTGATCGGTTATGTCGGTGGTAAAGTGATAACCCTCTTGCGGCAGCTTCGCGGGCTCGACGGGCGTTGTGTCGTTGAAGATGCGCGGAAAGTATTGGCTGTCGGCCGCCTGATTGAAACCGTAGAAATGCTCGAAGCCGAGTCCAGTGGGCCAGTGATTGAACGGACCGGCGGGCGTGACCTCCCACATCGGCGTGTTGTGCCACTTGCCATACGCCGAGGTGCTGTAGCCGTTCTCTTTCAAGACTTCGGCGATGGTGGCCGCGCTCTTCGGAATCACCGTGCTGTAGCCCGGATAGGGAGCCGACCACTCGGCGATAGAACCAAAGCCAACCTGATGGTTATTGCGCCCAGTCAGCAGAGCGGCGCGTGTCGGCGAGCAGAGCGCGTTCATGTGGAAGCTGTTGTAACGCAGGCCGCTCGCCGCAAGCCGGTCGAAGGTTGGCGTTTGGACCGGCCCGCCCAAGGCGCTGGTGGCGCCGAAGCCCACATCGTCAAGCAGAATCAGAACGACGTTGGGCGAACCCGCGGTAGCCTTGGGCTGTTCGGGCCAACCCTGTGGTTTCACTTCATGCAATGGCGCGGTAGGCCAAGCGGGTTTGGGTGCGTCCTTGTCTTCCGCCCAGAGTTGAGAGGAGGAGCCGAGCGCCATCGTTCCGCTCAGAAGCAATGCAATTTGTTGCGAAATTTTCATGACCTGTCTCCGTGAAATCAAAATTCGTGTGAATGCGAAGAGCTGCCTGTCCGCGCAGAGAACAACGCGCAGTACGAGTGTGGCAGTTCAGAAGCAAAAGGCGAGGGGTCAACAACAACAGCGGAACTCAAGCGCGAGAGAAAGCATGGATGCCCTCCCTGTTGGCCACGGTCAGGTGCTGCGCTCTGCGCTTCCGCGCCCACTCCATCACGCGCGCCGGCGCTCCATTCCGCTTCAGCTCTTCCGCCATAAACCGCATATACGGATCGATGTGGTGGAAGAAATGTTTGTAGCCCGCGCACAGATAGTTCAGCCCGTACTCGCCGGATGCCGTTGTCAGGAAGCGGTGCTTGGGGCACTCGCCATTGCAGGCAAAACGCACATCGCACTGACGGCAATCGGAGGGCAGCGCAAATTCCTTTGCATTGCCAAAGCGCGTTTGCTGCGGGCTGCTGACCAGGCTCGACAAGTTTTTCTGCATGATGTTTCCCAACTTGTTGTCGGGATAAACAAAGTGGTCGCAGGAGTACACGTCGCCATTGTGTTCGACGGCCAACGCGCTGCCGCACTTGGGCGAAAAAACGCAGAGCGTCTGCGGCACGCCATACCACGACTCCAGCGCAACATCGAAGACCTGCACATAGACGCGGCCCACATCCTGAATCACCCAATCGTCAAAGACCTGCTGCAGGAACTTGCCGAATTGCAACGGCTCAACCGACCACTCCGAGACCGCCGACTCTTGCCGCGAATACGGCTTCAACAAGACAAGACCGCTGGGGTCCGGCTCTTTGGCAACCTGTTCGACGATGGGAATGAACTGCAGATATTTGCTGCCGATTTCTTTGAGGAAGTGATAGACATCGTGAGCGCGAGTTGAGTTCAGGCGATTGACAACCGTGAGCGTGTTGAACTCCACGCCATGTTTTTTGAGAATGTTGAGGCCGCGCATCACGCGCGCGTGCGTCGGCTTGCCGCCCTTGTCCACGCGATACGCATCGTGAACGTCTTCCGGCCCGTCGATAGAGAGTCCGATGAGAAACTTGTTGCGCGCCAGGAACTCGCCCCACGCATCATCCAGCAGCGTGCCGTTGGTCTGGAATGCATTCTCGACGGTCTTGCCATTCGCATATTGTTTTTGCAACGCAACGACGTGCTCGAAGAAGGGAATCCCCAACAGCGTAGGCTCGCCGCCCTGCCACGCAAAGCTGACGTGTTCGTCGGGCTGCGATTGAATGTACTGCTGAATGTACGTCTCCAGCACATCGTCCTTCATGCGGAACTCGCGCCCGCTGTTGGCGTAGAGATTTTCCTTCTCCAAGTAGTAGCAGTAGGTGCAATTGAGATTGCAGATTGCGCCATGCGGCTTGGCCATGATGTGAAACGGCTTCATCGGAGTGCAGCTCTCTTCCTGAATCGCAATGCGGGCGCGCGCCCAATGAAAAAACCCACGAAGCAGAGGCTCGTGGGCTGGGATTGCGAAGACTCAGAAGATGCGGATCAGCTAAGATCGCGTCATGATTGCATCTGGGCGTCATTCCCACGAGGCTGCTCAACTGCCAGAGAGGCGACAGGGCAACAACAACAGCGGGATGCGCGGCGATAAAGCACGGAGTTTGATTCCTTAATCCAGGCAGATCCTCGGGTTCAACGAGGACCGAACTTGGAAGATCAACTATTTCGATGATGCACGGGGATTGGAAAGCTGTCAAGCGAACAGAAAAACTTTTTGCATTTTGCGAAGAAAATCTTCAGCGGACCTTGACACGATTTCGTCTTTATGGCCCAATACAAAATATGCAGGTGCAAATCAACATCCAGGCAAACCTTACGCCCGCCTCCGAGTCGACGCCCCGTCGCTCGTGTTGTTGTTGACGCCCGCACACTCTCTCATCCAATCCATCGTTGATCTTGCGCTCTAGCCGCGCCATGGGCATTGCCCGGAGCCGCGTTTGAGTTTGTCAGACAGCTTTGAATGGAAATATGAACACTGAAGAAACATTGAATACTTTGTTTCGCATCAGGTTTTCTGTGTGAATCGAAGAGCATTCATTTTGCAAATTTTTGAAAAAGGAAAATCATGAGCATTCAAAAGCTGATTGCCCGCAAGGCAAGAAGTTGTTGTCGCTTCACTCAAAACCCTGAAGCGGATGCGCCTTGCGTCGTGGGCAAGTGCATCGTTCCCGTATGACGGCAGTGTGCGCGTAGCGCAGTGCCATGGCCCACGAGCAGATCGTGGGCCATTTTTCTGTGCGGTCAAAGCTGACCGCACCCTTGGAGGCAAGTATGTCTGTGGCATTTTTCTCGTTTCGATATTTTGTAAAGCGAAACCTATCGCTGGGTCTGGCGGCGCTGTTCGTCATCGTGGCCGCTTCATTGCTGCAAGCACAGATCGTTGAAACCGGCATCATCACCGGCGTGGTCAAAGACAACACCGGCGCGGTGATCCCCGGCGCTCATGTAACCGTGCGCAACACCGGTACTGGTTTGACGACTCTCACATCCACCGATGCGCAGGGCATCTATGTATCACCGCCGCTGCACCCTGGCGACTACACAGTGCAGATTGATGTTGCAGGATTCAGCAAGGTTGTTGAATCTGTCCGGCTGGAAGTTGGTCAACGTGTTGCCGCGGATGCGAATCTGGCGGTGGGAACTGCAGCGGAGACGATCGAAGTTCAGGCCTCCGGCGAATTGCTTGAGACGGAAAGCTCCAGCGTCGGCAATCTCCGCACAGAAGAAGCGGTCAAGGATCTTCCCCTGAATGGCCGCAACTTCAATGAGCTTTTCAGTCTGGGCGCGGGTTCCATCCCGACCACAACCCAATCCGTCAGCATTCCCTATACTCAGCAGCGCGGTCCCTCGTACTTCGCTATCAATGGCTCTCGTCCCCAGGAAAATCGAACGCTTTTGGATGGCATTGGCGACCAGGAGAACCATAACAGCATGACGGCTCTCTTCCCGCCCATCGATGCCATTCAGGAGTTCTCGGAAGAGACCAACGATGCCGATGCCCGCTATGGACGTGGGAACGGCGGCACCATCAACGTGGTCATCAAGTCCGGCACCAATCAATATCACGGCGATGTCTTCGAGTTTCTGCGCAACACGGCTCTAGACGCCAGAAACTATTTCAATGTTCCCAAAGCAGGACCGACAGGCGAGAAAGCCCCCCTGCGGCAAAACGAGTTTGGCGTTACCCTGGGCGGACCTCTCTTTCCCAAGCAGGCTAACCCCAAAACTTTCTTCTTTGTTGACTATGCCGGAAAGCGCTTCGCGCAGGGCCAGACAAATGTGTTGAGCATACCGGTTGTCAAAATCACATCGGCGGGCTATGACTTTTCCAACTATTCGGCGGCTATCAAAAACCCGATCACCAAAGTTGCCTATGCCAATAATTTTGTGCCCATCAACGATCCGCTGATCGATCCAACCGGCGCAAACATCCTGAACTTCTATCAGAAATACGCGCAGCCGAATTATGGGCAGCCGAATGCCACTGCAAACAACTTTTTCTACGGTCCGTTGCTGATCATCAACGAAGACGACTTTGACGTAAAGATTGATCGCAAGTTCACCGAGAAAGACAACGGCTTTATTCGCTATAGCCAGGGCCATGACATCTTCTCCCAGCCCGGCGTCCTGCCGACGCCTCTGGTGGGCGACGTCATCTGCGGCCCTGCATCGGACCCGGCGCACCAAGCCGTGCTCAGTGAAACGCACGTCTTCTCGCCCACCATCGTCAACACGGCGCGCTACGGCTGGACGCGCTTCTTTGTCTATGCAAAGAACTGGGATGCGGGCCTGAAACTTGCCTCTCCCACCAACCTCAACATTCCCGGCGTATACAACCCGAACAATCCTCTAACCGATGGATTGACGGTGTATACCTTTGCGGGCTACACACCGATCGGCGACGCGGGCAACAGTCCCACCAACATAGGAACCAATAATTACCAGTGGGACGACGATCTCAACCTGGTGCGTGGAAAGCACTCGCTGGACTTCGGCTTCGAGCTGATCCGCCTTGAATACAATATGTTCCAGAGCAACGCCGAACATGGCTCTGAAAATTACGGCACCCGCTACACCGGGCTGCCCTGGAGCGATCTGCTCTTTGGCGCGCCGACAGGCGGAAGCTACGCCTTTCCGCAGGAGGTTGGCCTGCGCGAGAGCGATCTCTCCTTCTACGCGCAGGATAACTACAAGATCAGCAGCAAGCTGACCTTGAACCTGGGCGTACACTACGAAAACTTTCTTGGTTGGCCGTGGACGGAAGTTCACAACAAAGAGTGGGACTTCATTCCCTCCATCTCGCAGACCGCCCTCGAACAGGTTGGAACCAATGGCATTCCGCGCAGCGGCCTGAAAGGCAACAACTTCAACTTTGCGCCGCGCGTGGGCGCTGCCTACAAGATCACCAACAAGACGGTCTTCCACGCCGGCTTTGGCATCTACTACGCGGCGCCGAACGTCGGAGTTTCGTCAACTTTGGCGGCCAATGTTCCCGTGTACGATTACTGGGCCTTCAATAATCCGGCAAATTATGTTGCAGGCGCCACCAGCAGCGCGAAGTTCAACTATGCGAGCAGCGGATTTGTTCACACTGTGGCCACTTCGGGTAGCGCGATCTTGCCGGGCCAAGCCGCCTATTCGGTGGATCCAAATGACAAAACGCCTTATACCGAACAGTGGCATGTGGCTATCGAACAGGAGATTCCCTTTTCCACCGTCCTCAAATTTGCCTACGTCGGAACAAAGGGCGTTCACCTGGACAATTTCCGGGACATCAATTCCAACCAACTCGGAGCGAATGGAGCGACCACGGTTACAGCCGCCCGTCCCTATCCGACCTTTGGTCAGATCAGCGAATTGGAAACGCGGCAGGTCTCCAGTTACAACGCATTGCAAGTCTCCGCGGAGCGTCGCGCCCATGGTCTGACCTTCCTCGCCTCCTACACCTTCAGTCACGCGTTGGACGAAGGCTCGGGCGAATCGGCTGCTGTTTCCAATCCATATGACCTCCGTTACGACTACGGAAATGCCGACTACAACGTTCCGAATCGCTTTGTGGCCAGCGCAAGTTACCACCTGCCCTTCAAAGGCAGCGGCGTGCTCGGTCCACTGGAGCGTGGATGGCAGGTGAACACTATTGCGCAGTTCTTCGATGGCCTGCCGTTTTCCGTGGGTTCGGGCACCGCATTGGGGGATGGACAGTCGCCCCGCGCGCAGCTGCTTCCCGGCTTCGGAAAGGGTTCTCTGCCCAAGAATCAGCGCTCCCTTGGCGCATGGTTCAATACTGCGGCCTTCGCCGTTCCCGCCCCCGGTACGTGGGGAAATTCGGGACGAAACAGCCTTCAGGGTCCAAGCACAAAGACAGTGGACTTTTCGCTCTTCAAGGATACTCACCTGACTGGATCGAAGGTGTTGCAACTGCGCGCCGAGGCCTTTAACCTGGCCAACACGCCGCAGTTTAACAATCCGGCCACAACCTACGGACCCACGGTGGCGAACACTCCGGGGCTGGATCCGAAAAAAGCTTCGGCCTTTGGAACCATCTCTTCGGCAGCTTCTGAATCGACCTTTCAACGCACCGAGCGTCAGGTTCAGTTTGCCGCCAAAATCACCTTCTGATCGGCGGGGCGTTAACCAGCCTGTTGATCCCAAAACCATCCTTCGCGGCGCTCAGAAGATCGAGCGCCGCAATTGATGTATTCATGGTTTCTTGCCAAATAAATGAAAGGATATTCATCATGCAATCATCGACTCAAAGACTTTTTTTCAGAGCTGCATTTTTTCTTGTTTTTCTGAATGGCTTGATCGCTGCCGCGGCAGCCGCGCCGATTACGCTGTCTGCGCCAACCGTCATCCCCGTGCGAATTGTGAAAGCAGTGGACGCAAACAAAGCAAGGTCTGGTGATCCGGTCACCGCAAAGACGCTGCAAATTATTTTTCTGCCCGGCGGCGGGAGCGTTCCCAAAGGAACAACCTTGCTCGGTCACGTCGTGGAGGCTCAACCATTGCAGATCGATTCCACGCCCTATGCGCGCCAAAAGCCCTCGCTGCTCTCCATTCACTTTGACCGCATCGTGAATGGCGATCTTATCTTGAATGTGAATCTCTCTTTGCGCGCTATTGCTGATCCGATTGAATCCGAGCAAGCAGCGCGCCCTCAATACCTGGATGAGGAAGATGCGCGTGGAATCATGCGGTTGATTGGAGGCGGCGAGTTTGATCCATTCACCGAGGCGATTCGATCAAGCGATGGCAGCATCATCGGATACAACCGTCAAAAGGGAGTCTTCGCCCGCCTTCTGCCTGGGGTTGTTTCGGCATCTGATTCCACGCTCTCCTGCTCCGCTACAGAGAGTGAAGAGTCGGTCTCGATATTTTCTCCACGCGCTTGCGGCGTCTACGGTTATGCCAACACGGTTCTGGCTGACAACGGCCAGAATGGCAGCGGAACATTCACTCTCGCCTCGCGACAGAATTCGGTCAAGCTCTATGCAGGCAGCACGGCCCTTTTGCAGGCAGTGGATGTGAAGCAGTCCAGCGTTGCGCAATCGCATCCATAGCCTGATTTCAATCTCACATTCCCAAGGAGGTCACAATGGAAATCACAATCCGCAGTCTCTGGACTTTGATGCACGGCATGGGCTTCGGCGCGCTCTATCTGCTGGCTTGCTCAGGCGCGATTGTCGCGCTCTATCAACGATATTCAACCGAACCTCCGCCGCAGAATCCCGCAGGCAGAGGTCGCTTCCTCGGCATCTATCTGAGCATCATGGCCGCACTGGCATGGCTCACCGTACTCACCGGAACCTACATCATCTATCCGTGGTATCGCGCTGCGCCACCCAAAGACACGGTCAGTCTCGGCGCTTATCCGCGTTTTCTTCTTCTCTCCCACCCCGCAACCAGTCAGTGGCACTTGATTGGCATGGAGTGGAAAGAACACGTCGCCTGGCTTGTCCCCATCGCCATCACCGCGGCCGCGTTCATCGCAATCCGCTATGCCCGCGATCTCAAGCATCATCCGCAGCTTCGCTCCGCGCTGCTTGGATTCACTGCGATCTCACTCTTCGCAGCCGGCATCGCCGGATTCTTCGGCGCCATGCTCGACAAGAATGCTCCCGTCGATGGCGGGCAAACAATTCAGTTGATCAAAGGAGAATAGAAATGAGCGTGCCAGCAAACATCATCTCGGATCAATCCAGGATTACGCCCAACGGCTCGGGCGCGGCCGCGATTTTATCGGCGGGCATCGGCTCGTTCGCAATCGCACTGTTCGCAATCGTAGCTGACAAATCTGCATTCGTGAAAAACCTCTTTGTCTTTTACAAGCCTACCGGCGCGCTCTCTGGCGAAACCACTGTGACCATTCTGTTGTGGCTTGCCGCGTGGGCAATCCTCGAATGGCGATGGCGCAAGAGGACGGTTTCTCTGCGGCGCATCAACGTCATCGCGTTTGCGCTTCTCGGTCTCAGTGTGTTGCTGACCTTTCCGCCCATCGGCGATTTGTTCTGAGAGGCAACGCGATTCGATCATGGAAGCGCTGTCGAATCGCGTCGCTTTTTGAAATCATCAAACGTCCAAGGGGAATCAGATCATGCCATTGAGGGCGATACATTGCTTTACGAGAATATTTCTTCTCGCGGTCTTGACCACTCGCCTGCTCTCTGCGCAGGCCGGTCCTCCCTTTCAGACGGACGATCCGACGCCGGTTGACCTCGGGCATTACGAGGCTTACATCTTTGGCACAGTGGACGGAACTCCAGTGGAGATTGATACGACTGGCCCAGCCTTTGAATTCAATTGGGGCGCGATTCCCAATATTCAGCTCCATGCGATTCTGCCCTTGGGCATTGCGCGTCCACTGAACAATCCCGTCTATCTTCCTGCCGGTGCGGGGCCTAGCGCCTTCGGCCTGACGGATATGGAATTGGGTGTGAAATACGGTTTCATCAAGCAGACCAAACGCCGACCACAGATCGGCTCATTCACCATGTTCGAGATTCCCACCGGCAACTCTACGCGCGGACTCGGCGTAGGCAAGGTCTGGTACAAACTTCCCATCTGGGTAGAAAAAGAATTCGGCCCCTGGAGCCTTTGCGGTGGCCTTGGCTATGCTGTTGTTCCGCAGACGGATTATCGCAATTATTTCTATGGCGGATTTCTCGTGAAGCGCGAGATCAGCAAAAAGCTTGAGTTGTCGGCGGAGGTTTTCTCCCATGCACGCGAAGGCTTCGCCACGGCGCAGACTCAATCCTCCACGATGATCGACGCGGGCGGCTATTATCACTTCAAGTCGCCGGGACTGCAATTGCTCTTCGCCTACGGGCACTCGATTGCGGGACAGACGGAGAACTACGGCTATCTTGGCCTATACAAAACATGGGGAAAAGACAGAGTGAGAGGCAATTGAAATAAAGGTGATATGCTCCAGTCGAGACCATATCAGCGGACTGATTGTGATGTGTTTGCCCCTTATATTCCTGCAGATTAAGTGTTTATCGAGACCGTTCTTTGCCCGAGGATTCCATTTCAAACAAACGCAGCAAGTGCTCCATTGTTGACTTGCCCCTGTGAAATCTCGTCTGCGGCGTCCTCAACTCCCAAATAGTCGAGTGTCACATCCAAACTCTCATGGCCAAGCCAAGCCTGGATCTTGCGAACGGATACGCCGTTTTCGTGGTGCCGGGCAGGGGCCGCTTCCGGCCATTGATGATGGGATGATCTTCGTTCTGCTTGATCTCACCACCGGCCGCCACATAGGCCAATTCGAGGCTCCTTTTGTTGTCGGACTGTTTGACCTCGCCGCCGGTTGCCACGTAGGCGAGTTCCAGGCGATTTTTCTCGAGGGCAGCGAGGGCAGCTTCTGGATTGCTTCCAACGCGATCCAAACGCTTGCGCTTACCGTCGTACCAGCTCAGATAATACTCGCCGCAGGCGAGCTTGGAGATCACTTCGGCGACCTTGCGGTAGGCCCACTTTTTCTTGATTTTTGTGCGCTGATAGAGAACAACAGATTTATTAGCCAAGCCTTTTCTCCTTCGTCTGTTAGACGGAAGCTAAGTGGCTTGGAATGAATTACTTCCAGTGGTTTCCAGTCGTTTCCAGCGGTTGCCAGTAGAAGCCAGCAAATAGTAACAAATAGTAACAAGCTATTCTATGTGATTGATTATAAGAGATTGGTGCCGAAGAAGGGACTCGAACCCCCACACCCTTGCGAGTACGTGGACCTGAACCACGCGCGTCTGCCAATTCCGCCACTTCGGCACTTCCCACAGTTTCAGCATCTCCGCTGAAACAGCAGCAGTTATGAGTTTCGCAAATGCCGCCTCGGCTGTCAAATCTTGGTCAGCCCATCGGACGATATACTGTCACTTGGACCGGTGATCCGGCTCCCGCAAAGGAAGCAAACGTGTTTGACGATTCGGAATTTGAGCAGAACCTATTCAAGCTGCGCCAGGAAAAGCTGAGAGAGATCGAGAAGCTGGGCCAGGCGGCCTATCCCAACCACTACGCTGCCTCGCACACCGTTCCCGAAGTGCGCGCCGCGTGGGGCGAGGCTACGGCTGAAGCGCTGGATGCGCCGCGCGTGACCGTCTCCGTTGCCGGGCGCATCATGGCCATCCGCGCCCAGGGCAAGGCTGGCTTTGCCACGCTCCAGCAGGGCGGGCAGCGCTTGCAAATCTACGTCCGCCTGGATGCCGTCGGCGAGCAGGGCTTTGCGCTCTACAAGCTCCTCGACCTGGGCGACCACATCGGCGTCACCGGCTACCTTTTCCGCACGCGGACGGGTGAGCTGACCATCCACGTCGAGACGCTCACCTTCCTGACAAAAGCGATGCTCGCCCTGCCGGAAAAATTCCACGGCCTGGCCGACGTCGAACTGCGCTACCGCCAGCGTTATGTGGACCTGTTCACCAACCTCGATGCTCGCGAAGTCTTCGTCAAGCGCGCCAAGACGCTGCAAGCTCTGCGCCAGTTTTTTGACGGTCGCGGCTATCTGGAAGTTGAAACACCGATGATGCAGCAGGTGGCCGGCGGCGCGGCGGCGCGGCCCTTTGTCACCCATCACAACACGATGGACATGGACCTCTTTCTGCGCATTGCGCCGGAGCTTTACCTCAAGCGCCTGGTCGTCGGCGGCTTTGACCGTGTCTACGAGATCAACCGCAACTTCCGCAACGAAGGCGTCAGCACTCAGCACAATCCCGAGTTCACCATGCTGGAGTTCTATCAGGCGTATGCCAACTATCACGATCTGATGTCGCTTACCGAGGAACTGATTATGTTTGTCGCCAAGGAAGTGAACGGAACGACGATCACGAACTTCGGCGGAGTGGAGATTGATCTCGGCAAGTGGACGCGGCTGACGATGCGCGAGGCGATTGTTAAGTTCTGGAATGAAGATATTGGACCAAAGCCAACGTCCGAAGTGTTCGGTTCATCCATTGTATTCTCCAGTTGGCTTGGATCGATCCCGTCTACTCCAGATGTAAAACCTTGGGATGAAAATGCTGCGGAATATTTTGAGTCCGAAGAGTTTAAAACTAACAAGCGACTTGCTGTTAAAAGGGCGGCGCTTGGTCTAGTCAAAATTCAGTTGGACCGCGGAGAGTCACTTGGGAAGGCAATCGCAGAAACTTTTGAAATAATTGCAGAAGAACATTTAGTCCAGCCAACAATTATCTACGAATTTCCAACTGCCGTATCGCCTTTATCGAAACAGAATCCAGACAACCCCGATTGGGTTGAACGTTTCGAGTTTTACTGCGGCGGCTTCGAGCTTGGCAACGCCTTCAGCGAGTTGAACGATCCCGTCGAGCAGCACAAGCGCTTTGCGCAGCAGCTTGAAGATCGCGCCCATGGCGACGACGAGGCTCATCAAATGGACGAGGATTACGTCCGCGCGCTGGCCTACGGCCTGCCTCCCACCGGCGGCGAGGGCATCGGCATCGACCGCCTCGTGATGTTGCTGACCGGCTCCAAGTCCATCCGCGATGTAATTCTTTTTCCGTTGATGAGGAATCAGGAATCAGGCGGCAAGGATCAGGAAGCGAAAGCGGTGGAATAGCGATCCTGGGAATGAGCTGGCGTGGTCCTCCTGGTCCACGTCGTACTCGATCTCCAAAGTTAAGACGCTCGAATGGCGCGCCCCCGGCCCGACGGAGTATAAAGCTGGAATGGGCGGCTGGGCAGAGATCGACGATTGGCTGCGCGCGGGCGGGCAGGTGGTTACGGCCAGCGATCGCGCGGCGCGTGCCTTGGCCAGCGGCTTTCACCATCGGCGACAGGCCGAGGGACTGACCGCATGGCCCGCGCCTAAAATTCTTGACTGGAAGAATTTTGTCCGCGAAGCATGGCAAGCGCGTGCCGCCGATTCTCGTCTGCTGCTGAATCCCACGCAGGAACAGGCGCTGTGGACGGAGATTGTCGGCGAAGAGCGCTCCCTGGCCACGCTTCTGGAGGGCCCCCGGCAGCGGCTGGCAGCGCTGGCCATGGAAGCGCATGAGCTGCTCTGCGGTTACGCCCCGCGTTTTTTGGCTCGATCCGCGCGCGCCACATGGCAGCAGGATGCGGGAGCCTTCAGCGGTTGGCTGGCGGCCTTTGATGAGGCCTGCCGCGCGGACAATCTGCTCATCGCAAGCCGCCTGCCGCTGGAGTTGATTCCGCTGCTTTTGGCCGATGCAACGCCGCGTTCTCCGCTGCTGTTGGCTGGTTTTGATCGGATTCTTCCCGCGCAGCGCAGCTTTTTTGACGCCTGGGGCGAGTGGCGCGAGGCTGCCCAACCTGCGCCGGCCAGTGATGTTCATTTTTACCAGAGCGCCGACGCCCAGGCGGAAGTGACGGCCTGCGCGCAATGGTGCGGCCAGCGCCTTGCCGCCACGCCGGAGGCGCGTCTGCTGGTGGTGGCGCAATCGGCCAGCGCGCGGCGGGGAGAGATGGAGCGCGCCTTTACCCACGCGGTCGGCGCGGCCTTTGAGTTCTCGCTGGGCCTTCCGCTCGGCCAGGTTGCGCTGGCCCGCGCGGCACAACTCACGCTGCGCTGGCTGGATGGCGCTCTGGCCGAGCAGGAGTTGGACTGGCTGCTCTCCACAGGTCTGGCCGCATCGAGCGTGCTGGAGAACGCCGCGCTGCAAAACTATATGCGCACGCTGCGCGGCTACGGTCTGGAGCGTACGCAGTGGAAGTTGCGGGCCTTTCTGGGCGAGCGCGGCGCGGCAGAACTGCTGCCGGCGGCATGGGTGGAGCGCGTCACGGCGGCGCAACAACTGCTGGCCAGCTTCGCTCGGCGTCCGCAGAGCCCGCTGGAGTGGGCGGAGCTGATCCCGCGCCTTCTGGACGAGCTGCATTTTGCCAGTGCAAGGCCGCTCACGAGCGCCGAGTTCCAGGCGCTGCGCCGCTGGCATCAGGCCGTCGAGAACTGCGGTTCGCTGGGCTTTGATGGCCGCCGTCTGAGCTGGAAGGAGTTTCTGGCGCTGCTCAACCACGCGCTGGACGAGACGCTTTACGCGCCTGAATCGCGCAACACGCCGATTCTGATCGCCGGTCCCGCCGAGTCGGCTGGCCTCTCTGCCGATGCCGTCTGGTTCCTGGGAGCCGATGAGGATGCATGGCCAACGAATGGCGCGGCGCATCCGCTGCTGCCCATCGATCTTCAGCGCACGGCAGGAATGCAGCACGCGACTGCGCAGTTGGATTGGGAGCTGGCCGAAGCCGTCTCGCGCCGCCTGCTGGCCTCCGCGCCCGTGGTTTGCTTCAGTTACGCCAAGCAGAACGCCGCCGCCGAGGCGCGTCCGTCGCGGCTGATCGTCCAGTTTGCCGGAGCGCCGCAAGAGCTTCCGCCGGAGTTGAGGGCCCCGGCCAGCGACGCGCCGCTCACCGTTCCCTTTGAGGATTACAGCCGGGTTCCGTTTCCTCCGGGCAAGGTTGCGGGCGGAGCCAGTGTCCTGACCGCGCAGTCGCAGTGTCCCTTTCAAGCCTTTGCCACGGCGCGGCTGGGGGCGAAGAATTGGCAGCCCGCCGAGGCAGGCTTGACTGCTGGACAGCGCGGCAACCTGCTCCATGCGGTGCTTCATTCCATCTGGGCCGGTCCGCCCGACGGCATCCGCAGCCACGCGGAACTTGTCGCCTTGATTAACCAGGAAGGGTGCCCCAGGTCTGGATCTTCAGACCTGGGAAACGACGAATCCCAACCAGATCCATCCAACAGCAGCCGGAACGCCTTGCGAACTTTCGTCGCCGCCCACGTCCAGCGCACGCTGGCGCGTGAGTTGCGCCCGCATCTGCGCGAGCAAATGCCACGCCGCTATCTGGAGCTGGAGGCGCTGCGGCTCACTCGGCTGGTTACCGAGTGGCTGGAGTTTGAAGCGGCGCGGGTTGCGTTCGTAGTCGAGGCCACCGAGGACAAGCGCACAGTCCACATTCATGGGCTGACCATCAACCTGCGCCTGGACCGTCTGGACCGGCTGCAAGACGAAACGCTGCTCGTCGTCGACTACAAATCCGGCAACGTCTCGCCGAGCGCGTGGAATCTGCCCCGCCCGGAGGACGTGCAACTGCCGCTCTACGCTGGTTTTGCGCTGGCGGAAGAAGAGGTTCTGGGCGGTCTGGCCTTTGCCAAAGTGCGCCCCGGAACGCTGGAGTTTGCCGGGCGTGTGGGTGACGCGGCGGCGACGCTCTTCAGCGGACTCAAAGGCTCAAGCCCGCTCATGAAGAATCCCTTCACCGCTGAAGAACTGCTCGGCTGGCGGGATTGCATCCAGCAGCTGGCCAAAGATTTCATCGCTGGACGAGCCGAGGTTGACCCGCTCGATGCGCCCAAGACCTGCGAGCGATGCGGCCTGCAAACCCTCTGCCGCATTCAGGAGAACGCGGAACAGTTTGTTTCTGAAGATGAATCAGAGCGCGAGGAGGGCGGCGATGAATAAACCCTCCGATCAGACTCAGCGCGATCGGGCGCTCGACCCCAGCCGGTCGATCCTGGTGCAGGCGCCGGCCGGCTCCGGCAAGACCACCCTGCTCACCGAGCGCTTTCTCCGCCTGCTTGCCGAGGTGGACGAGCCGGGCCAAGTCGTCGCCATCACCTTCACCAACGCCGCCGCCGCCGAGATGCGCAATCGGATTCTGGATGAGCTGAGAAGCGCCGAGCCAAGCTTCCTTGCCCGCCGCGCGCTGGAACACTCGCAAGCTCTCGGCTGGAAGCTGCTCGATCAGCCCGCCCAGCTTCGCATCTGCACCATCGATTCTTTCTGCCGCGAGTTGGCCGTGCAGCAGCCGCTGCTCTCCGGCCTGGGCGGAGCGCTGGAGATTGCCGAGCAGCCCAGGGAGCTTTATCGCCGCGCCGCCCGCGAGACGCTGCGCAAAATCGATCAGAACGGCTCGGCTCTCAGCGCGGCCATTGAAGACCTGCTGCTGTGGCGCGATAACGGCTGGGCGGAGATGGAAGCCCTGCTCATCGAGATGCTTGCCAACCGCGACCGCTGGATGCACAACTTTGTGCTGGAGCGCGAGCCGGATTGGCCGGCGCTGCGCGAGCGGCTGGAGCGGCCCTTTGCTTGCGCCGTCGCTCAGGCGCTCGATGCGCTCAGCCGCCTGCTCGATCAGGCTCCCGGCGCGCGCGACGAAGCTCTGGCCCTGGCGCGCTTTGCCTGCGCGCTGAGCGGCGGGCTGCTCCATCAGGAACTCGCCGAAGTGGCCGAGCTGCCCTCCGCGCCGTTTGCGGATGGACTGGAATCTGCCCGTGAAATCCATTCTTTGCTCGCAGGGTTTTTGCTAACGAAAAATGGCAGTTGGCGAAGCGATAGAGGACTGAAAACCTCGGATGGTTTTCCATCCACTCCAAGTGGAAAAGCGGGCAAAGCTCAATTTGCCGTAATGATTTCAAAACTTGCTACCGTTCCTGGCCTGGAGGCAGCCCTCGCCGCCGTGCGCGCGCTGCCCCCGGCGCGCTACACCGAGGACGATTGGCGGATTGTGCGCGCCTGCTTCACGCTGTTGCGCCATGCGGCGGGCGAGTTGCAAATTGCCTTTGCCGAGGCCGGACGCGCGGACTTCATCGAGGTGGCCCAGGTGGCCCAGCGCGTGTTGCGCGGCGAGGACGGCCTGCCCACCGACGCCGCGCTCGCTCTCTCGGACGGCATCCGCCACCTGCTCATCGATGAATTTCAGGACACCAGCCGCAAGCAGCATGATCTGCTGCGCAGCCTCGTCGCCGCTTGGCCGGAACGCACCGGCCGCACCTGCTTCGTGGTCGGCGACCCCATGCAGTCGATCTACTCCTTCCGCGACGCCGATGCGGAACTCTTCGAGCGCGTTAAAACCTTTGGCCTGGAGATCCCCCACGAAGAGCCGCAGCGCTTCGGTTTTGCCGAACTCACGGCGAACTTCCGCACCGCGCCCAGCCTGGTTACGCGGCTCAACCAAGCCTTCACGCAGATCTTCGCCGCGGACGACGGCAGCGGCATCCGCTTCTCTGCCGCGCAACCGGCGCGGCAAGAGGCCGCCGATGCCGCTCCAACCTTCGCGCTGCATCTTGACTTTGTCTCGCAGGCCGCGCGCGGCAGCTCCGCCGATACGGATGAGAAAGAAGCCGCCCGCGCCAGGCAAATAGACGAGATCATTGCGCTGATTCGCAGTTGCGCCAGCCGCATGGAAGCCGCAAAAGCCAGCGGTCAAAAATTCCGCATCGCCGTTCTGGGTCGCGCCCGCTCGGCTCTTGCGCCTATCGCCGCGGCCTTGCGCGCGGCTGGAATTCCCTTCCGCGCCGTCGATCTGGAGAACCTTGCCGACCGCCCGGAGGTTCTGGACGCCCTGGCTCTCGCCCGCGCGCTGCTCAATCCGTTGGATCGCGTGGCCTGGCTGGGCCTTCTGCGCGCTCCGTGGTGCGGGCTCTCGCTGCAAGAGCTGCACACTCTGGCCGGCGACGGCGCTGCCGAATTGCTTTCGCGCCCCGTGCCGGAGTTGCTGGCCGAGCGGCTTTCGCTCCTCACTGAAGCCAGCCGCCCCGCCGCGGCCCGCCTCTTGGAAGCCATCGCTACCGCTGCCGCGCTGCGCTCGTTGCAGCCCGCCCTCAAGTTAGGAAGCTGGCTGGAGCAAGTCTGGCTCCAACTGGGCGGCGCGGCTTGCGTGGACGCGGCTTCCCACGCCAACCTCGACCTGCTCTGGGGCTGCCTGGACCGTCTTCCCGGCGGCGAGGAGGATCTGCTCGGTCCCGCTCTCGGCGCGGCGCTCGACCGGCTCACCGCCCTGCCTGACCCTGCGGCATCGAGCGAGTGCGGCGTGCAGTTGATGACCATCCACAAGGCCAAGGGCCTGGAGTTTGAGGTGGTCGTGGTGCCGGAGTTGCAAGCGGCAACTGGGCGCGGCGGCTACAAGATGCTCTCCTGGCTGGAACGCGGTCTGGCCGAGCCGGACGAGAGCGGCGAGATCACCGAGTTCCTCATCGCGCCCTTCCAGCGCAAAGGCGAGCAGCGCGGCTCGGCCAAAGCCTGGGTGGATCAGGTCTATCGCCTGCGCGAATCGCGGGAGACGCGCCGCGTTCTCTACGTGGCCGCCACACGAGCCCGTGAGGAGCTGCACCTGTTTGCGCGGCCTGCTTGCAAAGAACAGAACGGCGAGCTGGCGCTGGCGGAACCCTCGAACAGTTTGCTGGCCACGGCATGGCCGGCGCTGGAGCAGGAGGTCCGTGCGCGCTTTGAAGCCTGGAAGGCTTCCAGGCCAGTTGAAGAGACTCACGAAGATCAGATCGAATCAATTGCCGCCGCGGGCGATCTGCTGGTGATGCCCTCGCCCATCCGGCCCACGTTGCTGCGTCGCCTGCCCGTCAACTATAGATCTCATCAATCTGTCATCCTGAGCGAGCGTAGCGAGTCGAAGGACCTGCGGTTCGCTTTTGCGGAAAATGTAAGAATCCCCAGAACAGCGGGTGCCCCCGGTCTCGATTTTGAGACCGGGGAGAGAAGCCTTTATCCCCGCCACGAAGGCGGTCTGCTCTCTCGCGCACTCGGCACGGCCGTCCACGCGCTGCTGGAGGAGCTGGCCCGCCTGCGCGCCACGTTCGATTGGGAGGCGGCCCGCTTGGCCCTTCTCGGCTTCGAGCCGCGCATCATGGCCCAGGTGCGGGCAGTGGGCGTCGATCCGGCGCAGGCCGCGCGCATCAGCGCCGAGGCGCTTCAGCTTGCGCTCGCGGCGTCGCTCGATCCCACCGGCGCATGGATTCTCTCGCCGCATAAATCCGCCGCCAGCGAGACCGCATGGGCGGGAGTCGTCGGCGGTTCCGTGCGCGCGGTGCGGGTGGACCGCGTCTTTCAGGCCGGTCCCGCGCCCTGTAGCGAAGAGGGAGATTGCTGGTGGATCATTGACTACAAAACAGCCCATGGCGGCGAGCTTGACCTGGCCGCGCTGCGCTCGCTCTTTACGCCGCAGATGGAAGCCTATGCTCAGTTGCTGCGCAATCAGATTGGCAATGAGCCGGACCTTTTTGCCGGACTCTACTATCCGCGCATGAAGTCGCTGGATTGGTGGCAGCTCTGAAGCGCGCCGCCAAGCGGAATCCCGCCGCCCTTCGTCCTTACAATAGGAATATGACCGTCGCCCCTCAAAGCGCCACAGCACGCGTCCACGTCGAACCGGGCTTTGCCTGGGATGCGCAATCCGCTTACTTGTTCGACATTGATGGCACTCTGCTGCGCGACCCGGACCGCATTCACATGAACTCTTTTGTTCCCAGCGTGCGGCGAGTGACGGGGATCGAAGTCTCGCTGGATGGCGTTTTGGTCCACGGCAACACGGATACGGGGATTCTGCGCGAGGCCTGCCGCCATGCGGGAATCTCTGCCGAAGCGCTGGAGCCGCAGTTGGAAGCCATCCAGGCGGCGATGTGCCGCAGTGTGGCCGAGCAGCGGGATCAATTGCGCATTGTGCGGATGCCGGGAGTGCCGGCGGTGCTTGAGCATTTGGCGGGGCGCGGCGCGCTGCTGGGCGTGGCCACCGGCAACCTGGAGGCCATCGGCTGGATCAAGATCGAGAAGGCCGGACTGCGGGAGTGGTTCCGCTTTGGCGGCTTCAGTGATCATTTTTCCGCGCGCGCCGCATTGATCGGCGACGCCGCGCGCAAGGCTCGCGAACTGGCCGGAGCCGAGGCGCGAGTCTGCGTGGTGGGCGACACGCCGCGCGACATTGAGGCGGCGCGGGCGAATGGCCTGGCTGTGATTGCCGTGGCCACCGGCAATTACAGCTATGAAGCGCTGCTCGAACTCCGCCCGGAGGCTTGCGCCACGTCGCTGGCCGATCTGCTGGCGCTTGCGGCGGGTGAGGCATGAGAGCGCTTGCGTTATGCTCGGACGAGAGACCGGCGCGGACCGGGAGGTCCACGCTACAGCCGACCAGGAGGTCGGCGCTACCGTCTAAGTCGGTGCCACGGTTTCATCTTCTGGCGGTCTTGTTTCCAAGGGAATTTTTCCTTATCGCGCTGCTTCTGATTTGTTTGCCGTGCATTCTTCACTCTCAGGCTCCTGCTTCTCCAGCCTCGCCAACGCCCACCGCAGGCTCAACACCCATGCCGGCAACGACGGCTCCCAGCGCAAAGCCGGCCAGCGAAGCGGCGCAACCCAAGCCGGTGCGCAACTCTGATCGCCGCCGCGCGGCCAAGCTCTACATCGCATCCAGCAAGCTTTATGAAAAAGCGGAGTTTGAAGAGGCGCTGCGAGGCTATGAGCAGGCCGCCAAACTGGACCCGGAGAACCGCGACTATCCGCTGGCGGCAAACGTGGCGCGCAGCCATGCGGTGACCGCGCTGATTCAGGCCGCCGCCAAGGCCCGCTCGCGGCTGGACGAGACGGCGGCGCGCGCGGCGCTGGCCCGCGCCCTGGAATTGGACCCGGAGAACAGCCAGCTTCAAGCCCATCTGATTGAATTGGGCGATGACGCGTTGCGCGGCCAGGCAAGGCCGCTCTACGAGGCGCGCGTCGACACGGAGGGCGCAGCGGTGCAACTGGCGCCCGCCACCGGAGTCCACAGCTTTCATCTGCGCAGTGATCAGCGCCAGATGATTCAGCAGGTCTTCAAGGCCTACGGGATTGAGGCTACCGTGGACGAGAGCGTGCGCGCCACCTCCACCCGTTTGGACGTGGACAACGTCTCCTTTGCCCGCGCGGCCGGCATCCTGGGTATGCTCACCCAGAGCTTTTATGTGGCGCTGGACGCCCATCGCGCCCTGGTGGTGCGCGACAACAGGGAGAATCGCACCCAGTACACGCGCGAGGAGTACGAGACCATCTATCTCTCCGGTTTGAGCAAGGAAGATTTGACCGACGTCAGCAATCTGGCCAAGCAGCTCTTCGAGGTGCATATGGAGGCGGTCGAGCCAGGCTCCGAGACCATCACCGTTCGCGCGCCTCATCGCACGCTGGAAGCCTTCAACGCCACGCTGAGCGGCCTGCTGGACGGGCGCAGCCAGGTGATTCTGGACGTGAAGATCATTCAACTGGCGCACAACTCCACGCGCAACACCGGATTGAAGCCGCCACAGAATGTCTCGGCCTTCAATGTCTACACCGAGGAGCAGTCCATCCTGAACGCCAATCAGGCTCTGGTGCAGCAGATTATCTCGTCGGGCCTTGCCTCGGCGGGCGACACGCTGAAGATCATCGGCATTCTGCTCGCCTCCGGGCAGGTCTCCGGCGCATCCATGCTCACCAACGGCGTGGCCATCTTCGGCGGCGGGCTCACCGCATCGGCTTTGGCGCCCGGATCGCTTTCGATGAACTTCAATCTGAACTCATCGGAGTCGCGCGAGCTGGACGAGATTCGCCTGCGCGTGGGCGACGGCGAGGACGCCTCGCTGAAATCAGGCACCAAATACCCCATCCAGACCGCATCGTATTCGAGCCTGGGAACCAGCCTGCCCAGCATCGCCGGACTGACCGGCGCGGGAAACTCCAGCACCCTTGCCTCGCTGGCCGCCTCTTACGGCATCGGATCGGGCGTTTCAAATTTTCCCCAGGTGCAATACGAAGACCTGGGCCTGACCCTCAAGGCCACTCCGCGCGTGCTGCGCGGCGGCGAGGTGGCGCTCAAAATCGATATGAAGATCGACGCCCTGGCCGGCTCATCGATCAACGGCAATCCGATCTTGAGCAACCGCGCCTTCTCCGGCGTGGTCACCATCAAGCAGGGCGAGACGGTGGAAGTGGTCAACGAGGTGGACGAGAACGAGAGTCGCGCCCTAAGCGGCGTGCCCGGATTGAGCGAGATTCCCGGCCTGAACAACCTGGCCGGCAACGACGCGCAAAAGAACTTCGCCACGCTGCTCGTGCTCTTTACGCCTCATGTGGTGCGCGGCGCCCAGGCCGCCGGCCACTCGCCGATGATGCGCATTGAGCGCGGCGAATCGCGGCACTAATAGCATCCTGCAAGTTGCAGCACCAGTCTCCAAACCGCAGCAAGTAGTAGCGCCGGTCTCCAGACCAGAAATCTGCAAGTTGTAGCGCCGATCTCCAGACCAGAAATCTGCAAGTTGTAGCGCCGATCTCCAGACCAGAAATCTGCAAGTTGTAGCGCCGATCTCCAGACCACTGCAAGTTGTAGCGCCGGTCTCCAGACCGGCTGTAGTGCGGACGTCCTCGTCCGCGCCTTTGTCTTTGTGCCAAAGATTGGTTTCCAGCAACCCGAAAAGAAACAAGCGTAGACCGAAAGGTCCACGCGACAGTTGTAGCGCCGGTCTCCAGACCGGCTGTTGCGCGGACGTCCTAGTCCGCGCCTGTGTTCTTGCGCCAAAGATTGGATTCCCGCAACCCGAAGAACCAAGCGTGGACCGGGAGGTCCACGCGACAGCCGACCAGGAGGTCGGCGCTACAGTTTCATGCGCGGCGGATGGGAAACCGCGAACCCCAACCAGCGTTCATCTGACCCCTGATCCCTGATCCCTGTCCCCTGTCCCCTGATCCCTGACCCCTGTCCCCTGATCCCTGACCCCTGTCCCCTGACCACTTTTGAAGTACACTGACCCTATGATGCGCCGCTTGCTTGCTCCCTCATTGCTCGCTCTCCTCGTGCTGGCCGCCTGTCACGGCGGGCAGAAGCCGTCCACGCCGGCCGCCAGTGACTTCAAGAGCTACCATCTGCGCGGCAAGGTCGTCTCCACCGACGCCGCGCAAGGCGAAGTCACGCTCAACCACGAGGCCATTCCCGGCTTCATGGAGGCGATGACCATGCCTTACAAGCTCAAGGATCCCAGCGTGCTTGGCGAGTTGCATCCGGGCGACGTGATTACCGCAGACGTGCTGGTCTCGCCCGATCCAAATGTGGATTACATGGTGGACCACATCGTCGTCGTGGCGCAGGCAAGGCCGGACAACAAGCCGCCTATCTCTTACCACGTCCCCGCGCCCGGTGACCGTGTGCCCGACTTCAAGCTGCGCAACCAGGACGGGCGCCCGATTCATCTCAGCCAGTTTCGCGGCAAGTCGCTGGTGGTCACCTTCATTTACACGCGCTGCCCTTCGCCGGAGTTCTGCCCGCGCATGACGCGCAACTTTGCCGCGCTGGAAAAGCTGCTGGCCGCCAGCCCCGCCCTCTACGCCCGCACGCATCTGCTCAGCATCAGCTTTGATCCCGAGCACGACACGCCGGAGCGGTTGCGCGCTTATGGAGCGGGCTACCAGGGCAGCGATGCAAAAGATGCCTTTGCGCATTGGGAACTGGCCGCCCCGGAGAGTTCCGCGCTGCGCGAAATGGCCCAGTTCTTTGATCTGGGAATGACCAGCGAGGCGGACACCACCATTACCCATACGCTCTCGACGACACTGATTGGAGCAGACGGCAAGGTTCTGCGCTTCTATCCCGGCAATGCGTGGACGCCGGACGAGGTGCTGGCGGATTTGAAGCAGCTAGTTGGCAGCGTCAGTTAAGCTGCCTGCGCGGCCCGCCGCCGAACAATGGTGCTGCGAATCTTCTTACCGGCTTTTTGCTCGGCAAGGCGCAACTCGTAGAGCTTTTGCAGATTGAGCCACATCTCAGCCGAGGTGCCAAGCCACTGACTCAGGCGCAAGGCTGTGTCCGCGGTCAAACTCCGCTGTCCATTCAATAACTGATAAATCCGATTGGCTGGAACGTGCAGCTCCGCAGCCACTTCAGGAACGCCCATGCCCAAAGCGTCAAGTTCGTCCGCCAGAAACTTTCCAGGGTGAATTGGATCGCGCGCCATTATCGTTTCCTCAAGTTTGATCATCGAAGAAATGACGCGCCGCGTCAAGAAGTTGGTTCGCTATTCGCTTCCAATCCGAGGATGGTTTGTTGCTGCTTTTTAGCCACGGCTATCTCGTAGAGGTGGTACTGAAAATAGAAAAATGAAAAGAAAAATGTCATCACTGGAGAAAGCTCCAAGTGAATCGGTTCTCGCTGGTTGTATTGTTCCAGTAACTCATCCCGGAAAATAAAAGCGATGAGAATAACCCAACCAAACTTAGATTGATGAGGGGGCAGACTATCTGAAAAATCAATAATAAAGCAGAGAATCGTCCAAAACAAGCAGTTCGAATCTGGATTGATCTTGCGAACCCAAAAAGATAAATAGAATATCCATGCGTAGAAGACGGCAGTTTCAAGCAGACCGTGTGATTCCTTAGGAACAAGCCAGAAATCTAGAATTGTTGCCATAACAAGGATTGCAAGAAGCACAGTCCAATGCACTCTCGGCGGGGCTGGATACTCTGCGCTGAATTTTGTGTCCGGCTCATACAGAATCGTTAAATCGTACATTGGGTTTGCCTCGAAGAATGCTTTCGCTTAAAAGATAGCACACAGCTTGGCAAACGAATCCAGCTCAATTAATATCTGCCCCTCCGGCGCGGCATCCAGCGCGGCGTGCTCCAGCACCCAGGTATCTTTGTGGAAGAGATGGACCGCGTTCAGCCCTGCGGCCAGCGCCGGGTTGATGTCGCTCTTCGGGCTGTTGCCGATCATCCAATAACTATGCGGCGCGGAACCGTCTCGCGCTGCCTCATGCCGCCGGATAACTTCACGATAAGTCGGCGGATCCTTTTCGGCGACAATCTCCACGGCGGAAAAATAACCCGCCACGCCGGAGCGGCTCAGCTTGTCGGCCTGTTCGGCGTGGTTGCCCTTGGTCATCAGGATCAGCCGATGGCGCGCGCTCAGCTCGGCCAGCGTCTCGGCCACGCCCGGCAGCAAGACGATCTCCTGCTCGGCGATGGCGCGGCAAAAGCCAAGGATGCGCTCACGCGCCTCTTCCGTCATCGGCGCGGGGCTGAGGCGCTCAAAGCACAGCAGCAGAGAGCGGGTAAAGCTGGGCAGCCCGTAGCCGTGGGTAAGGATCGTCTCGCGCTCCACCTCATTCAGCGCGGCGCGCACCTGGGCGGGCGAGTGCTCCTGGTGGTCAAGAAAGCTGATAAAGGCGGCAATGGCGCGCTCAAAGTAGACGTTGTTCTCCCAAAGAGTGTCGTCGGCGTCGATCAGTAGTGTTTGTCCTGGAGGAAATTGCGGCATGAGTTTATGGTAACGAATGAAGGCGGAAACTCTCTCGTCCTGCCTCCTGCCAGCTTTCCGTCTCGCCAAAGATGAACTCGTAGCGCCGACCTCCCGGTCGGCTGTATCGTGGACCTCCCTGTCCACGCCTGTCTTTTATCCGCCCGCGCAATTCCGCCTCCTGTTATCCTTATCGTGTGGACCACCTACGCCGCATCGGCCTTCTGCGCCGCCGCCTTACCAAAGCAGGGCTTCATGGCCTGCTGGTTACGCATCTGCCTGACCTGCGCTATCTCTCTGGATTCACTGGCTCAAGCGCCGCGCTGGCCGTCACCCGCCGCGCCGCGCGCCTTTTTACCGATGGGCGCTACGTGGCGCAAGCCGCTGAAGAGGTCTCCGCCGCCGAGGTCGAGATCGTGCATAGTTCGCCCTCGGTGGCGGCCGTGCAATGGCTGGCCGCGCAATCCGGCGTTGAGTTTGCCGGCTTCGACCCGGCCAAAACCACCGTCGCCAATCTCGCCCGCTTCAAGGCCGCTCTGCCCGCGCGGCTCCGGCGCAGCTTTCTCACGGAGATTGCCGCCCCGCTCGTCGAGCCGCTGCGCTTGGTCAAGGACGAGGACGAGCTGGCAATCATCAAGGAAGCCGCGCTCGTCGGCTGCAAGCTCTTCGACCACATTCTGGGCTTCATCCAGCCGGGGCTGCGGGAGCTGGAGGTGGCCGCCGAGCTGGAGCATCAGGCCCGTCTGCTGGGCGCCGAGGGAATGTCCTTTGAGACCATCGTTGCCGCTGGCGCTCGTTCAGCCATGCCGCATGGTCGCGCCACCAGTGCCCGGCTGCCGCGCCGGGGCTTTGTGGTCATGGATTTTGGTATCATTCACAAAGGTTATTGCTCCGATATGACCCGCACCGTGCATCTGGGCGCGCCCACGGCCAAGGAGCGGGCGGCCTACGACGCGGTTCTGGAGGCGCAAGAGGCCGGCGTTGCGGCGGTGACTGCGGGCGCAAGCTGCGCGGAGGTGGATGAGGCGGCGCGCGGCGTGCTGCGCAAGGCAGGTTTGGCGGAGGCTTTTTCCCACTCCACCGGCCACGGCGTCGGCCTGGAGATTCACGAATCGCCGCGCATCGCTGCGGGAGAGACAACCCGGCTGCTGGCCGGAATGGTCATCACGATTGAGCCGGGAGTTTATTTGGCCGGACAGTTTGGCATTCGCATTGAAGATATGGTGGCCGTTGCGCGCGGCGGAGGCCAGGTGCTCACCCCCGCGCCCAAGGCGCTGATCGAACTGTGATTCGCTCTGTGAATAGGACTTTTTGGCGCAGCCCGGCGCATTTCGGCTGGGATGAACTGCCGCTAACGTGCTAACTTGCTATTTCCGCGAAGCGGAAGCTAACGCGCAGATTTTGTTTTATAAACTGGCTTTTGCACGATCTCGATTATAGGGAAATTCTGATCGAGCAGATGTTTTGAAAGGGCACGACTTCTGTCGTGCCGAAGCCGGACAAAAAAGCACGGGCTTTAGCCCATGAGGAATGAATGAAACCAGAAGACATAGCGGATTTGAAACAACTGATTGAGTTTCTGAAGGAAAACCAGGTTGCCGAGTTTGATCTCGACCGCGGCGACCTGAAGATTCGCCTCAAGTTCAATGCGGCAGAGGCCTCCTCCACCAGCCTCGGCGATCTGTCGCGGCTGCTCGGCTCCGCTCCCGCTCCGGTAGCGCGCGCGGCGGCTGCTGTAACTCAACCAGCGGCTCCGGTGACTGCGCCCGTTGAAGCGGAAGCAGGATTGCACACGGTCAAATCGCCGATGGTCGGCACATTCTTCAGCTCTCCTTCCCCCGGCTCCGCGCCCTTCGTTTCGGTCGGCGACCGCGTGGCCAAGGGCCAGGTCATCGGCATCGTCGAAGCCATGAAGCTGATGAATGAGATCGAGTCGGATGCCGTCGGCGAAGTTGTCAAGTGCCTCGTCTCCAACGGCCAGCCCATCGAATACGGACAGCCGTTGTTTGCCGTCCGCGTCAGTTAGGATGCAAATGATTACTCACTCTCTCAATAACTAACTCATCCACTTGTAAACTTGTAAACTTGTTAACTTGTCCACAGAACCGCAGGTTCCTCATGTTTCATAAAGTCCTGATTGCCAATCGCGGTGAAATTGCCCTGCGCGTCATCAACGCCTGCCGGGAGCTGGGCATTCGCACCGTCGCCATCTACAGCGAGGCCGACCGCGACGCCCTCCACGTGCGCTTTGCCGACGAGGCCATCTGCATCGGCCCGCCGCGGTTGGCCGAGAGCTATCTCAACGTCCCGGCGGTGATCAGCGCCGCTGAAATCGCCGACGTGGATGCGATTCATCCCGGCTACGGCCTGCTCAGCGAGAACGCCAACTTTGCCGAAGTCTGCCGCGCCTCCAACATCAAGTTCATCGGCCCGCCGCCGGAGGTGACCCGCCTGATGGGCGAAAAAGACAAGGCGCGCATGGCGATGAAGCGCGCCGGTGTGCCCATCCTGCCCGGTTCGGAGGGCGTCGTCGCCTCGGTGGAAGAGGCGCAGCAGATCGCCGCGGAGATCGGCTATCCGGTTATCGTCAAAGCCAAGGCCGGCGGCGGCGGACGCGGCATGAGAATCGTGCGCAGCCATGAGGAACTGCCCAACCTCTTTCACGCGGCAACCACCGAGGCGGCCAACGCCTTCGGCAACGGCGAACTGTACATGGAGAAGTTCGTCGAGAATCCCCGCCACATCGAGTTCCAGGTGCTGGCCGACGAGCACGGCAACGTCCGCTCCCTCTTCGAGCGCGAGTGCTCCATCCAGCGCCGCCATCAAAAGCTGATCGAAGAAGCGCCCAGCCTCCAGGTAACGCCTGTGATGCGCGAGGAACTGGGCAAAACCATCTGCCGCTGCCTCATGGAGATCGGCTATCAGAACGCCGGGACCATCGAGTTTGTCATGGACTCGGCCGGCCAGCTTCACTTCATCGAGATGAACACCCGCGTGCAGGTCGAGCATCCCATCACCGAGGCCATCACCGGCGTGGATATTGTGAAGGCCCAGTTGCTCATCGCCAGCGGCGCGCGACTGGACGAGATCTTGCCCGCCAAGATCGAGATGCGCGGCCACGCCATCGAATGTCGCATCAACGCCGAGAATCCGCGCAAGTTCACCCCCTCGGCGGGCAGGATCACCGCCTTCAACGTCCCTGGCGGCAACGGCGTGCGCGTGGACACGGCCCAGTATGCCGAGGGCGTCGTCCCGCCTTATTATGACTCGCTGGTCGCCAAGCTGATCGTGCATGGCCGCGACCGCGCCGAGGCTATAGCCAAGATGGAGCGCGCGCTGAGCCAGTTCATTGTGCAGGGGATTGAGACTTCGATTCCTCTTCATCAGGAGATCTTTCTCGATCCCGACTTCCGCGACGGCCACTTCGACACCAGCTTTATGGAAAGATTCCTCGCCAAGCGGAGCTGAATACCTCAGAGCCTGGCTGCAATTTTTTCACCGTAATTGGTAGCGCCGGCCTCCCGGCCGGCTGTCGCGTGGACCTCCCGGTCCACGCCGCACCCTGCCCGGATAAAAATCTTCCGTAATTTGGCCACAAGAATCGATGAGGAATCACGGGCAAGCGCGGGCGAGGACGCCCGCACTACAGCCGGTCAGGAGACCGGCGCTACAATCCGTGTATTCACAAGTTATAGGTCATGGCAATAGGGTTAGGCGATAAAATAAAAGTCCTTTACTCCCCGCCATTCCTCTTGTAAAGTTCTTAACCAAGAGGGGATCGCTAATGATTGTCAATGGTTTGCAGGATTATCAATTGGGGCAGGTGATCACCGCCATTGGCGGCCTGGGCACGGCGGCATTTGGGCTGGTGGATGCAGCCAAGGCATCCTTCACCGGCATCAACCGAGCGGGACTCAAGCACATTCATGAGGTGGTTGCCGAACTGGCTCCCGAGGGCGCTAGCTCGGGCGGACCGGTGAATGCTCTGCCGCAGCACAACATTCTGGAATCGCTCGCGGCCAACTGGGTGAATGGAAACGATCTGGCCAGCCAGAAGTCCATCGCCAAGTCGCTCATCAAGCTGCATTTGAACCCGGCCAATGCGACGGCTGTGGCCATCAAGACCAGCGTTGATCCGGCCGTGCTGACTTCGGTGGCAGCCAAAATCGTATCGGGAGAGCCGCTCTCGCAGCAGGAGAGCGACGCCTATGCGCGCTTCGATCTGATCGTTACCGCCCTCTTGGATGAGGCGTATCAGATCTCCGAGCAGGTCTATCGCAACTCGACCCGCGCTCTGGCGGCCTTTGTGGCTGTCTTGCTGGCCTTTGTCGGCGGATGGTCGCTGGTCGGGAGCAGTCAGTTCTGGCACTCCTCGGATCCGATTCTGGCGATTCTGGTTGGTCTGCTGGCCACGCCGCTCGCGCCCATCGCCAAGGATCTTTCGAGCGCCCTGGCTACCGCCGTCAATACCATGCAACTGGTGAAGAAGTAGGCCGCAATGACGCAATTCATTGATCTTCGCGTGCAGCCGGTGGGCGGCGGATTGGCCGCCACGCCCGCCGTTTATCAGGGTACGAGCCTGAGCGACTACGCGCCGATGCGCCTGAGTGACTTGCTCAACGCGATGCATGGCCGCGACGTGCTGATTGCCGCCCACGGCTTCAACGTCGATCGCGCGGACGGCATTGCCTGCCTCTCCAACTGGGCTGGCCTGCTGCAACTGCCGCGGAACGCCGCTTTCATTGGCCTGTTGTGGCCGGGAGACTCCGTCTGGGCGCACGGACTCGACTATCCCGATGAGCCCAAGATCGCCGACGAGGCGGGCGCGCTGCTGGCCAAATTCCTTGACGCCAACTTTCAGAGTGCCGCCAGCATCTCCTTTGCCTCGCACAGTTTGGGAGCGCGTGTCGTGCTGGAAACCATCTCGCAAATGAGCCGCCGGGTGCGTCGGCTGACGCTGATGGCCCCGGCCATCGATGACAACTGTTTGAGGACGGAATTTCAGGCTTTGGCGAGCGCGGACAAGGTCGAAAGCATCTCCGTTCTTGCCTCGAAGAAAGATAGTGTGCTCTCGATGGCCTTTCCGCTGGGTAACTTCTTAGCCGGCATCCTTGCCGCGGGGCATCCGTGGTGGCGCGCCGCGCTGGGCAATTGCGGCCCTGCTGCGCCCTGGCCGTCCAACTTTCAGGCTCCCTTTGAGCTGCCAGACGACTGGAAGTTCGTGCACGGCAATTACCTGCAGATCGATCAGCCTCAACCCGGCGCTTTACCACTCCCGGTGAATGTGCCGCCGCAGTCCACTCCGCCGCCCACAGGCAATGGCTGGCAGGAGGCTTTTTCTTCGGCCTTTGTCTCCACGCGCTTCCTGTAAGTCTAGGAAGTTCTTCCGACCGTCAAGCGGCGACTGATTCCCATCAAGATCATCATGCCGGTCAGCAGCAGAACAAAGGAACTGGGCTCCGGTGCTTCGCCGGAGATAACCGTGCCGGAGGGCGTGGGCGGGTCCATGTAGGCAACGGTATGGTTGTCGGACTCGAATCCGCCGCCGCCGCTTTCGGTAAAGACGATCTTGTTGAAGTAGCCGTTCTGATCAAAGAAGTTCAAAAAAGCGTACTGCTCACCGGAATCATCGTTGAGAAAATTTGCGTTGGGATTGCCGCAAAATGCGTTGGTTGAACCTGGGCAAGCGCCCACCAGGCTCTCGAACATGGCTGGCGTAAAGGTCAGCAGCAGCGAATCATTCTCGTAAAATTGAAGTTCGTTTCCCGCGTCCAGCGCCGAGAACCACAGACCGAAATAATTGACACCGGGAAGATCGCCGGAGGTGGTCAGGGTGAGCGTATAGCTGCCGCCAGCGGCGAACAGCTCAGGGTAATAACCGGTTCCTCCCGCGCCGCCGTATTGATCAGCGGCATACATATCCATTCCCGTGCCGGAATAAGTTCCTGAAATCTCCCCGGTCAGGCCGCCGATGGAGGCAATGGTTGGAAAAACGCCGGCTGTGGGTACGGAATCCGTGGCGAAGGTTTGCTCACCAACCCAGCATTGCGGGTCCGATCCACACAGAATGGTGGTATCGGGAGCCTGAACGCCAGCCGCGGCATAGGTCACAACGATATCATCGGCCAGCAAAGCGGAAGCCGGAGCAAAAAAGAGGGAAGCCACGAGCGCAAACTTTGCGCAATGCCTTACGCCAAGCGAATTCATCGGAGACGCCTCGTTCACAGACTGCTTTTGGTTTTGATAATTATCTTCAGTATAAGCCAAATGTTTTTCAGAAGCATACGCTTCAAATAAAATAGTCAAAATATTTATCGCTTTTTGTTCGCTTTTTTCAGACGACTGAGGTAATCTGGTTTGGCAACACAGGAGGTTGCTTATGGACTTTCAAAAAGATTTGATTGCCGAATACGACCGGGAAACCGCTTCGACACGCAAGATGCTGGAGGCCATTCCGGCCGATGCCGATCTCGCTTACAAACCCCATCCCAAGTCGATGAGCCTGGGCCGACTGGCCGGGCATCTTACTGACTTTACAGGAGAATGGGCGCTGAATGCGTTGCTCAAAGACAAGCTGGATATTCCGGCGGATCACAAATGGGAGCAGTATGTGCCGGCCAGCAAGCAGGCGCTGCTGGAGAAGTTTGACGGCGGTCTGCCCAAAGTTCGCGCAGCCATTGCCGCTCAAACTCCGGAGGGTTGGGATGCGCACTGGCAGTTCATTTATGGCGGGCGCGTTGTCGTCGATGAGCCGCGCAGCGGGGTCTTTCGCTCCATGGTGCTCAGCCACATGATCCACCACCGCGCTCAGTTGGGCGTATTTCTGCGCCTGCTCGACAAGCCAATCCCCGGCACGTATGGACCCTCGGCGGACGGAATGTAGAGAAGCAGGGAACAGGGATCAGGGAACAGGGAACAGGGATCAGGGAACAGGGAATAAGCGCGCAGTTCGACAATCTGTGAAGACCATGAGATTGACAAGTTTATCGCCGCGATCTGATCCCTGATCCCTGTTCCCTGATCCCTATCCCCTGTTCTACTCTTGTTTCATGACCTTTTTACTTCCAAAGATTTATCCGATCCTCGACGCTTCCTTCATCCCTTCCACGGGCCGCGCGGAGTTTCTGCGCCGGCTTGGCGGCGAGCTGGCCGAGGCGGGCGTCACGCTGCTGGAATATCGCAACAAGACCGGCGCGGAGTCCGAGTTGCTCTCAGACGCAGCGATTCTGCGCGCCGCGCTGCCGGCTGGCCTGGTCAGGCTGGTTCTGGATGATCGAGCGGATCTGGTTGAGCAGATTGGCTTTGACGGCGCGCACGTGGACGCGGGCGATCTGACGCCTGCGGAAGCAAGATCGCTGCTTGGTCCAGGGCGGATTATTGGAACCTTTGGCGGCGGCGCGGCCGGGCTTCTTCCAGGGATTCTGGAGGCTCCGGCGGATTACCTTTCCATCGGCCCGGTCTTTGGCACGCGCACCAAGCAGACCAGTTCGCCGCTGATCGGCATGGACGGGATTCGGCGCTTGCGTGCCGAGGCTGGAGCCGCTCCGGCGCTGGTGGCCATCGGCGGCATCACGCTGGCCACGGCAGCCGAGGCACTGGAAGCGGGAGCGACCCTCATCGCGATTGCCGGCGCGCTCTTCCGGCAGCCTGACCCGGCGGCGGAGTTCAAGCGGTGGAAGTCGGCTTTGTAGCGTGGACCGGGAGGTCCACGCTACAGCTGGCCTGGAGGTCCACGCTACAGTTTCATACACAGTGGGTCGGAGATACCCGTTGGATTCTGGAAGAGCATATGGGCCGCTTGAGAACTACGGCTTGGGCTGCGCCCCCAGCCACTCCTTCAGCCTGGGCTCTTGCAGTTGGCGCAGTTCGATGCAGCCGTCGATGCTTTCAAGGGCGTGCTTGACGGCCTGATCGGCGCTGGGAACCTTGTGCTGGGCAAAGAACTTCTCCACATCGGCGCGGGCGTCGGCAGAGCAGAATTGCCCGGTTGAAGTCACCAGGAAAGCGCCCACCTCTGGTGTCAGCAGCGGCGCAACTTTCTCCCAGTGACTCTGGATAAAACTCCAGGCCTGGTCGCGGTTATCTTCGCTTTGCAATTCGACGCCCAGTCCGTAGGCCGCGTCCTGGTTGCGAACCTTGCCGCTGACCGCGTACTCCAATGCCCGCTGCACCAAAGCTGGATCGGTGAAGACGGTCAGCAATTGCAGCGCTCCCTCCTGGAACTCGGGATTGGCGGACGTCTCGTAAGTCTTCTGCAATTGGTCAAAGAGCGCGGCGTTGCCGTTGCGCGCGGCGATGGTGGCAGCGGTCTGGCCAAGCGTGGCGTCGATGGAGGCGGGATCATTCAGGTACTTGCCGGCAATCTCCCGCGCCTGGGCGACAATGGCCGAGTCAGCGCCGTGATGGCCGAGAATGCCAAAGAGCGCGGCGCGCAACTCGCGCGTGTTGGCCGAGTCGCTTTCAGAGGGCGGAGCGAGTTGAGCAAAAACCGGGCCGTAGGTGGAGCGAATCCAGGCGGCAATTTGGGCGCGCTCTTCGGCGGTGGAGGCGATGCGGGAGTAGGCGGAGTTGACGCCGTCCAGAGCCTCACCCACCACATCCGCGCCGGGGTCGCTCTTCACCGCCGCGGCCAGGTCAAGGTAAGCGCCGACGGAGGCCGAGTTGGCGCGCACCTGCGCCCACTCGTCGCCAATCAAGCTGATGCGCTCGCTGGGAGTGAGCTTGCTCTCCACGCCTGCCACCAGCGCCGCATAAACGCTGGCCGGATAGGCGCTGCGATAGTAGCCCTTGCCGTTGGCGTTGGCAAAGGCGCTGCCCGCCGGAACCTTCAAAAAAGAATCCGATGGCGAGAGAAGCTGGCAATCCTGTCCAGTTTCGGTTTTAAAGCACACCGGTATCGTCCACTTCTGCTTGGGATCGGGCTGGATGCTGGGCGAAAGATAGAAGCGCTTCTGGCTGACTTCCACCTTGCCGTTCTTCGCTTCGCCAAAGGTGAGCAGCGGCTCGCCGGTCTGGGCCACCAGGCTCTCCATGATCTTGTCCACCGGTTTGTGGCTGGTGGCCGTCTGCGCGCCCCAAAAGTCCTCGGCCGTGGCGTTCGAGTATTCATGCGCGGCCAGATAGTTATGCACGCCCTGGCGGAAGGTCTCCTCGCCCAGATAGTTCTCCACCATCAGCAGCACGGCGCCGGCCTTGCCGTAGGAGATGCCGTCAAACATCTGCTCGATCTCTTCGCGCGTGTCGGCGTGGGCGCGGATGGCGCGCGTGGTGGGCTGCGCATCCAGTTCCAGCGTGGAGCCGACTTGGCTGGCGACCATGGCATCGATATTCCACTCCGGATGCATCTTGCCGACGGCCTTGTTTTCCATCCAGGTGGCAAAGCCCTCGTTGAGCCAGATGTTGTCCCACCATTGCATGGTCACCAGATCGCCGAACCACTGGTGTGCCATCTCATGCGCTACGACGATGGCTACGTATTTCTTGGCGTTCACCGAGGCGGTCTTGGGATCCACCAGCAAGTCGGTTTCGCGATAGGTGATGGCGCCAAAGTTTTCCATCGCGCCAGCCTCAAAGTCCGGCAGCGCAATCAGGTCGAGCTTCTTGAGCGGGTAGGGTATGCCGAAGTAATCGTTGTAATAATGCAGAACCCACTTGGCCACGTCGAGCGAGTAAGGCGTCAGCGCAACTTTGTCCGGAGTGGCGCAGGAGCGGATGACCACGCCATCCGATTCGCCGGTGGTGCATTGGAAGTCGCCCACCAGAAAGGCAACCAGATAGGTGGACATCTTGGGCGTGGTGAAGAACTTGAGCGTGTGCTTGCCCGCGCCGGGGCCGGGAGTGTCGCTTTCGATAGGAGTGTTGGAGATGCCCGTGTCGCCGCTGTCGATGGTCAGAGTCACATCGTAAATGGCTTTGAAGGCCGGCTCGTCAAAGCTGGGAAAGGCGCGGCGCGCATCGGTGGATTCAAATTGCGTAACGGCGTAGTTACGCTTGTCGGTCTTCGATAGATAAAAGCCGCGCAGCTTGTCATTCAGAATGCCGGAGTACGCGATGGAGAGCGTGGCCTTGCCGGCGGGGAGCTTTTCTGCAAAGGTGAAAGTGGCCTGCTCTTTGTCTTTGTCGAGCGCGATGGTGGCCGTTTGCTCCTTGCCGCCGGCGGTCACGGTCCCGCTCTTCAATTCGAGTTCGATGGCGTTCAACGTGATGTGGTCGGTGGCTTCGGTGAGCGTCATGTCAATCGACTCGACGCCGGTGAAAGTAGCGGCCTTCAGGTCGGGCGTAAAGGCGAGCGAGTAGTGCTCCGGGCGGACGGTCTGCGGCAGCCGCTCGGCTTGCAGTGTGGGAGTGAACGTGAGCAGCGCACAGGTCAGCAGGCCAGCGGCGAGCAATGCAGAAGTAAAATTGTAATTCTTCATTTGGTCCTCGAAAGATAGATGAACATCAAAAGCTTTCAGTTTCCCTAAATTCTTCATCATGCGGTTGGTGCGCCTGATGTTTCTCAAATACTAAACCTTCCAACAAAGCAGGATGCCCCATCTTTCGCGCTCTTTGCGAAGGATGGGAAACCACGAACCTCAACCAGCTTGCTCTTTCTGATCCCTGACCCCTGATCCCTGTTCCCTGTCTTTCGGCAGCAACGAATCCAGCAGCAGCAAACAAGCGCCAATGCAGACGGAAGAGTCGGCGATGTTGAAGTCGGGAAAGTGATAAGTGAAGATGTGTACCTCGATAAAGTCCACCACCGAGCCGTAGGCAATGCGGTCATGCACGTTGCCGAGTGCGCCGGCAAAGATCAGCGCCAAAGCGATGGAAGTGAGCGTGAATCGGCCGGCCAGTCGAACCAGCACGACGAGCACAGCCAGCGCGGCCAGCGATGAAAATGCAATGAGCCCCCAGCGCACCGCGTGCGGAGAGGCGGAGTCCGCAAAGAGCGAAAAAGCCGCGCCGTCATTGGTCCAATGCGAGAGAAAGAGCACGCGCGGAATGACTGGAATGTGGTTGCCGTAGTGAATGTTGCGCGTAACCCAGTCCTTGGTCAGCCGGTCAAGAAAGATAATTGTGGCGGAGATAAGCAGCAGCCAGTGCAGGCGGCGAGGTGCTTTGAGTTTCATAACATCCTTGGGCAATGTGGCCGGTGGTCAAACCCGGTTCAAGGCTACGGTTTGTAACAGGGCACGGCTTGAGCCGCGCCGTATGTATTGCAAATGGATTCGATGTCCAGCCCCTGAAGGGCTTTGCCTAAATAGTAACAAAATTCCAGGTAGGCTTATTCCGCGGGCGCTTCAGCAAAGGAACAGATAAGGAAGTTTCGGTGGATGGGGATGGGCATCTATCTCAGAATTTCCTGTAACTGCTGATCCTGCCAATACGCAAAAACTCACTGTTGTTCCGGCCTCCACTCTGGAGCCAATCATGGCGATCAACCGCAAGCGCCAGCCGTGGAAACCCACCCACTTCGCAAAATGCGCGAATCGGGTGGGGCGCGGATCGTTGGACGATATCGGCTGGTTACTGCTTTCCGAAGCGGTAAACAAAGCTGAGGGTGAAGGCGCGACTGTGCTGGAGATTCGAGCCAAAGCCGCTGAATGTGTACTCAGGCGCGACGCGCAGGCCGATCTTCGGAGAGAGGTTGTACTCGACGGGAATGGAAGAAGCGGCGGCAAAGGTGTAGCTGTTGCTCCATAGGCCGAGGGCTTTGGAGAGATTTGGGTCGTGGTTGGTGTCGCCGTCGAAGTCTCCCTTTTCAAAGCCGGCCAGGCCGCGTACGGCTACGGAGAACTTGGGCTGGAGGTAAAAGCGATAGGTGGGACCGGCCAGCAGGGCATACTGGCTGATGGCGGCGTTGGTGATCCCGTTATTATCGATTGGGCCGGTATAAGGGCCACCGACATAGGCGGTTCCATAGTAGCCGCGGCCGTCCAGGTTCCAGCCCAGCCGCTCATTCTGGTAGCGTGTGATGCCGACATTCCAGGCGTACTCCCAAACGTGCTCCAGCATTCCGTGCGGGAACGAGCCGTTGCAGGGAAATGTATCGGAGCACGGTCCGGGGCCCGGTTCAAAGCGCTGCAAGCCCATGCCGGTGTAGGCCTCATAGCGGTGGGAGTATGCCTCATGAATGGCGGCGGCGCGGCGGGCGGCGCGGCGGGCGCGGATGCGCGCCTGGACGCTGAGCGCGCCGGCGGACTGCGCGGCGTTTTGCACGGGCTGCGCCTGAGGCGGAGCCTGATCGGTCGAGCTGCTGGACGGCGAGCTTTGGGCGAATACAACGGTAGCGGCGGTCAAACCAAGCGCCAGCAAAAGGGCAAGACGGCAAGAAGAAGACATCGTGTTCGGGTTTCCTCCACGGGAGTACGGAAGGCAAGCCTACACAGCGCTCCCCCCATTAGTTATTAAACCACCTTGGGGGGAGGCTTGGCTGCTTGCCGTCACGGTTTGGACGCACGGCGGAGGAAATTGTGGGTGGAATGTCTGTGAATGAGGCCCATCAGGTTCGTCGCATCCCACCCATTCCGCAGAAAACGCGGAATGGATGGGGCACGGAAATTTTTCAACCACACACGGGCGGTAAAAATTGTGGCTATTTGATGTTGCCAAGATCGGTCTGAAGCTGCGCCTGATTGAAGCCGCTGGGCGCGCCTTTGGCGGTGAGCCAATCCTGGCTGAAGAGGGTATGTGCCTCGTCGCAATACTTTTTCCAAAAGGCCAGGGTCATCGTCTTCGGCTGGCCCCAGGTGATGCAGGTGAAGCCGTGGGCGTCGTACTTGGGCACAAAGACGCAATGGCCGCCCCAACTGCCGGGCTTGGCCTTGGCGCCCGCGCCTTTGACCACGTCCCACACATCCTGGCTCTGCGCGGTCAGCGGCAGGCTGAGGCCTATGTAAACGCCGCCGA
This sequence comes from uncultured Occallatibacter sp., assembly GCA_964645305.1. Lineage (GTDB taxonomy): Bacteria > Acidobacteriota > Terriglobia > Terriglobales > Acidobacteriaceae > Telmatobacter. Next base: position 68,289 of record CAZYCV010000002.1, on the reverse strand, counting down.
AGAGAGCAATGGATTGCCGAATCTCGACAACATTGGCCGGCTTGGGATCAGCAAAGGCCAGCAGCGTGTTGCCGGCAAAGCCGTTCTTCTGCCAGTCGTTCAGCACGTCCAGCTCGATGCCGCCTTTGTCGGTGCTGGGATTGCCGGGGACGTAGCCGTCCCACTGCTCGTAATAACTCTCGATGGTGGGATCGGGGAGGGTGACCTCCGCGCCGGTGTTGGCGGTCCAGACCTGCACCGCGTGGCCGCAGCCGGCGATGGTACAGTCGCCCAGGGTGTCGTTGAGCATCATGCCCCAACTGGCGATGCCCTTGGTCCAGTCGGCGGCCGGAGGCGGCGGCGGAAGCGCCGGGGTGAGGTACTTGGCCAACGCCAGTGTGCGTGAGTCGGTCTTGATGGCCTTGCGGCCCAGTTTCATCTTGGAATGATCTGCCATGGGGAAGCTCCTTTTGTATGGTCTGGTGAAGCGATTGCCGCAAACGGCGTGGATAAAACTGTGCCAAATTCAGACAGTTTTGTCCAGATTACCTTGGATAGTGCGAATCATCTGTAATCTGTTTCATGGTTGTCTGCATCAAAAAAGTGTATGGCGTCAGGATGCACTACGATAGAACGCAGCGGAGGCGGAGATAATGACAGGACGTTTGCTACTGGGTGTTTTGCTGGGGATCTTGCTGGTGCCGATCCTCTTGTTGACGTGGTTGCGTTTTGGCAAAGTGCCCGTGGCGGTGACCGATCCGCCCCTCTTTCAGGAGCGGTTGCTGACCGGGATTCCGCTGCACGCACGCATCCATCGCGAGATGAAAAAGAGCCCGGTGATCACGCCCGACGAGGCGGCGCTGGTCTCCGGCGCGCACATTTACAGCGAGAAGTGCGCCGTTTGCCACGGCTACCACGGCAAGCCCTCGCAGACGGGCGGCTTCATGTACCCGGCCGCGCCCCCGCTCTGGGAGGATCACCACCATAACGGCACCATCGGCGTCAGCGACGACCCCCCAGGCGAAACCTATTGGAAGGTGGCCAACGGCATACGCCTGACCGGAATGCCGGCCTACGCAGGGCAACTCTCCGAGGCCGAAATGTGGAATGTAAGCCTGCTGCTGGCCAACGCCGACAAGCCGCTGCCGCCGCAGGCGGTGGAGATTCTGCGTGGCGAGACGGCGGTAGTTCCGGCTGCCGAGGTAACGAAGATTCCGGCTCTTGAGACAAAGTAGCGCTCATCGTACGATGGAAGACGGAGAAACTCAATGACTGAACTGATCGGCGCTTTTTTCGAGGCAATCGGAGCGATTCTTGAGAGCATAGGCTTTTCTGCCTCTGGAAAAAATCCGAAACCGAAGCGCAATGCAGCTCCTAAGAGAGAATCCGGCAAGTGACGTCACAATTGCGCGTATTAACCTACTTGCTAAAATTAACCAAGAAGGGTAATCTCCAATCATGGAGAAACGCACTCCACACTGTCCGCTTGTCCGCGTCAAGGAGCTGATTCAGGCGGGCAAGGTGCGTCCCACGCAATCCGCGCGATTTGGTGCCAAAGCACTCGGCATCAATATCCAGGGAATGATTGCCGTGGTTTCTTCATTGACCATGAAAGATTTTTACAAATCAATGACCACCCATGCCGACCACCGGATTTGGCAAGATGTGTATCACCCAATCACGAAGGCGGGCGCAATCTACCTCAAGTTAACCGTCATTGACGATGTGCTGATTGTCTCGTTCAAGGAGCTATGACCATGAAATGCCCAGAGTGCGGCGCAGCGGAGTTAATCCACGATACCCGCGACCTTCCCTACACCTACAAGAATGAAACAACGATGATTACCACAACCGGCGACTTTTGCCCCGCTTGCGGTGAATCCGTTCACGACATGGCCGATAGTGAGCGATTTATGCGCGCGATGCAGGCCTTCGATCAGCAGGTCAACGCCGCCATCGTCGATCCGGGCTACATCGTCAGCGTGCGCAAGAAGCTGGCTCTGGATCAGCGCGAGGCGGCGGAGATCTTCGGCGGCGGCGTCAACGCCTTCTCGCGTTACGAGAATGGCCGCACCCGTCCCTCGCTGGCTCTGGTCAAGCTGCTCAAACTCCTCGACCGCCACCCCGACCTGCTCCAGGAGATTCGAACCGCGTAAGCCACCGGAACAAAGTTGAAAGGACTACAACCATGAGCGTGCTCCAATCGCTGCGCAAAGGCTTCAATCTCTTCCTGCTGAGCATGGGCGTCTCGGCGCCGGCCAAAAAGCCGCAACCCGCGCCAAAACCCAACTCCAAATCCGATTCCGGCTCATAAATTGGTAGAATCGAATCCATGACCGACTTCCCCCGTCTGACCCGCCAACAGGCTCTCGACCACTTCCGCTCCCCCGACCTGATCGGCCTGGGCTTCGAGGCCGATGCCGTGCGCCGCCGCCTGCATCCCGAGGGTGTGGTTAGCTACATCATCGACCGCAACATCAACTACACCAACTTCTGCACCGAGTACTGCACCTTCTGCGCCTTCTACCGGCCCTTGACCGGCCCGCGCTCGGAAGAAGGCTACATCCTCGACTTCGAGGTGATCTACGAGAAGATCGCCGAAACGCTGGAGATGGGCGGGACGGGCGTGCTGATGCAGGGCGGCATTCATCCCGACCTGAAGATCGACTGGTTTGAGCGCCTCTTCAGCGGCATCAAACAGCGTTTTCCGCGGATTTGGCTGCATTGCTTGACCTCTTCCGAGATTCTGGCCATCGCGCGCTACTCCGATCTGAGCTTGCGCGAGACTTTGATTCGCTTGCGCGCGGCGGGCCTGGATTCCATCCCCGGCGGCGGCGCTGAGATTCTCGACGACGAGGTCCGCCATCGCATCGCCCGCATCAAATGCAACACCCAGGATTGGCTCAGCGTGCATCGCACCGCGCACCAGCTTGGAATGCGCACCACGGCGACGATGATGTTCGGCGTGGGCGAAACCTTCGAGCAGCGCATTAATCACTTTGAAGTTATACGGAAGTTACAAGACGAGACAGGCGGCTTCACGGCCTTCATCCCCTGGAGCTTCCAGCCCAAGCATACGGCCCTCGGCGGACGCGGCTGGGAGGAGGCGACTTCGGTCGAGTATCTTAAAACTCTGGCTATCTCGCGCTTGTATCTCGATAACATCGAAAACGTGCAAGCCAGTTGGGTGACGCAAGGCCTGAAGGTGCTGGAGATAGCCCTCCACTTCGGCGGCAATGATGTGGGCTCGGTGATGTTAGAAGAGAATGTAGTCAAAGCCGCCGGCACAAGTAACTGCACAACCGAAGAAGAACTCCGCAGAATCATCCGCGACGCCGGCTTCAAGCCCGTCCAGCGGGATACGCTCTATCGGACGATGTTTTTGGGTTGATTGTTCTTATAAAAAGGAGGTCGCGTGATTGTTTACCTTGTCGGAGTAAACCACGAAGCAACTCGATACAAACAAGTCCGCGGCTTTACAGAAAGTAATCTTGCATTTATTGATGTTATCGAATCGGCCATTAAGAAGCACTCGTTCGACCTTCTTGCGGAGGAGGAACAGCCGGAACGTTTGATCAAAGACAGTGCCGTTTCTCTTCTAGATGCGATTCATCGAGCACATAATATTCATCATATATTTGTTGATCCAAACTCGCGCGAGCGAAAGATTATTGGATATAGAGATTATGAGATGATTTGTAGCCTTGAGGAATTTCGAACTCAAGTTTCTTATCCCATGCAAGAAATAAACGAGAATTGTGGGGAAGAAATTAGGAAGATTGCACTCGCACATGAAAACGCTCACCAATTCTCGCGTCGTGAAGGATTTTGGCTACATGAACTGAAGAAGGCAAAAGCCATGAACGTGCTTTTTGTCTGCGGAGATATTCACCTTCGCACCTTCCCTAAACTCCTAGCAGCAGAAGGAATTGAATGGGAAATCATAAAAGATGGCATCGGTGTCGACTATTCAATAATCGAGTATAAGGCATTCGATTTCGCGGAAAATAACAATATGTTTTCTCAGACCGAATGCTTTTGCCTTGAGATGTTCCCCTCGCTCTAGTGAGCTAGAATTGCTTCGTGTATGAATGAGATGATGCTTAGCGTGCAGTTCTTGCAAGATATGTTATCCCGGAGTTGCTCCCGGAGGGAGCCGTCGAGAATAGCCCAGGGTGGAGCGCAGCGGAACCCTGGGTTGGATGCAGAGAAAAAGCGATTCCGCCCTGTAGGGGTGGATCGAAGACTCCGTCTCTCGATGGCGGAAAATCTTTTACTGTTGAATGCCTCGCACCGCCCCTCCAGGGCGGAATCTTCCAGGCTGACCGCCAACCCAGGATTTCATCCTGGGCTATTCTCGCCTCCTCCCTCCGGGAGGCGTTAGTTTGTAGCTTTTATGCTACAATTCTCTTCATGATCGAGCTTCTCCACTACCGGGAAGAGAATGGGCGACACCCATTCAGAGAGTGGATTGCATCTCTTCGCGACTCTTTGGCGAAGGTTCGCATCAATGCCAGATTGCGTCAGATGGAATCCGGCAATATGGGCGATTCAAAGCCGGTGGGTGAAGGCGTAACGGAGTTGCGCATTGATGTGGGCGCTGGATACCGAGTTTATTGCGGACGGTACGGCCAGCACTGGGTAATTCTTTTCTGCGGCGGGGACAAAAGCAGTCAAACAAAGGATATTGCACGAGCCAAAGCGCTTTGGGATCAGTGGAAACGGAGGCAACCATGAAAGAACTTGTCGGCGTCAGTTCTCATCACGAATGGGAAGTTGAAGAGTTGCGCAAAGACCGGGAGTTTGCGGTTGGATATTTGATTGCGGCCATGGAAGCTCTCGATAACCCAGAGGAGCGCGCCGGCGGGCTGATTATGCTGCGTGCCGTGGCGGAGGCTTATGGCGGGCTGGGCGCGGTGGCTATCCAAGCGGGCATCAGCCGTGAGTCGCTCTATCGGTCGCTCTCGCCCAAGGGCAATCCTACGCTGAAGACGTTGATCGCCGTGCTGAAGGCGGTGGGGCTGCGGCTTTCCGTTGTGCCGGCGGAGCAGGTGAAGGCGCGGCAGGCGCGGGCAGCGGACGATTCAGTTGCGGCTTGAAGTTGGGGCGCATCCTATAAAAAACGCAGAGGCTAAAGCCCGCTATTTTTAGAGACTTTTGCGGCACGACTGAAGTCGTGCCCTTACGCTTCATGGATTGTTATTGAGTGATTCCGCAACTGTGAAAGCCTCTGCTCCCTCCGTTCGGCAGGCGCGCCGTATCATTAATCTATGGGACTTGTGAAAGAGCTTTTGCGGCCACTGGCCGAAGATGGCGCGGCGATGACCCGCGAGCAGGCAGCGGCGGCGCTTACGGAGATTCTTACCGGCACTGTGCCGGAGGTGGAGACGGCGGCGCTGCTCACGGTGATGGCCACGCGCGGTGAACAGGCGCCGGAGCTGGCCGGTTTTGTGCAGGTGATGCGCGAGCGCGTGACTCCGCTGCCGCTGACCCAAGCCGAGCGCGATACGCTGGTGGACGTGGTAGGCACGGGCGGCGGAGGGCCGCTCACCTTCAACATCTCCAGCGGCGCGGCGTTGGTGGCGGCGGCGGCGGGGGCCAAGGTGGCCAAGCACGGCAATCGCGCGGTCACTTCGCTGTGCGGCGCGGCTGATGTGCTGGAGGTGTTGGGCGTGCCCATCGATCTGAAGCCGGAGCTGGCCGCCGAGTGCCTGCGCGAGACGGGCTTCATCTTCCTCTTTGCGCCGCACTACCATCCGGCGATGAAGGCCGTCGGGCCGCTGCGCCGCGCCCTCGGCTTCCGAACAATCTTCAACCTCTGCGGCCCGCTGACCAACCCCGCCGGAGCGCGCACCCAGGTGATTGGCGTGCTTGCGCCCAGCCGCGTGCTGCTGGTGGGCCGCGCGCTGGTGGAGCTGGGAGCCAAGCGCGCTTTTGTGGTGCATGGAACCGACGGCATCGACGAGCTGACCACCACCGGCGAGTCGATTGTGGCGCGGATTGAGGAGGCGGAAGACGGTGGCAAGCCAACCATGAATGCCGCGCGCGTGACCCCGGAGATGGCCGGCCTCGAGCGCCGCAAGCTGGAGGAGTTCACCGGCGGCGATGTGAAGCTGAACGCGTCGCTGCTCTACGACGTGCTGACCGGCCTGCCCGGCGCGCGCCGCGAGATCGTGCTGCTGAATGCCGCGGCCGCGCTGATTGCAGCAGGCCTGGCCAACGACCTGAAGGAAGGCGTTCGCCTGGGCGCCGAGGCGATTGACTCCGGCCAAGCGGCAGCCACGCTGGCCAAGCTGCGCGCCTTCGGAGCGAAGTATGGAGCTTGAAGAGACGGCTGATTGAGTTTCGTGATTTCCCACCCTAGCCGCAAAAACAAAGACGCGGCGAAGGTGGGGCACCCAACTGGAAAGTTGGATTAGATTTTCTTTTACTTTCTTCGCGCCGATCTTATATGCTTTGCGTCCAAGGGTTGAAAGGAAACCACTATGCACGTCAAGCAAGTTCTTGCAGTACTCGCGCTGATCCTTGGCGGCGCGGCAAGTGTCGCGCAGCAAGCCGGTCAAGTCCAATTGAAGATTGAGCCTTCGAATCGCATACTCACTGTCAGCGCTGAGGAGCGGGTAACAGCCGATCCAGAGATCGCAATTCTACATATCGGCTTTGAGACTCAGCCTTCTGATGCCAAGACTGCTTATGCCACAGGAGCAAAGATCTCCAATGAGATTGTGGCTGCGCTTAAACAGGCTGGGATTCCCGATAACTCAATCCGCAGCGAATCGCAGCATTTGGACACTATTGGATACAAGTCCCACAAATTCAAATTGGTGCAGCAGTGGACGGTGAAGGCGCCTCCGGAACGGGCTGCGGAAATTCTAGACGTGGCTGTGTCCGCAGGAGCTACTGATAGTGGCCAGATCGATTGGACAGTAAAGGACGAGAAGGCGCTTGAAGACCAGGCGCTTGAAAAATCCATTGCACGTGCCAAAGCTGATGCTACTGTACTAGCTAAAGGGATGGAAGTTAACTTGGGAAAATTGATTTACGTGACAAATCAGGTTTCGACTCAACATGGTTTCTTTTTACCTAACGCCAATAATGCGGATGTCGAAGCATACGCTGGTGGTGGCGGGGCACCACAAGAGCGATTGGCAATCGAGCCGCGCAAGGTGAGCCGCACAGCCACCGTCTACGCCGTCTTCGCCATCGAGTAAGCCCGCAGCCGATCCGGAATTGGCTTATACTTGGTCTATACCACGGCCAGGAGGTGCGCCATGGCAACCGCAAATTCTGCCGCGCCGCCGACGTCGCCGGTCAAGACCGCCAAGCTCTTCAAAAATGGCCGCAGCCAGGCCGTGCGCCTGCCCAAGGAGTTCCGCTTTACGGGGACTGAAATTGAAGTGTGCCGCGATGCAGCAACCGGTAACGTGCTGCTTTTGCAACCAGCGGATCAGCCCTCGAAATCTTGGCAAGAGTGGTTTGACCGTTTTGACTCGCTCGATATTCCCGATGGTGTTTTTGAGCGCGTGGTGCACATGCCGGCCGAACGGGACCTGTTCTGATGGCCATCCGCTATCTGCTTGATACCAATGTGGTCAGTTACGCGATCAAGGGCGATCCACAACCTGTGCGCGAACGGCTGAAGGCTCTTCCGAGGTCTGCCGTTGCGCTCTCTGTCTTCACGCAGGCGGAATTGCTGTATGGCTTGGCGCGCAAGCCTGAAGCCGCGCGGCTTCGGCTGGACGTTGAGGCCTTTCTACGAGATTCTCAGGTTCTCCTTTGGGACTCGTCCGCTGCTACGGCCTATGGAGAATTGCGCGCCGCTCAAGAGAGCAAAGGTCGCCCCTTAAGCCATGAAGACCTGATGATAGCCGCGCACGCCATTTCGCTGGACCTGACATTGGTGACGCACGACGCGGCGTTCTCCTTTGTCGATGGACTCAAGTGCGAGGATTGGACGCTCTGACCCCGAAAAACAACCGCGGGTCCTTCGACTCCGCTGCGCTCCGCTCAGGATGACAGAGCGTTGGGAATAAAGCCACATCTGTCGGATCTACAGGCGGCGGCCTTCGCCCATCCCCGCGCCCGATACAATGAAGAAGCGCAAGTGATTTCATCCGAGGAGCAGCTTTCATGGCCGAACGCACCTTCAGCATCATCAAGCCGGACGCGGTCCGCAATGGATTCACCGGGGCTATTCTGGCCGAGATCGAAAGGGCCGGCTTTCAAATCGTGGCCATCAAGCGCCAGTCGATCTCCGCGGCGCAGGCGCGGGGCTTTTATGCCGTGCACACCGGCAAGCCGTTCTTCGAGGGGCTCTGCGCCTTCATGTCCTCCGGACCGCTGGTGCTGATGGTGCTGGAAAAAGAGAACGCCATCGCCGACTGGCGCAAGCTGATGGGCTCGACCAACCCGGCCAACGCCGACGAGGGAACCCTCCGCAAGAAGTTTGCCGGCTCCATGTCAGAGAATGCCGTTCACGGCTCCGACGCCCCTGAGACAGCCGCCTTTGAGATCGGTTACTGGTTCGCCGGTTATGAGCTGATCTAGCGGTTTCGCCTTGATTCCATCCTATTTACGGCTTGAATTTCCATCGAATTTTCTTGACTAAGTTTTAGAAATCGGCGGATACTGACTGTGTGCGGCCAGGGCGCAGATAGAACGATCGAACTGAAAGATTCGCTTAACTCCCGGCCGAGCAAGGAGTTTTGAATGCCTTTCCCCAAAAGAAGCTGGGTATTTTTAGGAGTGTCAGGGGTCTTGCTGACTCCTCTTGTTGTGGTTGGCCAAACAAAGAAAACGTACACGCCGCCACCGCCTCCTAGAACCTATACCCCGCCCGCGCCACGGCCCTATACACCACCTGCTCCCCGACCTTACACACCGCCCGCGCCACGGCCTTATACTCCACCTGCTCGTCCGTATACCCCGCCCGCACCCGCGCCCCGGCCCTACACTCCGCCTGCGCCCGCGCCCAGGCCTTATACGCCGCCTGCGCCCGCTCCTCGTCCATATTCACCAGCACCGGAGAGCAATGGCGGCAACCATATCTATACGCCCAGCCATCCATCCACGCCTGAGCCGTCCCACTCTTATTCGCCCAATTCAAATTCGGGTACAACCTCGCGCCCGTCGTTTCCCTCTGGAACCGGACCGCTTCCATCCTCGAACTTCTCCGGCTCGCACAACTCCTTGGGGCAGGTCAATTCCTCGCGCCAGGAGATGACCGGCATCAACCGCCGCCCCATTCCGCAGGGAGATGTGAACGTTCATTCCAACGGCAAACTCACGGTCTCTGCCTCCAATGGCCGCTCCTACGATCTGCGTCCGAACGGCTCTCTCGCCTCTTTCCACAAGCCCGGCGAGACCGCGTCCTTTCGCCCTGACGGCCACTTGGCCAGCCTGCATACCTCCTCGATGGAGATCAATCGCGGACCGGGCGGGCAAAGAACCATCGTGAGCCGCCGCCCGGATCACTCCGCCGTCGTTTCTTTAGGGCGCAACCGGGGCTATGTTGAGCGGCCCGTCCTGCATAACGGAACTTCCTTCACGCAGCGCACTTATGTTGTGAACGGCCAGCGTTTATCGCGCGCTTACACGTCGTACAACTTCCACGGAACCGTACTGGTTCATTACGTTCCCAGTGCCTATTACGCTCCCAAGTTTTATGGCTGGGCCTATTACCCATGGGATGCGCCGGCGGCCTATAGTTGGGCCTGGGCGAACGCGGTTTGGGCAAGGTGCGATTCCGGTTACTTTACCCCTACGCCCATTTATCCCGGCGCAACCAACTGGCTGGCTGACTTTTTGATTAGCCAGACGCTTGCCAACGGCTATGATCCTGATCCGCAAAGCGCCGCCTGCCCCGGCGCCGATGCGCAGGGAGGCGATCAGCTTGCGGATGCAGACACTGCACCGGAAGATACGCCGCTTTCAGCGGAGACCAAACAGGCGATTGCCGATGAAGTGCGCCAGCAACTCTCCTATGAGAATGCGGCCTCCACCTCATCCGATCCAGCCCGCGCCTCTGACCTCACGGACCTGCCGCAGGTGCTCACCGTCAACCACCTCTTTATCGAGGATCAGGATCTGAATGTGCCCACAACGGATGGGGACAATTGCAACCTTTCAGCCGGCGACGTGCTTCGTTTGACCGCTGTTCCTCCGGCGGATTCAGCCACCGCGGATTTGATCGTCGTCAGCAGTCGCAAGGCCGACTGCTTTGCCGGCGTCACTGTGACGCTCGCGCTCGATAATCTTCAGGAGATGCAGAACAACTTCCGCTCCCAGATCGACGACGGACTCAAAACATTGCGCGATCAGCAGGGCACAAATGGACTTCCCGCTGCGCCTTATGCCGCCATCGCTCCGCCGCCTGTTCCGGCCGATGAATTGCCCGCCGATACAGGAGGCGTGCAAGGGCAACTGATTCAGCAGCAGCAACAGGCAGATCAGGCGGAGGCAGGTGTGACTGATTCAGCCTTTGCAACCACCGCGACGAATTAGCGCCGATTCTTGATCTCTTGCTTCAACCGGGGAGGCAGCTTTGCAACATTGCCTCCACTTTACTCAACGCGGCAGAAAAACATAGAAAGCGCATCCATGAAAAAGATTCTTTGGCTGTTGGCATTGCCTGCTTTTTCTCTTCTTCCCGCATTGAACGCGCAACAGGCCGTTCCCCCTCCGCCGCGACCCGATGCCGCAGACGCCTCCGCCCCGGCGCCTGCCGATTCACGCCCCGCCGCGCCAGCGGACTCCCGCGTTGAAGATGTCATCGAGGCCGTCAAGGCGCACCTTTCCGACGACGAAATCATCGCCAGCCTGCGCAAAGATTACACACGGATTCCGCTCTCGCTGCATGACCTTTCTCGCCTCAAGGCCGCGGGCGCATCCGATTTTCTGATCAAATTTCTCCTTAATCCCAGCCAAACTCCGGCCGCTTCATCTGCCTCCGGATCAGCACTCGCCCCGGTTCTTGCACACAATTATCCGGTCACCGTCCTGCCCAGTTCCAAAGACGCCGGAACCAGTCTTGTCTCCAGCTTGAACTATCTGCAAACTCAGATCAGCGAACAGATAAGGATCACCTACATGGCCGAATACCAGGATGAAACCCTCGGCACATCCTGGAAGAGCCTCTATTCCGACGAATACAGCGAAGTCTCCGTCAAGCCCGCCACCTGCCAAATCGTCTATCACTGGAAAGAGGCGCTTGGCGACCATGTCATCTTCCACGGCCATCGCGATCTCTTGCTCAATCTGCGCGATATCCGCACCATCGAATTGCTGACTGCAGCGCAATACCACAAGCGCCAGGACGCCAACGCCGGCCATCTCTCCTGGACGGCGCAAGTCAAAGCGCCAATCTTTGTCGTTCTGGCGCATACTGCGGACGCAGCCGAAAGTCCGTTCTTCTTTGCCGAAGAGCAGCAAGCCAACCGCGTTGGCGAGGTTCTGGCCTATGCCGTCTCGCTCTGTGCCGGAAACTGAATTCCTGATTTGAACTGAGTAAGGGCGCTGGGGCCGTTTGTGCGCCTCCGCACAATTTCTTCTTGCGCGGCTCTGCTACCATGAGGATGATCGCAGTTCCTGCCGCCAGGGGGCACGTTGCCTGCCCTGTAGCGTCCCAAGCGCGTCGGCTGGACCCCAACTTCGCCGGAATCACCGGCATAGGAGAAACTCAATGCCTCTAGTTACCACGCGGCAGCTCCTCGACGAGGCCGCCAAGGGCGGTTACGGCGTCGGCGCGTTCAACGTCAACGACATGGAACAGATCCAGGCCATCATGGAAGCGGCCAAGGAGACCAACTCGCCGGTCATCATCCAGGCCAGCCGTGGCGCGCGCAAGTTTGCCCAGGACAACTACCTCTATCACCTGATGCTGGCCGCCGCCGAGCTCTATCCGCAGATTCCGCTGGCCATGCACCTCGATCACGGCAACAGCTTTGAGACCTGCGAGAGCGCCATCAAGCTCGGCTTCACCAGCGTCATGATGGACGGCTCCCTCAAGCCCGACGGCAAGACCCCGGCCACCTTTGAAGAGAATGTCGCCGTCACCAAGCAGGTGGTCGATTACGCCCACGAGCGCGGCATCTCGGTCGAAGGCGAAATCGGCGTGCTGGGCGGCATTGAAGACGGCCACGGAGCCGGCGGCAGCGGCCTCGATCACGTCACTGATCCCGATCAGGCGGTTGAGTTTGCCGAGCGCACCGGCGTCGATTCGCTCGCCATCGCCATCGGAACCAGCCACGGCGCCTACAAGTTCACCAAGAAGCCCGATGGCTCGGTGCTCAAGATGGATCTGTTGATTGCCATCCACAAGCGCCTGCCCAACACCCACCTGGTCATGCACGGCTCCAGCTCGGTTCCCAAGGACTTGCAGGACATCATCAACCAGTACGGCGGCAAGCTGAAGGAAACCTGGGGCGTGCCGGTTGAAGAGATTCAGCTCGGCATCAAGAACGGCGTCCGCAAGATCAATGTGGACACCGACAACCGCCTCGCCATCACCGGCGCAATCCGCAAAGTATTCGCCGAGAGCCCGGAGAAGTTTGATCCGCGCGACTACCTCACCCCGGCGCGCGCGGCCATGCAGAAGGTTGTGGCGCTGCGCATGACCCAGTTCGGTCAGGCTGGTCACGCCGGCGACTACTCGGCCATTTCGATCGCCGATATCGCCAAGGGCTACGCCAACGGATCGCTGGTCACCAAGCCGCTGGTCGCCGCTTAGTCACGGCCGCTCAGTTCATTGCTCCAAGTCATAAAGGCCATTCCGTTCACGCGGAGTGGCCCTTGTGACTTGGTGCGCCGATTCTTGTAGCGCCGGCCTCCTGGCCGGCAGTAGCGTGGACCTCCCGGTCCACGCCGTACTCTGTCTCAAGAGTGATTGAAACTATCCCATCAATACTTCCACAAGATTCTCCTCAAGCAGCGTCCCCACCGGAATAAAATTCCCCGTAACTTCCTTGCCATTCAGAGTTAGTTTCTTCACGCCCTTTTGCACGCCGTTGGGATTCTTCACTTCAACAGTTACCCGCTTGCCGCGAAATACCCGCGTAACTTTGAACTGCTGCCATGCCGAAGGAATGCAGGGATCAATGCGCAATCCGTTATACTCCGGCTGGATGCCGAGAATATATTGCGTGGCCGCGTAATAGGACCACGTCGCCGAGCCGCTCAGCCATGGCACGCGCGATGCGCCAAAGCGCGGGCTATATTTGCTGTGCGTAAACTGGCAATAAACATAAGGCTCAATCTCTCTAACTTCCGCGCGCGAGTTATAAGCAGCGGGAAGGTAGTTACGGTAATACTCGTAAGCCAGATCGCCGTGGCCCAGCAGCGTCTCCGCAATCACCGCCCAGCCCTGCGTATGAGTAAAGATGGCGGCGTTCTCCTTTTGGCCGGCATTGAAGAGAGCGGCGCGCATCACATTGAAATCAGTATCGATGTATGGCGGCGCGCAAATCATCAGGCCATATTCGGTGGCCAGGCGCTCCCGCACCGATTGCATCGTCTGCGCGGCGCGCTGGCGATTGGCGTGGCCGCTGATCACCGCCCACGACTGCGGATTGAGAAAGATATTGCCCTCGCTGCTTTCCTTCGAGCCGAATTTAAAGCCGTCTTCGCGGTAAGCGCGCAGATACCATTCTCCATCCCATGCGTATTCTTTGATGTGGTGGTCTAACTTGTCTAACTCGGCGGCGGCCCACCTGGCCTCGTCTTCGGCAATCATCAGGTGGCAGATTTCAATATAAGTGGCCAATGCAAAGCGCAACTGGAAGGCCACAAAAACTGTCTCGCCCTTCTGCCCCAGGCGGATGCAATCATTCCAATCGGCAGAGAGTCCGCAAGGCAATCCATGCGCTCCGCTGCGCTCCAGATTAAATTGGATGGCGCGCTTCAAATGACCAAGCACGGTATCTTCGCCACGGTCGGCATAGGGCAGAATCTTGTTATAAAAAGATAAGTCGCCGGTCTCTTTCACATAACTTGGAATGGCATTGAAAAGCCACAGACAATCATCCGAGCGATACTCTTCCTCGCCTGGAGCCTTTTCCTTACCGGGTTTGTGGGCAAACTGTCGCACCACGGGCATGGCTCCGCCGGTGGAAACCTGCCCGGTAATCATTAACTCCAAGCGTCGGCCGGCCTCTTCAGGAATAGCGTGCATCACGCCCAGCATATCCTGCACCGTGTCGCGGAATCCAAGCCCATCGCGCTCGCCTGCGTAAACCAGGCTCGCCGCGCGCGACCACGCATAAGTCATCAGGCAATTGAATGGGCCCCACATATTCAGCATGCTGTCGAATTCTGCATCGGGAGTTTCGACGGTCATTCCAGCGATGCGCCCATGCCAGTAACTCTTCAGCCTGGCAAGCTCCTCGTCCACCTTCGCCAGGTCAGCAAACTCCGCAACTGCCGCCTTGCCTTCAACGCCCGCCTGACCAATGCCCAACAGAACAAGAAACTCTTTTGTCTCTCCCGGCGCAAGAGTCATCCGAGCCTGCAATGATCCGCAACCATTGTCGCCGACAGCCCGCGAGTTACTGCACTTCCCTTGCTCGACAGCAACAGGATTGCCGTAACCGCGATAGTTGCCAAGAAATTCGGCGCGGTCCGTATCATAGCCGACAATCTCTGCGCCGACCAGCGCCTGGAAGGAATGACGGCCCTGGTCTTTCTCCGCAAAGTTATCCGGCATATTGGGAATATTGACATTGGTTCCGTGGTCAATGATGTTATCCACCACATCCATCTTGACCGTGTGCTGCGTGTACTGTAGATTGATCAGATCATTCCACGCATCCCAGTTTCCGGCATACTCCACGTAAGTGAAAGCACTTAACTCGCGCGGCCTGTCGCTCAGGTTGATGAGCTTCACGCGCCAACATTCAAAGGTTCTTCCCAGCGGGACAAAGTAAGTGGTCTCCGAGCGGATGCCCTCATATTCAGAGGAGATCATTGTATATGCGCTTCCATGGCGGCACTCCGACTTATACTTGTCGAGCGGCTTGCCCACAGGCTGCCACGCCGCGGACCAATAATCCTTGCTCTCATGGTCATGAAGATAGAGGATGCGCCCAGGCTGATCGAGGGGAACGGCATTGAAGCGCAACCGCATGAAGCGGCCCAACGCCGCCGACTTATAGAAGCTATAACCGCCTGCGTTGTTGGTGATGATGGCGCCATACTCGGTCGAGCCGAGATAATTGCTCCACGACTTGGGAGTGTCGGGGCGTGTGATGACATATTCCTTGTTTGCGTCGTCAAAATGGCCGTATTGCATGGGATCGTTATTCTCCAGAAAGATGGCAGGGCAGTTAAGCGAGTCAGCGAGTGAACAGGTTGACAGGTTAACAGGTTGACAGGTTAACAAGTTGACAGGTTAACAAGTTCGCTAGTCATTGACTGCCTGCCTTGCTTGTAACTCGCCCTGCAACTTCTTCATGCGCGCTTCGTTGAGCGGATAGAAGAAGATGGCCACGCCAGTCAGCAGAAAGCCGACCGCTGGAATCAAGGAATACAGCAGGATAATTCCATGCAATGCGGCGGGCGTTTGCGCCACGTTGGCCTGATAGCCGAAGCTGGCCAGCAGCCAGACCGCAACCGGCCCTCCGATGGCCCAGCCGAGTTTATTGGACATTCCTGCCGCCGAAAAAATAAGTCCGGTGGCGCGGCGTCCAGTCTTCCACTCAGAGTAATCGGCAGAGTCGGCGAACATTGCCCACAGCACTGGCGAGGTCGGCCCGGTCACGGCGCTATAGAGTATCTGCAGCGCAAAGATCAGCACGATCTGCTCCGGTTTCGTCCAGTAGGCAACGGCCAGGAAGATTGCGCCCAGAACCGCCAGCCCGATATAAGTGGCCTTTCTGCCCGCGAATCGCGTCACGTGCTGAATCGCCACCGATCCCAGCAGGGAGAGCAGCGTGCCTGCCACCATAAACAGCGCGGCCATCTTCTCATTGCCCACGTAGTACTGGAAGTAGTAAAGAATCGCGCTGCTGCGGATAGCCACCGAACAGACCGTCAGCGTTCCGGTAAAGAAGAGGATCAGCCATGGCACATTGGTAGCCAGGTCGGATAAATCCTGCCCCAGAGAGGCTTTTTGCGGGGCCGGTTGAATGCGTTCTTTGGTCAGCGCAAAGGTGAGGAAGAAGAGCGAGGTCGCCGCAATAGCGTAGAGGCCCATCGTCCATTGATAACCACGGGCCTCGGCCGCGGCCAGCGCCATTCCACTCATCCCCTGCCTGATTCGCCCAAAGTAATCCACCAGATAAAGCGTGGAATACTGAACGATCATGCCGGCCCCAAAGGCAAAGGCAAAGCGGTAGGACGAAGCGCTGGTGCGCTCCTGCGAATCGGGCGAGATGACGCCCATCAGCGCCGAGTAGGGAATGTTAATCGCCGAGTAAACCATCATCATCAGGCAGAGGGTGATGTAGGCATAGATCAGCTTGCCGTTGGGGCTGAAGCCGGGGGTGGTAAAGGTGAGCGTGCTGATGATGCCGAAGGGAATGGCGAACCAAAGCAGATAGGGGCGGAATTTGCCCCAGTGGGTGCGCGTGCGGTCGCCCATGATGCCCATGAACAGGTCGAAGCCCATATCGAAAAAGCGCGTCAGCAGCAGCAGAGCCGCCAGCTTCTGCAGCAGCGAACGTTCCAGCGCGGCGTCAGGAGTGTAGAAAAAGACGTCGGAATAAAACTTGCTTTGGAAGTAGATAAAGGTCATCCAAAACAGATTGGAGGCCGCATCGCCGAAGGCGTAGCCTGTCTTCTCAAAAAATGTCAGCTTTTGCGTTTGCGGATTCATCATTCGATCCCTTTTCTCAGGTGGCTCTTCTTACAATATACAAACTGTGCTGGTGCGGCGGCTTCCGCGAGCAAATATCTATTACAAGATGCGCTCAAAGTCAAAGTCGGCCTCGCGCAGGGCATGGCTGATGGCGGCGATATGCGCGGAGCCGCGCGTCTCCAGCGTTACGTCAATCACAGTTTCGCCCAGGCTGACGCCATAATAGGAGCGGTTGTGGATGGTCTCGACGATGTTGGCGCGCTCACGGGCCAGGATTTGCGTAAGGCCGAGCAGCGCGCCGGGGCGGTCTTGCAAGGCTACGCGGATGCGCAACAAGCGGCCGTCCTTGACCAGGCCGCGCTCAATGATCTTGGCCAAAAGCGTGACGTCGATGTTGCCGCCGCTGACCAGCACCACGCTGCGGCGATGGCGGAGGTTGGTCTTTGCCTGCAAAACCGCTGCCAGCGCCGCGGCACCCGCGCCTTCAGCCAGTGTCTTTTCTTTTTCCAACAGGATCAGAATCGCGCTGGCAATCTCCTCGTCGTCCACCGCGACGATCTCGTCCACGTAGCGCGAGACCAGCGGCAGGGTCAGGTCTCCGGCGCGGCGGACAGCGATGCCGTCGGCAATGGTGGCCTCGGCCTTGAGCGTGACCGGGCCGCCAGCCTCGCGCGCACGCAGCATGGAGGGCAGCTTCTCCGGCTCCACGCCGATGACGCGAATCTTGGGATTAGACTCTTTCAGCGCGCAGGCCACGCCGCTGATCAGCCCGCCGCCGCCGATAGGCACGACCACCGCCTCCAGTTCGGGAACCTGCTCCAACAGCTCCAGGCCAATGGTACCCTGACCGTTGATAACCTCCACATCGTCAAAGGGATGAATGAAAACGCGGCCCTCCTCGGCCGAGCGGCGCAGAGCCTCTTCACAGGCTTCGTCGTAGTTGGCGCCATGCAGAATCACATCCGCCCCGAAGCCACGGGTGGCCGCCACCTTGATCTGCGGCGTAGCCAGCGGCATTACAATCTGCGCGCGTATGCCGAGCGCCGCCGCGTGGAAGGCGACGCCTTGCGCGTGATTGCCGGCGCTGGCCGTGCAAACGCCCCGCTGGCGCTCTGCCTCGCCAAGCAGAAGCAGCTTGTTCAGCGCGCCGCGCTCTTTGAAGGAGCCAGTGCGTTGCAGGTTCTCCAGCTTCAAGTGCAACGGCAGGCCGGTCAGCTCGGAGAGGTCGCTGGAAAGCTGGCAGGGCGAAAGGTAGATGGCCTCATTCATGCGCGCGCGCGCCGCCTGGATGTTGCTGAGGGTAACAGATTCCATTGGTTGCCTCCTTGACTGCGAGTTTGCGGATTCGATTAGAAGTGCCTATGAAAATGAAAAGCCACCAGCCGCATTTGCGGGTGGTGGCCTGGGTGTTGCAAAATCGCGTTTTGCTTCGTCAGGCACTCCATCCCGCTTGCGGATTGAAGATCATAATTCGCATGGAGGGAGCCGGCGCAGGGCTGCACTTGGAGGAAACAAGGCTCGAATTGGCGCCGGAAGTGAGCATGACGTTGATAGAAGTAGAGCAGAGTGGCAGGGGGCGCGTCAAACAAAATCAGCTAAAATGAGTCCGCTGGCTTTGCTTTTCATCTCATATCAAAGTTGAATTGGTAATCTGGGCTTCGACAAGGTTGACCGCCGGAAGGCGGTTCATCCTGACGGGAATGTGGGTTCTTTGATTACTATTGAACATCGGCGGGACAAAAAATTGTATAGATTAAGAGATTCATAGGCGATTGGATCAATATAATGGAGAGACAACCCTCCGACACACTAAGCTGATGGAGCTAATTGAGATGCATTGTGCAAATTGTCAAAGCCACAGAATGCGCCGGATCAGCCGGCAAGGGATTATTCGCAAAGTTCTGGCACCGCTTTTTGGTTATTATCCATGGCGTTGTTCCAGTTGCAGGTCAGAGTTCATGATTCGTAATCGTGGCATAAAAAGATCCGCGATCGAAGCGAACAAGGCGATGGAGCAAACCGCAAACCGTTCGTAGGGCGCGCTTTAGTCTTTGATAGCTTTGCGGCGTTACTGCCTGGATCAGTTAAATTCGGCAAAGCTGACCATCAGCTTTCGAATTGCGCCAGTTGCTCTGGCGCAGGCTTGCGGGTGAAGAGACTGACCACAATCATTGAGGCGACAGCCACAATGAGCGCCGGAAAGATGGCGTCACGGTCGGCGAGGATATGCGGGAAGAGTGATTTCACGCCCTGCAAATCCCAAGCCAGCGTGACCGCCGTACCACTGGCGATGGCCGCCACCGCGCCCCAAGCGGTGACGCGCTTGGAGTAAAAGGCAGCCAGCACCACCGGTGTCAGCGCTGCGGAGTAGATGGTATATGCCCACAGCATCTTCTTGAGAATGCTTTCGTCGCCAATGGCCTGATAGAGCGCCCAGCAGCCCAGCAGGACGACGGCCAGCCGCGAGACAATCAGCACGCGCTTGTTCGAGGCTCCCGGCGTCATGTAGCGCACAAAAACGTCCTCAATCAGGTTGGTGGACGAAGAGAAGAGATAGTTAGAGGCGGTCGAGATGACCTTGGCAAAGACCGCGCCAAGCAGCACTGCGCCCAGCACCGCAGGCAGTCCGTGGCGAGCCGTGTAAGGGATGATCTCGCGCGGGTGCAGAGCGACTTCGCCCGTGGGAAAGAGTGCGCGGCCAAAGACGGCGATGGAAACAATCAGCGTCTCCAGCAGCACCGTACCCAGAACCCAGCCGATGACGGAAACGCGCGCATCCCGCTCGCTGCGCGCCGAGAAGAACTTCTGGTACATCACCTGGTTGCCCAGCATCAGCAGCATCGTCGGCACCAGGAACTCCAGCCCGCGCACCACGCCCATTCCGGCCGATTGCCGGACGTGCTCCGGGCTGAAGCGGTAGTTGCCCAGCGCCTGAAAATATTCCGGCGGCAGCGCGTGATGCAGCCCCGCCCAGCCGCCCGCCTGCAAGAAAAGATAGGGCGCGGCCAGAATGCAGATCACGGTGACCAGCGAGCCAATGGCCACGTCCATATAAGCCACTGAAGACATTCCGGCCAGCGCGGTGGTCAGGATGACGAAGGCGGCGATAAGGAATGTCCCCTGCTCTGAGGTGACCGTATCGGGGAAGATCAGGTGCAGCACGTCGCCGCCGCCTTTGAATTGATAGCTGGTGATGCCCACGTAGGCGAAGAGGATGGCGATGGTTCCCAGCACGCGCGCCGTCTGGTTGTAGCGGGCTTCCAGCAGATCCGGCAGGGTGAACTGGGCAAATTTGCGGGCGCGCGGCGCGATGAAGTAGATCAGCAGCAGGCCCAGCCAGCCGCCGGCCGGCTGCCACAGCGCGGCAAAGCCGTTCTTGTAAGCGTTCTCCGCCCCGGCAAAGAGCGAACCGGCGCCGATCCAGGAGGTGAGCAGCGTGAGCACCAGCACGAAAGCCGGCAGCGAGCGTCCGGCCACCAGGTAATCGGCCTTGGTCTTCACCCGCGCGGTGCGATAGAGCGCCACCGCCAGCAAACCCACCACAATGACCGCCAACACAGCGATATACAAAGATGACACAGGCGGAGCCCTCAATCCAAAAGAACTGGTTTCAAGCAGTTTACCGGAAGCGGGCCGCAATTGGTTTGCCCCCGCTTTGTTGAACAAAGCTGATTGAGTTTCGTGGTCTTTCACTCATCCCGTAAAAAACGTCGAATGGATAGGACACCCAACTGAATCGAAGGACTGCGCAATATATTTTGGGAGCGGCTGAGGTATCCTCTAGATGGAGGCGTCAGGGGAAGCGCCTCGTATGCGATGAATTTTCAGCCCGTCTATTCATGGGAGATTGCCGCCGCCGCGGTATTGGGTGCCGGGTTGCTTGCGCTGGGACTGTGGCTGATCTTTCACAAGCGCCCCACGGCAGAGGAACTGGAGCGCGCGCGACGCCATTTTCTGGCCCACTCTGGGCGGTTGGTGGACGGGATGCTGCTGGATGTCTGCGAAGTATTTAGCCCAGCTAAATCCAAGAAAGAAAAGGACCGCACCCTGACCATGCTGCTTTTCAGCTATCGCATTGGCGGGGTGGATTACGAATCCTCGCAGGATATTACAGATATGTCTGGCGTGATTGAGGCGGCTGCGGTACGGGCGGGCTTTCCCTGCTCGGCGCGCTACCAGCCCGGAAATCCGCAGAACAGCATTGTGGTGGCTGAAGAGTGGAGCGGACTGCGGGAGGGACTGCCGGTCTTTCCATCCTATGATGACCCCGATCCAATCGATAGAAGCCACTTGGAGAGCCTGCGACCGGGTCGCGGGTGAACAAAATATTTCATAGTGTGAACGCATATCTCTCTCAGTGAGAGTTTCTATCTTTATTTTCTGAAGATTTACACACTTCGCCACATTTTCCTCTATCAGGAAAAACCAAATTGGGACTATGTTCTATTTGCGCACACTTGCGCCAGAATAGGACAGCCCCCATGAAGAATTCAGCGCGTTTTGCTCTTGCCGCAACGGCTCTTTCGCTTGCCTCGTCTCTCTCATTCGCTGCGCCGGTGAATCCATTTCCGCCGCCGCCTCACGTTGCCGTGACCGCGCCGACCAATCCCTTTCCGCCGCCGCCTCACGTCGCTATGACCGCGCCGGTGAATCCCTTTCCGCCGCCGCCTCATGTCGCTATGACCGCGCCGACCAATCCTTTTCCGCCACCGCCGCACGTCGCAGTGACCGCGCCGACCAATCCTTTTCCGCCGCCGCCTCATGTCGCTATGACCGCGCCGACCAATCCGTTTCCGCCGCCACCGCACGTCGCATAAAGTACAAAACTGATTAAGTTCTTTGCCCCAAAAGGGCAAAAGGCAGAGAATAGAGCCAGCGGAGAAAGATGAAGCTGTCTGAACTCGACTGGCTCTTTATTGTAGCTACTTTGCTGGGAAACTCTTTCCTGTTTGCCGTCCTGATGATTCGGCGCAGATGGAAGAGTTTCTCTGTCTTTTCCGCCTTCATGGGGTTTGAAGCAGGAATGAATCCCATCCTTTACGTATTGTATCTTTATGGTTCCAAAGGGTTATACGGTAGGTTTTACTGGTCGTCCGTGCTGATCGAGTTTTTGTTTCAGCTCGGTATCATCTGGGAGATTGCGCGCATCGTGATGCGGCCAACGGGAACCTGGCTGCATGACGCCAGAAAGCAGTTCATTTTGGCGGGTGGGGTGGGGTTGCTGCTGGCTGCCGTGTTTGCCTGGGTGCTGAATCCTCCGGCCTCGAATCTGCGCTTGGGCTTGGAGACTGGAAGCAGTTTTTTTACAAGCCTGGTGGTTTGCGAACTCCTTGTAGTCATGCTCTTGACGGCCAAGCGACTGGGTCTTGGTTTTCGCAACCATGTCTTTGCACTGGTTATAGGCTGGTCCGGTTGGGTGATGACGGCGATGATGGTGGATATGCTGCATGGTTACTATGGTGCGTCCTTCTATTACAGTGCATTGGAAAATGTGAGGAAGGTCGCCTACCTGGCGGCGCTTCTCTATTGGATTGTTCAATTTTGGATGGAAGAACCGGCCAGACAGGAGCTTCCAGAGGAGTTGCGCGCCTATATTCTTGCCCTACACCAACGTGTGGATAAAGATATTGACAAACTGAATGCGCGGAGGTAATATCGTCTGGATGACCGATTTGCAGCCCTATCTCGTTCTTGCCCTGTGTGGCCTCCTGGTTGGCGCGCTAGCCATTCTCTTGGCTCAGATGCGGCATCAGCGCCAGCGCAGTTGGCACGAGATTGCGGCGGGACTGCAACAGTTGAATACAGACAGGTTGTCTGCCGTGGCGATCGATTATCTGAAACCGCACAGTGGTCAGATTGATATGGAGCCGGAGGCAATCTGGGAATCGCTCGGTGGTTACCAGGGACTGCGGAAGATGCGCGAGAATGCCGAGGTTATGCTGGCGCTGGCGGCTTGCGCGCAGCAGTGGAATTTTACCGAGGCTGTGATTGTCACCGAACGGATGAGGATGGATTCCGATCTGTTGCGCCGCTCGGTGCGCCGCGTCGAAATGGGGTTGATCTCCTTCCGGCTCTTCCGGCATTATCAACTTACCCTCCCCCTGTATGCCCAGGAAGCTTCTTCCGCGTATTACCTGATGTGCCAGCGCCTGCTGTGCCTCTATCAGACCAGTCATGCCGGTCTCTATCCCCGGCTGGCCGAAGCCCTGTAAGGAATTTTTTCAGTTTGCCCTCCCACTCCTAATTTCCTCTGCCGAACGCTGCTCCTGCCGTATAGGATAGTCAACAACGGCCTGGGGTGGTTTGCGCCCGTGGATGGCCGATATCAGACTGCTCTGTCAAAGGGATCATCATGCTTAAAGGGTTTCGCGATTTCGTTTTGCGTGGCAATGTTGTTGACCTGGCAGTTGCCGTGATTTTGGGCGCGGCCTTCAACGCAATCGTCACCTCGCTGGTCAAGGACGTGCTGACTCAGTTGATTGCCGCGGTCGCGGGCAAGCCGGATTTCAGCGCGGTGGTGGTGAAGGTGAACGGCACTCCAATCCTGATCGGCAACTTTCTGAATGCGACATTCTCGTTTTTGATTGTGGCCTGCGTCGTGTACTTTGGCATTGTTTTACCGTTGAACAAGCTGACGGCCAAGCTCAAAAAACCTGCGGATGCCCCGGCGCCGACTACCAAGCCATGCCCCGAATGTTTGAGCGAGATTCCGCTGGCCGCGCGGCGCTGCTGCCACTGCGCGCAGCCGGTGGCATAAGATGAAGGTCGAGATGGAGAGGTCTCTGCACAAGCCGTTTGCGCCGCTGCTCTTGCTGGCGCTCTTTTCCTTTTCCAGCTTGGCGCAGACCCCCAATGCAGCGGCCCCCACTGTCTTTGGCTACCGCGACTTTACCGCGCAAGCGAAGTTGGAGGAGCTGTTTCTGGCGGTTCCAGACGCCAAACTGGCTGGGCAGCACTTGAAGACGCTTACCAGCGAACCGCATCTGGCTTCCACTCCCGGAGACCGCAAGACCGCCGAATTCGTAGCCCAGAAGTTCCGCGCGGCGGGGCTGGAGACGGAGATTGTGCCCTTCCGGGTTCTGATGAATCAGCCTGTGCAAGGGCGCGTGGAGGCTTACGACTCCAGTGGCAAGCTGCTGATGAGCGGCCCGACGCGAGAGCACGTGAACGGTGATCCTTATCAAGATGATCCGCGCGTGGCGATTCCCTTCAATGGCTCCTCCGGCTCCGGCGATGTGACGGCCGAGGTGGTCTATGCCAACTATGGGCGGCTGGAGGACTTTGACCGCCTGGCCGCGCAGCACATTGACCTGCATGGCAAGATTGTTCTGGTTCGCTATGGCGCCAACTTCCGCGGGGTGAAGGTGTACATCGCCGAGCAGCGCGGAGCGGTGGGCGTGCTGATCTACTCCGATCCGCGTGACGATGGCGCCAGCAAAGGCGACGTCTACCCGATGGGGCCGTGGCGGCCGGAGACGGGCATTCAGTACGGCTCGGTGCAGTACATCTTCAAGTATGCAGGCGATCCGGAGACTCCCGGCGTAGCCTCGACGCTTGATCTGCCGGACGCGGCGCGCGTGTCGCCATACGGCAATGAGCCGCACATCATCTCCATCCCGCTGAGCGCCCGCGACGCCGGGCCGATTCTGCAAGCGCTGCAAGGGCCCAAAGCACCCTCGGAGTGGCAGGGCGGCTTGCCCTTCCACTACCATCTCGGACAAGTCGGTGGGCCGGGCGCGGTGAAGGTGCATCTGCTCTCTCAGCAGGACTATCAGCGGCGCATCATCTGGGATGTAATCGGCAAGGTGAAAGGCTCGGAGAGCCCGGATGAGTGGGTTGTGGTGGGCAACCATCGGGACGCCTGGGAGTACGGCGCGGTGGACCCATCAAGCGGCACGGCGGCGATGCTGGAGGCGGTGCATGGCGTGGGCGCGCTGCTCAAGCAGGGCTGGCGGCCCAAGCGGACAATTGTCTTTGCTAGCTGGGACGCGGAAGAAGAAGGCCTGATTGGCTCAACCGAATGGGTGGAGCAGAACGCGGCGGCGCTTGAGCACGCTGTGGCTTACTTCAACACGGATGTCGCGGTGGCGGGCAGCGATTTTTCCGCCTCGGCCGTGCCTTCGCTGAAACAGTTTCTCCGCGAGCTGACGCGCTCGGTGCGCAGCCCGCTGGGCGGAACCGTCTATCAGCAGTGGCGCATCGGCCATCCGGCGCGGGAGGAGCGCGGGAAGGGAATCGAGCACCACGGCGAGAAACCGGCAAAAGCGGAGATTGAAGTGGGCGATCTTGGCTCCGGCTCTGATTTCTCGCCCTTCTTTCAGCACGCCGGCGTGCCCTCCACGGACATTGGTTCGGATGGCGACTACGGCGTCTATCACTCGGTCTTTGACAACTATGCGTGGTATACCCTGAACGCCGACCCGAACTTTGTTTACTTGCAGGAGATGGCGCGCGTGCTGGGTTTGGAGGCGGTGCGCATGGCCGACGCTGATGTGCTGCCTTACGATTATCCGGCGTATGCGGACGCCATCGGCAGTTACATCGGGGCGGCCAAGGCGAAGGCCAAAGATCACGGAGTGGTGCTTGATTTTGCTCCGGCCGAGGAGGCTGCGACGCGCTTCCGGGCAGCGGCCGAGCGCGTTCACTTGGCGCAAAGGACGGCCACTGGCGACCTCAAGCGGCTCAACCGGGCTCTGCGCCAGACCGAAGGCGCATTGCTCAGCGAGCAGGGCTTGCCGGATCGGCCCTGGTTCCGGCACACCATCTACGCTCCGGGCGAATACACCGGCTATTCGGCGGTGGTGATTCCAGGCGTGAACGAGGCCATCGACGCGCACGACGCAGGGTTGGCGGCGCAGCAGTTGGTGGTGCTGACGCAGGCTTTGGAGCGTGCGGCGCGAACGTTGGATTCGGCAGTTCATTGATCCGGCCCTTAAGTTTTGCAACGGCATGGATCTGCAATCGGTGGACAGGGGACAGAGATCGCTGGTTGGGGTTTGTGGCTGATTGAGATTTGGGTCAGCCGATGAAAGCATTTCTCCTGTTGCTGAGAAGTACAGCGTGGACCGGGAGGTCCACGCCACAGCCGACCGGGAGGTCGGCGCTACGTCCCGCAAGGAGGTCGGCGCTACATTCCGCCGGGCGGCTGGCGTACCTCGATGCCATTTAGAGATTGCTCTGGGTTGGCCAATTGCTAACAGGTGATACAGGTCACTGTCGGGCCTGTGGCGCAGCGGCAATGATTCATTCTGTACGGTTAGCATCCGCGTGCGTGGAGGCGTTTCTTGAGCCGGTCCAGATTGCCGATGTTGCGCAGGATTTCTCAGATTGTTTTTCTGCTGCTCTTTCTTGGGTTGCTGTTCTTCGCCTCTTGGACACTGTTTCCCGGCGGCAAAGAGATTCATCTGCGGCCGCCGGTGCGTCTCTTCTTTGAGTGGGACCCGCTGGTGGCGCTGCTGAACGCCGTGGCCGGACACGCGCTCTATCGCGGGCTGCTTTGGTGTCTGCTGATTCTGCTGCCGACGCTCTTCATGGGGCGCTTCTTTTGCGGCTGGATCTGCCCGATGGGCACGCTGCAGCACTTCGTCGGCAATCTGCCCAGCGAGGCCAAGCGGGGCAAGCAGCGCATCGAGTCGAATCGCTACCAGCGCTGGCAGACGTGGAAGTACCTGGTGCTGATTGCCGGCCTGGTGGCAGCGGCCTTTGGCTCGGCGGCGCTGGGCTGGCTTGATCCGTTCAGTTTACTGGTGCGGTCTTTTGGGCTGTCTTTTCTGCCGGCGATCAACGTCGTGGCGCGCGCTATTTTCACGCCGCTTGAACACAGCCACATTCCCGTCATCAAAGCGACCGGCGGAGCGATTCATTCAGTCCTGCAAGTTCTGGTGCTCGATCTGCGCCAGCCGCATTATCTGCAAGGGCTGATTCTGGGCGTGCTGTTTGTGGCGATTCTTGTGATGAGCTTGCGCGTGACGCGCTGGTGGTGCAGGGCGATCTGCCCGCTGGGCGCGCTGCTCGGCGCGCTTTCGCGCTGGTCGATTCTGGGGCTGCACAAAGATGCGGCGACGTGCAACAACTGCAACCGCTGTCTGCTCAATTGCCAGGGCGGCGACGATCCGATCGGCGGCGTGCCGTGGCACAAGTCCGAGTGTTTGATGTGCATGAACTGCGTGGGCGCTTGCCCCCACGAGAGCTTGCAGTTCAAAATCTTCCGCAATGAAGCAGAGGTTGCTTCGCCGAATCTGGGGCGGCGGCGGGCGCTGACCGGCGTGGCGGCAGGCGCGGCGCTGGTGCCTCTGATGCGCTCGAATGTGGGCTTGGGCAAAGGGCGCAACGAACGGCTGCTGCGGCCGCCGGGTTCGCTCGACGAGTCTGACTTTTTGTCGCGCTGCATTCGCTGCGGCGAGTGCATGAAGGCTTGCCCGAATAATGCGCTGCATCCAACGCTGGAGCAGGCGGGGATTGAGGGCCTGTGGTCGCCGATGTTGGTGCCGCGCATCGGCTATTGCGAGCCGAGTTGCGTGCAGTGCTCGGAGGTCTGCCCCACCGGCGCGATCTGGCAGATTACGCCCAAGGAAAAGGGCTGGGTGGTTGGCGTAGGCGCCGAGCAGCAGAGCCAGCCGATTCGCCTGGGAACGGCGTTCTATGATCGCGGGCGCTGCTTGCCGTGGGCCATGGCCACGGAGTGCATTGTCTGCGAGGAATGGTGCCCGGTCTCGCCCAAAGCGATTTATGTGCAAGAGGCGCAGGTCATCGATTCAGCGGGCAACACCAAGACGCTGAAGCAGCCGCGCATTGATCCAAGCCGCTGCGTGGGTTGCGGAGCGTGCGAGTACGCTTGCCCGCTGCAAGATCACCCGGCGGTTTATGTCACCAGCATTGGCGAAAGCCGCTCGCCCAGCAGTCAGATTTTGCTCAACAGAAAATGAAGGAGAATACTTCTGTGAATTTCAAATCAAAATGGTATCTCGCCGCAGTGGCGATTGCAATGCTTGTTTCCGTTGTTTGCACTGGTTGCAAAAAGAAAAATGCGGATGTCTTTCCCGCGTCGGGCGCGGTTGCCGGATGGGAGAAGACCAGCGATACGCGCACCTTTGCCGCCAAGGATTTGTGGCAGTACATTGATGGCGACGCCGAGCAGTACATCAGCGCGGGCGTAGTCAGCACATCCACCTCCGACTACAAATATCAGGGGCAGTTGGAGGCGACCGTGGATGTGTACACGATGAAAGACGAGGCCGGCGCGCGCACGATTTTAGAGAAGGGGCAGAGCAAGGACGCACAGGCGCAGCAATTGGGTGATGCTGGCGTGGCGTACGCGCAGAGCGTAATCTTCCGCAAGGGGCCGGCGCTGGTGCGCATCACAGCCTATGAGGCCGCGCCCAATGCACAAGCCGCGATGCTCGGGCTGGCGCATGGCGTGGAGGCGAAGTTGTGAGTTGATAAGTGAACAGGTTGACAGGTTGACAGGTGAACAAGTTGACAAGTTGACAGGTTGAACAAGAAGACGAGAGGAACACGATGAAAAATCGCCGTGAGTTTTTAAAGGATGCAGCCGTGGGCGCGGTGCTGATGAGCGCGCAGAGCAAGCTGGGATTGGCTGCGACAACAGCCGCTAAATCAAAGGTGGTGGTGGCGCGCGATGCGGCGCTGCATGATGCCAGCGGTGTGCTCGATGGGAAGCGTGTGCAGGCGCTGCTGGATCGCGCCATTGCCACTTACACGGGCCACGACAAAGCGGTCGCCGCCTGGAAGAGCATCGTGCCGGTGGGTAAGGTGATCGGCCTCAAAGTGAACGGCCTGGGCGGCAAGGGAATCCACACCCATTACGAGCTGATCATGGCCGTCTGCGAGCGCTTGCAAGAGGCGGGCGTGAAGCCGAGCGAGATTATCATCTGGGATCGCGACGCGCATCATCTGCAGTCGTGCGGCCTGACGATAAGCACCGATCCCGGCAAGATTCGCGTGATCGGCAATGATGTGGCCGGATACGAAGAGGAAGGCGTGGCCTTTGGTTCAGCGGTGAACGTGAAGCTGGCCAAGATTCTCTCGCGCGAGTGCGCCATGGTGATTAATCTGCCGATCCTCAAAGATCATGAACTGGCCGGCGTCACCTTCTCGATGAAGAATATGTATGGCGTTGTGCAAAAGCCGTATGAACTTCACGCAGCTGGTTGCAACCCCGCCGTGGCTGATCTGAATTGCATTCCCACCGTGCGCCAAAAAGTTCGCTTCACGATTGGCGATGCCATGAGTTCGGTTTACGATGGCGGGCCAGGCTTCCATCCAGAGCGCCTTTGGCAGCCCAATGCGCTGATCGTCGGCGAGGATCGCGTGGCCGTCGATCACACGGCGTGGCAGATGATTGAGCGCAAGCGCGCGGAAGTGGGTATGCCCACGCTGGAAGCAGCCAACCGGCCCCCACGTTACATTGTCACTGCTGCTGACAACGCTCACGGCTTAGGCACCAATGATCCGCAGCGCATTCATTTGCTGGAAGTGTAAACCAAAAAGTTGGTTTGAAATGCACGCGGCGGAACCGCAGGTCCTTCGACTCCGTTGGGCGCAAAAAACGCGCCCAACTCCGCTCAGGATGACAGAGTATTTTGCAAACGGAGATTAACCGGGAGAATCATCATGGCCGAGGAAACGGATCGCAAGCCGGAGGAAACAAAGCAAGGCCTGACTCGCCGCGAGGCGCTGCTGCAACTGCTGCGCGTGGGTGGAACGGCTGCGGTTGCGGCGGGCGCGGCGGTCTGGCTGAGCGAGCGCAGCACGCGTCCGCTTCCCGCCAAAGGCGAACAGGCGCGGCGCGATCATCGCATCGCATCCAGTTCTCAAAACACGCGATGGCCGCAGATGACCGTCATTCAAAACGGCGAACCCCGCGCGCTGGTGCTGAAGGCTCTTGAGAATCTGGGCGGAATCAGCCGCTTCATCAGCCGTCAGGATGTGGTGGTCATCAAGCCAAACATTGCCTGGGACCGCACGCCGGAGCAGGCCGCCAATACCAATCCCGATGTGGTTGCGGAGTTGGTGCGGCAGTGCTGGCAGGCAGGCGCCAAGCGTGTCATTGTCACGGATGTAAGCTGCAACGAGGCGCGCCGCTGTTTCAACCGCTCCGGCATTCGCGCCGCCGCGCTGGCCGAACACGCCGAGGTGATTCTGCCCGATCCGGAACTCTTCCGCGAGGTGGAGATGGGCGGCGTGGTACTGAAATCGTGGCCCGTCTTTGCGCCGTTTCTGGAGGCTGACAAGATCATCAATGTCCCCGTCGCCAAGCATCATGTTCTTACCGGGGCAACGCTGGGCATGAAGAACTGGTATGGCATTCTGGGCGGCGAACGCAACCGTTTGCATCAGCAGATTCATCAGAGCCTGGTGGATCTGGCCAACTTCATGTTGCCCACGCTCACCGTGATGGACTGCTATCGCATCCTGCTGCGCAACGGGCCCACTGGCGGCAATCTGGAAGACGTTGCCACCAAGAAAACTCTCGTTGCCGGAACTGATCCAGTGGCCATCGACGCCTATGTCGCCAAGGCCTACTGGAACCTGGACCCCGCGCAGATGCCGTATTTGGCCATGGCCGCCGCGCGCGGATTGGGCGTGGTGGAGTTCGAGAAGTTGCAAGTGAAGGTCAGCCAGTTGAGTTGAATCGAACCAGAGACACGCGTGGATCAAGAGGCTGGCGCTACAGTTTCATCCAGCGGGTTGGCCAAGGCCGGTGGGAGATTAAAGCCCAGGGCGGCTTTGATGGATTTGTCTAATTGCCGTAAAACTGTGTGCGTCGGCTGGCCCATTTTTTCTCTCAATTTTTGCAGAACTATTTTCGGATCTTTAGCCTATTCTGCAAGCTTCTGATAAAAATGGAAGTGTGACCAATCTCTTTCGTTCCGCTCCGCTGCTTCTGCTTCTGGTGCCCTGCCTCGGCTTTGGCCAAAACACCTTCAAGCAATCGCTTGCCCAATCGCTTACCGTGCAGCCGTCCTTCGATATCAATACGTACAAGCCGCTCACCGGCCATCAGCGCTGGGAGCGCTGGCTGGACGAAGACGGCCGTTCCGGCTCGATTCATGTCGAGTCCATCGGAACCGCTGTCTATAACCAGACCTTCTCCGTTCCCGCCACATGGAACCGCAGCGCCGGCGGCTTTGTCCGTCGGCTCGGCTCCAGTTACGGCGGCAACCTGACCCAGAACTCGGTGCATGAAAGCATGGCCGCCATCGAGGGTACTGACCCGCGCTACTTCCCCTGCGCCTGCACAGGACTCTTCCGCCGCGGCGGCCATATCATCAAAATGAGTTTTCTCACCTACAACCATAGCGGCCACCTCACACTGGATTTGCCCCAGATCGTCAGCATCTACGGCAGTTCCATGGTTCAGGCCACCTGGTACCCCAGTCATTACACAGCCTTGGTGCAAGGCGTGCAATCCGGCCACATCGAAGCCGGCTTCATTGGCACTGAGCACCTCATACAGGAGTTCGCCCCGGAGATCAAGCGCTTCTTTCATCTGCACTGGTGAAGCAGAGAACAGTTGTCAGTGGTCAGTTCACAGTTGTCCGTTCATAGAGATGACGCGTTTTATTCCACAGTCGCGAGAGTTTCACGCTACAATCAACTCAATCAAGGAGGTCCCATGCGCCGTATTCTTCTCGCCGTTCTCGCCCTTGCCTTCGCCCTTCCTTTCACCGCCCAACTACTAGCCCAGGGCGCGCCGCCGCAGAGTGGCAGCGACCAACCTTACACCGTCGAGTACTACTACAAGTGCCAATGGGGCCATCAAGCCGAGTTCCTTCAGCTCTTTCTCAAGAATCACTATCCGCTGCTCCAGAAGATTCAGGCCACTGGCCGCATTCTCTCCGTGAAGATCGAGTCGCCGACCATCCATGTCTCTGAAGAGCTGCGCTGGGACTACCGCGTCACCATCACCTATAAAAACTCGACGGTCGCCACCACCGCCAACCCCGACGAAGAGCGTTTCATCAAAGAGTTATGGCCGGATCAGGAGACATACAAAAAGGAAGAGCAGCGCCGCTTCGAGATTCTCCTCGGCCACATCGACCTGCCGGTCACCAACATCACGCCGCCGGTGAAGTAGCAGGGAACAGGGATCAGGGGGCAGGGAAATCATTGCGCCTATGAGCAAGATGACCACAATCAAGAAGGTAGTTCTGAATGAAAGCCACCATCGCCCCGGCCTTACGAGGCATTCCATTGGTGATGCTCAAGGCACGCGTGAATTTCCACGATTCACTTCACTTGCGATTACCAAGAGTTTGGAAGACCAAGGTTATTACCTCATGCACATTTGCGAGAATGGCCAATGTGCCGATACTTGACATCTGACGATTGATGACGCACTTCATCAAGCGGATTTTGAGTTTGGAGTTCGGGCGGAAGATTGGATTGAGGCAAACGAGCCATTTTGAAACTTGCTGCTGGGCCGCCATTTGCACGCTTTTCTGATCCCTGATCCCTGTTCCCTATTCCCTGTTCTTCCACCGCCGCACCAAATCTTCCGCCGCTTCGGCCCACTCCGGAAACTCGAAGTCGAAGCCTGCGCCGAGCAGCCGTTCGGGAACGGCGCGGCAGCTACCCAGCACCAGTTCCGGCTCAGTGCGCAGAAAGAGCGCGCCCAATCGAATCGCCGGCGCGGGCGCGGGCAATCCATTCGGCATATTCCACGCCCAGCGCAACGCCGCCATGAACTCGCGGTTCGTCAGCGGCGTGGGCGCAGCCAAGATGAACGCCCCTTGCAGATCCTCGCGGGCGACCAGAAAATCCACCGCGCGCGCGTAGTCGGCCTCATGAATCCAGCAGACAAACTGGCGTCCGTTGCCCTGCGTTCCGCCCAGGCCTGCCCGCACCAGATTCGAGAGCACGCCAAAGGCGCTGCCCTGCACGGGGCTGAAGACCACGGCGCTGCGCAGAGCCACCTTCCGCGTGCGCGGCGTCTCGGCCGCAAAGAAGGCCGCCTCCCAATCGCGGGCGACACGCGCGGAAAAGCCTCGCCGCCCGGCCCAGGGTTCATTGGAGGGCTTTTCTTCCATTTTCCCCATGGGCGTTGCCGACTCGCTGGTCACTAAACTAGTGTGGGCGAGGACGCCCACACGACAGCCGGTCTGGAGACCGGCGCTACAGGTTGTTTCTTTACAGCCGAATGCGGCTTCCTCCACCGGCAGATCCACGCCCTCCGCATCCAACGCGCGCGGGTTGATCGTGGCCGCTGAAGCATTCATCCACACCCGCGGCGGAGTGCTCAGCCCTGCAATCACTTGGCCCAGAAGCTGCGTGCTTTGAATGCGCGACTCGTAAATCGCCTGTCGGTTGGTCGCGTTGTAGCGGCAATTCACGCTGCGCCCGGCCAGGTTGATGCAAAGGTCCGCGCCTTCCAGCGTCGCGGTCCAATCGCCAACGCTCACCCCGTCCCAATGAACCGTCTGCCAGGGCGCGGAGTACGGACCACGCGTCAGCACGGTTACATGGTGGCCTTGCAACTGAAAGTGCCGCGCCAGCATCTGGCCCACATGGCCGCTACCGCCGGGCAGGACAATACGCAACGGTCGAAAGGGAAGGGAAGTCGCCATGTTGTTAGCTTACGACTTCGGTGTCAGCGCCGCCGTCCAATCGGCGGGTGAGTCCACCAACACATCTGGCGGATGGGCGGCCAAACTCTCCGGCGCAAGCCCAAAGGTGCAGCCCACCGACCACGCCCCTGCGTTGCGTGCCACCTCCACATCCACCTGGCTGTCGCCGATCATTACCGTCTCTTCCGGCAGCGCGCCGGCCTCGCTCATCAGCGCGCGCAGCCCTTCAGGATCAGGCTTCTTGGTGGCAAAGCTGTTGCCGCCGTAGATATGCAGAAAGAAAGGCGCCAGCCCCAGCGCCTCGCAGATGGCCTGCGCCGGACGCACCGGCTTGTTGGTCAGCACTGCCATCAGTCGCGCCGGCCCATCAGGGTGCTCATGAAAGCGCCGCAGCGCGGCCAGCGCCTCCAGAACCCCGTCGTAAGCGTACGTAAAGTCCAGCTTGTGCTCGCGATAGTAGGCCAGAAAGTACTCATAGGCGCGCTGGAGCAGTTCCTCGTCCATCGGCTCGCCGCTCTCCGCCGCCTCTCGGCCAAAAAGCGCCCGCCGGATCAGCATAATCGCGCCGTCACCAATGTAGCCGGCAACCACTTCATCGGCCAGCGGCGCGCGTCCCACGTATTCCAAAGTCGCGTTGACGCTGTTGCAAAGGTCCTGCGCCGAGTCGATCAGCGTGCCATCCAGATCAAAGACCAGCAGCTTCAGTTGTTCGAGCGGAATCGGGCGAAGAATGCGAACCATGCTTCTAGTTTAACGGTTCAGCCGTTTCTGTTGAGGAATCGACCTTCACTTCTGGCGCTTCGAGCGTAGGATTCGCGCGCTTCCGCCGATCCACCACAATCGTCTCGGCCAGCCGGTCCTGCGCGCACATCCGGTTGCGGTCCCAAAAAAACTGCAAGAATCCAACGCCGCATTCCAGAACGGCTGCCCCGTACCCCAGCCCGCGCTCAAACGACTGCCACAAACCCAACCGCTCACTGGTCAATGAAACGGCCTGCGTCCGCGCAATCCACTTGCCCGGAGTCCGGCCATTGCCAAAGTAGTTGAACAGCCCCCAGTAGAGGACCATCGCCACGATGTTTCCCGGCTCATGGTAATCCCATTTCATTTCAATGGCATTTTCATGAAACAGGAAATGCCGCAAGAGAAACTCCAGCGGCCACCAAAATATGATCACCAGAATCAGATCGATCCAATGTCCCAGCCACCGCTGCCAGAAATAGGCCAGCGGCAGCCCGTTCAGCGCCTCCATCCGCGCGCTCTCGTGAGATTGAAATCTGCGCTGCTCTCGCCTCTTACTCATGGTTCACATCATAACGGATGGCTGTTCCCTGTTCCCTATTCCCTGTTCCCTGCTTTTCAATGCACGCGCACATCGCCCGACCCGGTCTCCACCCGCACCGTCGGTCCGCCGCCGTTGATCTTGCCTTCCACGTGATGGTGATCTGAAGATCCATGTGTCGTCATCTCTTGGTCAGTGTGAATGCTGCCTGACCCGGTCGATGCGTCCAGCGTTGCCGGCGCATTGCGAATCCAGAGATCAATGTTGCCGGAACCGGCCTCCAGCTTCCAATCCGCCGTGGGCAGCCCGCCCACATTGAGGTTGCCGGAGCCGGTCTCCGCCTGCAATCCGCCGCGCAGATTGCGCAATTCCAGGTTGCCGGAGCCGGTTTCGGCCTTCACAAAGCCCTCGCCGGTCTGCTCGGCGTAGATGTTGCCCGAGCCGGTCTCCGCAGAAAAGCCGCCATGCAGCCCTGTAGCGTGAATGTTGCCGGAGCCGGTGGAGAGCTTGGCGTTCTCGCCCACGCCCTCTACGGTCACGTTGCCCGAGCCGGAGCTTGCGTCAAGAAATGTATTCTCCGGCGCCTGAATCTCGTAGTCGACGCTGATGTTGTGCAGGCTTTCGTGTCGCGTGCCGATGCGGATGATGCCGCCCGTCTGCTCAATGGGCGGATTGGCCGCGAACTCGCGCAACTGCTGCTCACTGGGACAGTTGATGCCCCAGCAATTTGTCTTCACCTTGCCCCAGATATGAACCTGGTTGCCCGTGCCGCGCGTCACATGAATGTTGCCCGAACCGGTTGCCACGGTAAGTTCCACGCGCCCGCTCACCTGGAGTGTGCGCTCAAAGGTAGCCTCCGCGCCCAAAGCCGGAAGCGCCGCCAACGCCAATGCCGCTGCTGCCATCCAAAGATTCTTCATCATGCTCCTTTCGTTTCAGGTTTCAGGTTTCAGGGTTCAGGGGTCAGGGTTTAGGGGTCAGACCAACGACCTTACTGCTTCAATAGCATCGGACTCTGACCCCTGATCTCTGACCCCTGATCCCTGGCGTCACTGCTGCAACACCACCTGATCGCCTTCCATCAGCCCGCTCAGCAACTCGGTCACCGATCCATTCGAAATACCCACCTTGACCGGCACTTTGCGCTTGCCTTCCTTCTGCTTCTTGTCGGGAATCTCCACGGAGGCGTTCTTCTGGTTGTCATACATCACGGCGCTTTCGGGCACCATCAGCACATTCTTGTGCTCATCCAGAATGATCTCCGCGTTGGCCGTCATGTTGGCCTTCAACTCACCGCCCGGATTGTCAATCGAGACGCGCACCTCGAAGGTCGTCACGTTATCTTTTTCCACGCCCAGCGGCGCAATCTTGGTCACCTTTCCGTTAAAGACGCGGTCTCTGAAGCTCTCCACCTTGATGCGTGCCGGCTGCGCCATGTAGACGTGCGCAATGTCCGCCTCGTCCACCTTGCCCTGCACATACACTTCGTTGATGTCGCCCTCGGTCATCACCAGCGTGGCCGTCGAACCCAGCACCAGAATCGAGCTGACCGCGTCGCCAATCTCCACATCGCGCGACAGAATCACGCCATCCATCGGCGCCACAATCGTCGTATAACTCAACTGCTCTTCAAGCTGCTTCAGCCCTGCCTGCGCCTGCTGCACCTGCGCGCGCGCCTGCTTCAGCCGCGCCGTGTCCACGCCGATCTGGGCCTTCGAGTTGTCGCGCCGCGTCAGCGCCGCCAGGTAATCCTTGTTGGCGTCGTCCAGCGCCTGCCGGCTCACCACGCCTTCCTTCTGCATCTCTTTATTGCGATCGAGCGTAGCCTTGTACATTGGCAGATCAGGCGCGTTGGCGTTCACCTTGTCCTGCTCAATATTGGCCTCGTAGGTGGCCACATTGGCCTCGGCTGCGGACAGTTGCGCCCGCTGCGCCTCCACCTGCGCCACAATCTCCTGCTGATCGAGCTGCGCCAGCTCCTGACCCTTATGCACCTGGTTGTTGATGTCCGCGTAAAGCTTTTCCACAATGCCGGAGGCCTTCGACTTCACCTCGACCTTGGTGATCGGCTGAATCTTGCCCGTGGCCACCACCGAGCGCGCCACATCCCCGCGCGTCACCTTGGCGATCTTGTTGGGATCGATCGACGTGCCGGAGACCAGATGCTTCAGCCCGATGCCCACCAGCAGCACCACGATAAAGATTCCAACGCCCAGCCAGATCCAGAACTTTTTGCTTTTACGGGATGCAGCCACCAGTGACCTCCAAGGCGAGAATCCGCGCAACTCTCCGCCGCTCTTCTTTTATACGCTGCTGGAAGCGATCTGGTTCCCGTGTGAATACTTATTGTGGGGATGAAATTCTTTTGCGGAAAAAAGGTTAAAATTGCAGCATGAAAAATTCGCCGGAAGCTGTCGCCTCAGCATTCGTGAAGGCGATCAACAGTCAGGATGTCGATGCGCTGGTTGAGTGGATGACGCCAAACCACCGCTTTATCGACTCGCTGGGCGGGGTTACAGAGGGCAGGGACGCCATGCGCGCCGGTTGGGTGGGGTATTTCCGCATGGTCCCGGATTACACGATTGAAATCAAAGAGACTTTTTGTGACGGGCCAGTGGTTGTGATGCTGGGGGTGGTGGGTGGAACATACGCGGCGGAAGGCCAGCTCGCCGAAGAAAACCGCTGGCGGACGCCGGCCGCGCTCCGGGCCGTGATCGAGGATGGCCAAGTGGCGGAGTGGCGCGTCTACGCCGACAACGAGCCGATTCGCCAAGTGATTGCAAAGTGCAGTTGAGGCAGACGTGCGGGTTGTGCTCATTCAACACTAAAGTGGGTGCGGGTGCCCCCGGTCTCGATTTTGAGACCGGGGAACCATGAACCTTACGCAGTCACAATCTCGCTGAAATCGGCAATGCCGCTGAAGCCGCTGAGAACCTCGTTGATCAGTACCAGATGCGCCCCGCGAATCGCCGGATCAGGATCAAGCACCATCACCTTGTCAAAGAACGCATCGACAACTGGCCGCAGCGTGGCAATCGCCTCCAGTGCCTGCCCGTAAAAGCGCAGCTTGCGCAGCGAAGCAACCTCCGGAGCCAGCAACGCAGCCGCATCGGCAAGTTGCTGCGCTTCAGGCGCAAGCGTCACGTCCTTCGGCGAGCCGAGCGCAAAGCCCTTCTCTTCGGCCTGACGGAGAATGTTTTTGATGCGCTTGAAGGCCGCGGAAATAGCCGCGAAATCCTCCGACTCGCGCGCCTCGGTCAGGGCCTTCGCGCGGGCAATCGCATCGCGCACATCGTCGGCTCCGGTGGCCAGAACAGCATTCACCACATCGTAGGCAAAGCCGCGTACATCTTTCAAGTAGAAGCTCAGGCGTTCACGGAAGAAAGCCACAACCAGATCTTCACTCGCCCCAACGATTGGGTGCCCCACCCTCGCGGCGTCTTTGTTTTTGCCGCTAGGGTGGGAACCCACGACATCAGAAAGCGTAAGCGGCAAATCCGACTCGGCGAGAATCTTTACGATGGAGTTAGCCGCGCGGCGCAACGCGAAAGGATCTTTCGATCCGGTCGGCGCATTGCCAATGCCAAACATGGCGGTAATCGTTTGAATGCGATCCGCTAATCCAAGTAACTGTCCTTCGATGCTCTGTGGAATTGCATCCTCAATTGAAGCGGGAGTGTATTGCGAGTAAATGGCTTGCGCAACATTCTCACCCAATCCCTGCGCTTTGGCATAAAGTCCGCCAATCACTCCTTGTAACTCCGTAAATTCTTTTACTAACTCGGTAGTCAGGTCGGTCTTGGCCAGTTCGACGGCCTTGAGCAGTGCATCCTCGTCCAAGTCAACGCCTGCGGCCTTCACCTTTTCCGCCAGCGCTCGAGTTACAGCCAGATTTTGCTCCGTCTTCCAGAAATAACTTCCCAACTCCTTCTGAAAAGTAACATTCTTCAAGCTCTCGACGCGCTCCGTAAGCGAAATCTTCTGATCAAACTCCCAGAAGAAGCGCGCGTCCTTGAAGCGGGCGCGGAGCACTTTCTGGTTGCCGTGGCGGATTGTCGCGTAACCTTCTTCGTCAACCTGAATGTTCAGCACGGTGAGGAAGTGCGGCAGCAGCTTTCCGTCCGCGCCCTCGACGGCGAAATACTTCTGGTGGTCGCGCATTACCGTGACCAAAACTTCTTCGGGAAGGTCGAGATACTCCGTCTCGAAGTTACCAAGAATGACCGTAGGCCATTCGGTGAGATGAACGACAGTCTCCATCAGCGGCTCATCCTCGCGCCATTTTGCGCCCGCAACCGTCCGCG
Organism: uncultured Occallatibacter sp.; assembly: GCA_964645305.1. GTDB lineage: Bacteria > Acidobacteriota > Terriglobia > Terriglobales > Acidobacteriaceae > Telmatobacter. Next base: position 29,346 of record CAZYCV010000002.1, on the reverse strand, counting down.
TCGCTGCATCCAGCGCCTTGCGGATTGACTGCCTGCGCTCTGCTACATCGACGACGGCAAAGGCCTTGTGCAGCGCGTCGGCGTAACTTTTGGGCTGATCGATCACGACCGGCGCTTCTCCGTGCAGAATGCGATGGCCGCGACTAACATTGCCCGCCTTGATGCCGGCAATCTCCAGCGGAACAACCGCTGAATCCAGCAGCGCGACAATCCAGCGAATCGGCCGGACAAAGCGCTCTGGCTTACCCGTGCGCCAGTACATATTTTTAGCCCAATAAAGGCCCAGCACTTCCTTCGGCAGCTCTGTAGCTAATAACTCGGAGGCCGCGCGACCTAGCCTTTTTACCGTAGCCCCAACATACTCGCCCTTGGCGTTGGTCACTTTTTCCAAAGCACTCACTTCAATGCCGGCCTTCTTGGCAAAGGCCTCGGCGGCCTTGGTCGGCGCGCCATCCTTGAAGGCCACATTCCACGACGGGCCGGTCAACTGCTCCTCGCTGTCGGCCTGACTCGCCAGCACGCCTTCAACCAGCACAGCCAAACGGCGCGGCGTCGAGTAAGTGGTCAGCTTGGCTCCATCGGCCAGCAGCCGCTCGCGCGTAAGCAAATCATTCACGCGGCGCCCCAGTTCGGCTTCGGCTCCGGCAATCATGCGGGCGGGAATTTCATCCATCCCAATTTCAAGTAGAAAATCTGCCATTGTGTTTCTGCTTTCCAAAGGTCAAATCTTGATGTGGAATCGCCGCGGCCCTACGGGACGCATTGCGAAGCCGGTGCATCTGCACCCAGGAGTGCGCTGCGCTTCTCCTGGGCTATTTTCGATTCGTCCCTACGGGACGAATGATGAGCGTATCAGGAAGTCTGCTGCGCCGCATACGCCTTGGCCACACCCACTGCCAGATTGCGAATGCGCCCGATCATGCCCACGCGCTCAGTAACGCTGATGGCTCCGCGCGCGTCCAGCAGATTGAAGAGATTCGAGCACTTCAGCGCCAACTCATACGTGGACATCAGCGGGAAGCGCCGCTTCTCTTTCGCCGTGGCCTTCTCATCGGCCAGTAACTTACTCGCCCGCGCAAGCAGCGCCTGCGCCTCGGACTCGTAGCTGTTGAAATGCTCCCACAATTTACTAACATCGGCGTCCTCGAAGTTATACACCGAGTATTGCAACTCTTCGCTCAGCCTGACATCTCCATAAGTGACCGCAGTGCCTGTATCAGGATCGCGCGCCCAAACCACATCGTAGACCGAATCCACGTCCTGCATGAAAGCGCAGAGGCGTTCCAGGCCATAGGTCAGTTCGGCGCAGATCGGGTCCAGATCCAGCCCGCCGCACTGCTGGAAGTAAGTGAACTGGGTGATCTCCATCCCGTCCATCATGACCTGCCAGCCGACGCCCCAAGCGCCGACCGTCGGACCTTCCCAGTTGTCTTCCTCGAACTTGAGGTCGTGCTTGCTGAGGTCGATGCCGATGGCTTCGAGCGATTGCAAATAAAGCTCCTGCACGTTGACCGGCGGCGGCTTCAGGATGAGCTGAAACTGCGTGTGGCGGAAGAGCCGGTTAGGGTTCTCGCCGTAGCGGCCATCGGCGGGGCGGCGCGAGGGCTGCGCGTAGCCGACTTTGTACGGCTTGGGCCCCTGCACGCGCAGAAAAGTCTCCGGCGCCATGGTGCCCGCGCCCACTTCCACGTCAAAAGGCTGCTGAATCACGCAGCCGCGCTCCGCCCAAAAGCTCTGCAAGCGGAACAAAAGCTCCTGAAAGGTGAGCGCACTGCTCTTCGGTTGGGATAATTGCTGAGATGAGGTCACGGAAACTCGCTCCATAGGACTGCGTAGATTTTAACAGCCCAGGCGCGCAAGATCACTGGGTGCAATTCAGGCCAGTGTGAGCAGGTTGGCCGCGTAGGCTTCGCCGGCCAGGGCCTTAATGCCACGGTCGAGCGTAACAAGTATGGCGTTATTTTGGATGGCGAGGCCAAGCAACAGCGCATCGGTGACCTGGCGGTAGCCGTGCAGGCGAGGCGCGAGGGGCTGAATCAATTCCAGCCAAGAGTGATCGAGGGGCAGGTTTTCGCAGTTGGGAAGGGCTGCGATCTTGCGCAGCCGCACGAGCGCTTCACTCATCTGTCGTCCTCCGACATGGGGCATCGTAGTCAGGCGGACAAAGCCGGACTCGGTGATGGGACAGAGCAGCAGCCGCGCGGCCCCGATCTGGCGGTGCCATGCGATGGAGCTAGCGTGGCCGATATGCTCCGGATCGGTCAGCGCGATCAGGATATTCACATCCGGCAAATAACAGCGCTCAGTCAATCTCATCAAGCTCGGCATGGCGGACCATTTCCGTGGTGAGGGTGCGGCCTTTGGGTGGGAAGATCGGAAATCCGGAGGGCCCAAGAGGACACTCGGCAGGCTCTGGAGTGACGGAGACGGCGCGCTGGCTTTTTCGGATCAGTTCGGTGATCGCATCGCCAAGGTTGAACCCGTTGGCGTGCGCATAAAGCTCGGCGAACTGGCGGGCGTCATCGGCAATGTTGACATTGGTTCTCATACTTCCAGTATGCACCGGTTCGAGAAAACGTGCAAATCTTGTAAACACGTTTCTTGTGTAGTTTTTTGCACGCTAAACAAACTGAATAGCCATAGTGCTCCCAGTTGAGTTGGGGAGGCATTTCGTCGTCAAGAATATTGAATATGAAATATTTGCCAAAAAGATTCCATCAGACCAGATTGGAGCAGTAGAATTTTTCTATGAATGCAAAATCAACCATGTTCGGTATAAGCGCGACCTTTGCCATATGTCTCATATCTTTTATAAGCTTAGCCTGCTCACCCAGCGTTGGTGGTCAAGAGTCAAATATTCATCATCCGGTCTTCATGGCTACAGATTTTCAGTTTGATCAGGTAGATGAACTGTGCGTCATGCCAATAGCTGGCTCTGCCACACCGGACCAACACAGATTGGCATTGATGTGGAAGTTGCAAGATAAAGGATATCGCGTCGCAGACCCCAATTGCTATCGTGACATCGATGGCTTAAACGAAGCGCAAAGGAAGAAATCGCGTTGGATGCTGAAGGTAAGTCTGAAAGATATTAAAGATGTTAACCCAAACATAAAAACAAAGGCAGTCATCGACGCTAACAAGATACCAGAGTCAAATCCTTTAGGAAACGGGGATGGCGCAACTAAAGAAGTTGATATGCGCGTAATCACAGATGAGTCTTACGTTGTTGTAGGTGAAGAGATGACCGCTTCTCTATTCGATAATAATCTCTCCAAAGAGGTTTGGAGAGATACCATAAAGCTTGGATTCTTTGGGCGTGTTGAATATAACATACAAAATATTAACGACCAAATCGAAAACAATTTTGGGCGTAATCTGGCCACATTTGAAAAGAAGAAGAAACTGTCACCGCCATCTATAGAAAGTGAATGGGCTCCGATATCTTTTGCGGTTATTTTTGGCAGACCTTGGTACGCCGATTTTTGTAATGGGTTACTCAAGCTCGATTCCGGCACTTTGAGCTTCGAGCCATCTTCCAATGGTTCACACGATAGCAAGTGTGCCAGCTTCCAGTTTAGCGTTCCAGGAGCAAAAGTAAAACCGGGTTCGCGTCTGGATATTCCTGGAAAAGGAAGATATGAAATAGAACATGGGTCACCTATAGAGATCCTAACTTTGTATGTGGCTTTGCGAAATCTGCGGTAAGCTATCACGAATAATCAATCGCCAACCTCGCCTTGATTTGTGTGCGAAATCAATCGCTTGTTCAGCCGCCCAGCCGCGCCAGCGCCTCAGCGGAGCGCAATTTGCGCTCCAAGTGGCGCTCCAGGGATTGCAGGGTGAAGCGGCGCAGATCCTGCGCGCGGCGGCGGGGCCAGGGTTCGCCGACGAAGGACGCAACCGGCGCGTGCAACATCCTCTGCGCCAGTTGCCAAGAATCGGCTGACAATTCGCTGGCGTTGCCGTTGCGATGTACGGCGCAGAAAAGCCCATCCCCAAAGCCATCAAACCAAATCCCCGCTGTATGCAATGCCTCTGCTGCATGCAATGCTTCGCCGCAGGCGGTGCAGTGCGCCAGATCCGGCAGCAGACCCATCAGCCGCGTCATCCAAAGTTGAAAGTAGGTTAGCGGCATCCATGGCTGGACAGTTTCCGAGTGGATGGCGGTTGTCTGGTCGAGGACGGAGAGCAGCAGGCGGAAGACCGTTTCGTGGGGATCGTGGTCGGGCAGCGCCTCGTCCAGCAGTTCGGCGTAAAAGCTGAGGACTGCCAGGCGCGTCGCGTCCACCGGCGCGGAGAGCGGCGAGCGCAGAATCTCCAACTGATCCAGCCGCGCCAACTCTTGCCGGGGCCGCTCGGCAAACCAGGCGCGGGCCACGGTCATCGGCTCCAGCGCTCCGCCGAAGCGTTTGCGGCTCTTCAGCGCCGACTTGGCCACGCCGCGTACCCGCCCATACTCGCGCGTGAAGAAGCTCACAATCAGGTCGGCCTCATGGACCGGCCAGGTGCGCAGAACCACGGCCTCGGAGGTAAGTACACTCATCGATTTAATCTTCGCACCCTTGGCCGTTTCCTGAATTAGATGCCTGGAAAACTCCCAAACTTTGATGTAAGGAATTTGGAAATAGGTAAGGAGTATGGTGAAAAGTAAGGTAAAATTGATTTTGAAAGGAATTTATATGCCAACTGCGACGATGACCTCCAAAGGCCAGATCACTATTCCCATCACGCTTCGTAAAGCTATGGGGTTGGATTCTGGAGACAAAATCGATTTTTTCGAGGTCGAAAAGGGGCAATTCAAAATGATCCCGCGGACGGCCTCGATCCGCGATCTGGAAGGCTGCATTCCGAGGTTGGATCATGTCGTCACCATCGAAGAGATGAATCAAGCGATCCACGAAGGCGCCGCCGAAAGCTATTCGAGGAGTATTGAAAAAACTGACTCCACTGATTCATATGGTGAAGCCGCATGATTGGCTTGGACACGAATATTCTGGTTCGCTACTTCATCAAAGACGATCCAGAGCAAACCCGTGTGGCCGTCAATTTGATCTATTCACTTTCACTCACGGAGCCTGGATGGGTTGGGGTAGCTATCTTCATGGAGTTGGATTGGGTATTGAACAATGTTTTCAAGTTGAAAAAGGATCGCGTCGTCGAGATATTCAATACACTGCTCATCAGCCGGGAACTTGTAGTAGAGAATGCTGAAACAGTACGGGAAGCCTTGTATCTTTATCACTCCCGAAACACCGATTTCTCCGATTGCCTGATCGCAGCCTCCGCGCGCGCCGCCGGTTGCAGCCGAACCGTGACCTTCGACCGGATTGCCGCACGGGATGCGGGCATGGAACTGCTCGGATAGCCGGTTTTCCGCAGGTTTCCTGATTGGCCCTTTACGCTCGCCGTGTAGAATGGAATCAGAGGTTCCACATGCCCAACGCAATGGTCACCTTCAACGGCCGAATCACTTTACCCCCGCAAGTGCGCAAAAACCTTGGATTGAAGACCGGCGACAACGTCGAGTTTGTCGAGGTCGAGCAGGGCCGCTTCGCCATCTCATGCCGCAGCCGGTTGCATCAAGATACGGATCTGCGCAGAATCGATTCTTCTGAAGCACCCATGGAACACTGAGGGGCAAGGCTGCGTATAGGGAACAAGGGAGGATTTTTGCGCCCAAATACTCTAGCGATGGCCGGTGAGGTTCCATGCAAATTATTGATGCTCAACGAGATGTGCGCACCACTTTTATTGGCGGCTTTGCCGGTCAGGTTGTGTGCTGCGTTCTCTGGGCTGCTTCAGCCGCAACTCTGACCTGGGGCTCGTTCCGTGCCGGGGTTGCCGTTTTGGTTTTTGGCGGCTGCCTCATCTTCCCCTTGACCCAGTTACTCCTTCGCCTGATGGGCGGTCCGCATAGCCTTCCCAAGGGGCATCCGATGAACGCGCTTGCCTTTCAGGTTGCCATCACGATGCCTTTGGGCATTCCGGTGGCGTTGGCGGCCACACTTTATCGCCATTCCTTGTTTTACCCTTCGCTGATGATCCTCCTCGGCGCTCACTATCTTCCGTTTATCTTTCTCTACGGAATGTGGGAGTTCGGCGCGCTGGCGGCGCTGCTGATTGGGTCGGGCCTGCTGATTGGACTCTATCTTCCTACCGCGCTTACTCTGGGAGGCTGGCTGACCGCCGCGATTCTCCTGGTCTTTGCCTTCGCTGGGAGAAGAGCCGCTTTGGCCAACCGTTAAAGTGAGCATATTTGGACCGAGTAGTCCGCGCTACAACTGGCCGGATCGCCGGAGCGACCTGCAATTCCCTAGTCGGCAAAAGGCGCGCATGAAAGCAAACGCGCATCCCGCCCAGGCGGAATGCGCGTTTGTAAGTGTAAGAAAAGGAGCCGCTTAGCGACCGAAGTGCTTGGCGTTCTTCTCGGCAAAGCTGGCCCAATTTTCCGGCAGGTCGTCCTGCGCAAAGATCGCCGAGACCGGGCAGGCCGGCACGCAGGCGCCGCAGTCGATGCACTCGACAGGGTCAATGAACAACTGGTCGATTTCGGCGTGGCCGTCCTCGTCCTTTTTGGGGTGGATGCAATCGACCGGACAAGCGTCCACACAGGCGGTGTCCTTGGTGCCGATACAGGGTTCTGCAATGACGTATGCCATTTTGAGTTCTCCCAGGGGAATTCAAGCTTCGTGGCTGATGTTAGCACAATGGGCTGATGAATGACTCCAACCCTGCCAATAATTTGCGTTGCGAGAATTGGATGCAGATTTTCGGGGCGCGGATTCCGAAAGTGAACCGGCAAAACTGCTTGGAAAGAGTTCTCAGCCTGTGCAGATTGCGGCGTGGACCGGTAGGTCCACGCTACAGCCGGTCTGGAGACCGACGCTACAGTTTGCGGATGGTCCCTACAGGCTCGTTCGCCGCGCGCGCTCGCCGCTGCTCGGCAAACTCTTTTGGAGTGGGAATCGGAGCCAGATTTCGTCCTGCGAACAAATCCTCAAACAAGACCATCAACTCGCTGTGAATCAGTCCATTCGAGGCCAGAACCTCGCGGCTGTCCAAGCAGAAAGCCCTGCCGGCGAAGTTCGTCACCCGTCCGCCGGCCTCCTCCACCAGCAGGACGCCCGCCGCCGTGTCCCAGGGGTTAAGGTTGAACTCCCAAAAGCCATCCAGCCGCCCGGCGGCCACGTACGCCAGATCAAGCGCCGCTGAACCCGCCCGACGGACTCCGTGCGAGCGCAGCGTGAACTGGTTATAGAAGTGGATGTTTGGATTCTCATGGCGTTTGTGGCTGGGAAAGCCGGTGGCCGTCAATGATTCGGCCAGCAGCGGCGTACGCGAGACACGCAGCGGCCTGCCGTTCAGCCGCGCGCCACGTCCCCGTTCGGCCTCAAAGAGTTCATCGCGCAGCGGATCGTAGATAATCGCGGCCACCAGCGTCCCATCGGCCTCCGGCGCAAGCCCAGCCGAGCGCTGCTCCAGTCCAAGCGAGACGCAGAACTGCGGGAATCCATGGGCAAAGTTGGTAGTGCCGTCCAGAGGGTCCACGTACCAGCGGTATTCGCCCTCCAGCCGGTCGCGCGTGCCTTCTTCGCCGAAGACGCCGTGCTCTGGAAAGGCTGCGGCCAGCCGCTCGCGGATCAGCTTCTCCGAGGTGCGGTCGGCCACCGTAACCAGATCCACATCGCCCTTGTACTCTGTTTCCACGCCCTTGGCAAAGTACGCGCGCAGCACGGCACCGGCCTCGCGGGCAATCGCCGAGGCCGAGGGAACCCAAACCAATTCCACTGAGGCGGGTGCTCCCGGTTTCGATTTTGAGACCGGGGATTCTGAAGCCTGAGATTCTGGATTCAGGTTACTCATCAGGCCGCCCCGTTCGCTTTGAGGCCGGACTTGACGCGGCGGGGAGCCTGCTTGCTCACCTCGGTGATCGTTCTGATCTGCTGCTTGTAGATGAAGAGATTGGGCTTGTCATCGCGGGTCAGGCGCAGCATCCCCTCGTCAAAGTATTCGATCCAGCCGCGCACCGTCTCGCCGTCGCGCAGCTTGATCTGAACATTCACCTGGCGCTCGCTGAGAGAGCGCAAATAGAGCGCCTCCTGGCCGGTCTCATCCGGCGGAGGTGTCTTGGCGCGGCGGCGTGTAGCGATTGCAGAGGCCATTTGATTATTTTAGATGCAGACACCTTGCAAAACGACTGTGCGGCGAGTGTAATCTTGAACTGATCGTGAAGGAGGGGTGATCTTTTCTCTCTGCGCGCGGGAGTGGAAAGCCATGAATCTCAATCCGCTTACCGCCGATCTGGGGAAATAGGAGGGGCGGGAGTTTGCGGAGCGGATTCGAGCGTCTTTGCTGTCCGGTTTTCGGTTATGATTGCGCGTCGCCGGCAAAAGAATGCCGCCTGCGGATGGAACGCGGCAGGCGGCAATCCGTCCAACAACGACAGATGCATCAACCAAACTTGTAGAGGAAGCCGGACGGCGTACCCCATAGATTCCGGGAGCGATCTTCGTAGAAGATGCTGAATTCGATGCCGGCGATGTCGTAGTCAAAGAGCGGCACGCGATCAAAGGTGTAATCGCAGCGCACGGAATACTCGTCGCCGCCGCAGTCAACCATCAGCGTGTCTTCAGTGGAGAGCCTTTCGGGGTGAGTTAACAGAATGCTGGCCACAGTGAAAACGCCCAGGCCGAACTCATTGCCGGCCATGGAGACGCGTGCCCGGCGGGCCGAGCAGCCGCGATGCAACATTCCCGCCTGGATGGGCATGACCAGGAAATCGTGGCCACCTTGCTGATCGGCCATAATCTTTTCGGCCAACTTGGAACGCTCCGTCTGGCGCAGGTAGGTAGGTCCCAGGCGGCCGGCGATGCGGTTCTGGAACTTGCGTTTGGTGGCCAGCGCTCCCAACACCATCTCCACCGCCTCGTTGTAGGTGGGTGCCAGCGCCTGCCAGCGCGGAATGGCAAACCACGCCTCTGCCCCTTCCAACAACGGCTTGCGCGCCAGTCGCTCATTGCAAGTTCCCAACGTGGGGAAGAACTTCTTCAACTCAGTGACCTGCGCCTCCACCGGCCGCACCTTATAGGTGGGAGGATAGACGCGATTCGAGGGAACTTCTTCGTCCTTGAACTTGTCGCTGATGGTGTGTTTGTGAATGATTTCAACTACTTTTTCAACTACTTCGGCCTTCAGCGTCTTGCTCAACTCCAGCACTGTCTGCGCGCTCTGCCGGTCCAGTTGCTCGATGGCTGTAAGGTAGGCGGTTTTGACGGCCGCTCCAAGAAACTCTTGGAGCTGCAGGTTCTGTTGATCGGTCGTGTTTCCCGACAGATGCAACGGAGTGATGAGTGATGCTGTCGCCATAGGCACCCTTTGTTGCGCATACGCGCAATCGATTCTTTGGCTCTTATCGGCACATTCCTGAATCTCGTTAGTCAAATGACGCGTAAATTGCAGCTTTCTGGAACAAAATAGGGCGAGGAATCTTTGAAACAGGAGACCGGCAGGGGAGAGAGGGGAGCTGAGCGGAGGGGAAAATAGTTGATAATTCTCCATCTTGAGGGTGAGGCAGATCACACCTGGAAGGTCTATGATGAGTTGAGAATGGCTTCGTTTGTGGCCACCACGACGGGCTGCGCGGCGTGCGAGAATCATTCTGGAATGATTTTGGAGTTTTGATGGCACTGTTTGGCAGTTTTGCACTTTTGATCGCGCTGGCGCTGGCCGCTTGGAACCTGCTGGCGGGAGCGCTGGCGTTGCGATGGATTGCCACCGGGCAGCCTGCGCCAATCTCACCGGAGCGGTTGGCGGATACGGCGCGGCGGGCGGGGATCGCGGGCTTCTGGGCGGTGACGGCGGCGGCTGTTGCGCTGGTCTGGTCGGTCTTTACCAACGATTTTTCAATCACTTACATCATGGAGCACTCGAACCGGGCGCTTCCGGGGGCGTACAAGTTTTCCGCGCTCTGGTCAGGGCAGGAGGGTTCGCTGCTGCTGTGGGCGTGGCTGCTGGCGGCGTACGGCTTTGTGTTGCGGCTGACCCACAAGCGGGACGTGAAGTTGTACGCTTATGCGGGCGCGATTCTGGCGGGGATTCAGGTCTTCTTTTTATCTGTTCTGTGCTTTGCCGCGCCGCCCTTTGCGCTGCTGAAGGGCGCGATTCCCGAAGACGGCAACGGGCTGAATCCGCTGCTACAGTATCCGGAGATGGTGATTCATCCGCCGATGTTGTACCTGGGGTACGTGGGCTTTTCGGTGCCGTTTGCCTTTGCGCTGGGCGCTCTGATGATGCGCTATCCGGGCGAAAAGTGGATCAAGATTACCCGCGTCTGGACTCTGGTGACCTGGCTGTTTCTTTCGTTTGGCATCGTGCTGGGCATGCACTGGGCCTACGCCGTGCTGGGTTGGGGCGGTTACTGGGGATGGGATCCGGTGGAGATAGCCAGCCTGATGCCGTGGCTGACCGCGACAGCCTTTTTGCATTCTGTGATGATGCAAGAGAAGAAAGGCATGATGAAGAGCTGGAATGTCTGGCTGATCTTCATCACCTTTCTGCTGACGATGCTGGGCACATTGCTGACGCGCGCCGGGCTGGTCAGTTCCGTTCACGCCTTTGCGCAATCGTCCATCGGTTACTGGTTCATGATCTTCATGGGGATTGTGCTGGCGGTCTGCGTCTTCACGTATATTTTGCAGCGCAGCCACTTGCGCAGCGAGCAGCAGGTGGAGTCGCTGGTCAGCCGCGAGTCCAGCTTCCTCTTCAATAATCTGGTGCTGCTGGCCTTGTGCTTTGTGATTCTGTGGGGCGCGCTCTTTCCCATTCTGAGCGAGTACGTGGTGGGCAGCAAAGTCACGGTCGGCGCGCCGTTTTATAACAATGTTGCGATTCCGATTGGATTGTTTCTGCTCCTGCTGACGGGCGTGGGTCCACTGCTGCCCTGGCGGTCTACTTCGATGAAAGCCATCAAGCGCAACTTTGTGCTGCCGACGATTGCTCTGTGGGCGATGGTGGCGGTTTGCCTTGCCGTGGGCGTGCGGCCTTGGAAGGATGGAGCGCTGGATAACGGCAGCCTGTATTCGCTGGTGGCCTTCGCGCTTTCAGCGGCGGTGCTGACGGCGATTCTCTCCGAGTTTCTGCGTGGGGCGAGGGTGATTGCGAAGCAGAGCGGGCGGAATTTTTTTGTCGCGATGGTCTTGCTTGTCCGGCGCAACACGCGGCGCTATGGCGGCTACATTGTTCACATCGGAATTGTGATCATGTTCATCGGTTTTGCTGGATCGGCCTTCAATCGCAACGTGGAAGGCGAACTGGCGCTGCATAGCAAGCTGTTTATCAGCCCCTACACGTTGGAGTGCGTAGGTTTCACGCAGGATTCGAATGCCAATTATGATAGCGAATACGCCTTGATTGATGTCTTCAGGAATGGCAGGCAGGAAGAACAACTATCAAGGAATGGCTCGCTATTTCACGTAATTCCTCTTTTTCATATGGCTCCTCTTCAGATGGCCCCGGAGAAGCGAGTTTATTTAGCCAGCGGACAGCCGCAGACGATGGTGGCAATTCACTCGGCGGTTCCAGGATGGGACTTGTATGTGGTGTATGAAGGAACGAATCCAGATACTGGTCAGCCAATTATCAAGGCTTACTTTAATCCCTTAGTGAATTGGATCTGGCTGGGGTTTGGGCTGCTCTTCTGGGGGACGATCATTGCGCTGGTTCCCAGCCAGAAGCCGGCGCAGAAGGGAGGGCAGCCATGAAGCAGTTTCAAGCAATGCCGGAGAGATATATCGCAGGGGCTAAAGCCCATCCTTTCTTAACATCGTCTTGCGGCCCGACTAAAGTAGTGCCCTTGTTACAAAACAGCATACTATTGAGTTTTTTCGGAGCCTGCAAAGAGCTGGCCCTCGGAAGAAATATGCGTGGACCAGGAGGTCCACGCTACAGCCGGTCAGGAGACCGGCGCTACAAAGATCGGCGCTACAATTTGATGAGAGTTTTGCAGGCGAGCGTGCTGGCCGTGGCGGTCTGCTTCTCGGTGGGCGCGACCGACTCCGGCGCGCGCTACAACGATCTGAACCACCGGCTGATGTGCACCTGCGGCTGCGCGGAGATTCTGGGCGAGTGCAATCATGTGGGCTGCACGAGCTCGACCGAGGAGCTTGCCCTATTGCGTGCTGGCCTCAACGAGGGCAAAAGCGACCAAGAGATTCTGGATAGCTTTGTGGCCAAGTACGGAGCGGTGGTGCTGGCCGCGCCGAGCAAGCAGGGCTTTGATTTGGTGGCGTGGATTGCGCCCTTCGCCGTCTTTGCAGCGGCTCTGTTGGGAACGATTCTGCTGGTGCGGCGGTGGTCGTTTGGCAAGACGCCGAGCGAAGCGCAGGTTGCCGATCCGGCGATGGATGCGATGCGCGAAAAGATTCGCCGTGAGACGGACGGGGAGTGAGGCACCTGTCAACCTGTCAACCTGTCAACCTGTTAACCTGTCAACTTGTTAACCTGTCAACCTGTTAACCTGTCAACCTGTTAACCTGTCAACTTGTTCCCTAGCAACTGGAGGTTCTTTACAAATGACGCCGACTTTGGGATTGATTTCGAGTGGACTGCTGGCCATTGCGCTCTTCGTGTATACCTTCTGGCCGGAGAATGTCTTTGCCAGTCAGCGCCAGAAGACGCGCCTCGATTACCTCTTGGAGCGCAAGGAGCAGCTCTACGAGAACCTGCGCGATTTGAACTTCGAGTTCAAGGCGGGCAAGTATCCTGAAGAGGATTTTGTTGCGCAGCGCGCTCAGTTGGAGATTGAGACGGCGCAGTTGCTTGGCGAGATTGAATTGTTACAGCAGATTTGAGATTTGCTTGGCGGGGTTTTTGGTTTCCCCGGTCTCAAAATCGAGACCGGGGGCACCCAGCTTTTATCGTGAGTTGAGATGAGTGGGTAGAGTTTATGGCCTCCCAGGTCCCAAAAACGGGGCCTGGGGCACCCAAGATTTCTGGTTAGTTTCAGTGTGAAATCTGTAGATTTTGCAGCGATTTGAAAGAGGATTTTTCCGAAGATGAAATTGACACCGATGATTTTTCGCACCGTTGCCGCAGGCTTGCTGCTTGTCGGCTCGATGGCGCAGGCCTCCACCATTACCGGCACGGTGACCGACAAGACGACTGGCAAGCCTGCTGCGGGCGACGTTGTTGTCCTGGTGAATCCGATGGCTGGGATGAGCGAAGAAGGGCAAGCCACTACGGACGCGCGCGGGCATTTTTCGTTGCTAAAGAAGGGGGATGGTCCGGCGTTGCTGCGCGCCACGCATCAGGGCGCGGATTACTTCATTGCGGCTCCGCAGGGCGCGGGGCCGGCTGACATCCCGGTCTACGATGTGGCCGCCAAAGTGAATGGCGTGGGCATCGACGAGGACGTCATCGGCATTGTGGAGACGACCGGCGGACAGCTTCGCATTGTGGAGCGCTACGCCGTGCATAACTCGAGCGCTCCGCCGAAGACGCAGTGGACGGCGAAGAGTTTTGAAGTGGTTCTGCCGGATGGCGCGGTGGTGGAGGGCGTGAGCGGGCAGCGCCCCGGCGGCCTGCCGACCACCGTCAAGTTGGACCCGGACGGAGCCAAGGGCCACTACTCGTTCAACTTTCCCATTGAACCGGACGCGGGCGAAAAAGGCACGCTCTTCCAGATCGAATACACGCTGCCCTACAGCGGCAAATTCACATTCCATCCGCAGCTTTCGATCCCGGCGAAGACGGTGTGGGTGATGATGCCCAAGAGCATGAGCTTCGCGGCCGGCGCGGGATCGGTCTTCGTATCTGCGCCGCAAGATCCGGCCTTTGCAACCTATGTTTGCAAAAACGCCGTTCCCGGCAAGGCGCTGGAGTTCACCGTCTCCGGCAATGGCTCGCTGCCGCGCGACGACCAGAGCGGGCAAGGGCAGCAAGCAGGCTCCGGGATGGCCGGGCAGGGCGGAGATGCTTCGGACTCCAGCAATCCCGGCACACAACCGGGCGGCGGCATCGGCACGCCGATCAACACGCCTGATCCGTTGTCGAAGTACAAGTGGTGGATTTTGGGCGGACTGGCGCTGCTGATGGTGATGGCGGCGGGCTTCCTGCTGCGCAAGCCTGCACCGGAGGCGATGGTCAACGTCGGCTCTGCGCAGAGTTCAGCGGCTCCGGGGGACAAGAGCGCGGCGCTGCTGAATGTGCTCAAGGAAGAGCTTTTTGCGCTGGAGAGCGAGAAGATTGCAGGCACGCTTCCGACCGATGAATATGAAAAGGTCAAGGCTGCGCTGGAGACGGTTTTGCGGCGCGCGCTGAAGAAAAAGTAACCACCAACCAAAGCTCGGTTGCTGATTGATATTCATCGATCTCCGCCTTGCGCGAACCGGGCAGTGCGCGCGCAAAGATAGAAGATTTCAGGAGAGAGTGTGGCTCCCAATTTCTCTGTTTCCCATCTATTTCGCCGAGGAACGCGAAATAGATGGGGCATGGAAGTGGTTGACAAATGAGCCGTAACTCGCCGCCGCGCGCCGAGCTGCTCCTAAAATGCTTTGATCTGCAGATGGTGCGCCTCCGGGCCTTCCACTTCCGCGATGGCATATACGGTTTCTTCCACGGTCTCCATGCGCAAATCGACAGGCAAATGGTTGAGCAGCGCGGTTGCCGAATGGAGGCCCTGCGGCAACGGGATGCGGAGCGTGATTTTCTCCGCGCAACTGCTGCAATGCAGGTGGAGGGTCGTCCCCTCCTGACGATAGTTGTAGGAAACGTATCCGCGCCCCGCGGGATAACGCACGGTGACCTTGGCCTCGTCTGCCCCGGCGGATGACCAGCGCGGCGATACGCGCGCCGAGCGGAAGCCCGCGCCCGTGTCTTCCACGCCGGCTAGACCTTCCAGCAGCGCCGCAGTCACGCATCCCGCTCCCCAGTTGTTCGGCATTCCTCCCGAGACATCGTTCCACGGAGGCAGAAACGGCGGCTGGTCTGAGAGCGTCACACCAATCACAAACCACTTGGCTCCATTCTCCAGGCATTCAAAGTCAACAGCGGCAATCGCCTTCTCCGCGTGCTGCGGTACAAAGCTGGTGATCCAGACCCCGACATTGGCAATCAATTCGCTTTTGCCGCGCCATGCCACCTGCATTCGCTCCTGCTCGATTGCCCCATAGCGATAGCTGAATTGCTTGTCCTCTGGAGCCCAGAAGCTGCCCACATTGATGCCGCGTTCAAGGTATTCAATCTGCTTGCCGCCGTCCTCGTAATGGATCGTCAATTTGCCCACGGTTGCAGCGCCGCCAGAGCAAGCGTGCAGCAGATAGAAGCTGCGGCAGGCGCGGTGAACCGCCAACTGCGCGAGAGCCGAATAAGGCAATGAGGAGGAGACGCCAAGGCAGACGCGAGGTCCGTTCTCGGCGGCCGAGGCAATCTGAAAGGGAACGCCGCGCAACTCCTGCTTGCCTGAGGGAAAATCGATCAGGTAGTTTCTCGCCTCGTTGACCCATCCGGGTACGGTATCGCTTCCCTTCCCTGTGTCGCAGTTGGCCAAGGCGCTCAAATCGAGCGGAACGAAATCGGTGAGCGGGCGCTCCGCTTGCTTGCCGCGCAGAATGCCCGGCAGAAAATCTCGATGCCGCTTGGTAATCTCATGAACGCGCCGAAGGATATCCACGCCATATTGCTCAAAGCCGTGTTGAAAGCAGCCGCGCGCCAGTTCGCCCGCCACGCAGGCCAGCACGCCGCCATTCACATAATCCCAAATCCCTTGCTCGCTGCCGAAGCCCTTGGGGAAGGGCGGATAGATCGAGTAGAACTCGCCCGGCGATGAGGCAGGCATGGCAGCGCGAATCGCCTGATAACTTTGGATGATGGCGCGGGCCTGTTGCGGCGCAATGCCGCGATTGAGCGAGTACGCGTTGGAGAGCGAGATCTGGCTGCTCATCTCCACGCCCAGATCGGGCTTGAAGGCGGGGTCTTCCGCCACCCAGTGCGTATAAAAGCGGCCATTCCAACTGAGGCGATTCAAGCGTTCTTCCATCTCATCGGCGAGCTGGCGCATCCGCCGCGCGTCCTCTCCTCGCTGTGCTTGGTCAAGCATCTCGGCCAGCGAGCGGCATCCCGCAATCATACCGGTGTTGTCGCCGAAGAAGACGCCGAAGTGCGTCTTGTCCAGGTCAACGGCCATGATGTCGCCACCCATGAGCGCGGCCTCGCTGTCGCAAAGAAAATCCCAGGTGTCGATGGTCAACCCGCGCTTGAGCAGCCCATACTTCTTTGACCAGCGATAGGGATCGCTGGTGCTGTACTCAACGGCGCGGAGCGCATGGTCAAGCTGGCGGCGCATCCATGCATCGTCGCCCGTGGTCTTCCACACCAGGTAGAGCGCTTCCAGAAAATACCCCTCCACGTGGTTCTCCACCGGCGCGCGGCGCAGCCCAACGTAGCCCTCCTCGGCGGAGCGCGAAAAGTCGCCGTAGTTGAAGCGCCGGTCCCAGTCGTTGATGGGAGGCGTGCGGTCCAGGTGGTTCTCCCAGATCATGCCATCTTCGCGTTGCGTCGCGGAAAAGATCTCGGTGCTTTCGCGCACCTCCGGCCAAAAGTAGCGCATACCTTTTAGAGTGTTGGTATTGTCCAGAAGCCAATCCACCCAGTAGGTGTAGACGCGACCATTAAGGCGGCGCGCGCCCACCGGGCCATCCGAGGCCATGGTCCAGAAGAGCGTCTCCAGCAGATGCTGATACTCTCCGCTAGCCTCGCTGATCGAGGTATGCGCATCGGTCTGAAAGCTTGTGCGGCTCCGCAATGCGCCGTTCTCATTCAGCAGCAGAACGGTATGTGTTCCCAATGTGCCCGCAACCGTAAACGGGACGGGCAGTGAGACGCTTTGATCCACATACGCGCGGCCATCGCCATCCAGAACCAGTAAGCGGCCCTGCCCTTCACCCTGCACCGTAATCTCATCCAGCGGGCCATAGACGGACTGCGCCGGTAAAAGCTTGACAGGCGGTTCGCCCTCTTTGCGCATGGGCGCGACAGACAGCGCACGAGCGACCTTCGCGCCAAGAAGACCGGCGGGCAAAACACCAAGAAACTCGCGTCTAGATTGCATCAGGAACCTTCTTACCAGTTGATTTCATGACTCCGCGTAGGAATGCGCAGTGATGCGCGATACGGCAGAAAACTCTTTCCGCAGCCCTATTCACATACAACTTACCGGACGGCCGCTCCACGGTATGTGATATAGTGGCTATGCCACCTAGTCTATCAGGAGACAGAGCCGCACCCTGCAAGGCTGCGTTGGAGACACGTTGTATTCGCCCAACCGATGCGACAATCAGATGCGATATAAGCTCTGCCATCCCCTGCCGAAGCATGGCTTATGGAGAGAGGAATTTATGCCGAACCCCTACAGTTACGAAGAGGTCGCCAAGATGATCGACCACTCGCTGCTCAACCCCACGCTGACCATGCGCGAACTGGAAGAGGGCTGCGCCCTGGCGTTGCGCTATAACGTGGCCAGTGTCTGCATCCTGCCCTACGCCTTGGCGCGTTGCGCCGAGTTGCTTGCCGGAAGCACGGTGAAGGCCAGCACCACCATTGGCTTTCCGCACGGCGGCCACACCACGGCTGTCAAGCTGGCCGAGGCGCAGCGGGCGCTTGCAGACGGCGGCCAGGAACTGGATGCGGTCATCAACATCAGCCAGGCCCGCAGTGGGGAATGGCAGTATGTGCGGGATGAACTGCTGGCTCTGACTGAGTTGATTCACGGCGCGGGAGCAAAGATCAAAGTGATCTTCGAGAACGCCTATCTGGACGACGCAGCCAAGATTCGCCTTTGCGAAATCTGCGCGGAAATTGGCGCCGATTGGGTGAAGACCTCGACCGGATACGCGCCCAGCGGAGCGACAATGGCCGATCTCGCATTGATGCGCAAGCACTCGCCCCAGCGTGTGCAGGTGAAGGCGGCCGGCGGCATTCGCGATCTGGACGCTCTCTTGGCGGTGCGTGAAATCGGCGTCAGCCGCGCCGGCGCAACCCGCACCGAATCGATGCTGGAGGAGTGCCGCAGGCGCTTGGGAGTTGAGCCAATCACACCGCAAGCAGCAATCGCCGCAGCCGCTCCAAAGGTGTAAGAATTTGCAGAAGATCAATCCCTCTCAAGCCGACGCTCATCGGCTGGTGCGCCAGCCGATGTACCAGCAGATGAACGAGATCCTGCGCGAGCTTTTGCGCAGTGGCGAGTTTGCCGAAGGAGACCAGTTCCTGACCGAACGGCAGATTGCCGAGCGCTTCCAGGTCAGCCGCCCCACGGCCAACAAGGTACTGGGTGGCATGGTCTCCGAGGGCTTGCTCGAATTCCGCAAAGGCGTGGGCACCTTTGTCTGCCTGCCTCGGTTGAACTTCGACGTTCAGGCGCTAATCAGCTTTACGGACAACGCGAAGGAAGCAGGCAGGAAGCCTTCGTCGCGCGTCTTGCAATGCAGGCAGATTCCGGCTTCAGAAGCTGAGCCGGAGGTTGCGGTGAAGTTGCGGATTGCGAGCAACCAAATGATCTTTGCCATGACTCGTTTGCGTCTGGCCGATGGGATTCCGGTGATTTTGGAGAAGCGTTGGCTTCCCCTCGACATCTTTCCCGGACTGACGCGGCAGGATTTGCGCGGTTCCTTCTACGATCTATGCCGCAACAAATTCGGCCTGCGCGTCTCTGAATCCGATCAGACCATTCGCGCCGTGATCCTGCGCGGCAAAGAAGCATTGACCCTGGAGACGCGGAGTGGTTCGCCGGCATTTCTGGTTTCAGCTGTAGGCTACTCCGGGGCAAGAGCCATCTGGTGGGAGAAGACGCTTTATCGCGGTGATTCGTATGAATTCCACAGGGCGCGCTCCTCACCTGGCAGGTTGATCCAACTGGTATCTGTGTAGCCGGGAATGGTATAGCGGCTCGGTCTGTTATTCCTGCAGACTTATCGCGGCGATATGCATGGCAAGTTGTTGTTGATCTCATCGGGTTACGACCGATCGGCACCATCGGCTTTCGTCGTGTTCGAGATGCAAAGTAGAGATGCGTTCCGCCTTGCAATGGAGGAAGGCATCCAAAATCTCCGCAACCTGTTTTCCATCCTTGCCCGGACCAGTGGACACATCATATTGCCATCTGCTGCTAATTCGGCGATACTGTTTAGGTTGGCTGTTTGGTTCTGCTAACTTGCTATACAATTTCTACTCCCCAGATAACCGCGTACGCCGGAGCCGCAGATGGGGTGTAATAGAAGAATTAGATTGTAAAAATGGGCAACAAATAGAGTGAATTGATCTAAGTGGTTGTTTCTAAAGGGCGGGAGTAGTTCAGTGGCAGAACGTCAGCTTCCCAAGCTGAATGTCGCCGGTTCGATCCCGGTCTCCCGCTCCAATAAAATGAACAGCTTGCAGATGGAAATCAGCTGATTACGGCCTCATAGGGCACTTTGAACTCCGTCAAGCCAAACTGCCAACCTGGTTCACCGTCGGTCGTCGAAATGCGACTGGAGATCGACCGTAAATATTCTGAGCTCATATCTTCCGGCCGCAGAGCCGTGCTAAGCCGGCCTGGCCATGTATTTGCTGAGAATGTCGATCAGGCCCTGGTTCGGGAGGCACTGCCGGGCTGAGAAGGAAGACAAGATGCGATCCAGTTCGCTCTCTGAGAGTCCCTTGAAGAGTTCGGCGTAGAGTGGCTGCATCAGCGTTCCTGTATAAAAGCACAGCAAGATCTGGCTGACGCAACGGGCATTGAAGCGCGAACTGATTTGTGCGTCGCCCACCACCTGTTGGATCTGGCCGGCAAGCTGCGCCGCCGCGTCCTTGACCGGCGTCGGAGGCAGCCACGACATCCATTCGTCCGTACCAAGTGCGCGCTTTTTGCGCAGCAGATCGCCGATGCGTTCGATGTAAGCAGACGCGGGGTCGAGCGTGAGCATACCCATGACACCCACGTCTTTGTAATTCCAGGTTGTCCAGTGCGCCTCGTTGCGCTCGAAGATGGAAAGCTGATCGTCCAGCGCACGAAGGCGGTCAGGGATTTCGTCAGAGGGTCCGTTGTAAACAGAGCCGAACTCGCCCACCCACAGCGGGACATGATGCTGTTGAGTAAACGCAGTGCCTTCGGCATCGAGAAAGAGGCGCTCCTGTCGAGCCAGATCCCATGCTTCGGGGCCGTTCGTCGTGGCAGAGCGAGAGTGGATTGCGCCGGGATACTGGCCGGGTCCGAAGCCGGGCGCGGAGTAGTTATGCGAACTGTAGGCGAGGTTGTCGTCAAAGGGCTTCTCAAATCCCTGGAAGAGCTTGGCGTAGTCATCGCCCTCCAGAAAGATGATGTGGCGAGAATCGATCTTGCGAATTTCCGTAACAACGCGCCGATAGAGATCATTCATGCGGTCCCAGCGGGGTTTGTAATTGGAATAGATATTACCGGGGTAGTCGCCAATTTCGTTGTTGGAGCAAGGCTCATTGAGAATGTCGTAGCCGGCGATTACGGCGCGGTTGGCGTAGCGCCGCGCAAACTCCCGCCAGAGGGCAAGATAGCGATTCTGATAGGACGCATCTGTCCAAAGAAGGCTGATGCGCGAGGCATTGTCGGAGTGCCAATGAACGTTCTGCCATCCTTGCGCTGAATGGAGATCGAGAATCGCGTAAAGGCCATGATTTTCGCAGTGGCGCAGGATTTGATCGAGGCGCGCGAAGCCGGACTCTTTGTATTGAAAGGGAGCGGCATCGTCCTCGAAGTGGCGATAGTTGAGAGGAAGCCTGACGACAGAAGCGCCCGTCTTTTTGAGAAAGATGACATCGTCCTCGTTGAAGAAGTAGTCGAGCAGGCGCTCAAAAAAGAAGTGCGCCTTGGCAGGACCAAGCACCTCCACCATTTGAGCGCGCAGCGTGTGCTCGGCACCGGGATGGCCGTTGATAAAGTCTTCCATATTCATCCAACCGCCGGGGCAGCTTCCACGGAGGCGAACTTTGTTCCCTTTGCCGTCGACAATCTGACGGCCACTGACGTGAAGGAACTCCATTTTGTTGTGGCCTTCAGAGACGCTCGCTGCAATGGGAGCGGCAGACTGTCCGGCCGCGTTTGAGGCTGTCTGGCCGGCAAGAGTTGCCGCGCCGGTCAGCGCCGCCATCTTGAGAAACTCGCGCCGTGGCTGCAATTCGGATGCTTTGCTTGGCATTGGATCCCTTTCGAAATCTGGATTGAAGATACCTGACGACCTCATCGCGTTCCTCCCTTGTCCGTTCTATCTTGACGATGGGGTCTTCATCACGCACTTTGCCGCTAAATCAAAACAAGGGCATCGCTGATACTTGTTGTAAACGATCATGCAAGGGCAGTTGAATTTCAGCCCATAGATAAACATCACCAGAACAATGTAGAGCAGATAATAAATTGGATGCCATAGCAGGCTCAAGCCCCAAAAAACAATCATCATTCCGGATTTGGAGCGATACGAAAAGGCAACTTTCTCCGGCGTCAGGCAGTATCCCAAATAGAGATGAATGGTGAAAAGGAGAATCACGCTGGACAAAGTCAGGCCTTGCCAAATGTAAAACCCAAAAAGGAAGATTGCCAATATCTTGACAACCACGGCGTAGAAGCCGCTGATGGTGGGCGTCAACATGTGCACGCGATCTTGATAAGCGACGTAATCTGGAAGCACTTTGCTGAGTTCTCTTTCTTCCGCGCGAGCGCGCGCCATCATGAGCGGCAAAATTATCAGCGTGGTGAGCGTCAAGGTGATCCAATTGAACATCAAGAGACTTGCGCACCAGCACCACAGCAGCAGGGATGCGTACATCGGATGCCTGGCCAGCGCATAGGCTCCGTTCGAAATCAGCCGGTGATCCTGCTTGATTTCAATTTCATTGGACCACATCGATCGAATGTTGATCTTCGCCCAGATATGCCAAAGGATGGCGGAGAGAATCAAAACAAATCCAACAGCAAAATATACCGATTGAAGCTGGACATTCATCTTGATTTGCCCAATGCTGCGAAGCCAAAATGGGAACAACGCCCCCATGCAGACGATCATCTCGCGCGTTGAAAAAGGGTGAGATATTTTACGGACAATCTTCTGCGGGATTGCTGCGTGCTCCAGAAACTTGAGAGCGGCCGCAATCAACAGGATCAAGCACGTGAAATAGATGACGCACATTCCGGCGATGAACAGAGATGAATTGATGGACTGATGTGCAATGTGTTCGATCCAATCATGCATACGTGCTTTCCTTTTCTGCGCCGCGCAGGTCGGCGAGGCGCGTCGCTTCCAGATCGCCGCGATAAAACATATTGTATGTGTCGAAGGGAATCAGCCTCTTGCCGTCAGGATGCGCGATGTGAATGCAGCTCTTCTTCACGCTGCGCACGTCAAAGGCCTCGGCATCGATAAACTGCACGATCAGAACGCGGAACAAATCCTTGTAACCAATCTCCTTGGGCAACAATGTTTTGGGCAGGCAGCAAAGCAGTTCGCGCGGCAGGCTGAGCAGCAGCTCGCGCAATGTGGAGGCCTGACCAATCGGCGAATGATTGGTCGCAAACAATTTGAAGAGATGCTCATGCAAGCCAGCCTCGCGTTCATAGGCAATCGTATTCTTTGCGCCGTTGATGAGCACCTCCGGCGGAATCATTCCGGTAAGCGGAATCGTCTTGCCGCCCATTTTGATGGCGTATGCCATGGCCAGCGCATCGGGATGGCAGGGCACTGGAATCAGGTCCTCCGGCTTAAAGACGCTTGTCTGTTCGAGGATGCGCCGCCGCACTTCGGTCAGCGTCAGGCGGTGTTGCGCGCTCTTGAAGCCGAGCACGCGCCCCGCCTGCTGCACCGGTTGAAAGGTCACTCCGCGCACTGCGGGTTGGGTCAGCGCAAAATCTACAATCGCGCCCAGTTCACTGTCGTTGACGCCGCGCTCCACCGTCGCCACCAGGGTGGTGGAAATCCCCAGGCGGTTCAGCCGCTCCAGCGCCTTCTCACGAATCCCCAACAAATCCGCGCCGCGCAATTGCTTCACCGTCTCGCGCTCAAGAGAGTCGAATTGCAGATACAACTCAAACTGCGGCATGAAGCCGGCCAGGCGCTTGGCAAACTCCTCGTCCTGCGCAATTTTGATGCCGTTGGTATTCACCATCAAGTGGCGAATGGGCCTCTCTTTGCACATCTCCAGCACGCGAAAAAAATCCGGATGCAATGTCGGCTCACCGCCGGAAATCTGCACCACGTCAGGATTTTTTTCATTGCGCACCACGCAATCAAGCATGGCCTCGATCTGCGCCAGTGTGCGGAACTCGCTCCGGTGCTGCCCGCTGCCCGCGTAGCATACCGGGCAGGTCAAGTTGCACGCATCACAAATCTCGACTAGCGCAAGGCAGCTATGCTGCTCGTGATCCGGACAGATCCCGCAATCATACGGACAGCCATGTTTCACAGGAGTGTTATAGACCATCGATTGCTCCGGCGTCTTGATAAACACCTCGCGCGCCCGCCGGTAGTACTCCACATCGTCGGCCACCAGCACGCGCTCATGGCCATGCTCCGGGCATCGCTTCAGCATCCAGACCTTGCCGTCTTCAAAGACAATCTTCGCGTCCACTCGCTTGTAGCAGGTCGAGCAGATCGAGATCGCCACATCATAAAACAGATAAGGCCGAAGTTTCTCCGTCATTGAATTCCTTTCGCGTAGCCATTCAATCTTTTGTTATCGATCTGTTCGTGTTCCCGTTAAATTCTCGCTTCGATCAGCGCTCATCATGCGGTTGACTAAATTGATGCTCAACTCTTTGCCCACTGCATCTACCAGAACCGGCAACGTCCAGACATCCGTTGAAGCTCCCTTTGCAAAATAGTGGCCAATCGAATTTTCAGCGTCCGTCTCTCCCCACAGCAGCACACTCTGCAACTTCATCAGCTTCGCCGAATCCTTGATGAGGAATCTCACGCGTCCTGATTTCGCAGGCTCCGCGGTCTCGCTCAAAATAGTGACAACCAGAACCGCATCCTCGCCTTCAGCTTGCTTGCCAACATGAGCGTTGATCTTCAACTTCCACGATTGTTCATTGATGGTATCGGCAATCTTCTGCGCCAATGCGTCTGAATCAAAATGATGCGACGGCGAAGTATTCTCGACCTCGACGCGAATCTTCTGAATCCCATCGAACATACCATGAATCGTCGGAGGCGCGGGTGGAGGCGTGCGCTCCGGCAGCGGCCCCATAAAGCAGGCCCCGCAAGCCAGAATCCCCATTACTGCAACCAGCGTGAGCAATTTCTTTTTCACCATGCATTCGCTCCCATCCTGCTTGCTGTGCGCTTTTCAGGAAGATGATTCGTTCTTCTCGTTCTTTGTATCATCTTCTTCGCCAAAAAGTTTCTGCGGTTGTGACACTTTCTTTGAAACGCCTCTAAATATCAAAAGTGTCACAAACACGATGAGTGTCAGCACCAGCAAAACTGCCGAAAGCACGATCGCAATCAACTCCAGCATTCCGAGACCGAGGAAAAATTCTCCGCTGCGGCCGCCCCCCAAAGAAACAACAAATGTAATTCCGCACAACCCCAGCGATATTCCAAAGACAGTCGCCAGCACGGCAATAATCTTTGCAAAAGGAATCCGATCAATCAGACGCTCGCTCATAGCGCTCCTTGCCTCCACGAACAAAATCCAAAACCAGAAAAAGAATTCCTACCACGCAGCACCACTGAATCAAATTCATTCCGCCGATCAGCGGCTGCGACTTCCAGAAATCAATCACGATTCTCCAGCCCAGATAACTCGCCATAAAAATCCTGAAGCGCGCGCCGTTCGGGAGTTTCATTTTTCTGCTCACAACAACTCCCAGCAGAATCAGAAAGAGAATCTCGTAAACCTGCACCGGATGCCGGCCCACGCCATCGCCCAGATTCACAGCCCACGGCAGCGTGGTCGGCTTTCCATAGGTGTCGTCTGCCAGGCCGGCCACCAGGCACCCGACGCGCCCCACCGCAATCCCCACACACAGCGGCAGCACAAACAAGTCGCCCGTCCGCCGCCGGAGGCCGCTCAACTTCTTCATCGCTTCCACGCCCATCCAGCCGCCCAAAAGCCCCCCGACTATCGTCTTGCCGCCTGGCGAGAGCAGCAGCTCCCAAAGCCTGCCGCTCCTCCAGGCCTCCATCACCGTAGGCCACTGTTCGGCGATGCCCAGCAGCCGGCTGCCGGCCAGCGCACCCACTGCCGCCGCGGCCAGCACCGTCCAGCGCTGCGACTCGGCCACAACGTCGCCCTGCCGCCCGCGCAACCAACGGAAGACCGCGAACCCTGAAGCATAGGCCAGCGTCTCCATCACTGGATGCCATGCCGGATGCGAACCAATGGGAATCATGGCGATAGTATAGCGGTCCAAGGGGATCATTGACTCCATCCTCGGAATCGGCCGTCCATTTTATGCGCCTGATCACTCAAAGCACGAGATTGTTCGGCTTTCAACCGCAGAGTTTTCGTAGTACCCTGTGGGGTATGCGTTCTATCTTCTTGATTTGTGCTCTGGCCCTGTCGACTTATAGCGGCTTTGCACCGGCGCAGGCGGCAGGGCCTGCGGTGAAGGATTCATTTCTCAACGAGTCACTGGTCTTCAATCGGTCGGAGACAACGTATCGGATGCGAGCCGACGGGACGGGTGAGCGGATTAACCGCGTCTCGATGCGCATTCAGTCGCAGGGCGCAGCACAGCAGTTTGGCGTGCTGGCGGTTGGTTATGCTTCGGCAAACGAGACTGCGCATTTTACCCTGGTGCGCGTACACAAGCCGGATGGAAGCACGGTGGACACGCCTCCCGATACCGCGATGGAGATGCCGGCCGAGGTGACGCGCGAGGCTCCGCTCTACAGCGATCTGAAGCAGCAACATATCGCGGTTCGCTCTCTCTCGGTGGGAGACACGCTGGAGTACGAGGTTCACATCACAATCAACAAAGCGGAGGCGCCGGGGCAGTTCTGGGGCGCGGAGCACTTTGCTGCTCCGGGAACGGTGGTTGTGCTGGCCGAGGTTGTGAATCTCGAAGTGCCCAAGGATAAGTACGTTCAAGTCTGGAGTCCGAATCATAAGCCAACCATCACGGATAAGGATTCGGTTCGCACGTACAGTTGGACCGTCGCGCAACTGCTCCCATCCCCGAAGGCGACCGGAGCCGACCAGAGCACCAAGCCAGAGGATCCGAAGGATCCAGACGAAGATGCCAAGGGGCGCAAGATTCCTTCGATCGCATGGACAACCTTCAAGAGCTGGTCGGAGGTTGGTGATTGGTATCGGGGGATGGCTCTGCCGCGAGCCCAGCCAAACGAGGAACTGCGGAAGCGTGCCGGTGAGATTACGCGCAACGCGAAGACTCCAGAGGAGCAGGTGCGCGCGATCTATGAGTTTGTCTCCACAAAGATCCGCTACATCGGGATTGATTTCGGTGTGGGAAGATACCTGATCCGTCGCGAAGGTGACTCATCCGATCGAGGTTCTCCCATAGATGAAGATGAATCTTGAACGCCGAATCATGGATCGTTACGGTTTTTGATGCAGGGACTCCGCCGCGCGCAAGGCTAGGCCGTGGGCAACGGAGGTAAACTCGTTGCCGCTGCGGATGCGGTCTGCGCCGAAACGATGCTCGAAGATACGCCGCACTGCGGGCACAAACGAGCTTCCGCCAGTCAAAAAGACACGATCAACGGCACGCGTATCGACGCCAGAGTCTTTGAAGAGCTTGTCTACGGCAACTTCGATCGCTTGCAAATCATCCTTGATCCAGCTTTCAAATTCGCAACGCGTAACGGGAATGCGCAGGTCGATGCTGGCCACTCCAGGGCTGCCGTCATGAAAGCGGAATTCGGCACAATCGCCGCGCGACAGCTCGAACTTGACTTGCTGCACAGCCTGGTGAAGTTGGTAGCCAAGGTCTTCATCGATGAGCGCAATCAAGGCCTGAATCTTTTCAGGCTCCAAGGCTCGAATCCGCGCGCTTTTCAAGATCTCGCGCACATTGTTGGTGCGCAGAAAAGAAAGATAATGCCAGCGTTCGAGGTTGGCGTAGATCCAGGCCGGAACCGCGGGCAGCAGTTTATTGAGCGACCGCGCTTCGGAATTCGATCCCAGAGCGGGTGAAACGAGCTTGCGAATGATGCGCGCATCGAATGCGTCTCCCGCAATCCCCACGCCGCTGTTGCCTAGCAAATCATTTTGCCTGCGACCACGTCGGCGCACTTCAGGGCCAACACGCAGCAGCGAAAAATCGCTGGTGCCGCCGCCGAAGTCGCCGATCAAAATCAATTCGTCATGATCAAGCGTTGCCTCATAGGCGCAGGCGGCTGCTATCGGTTCCATTTCGAAATCCACAGAGTCAAAACCCGCAGCCAAAAATGCTTCGCGCAATCGCGCAACGGCAAAGTCGTCGTCCGCCGCTGTCTCCGCGCCGACGAAGCGAACCGGCCGGCCCACCATGGCATAACGAATGGGCCTTTCAAATTGCGTTGCCGTATGCTTGCGCAAATCGCCGAGCATGCGGGCGATCAGCTCTTCCAGCTTGTAACGGCGGCCAAAGACCTCCGTCCCGGTAAGCGAGCGGCTGGACAAGTGGGACTTGAGCGACTGGACGAGACGCCCCTTTTCCTCGGCCTGAAGATAACTCTCGATGGCGGCTGGGCCGGTGAGGACGTGCGTTCTCCGCATCCCGTTTGCGGTTTTGTATTGCTCCAAATACAGAACCGAACGAGACGATTCGACCTGCCTTCCCAGCGACGGAAAAGAAGTGAATTGCACTTCGGATTTTTCATTCAAACACGCGACTGAACTATTGGTTGTGCCGAAGTCAAAGCCTACGGCATCCATTTGATTTTTGGTTGTCTGCATCAACTCTATTCTTACGCAAATGGGCAAACGGCGCTGGGCGGATGGGGCTGGACAGATCAGAAGCGTGTATGCTGCCCGTCCAAACCGGAACTTCGATCCGAAATGTTCGCGGCTTTGTAATCTCTTCAATAGTGGCCAAATACCAATGCCTAATCATGAATTTCAAAACGGAAGTCAATCAACCGCTGCAACTGATTGTCCACTCGTTGGCCGGCGCTTGCTGTTGGCTGGCAAGTTTCAGCATTGACCTCAAAGACTTTTCCATTGCACATTCCAAAGCAACCTGCAAACGGATAACTGTCCTCTACTTCAGCGCAACCCAATCAGCCGTATGGTCTCCAAAAAGACATCGCCGTCAATGGTCAGGCTGTGCGCGCTGATCTTGTCCAAGGTGTCTTTGTCGGTATGATGGAAGCTTTGGTTGGGCCCGTAGTTGATGTCGATGAGGTCGATGGAGGGCACGCCGCGTTGGACAAAAGGAAGATGGTCGTCCTCAACCTCCATTTTTTGTTTGAAGAAATACTTCTCGTAGCCGAATTTTTTCGCAGCTTGCCGCACAACGGCGACCAGCCAATCCGCATCGCGGTTCTCCTGCTGAACGTCGAGATCCTTGTCGCCAATCATGTCAGCCAGGATAAAAGCTTTGATCTTGCCCAGCGTGCCGTCGCGCCCCCATTTGGCGGCCAGGTGGCGGGTGCCGTAGAGCGAATCGGAGTCGGTCCAGGCGGAGTTGATCGACTCTTCGCCGTCGTCAAAGAGCAGCCAGACCGAGTAGCCGTCCAACTTTTTTCCGCCCATCGTTTGCGCTCGTAATTGATCGCCAATGGCCATCAGCAAACCGGTGGTGGCCGCGCCGTCATTGGCGCCGACAAAGTTGATGTTCTTAAGCCAGTAGTTGGTTTCGTAGTGCGTGGCGAGGACGATGACGCCGTCTTTTTTGCCGGGAAAGCGCACAATGAAGTTGCGCATCAGCACCGGCCCGATGGGCGTCATCGGGGTGAAAGTATCCTCTTCAAGCTGGTCGTGCTGGAAGTGGCTGCGCAGGAAGGCTTCGGCCTTCAGATGATTGGGGCTGGTGGGCCAGCGCGGACCGATGGCCACGAACTGCCGCGCGTAATCGAGAGCCTTGAAGCCGTTGAAGTGGGTCTGTGCGGGTGATGTTGTTGGCGAAAGGAAGAGAAAAATGAGCGCAAAGAAAACAGTTGACAAATCTGGTTTGGGTCCGCAGTGGCCCACCCATTTCACAAAGGGCGTGAAATGGATGGGGCACCCGGCGGGATTCCACCCTGCAGGATTCCCAGGTCTCAAAATCGAGACCTGTGGCACCCGCATTTTTTGTGAATATCCTTTGGGAAACCAGAAAAAACTCATTGCGCCGCCTCCTTCTTCTTCCGCCGCGAAGGATGCACCCACCAGGCCACGCCGATGCCGATGATGTAAAGCCCCAGC
>CAZYCV010000001.1:0-182387 GCA_964645305.1 uncultured Occallatibacter sp. | reverse complement strand
GTGGTGTATTCTTGCGCGGCCACTCCAATCAAATCACACCTGAGGCCGCGAAGGATTATCTCAAGAAAGGCGCGCTGGTGATTGATGTGCGCACGCCCGCTGAATTTAGCGCGGGCCATCTGCCGAATGCGATCAACATTCCGCTTCAACAATTTGAATCCGAAGCGCCTTTGCCCTTGAAGAATAAGAATCAGGTGTTGCTGCTGCATTGCCAAGGTGGGATGCGCAGCACCAAAGCGAAGAAATTGCTGGACGGGTTGGGGTACACCAATGTCTTCGATCTTGGAGCTTACAGCAGAGCGTCACAGATCGTGATCGGCAAGTAAGTAGTTTTCAACTTCCAATTTAGTCTCTGAACCGCTGATTCGCAGATCGACGATCAGCGGTTCGCGCTAAGGTTCGCCACGAGGTGGTTCTATGCTTGTCATCCCCAACAGCCGCAGGTATTCCTTGGTAAGGATGGCGCGCAGGCGGAGTGAAACAGCTGGATCGCAAGGAATTGCCAGCGAGCGGCATTGATCGATAGCCGTGCGCAGTTTTTGAAGAAACGCTATGCAAGTTGGACACGCCTCGATATGCCCTCGCATAGCTTCGCAGGTTTTGGGTTCAACTCGTCCATCCAGATACTCAGACAAATTCGAAAACAGTTCACGGCACTCAGCGGAGCGCTGCTCAATATGAGCTGGAATGCCCTTGGATTTTTTCTTCGTTCGGTTACAGATTTTCGCCTTCTTGGGAGGAACATCCAGAAGCTTGTTCATCTCCTTGCGCACCGTGAGGCGCGCGCGATGCAGCCGGACTCGAACGGTTCCCGGCTGAAGGTTAAGTACCTGCGCAACCTGTTCGGTCGTCAGTTCCTCCATGTCGCAAAGCACAAGAACAATGCGCAGTTGCGCAGGAATACGCAAGACTGCCTGGTGGATCAGGTGATCTTGTTCGGCATGAAGCAGAACGCCTTCCGGACTCTCAGCCGCATCTTGCAATAATCGCCCCAATTCCGCTTCGTCCGGCATCAACTCATCCAGGGACAAATGTTTTGCGGCATGGGAAGTTTTTCTACGCATACGCCAGCAGCGATTCTTTGTTACGGTATAAAGCCAGACGGCGAGAGCCTGCGGATCTTGGATTTTGGCCAAGTGATTGAGAGATCGGAAGAGAACCTCCTGCGTTGTGTCCTCTGCGTCTTCTGGATGCCCGCAAACCTTCATGCTGAAAGAATAAACAGTGCTTTGCAGCAAGCCGATTGCTTCCCCAATAGCCTCAGGAGTGTTGCGACGCAAAAAATCGGCGGCTTGTGTCAGTTCGAGACGCATGGAAAGCTCTTTCGCTTATGACAAGTATAGCGAGAGGACTTGATACATTCCAAACGAGCCGCCGTTTAGTTAGACTGCTATGAATTTTTCATTCCCATGGCACGAAAGATAGTCATGGCAGGGCACCAGTTGGTGAACGCCGACTGAGACAGGTTCAATCCGACGAACCCTGTCAGCCAAAGCCAGTTCGGCGAAAAAAAGTGAGCGAGTGCAAGTGTGAGCGGAATCATCAATCCTGCCATGAGTCGTACGGCGCGATCAACGGTCATAAAGCTTCTCCTTCTGGGGTGTTGGGTTCACAGGCAATTGCAGAGTCAGGGCACTTGTGAACCATGTAATAGAGGATAGGAATCGTCGGCCACGATAGAAAGGTCGAAGCGACGGCTCCAGCAATCAGTGACAAGGCAAGCCCTTGAAAGATTGGATCGGAGAGAATCACGCTGGCACCTACAACGACTGCGGCCGCGGTCAGCAGCATCGGGCGGAAGCGCGTCGCTCCGGCGTCAATCACGGCTTCGGCAAGCGGCATTCCCTGGCGAATGCGAAGTTCGATGAAATCAACGAGGATAATCGAATTGCGCACGATGATGCCTGCGCCCGCGATGAAGCCGATCATCGAGGTCGCGGTGAAGAACGCGCCCAGCATGGCGTGCGCCGGCATGATGCCGACCAGTGTCAGTGGAATGGGAGCCATGATGATCAGCGGCACAATGAAGGATCGGAACCAGCCAACGACCAGCACGTAAATCAGGACAAGCACGGCGGCGAAGGCCAAGCCCATATCGCGAAAGACCTCAATGGTGATCTGCCATTCGCCGTCCCACTTCATTGAGTAATGATCGGTGGATTCCGGCTTTGTCGAGTTGTAACGGGTCAGCGTATATCCGGCGGGCAGCGTGAGGTGATCGAGCGCTTTGTTCATCTTCAGAATCGCATACACCGGACTCTCTTCCGCGCCAGCCACATCGCCGGTCACGTAGACAACGCGATGCAGATTCTTGTGATAGATGCTCGGTTGAATCGTTTCGTGAGCAACCGTAACCAACTCGCGCAACGAAACCATGCCGCCGTCCGCACCGGGCAAGCGAATACTCTCCAGTCCTTGCTCTGATGAGCGATCCGCGCGATCAATTTCGACGATGGCAGGCACAGGCTCACGCGCTGATTGATCGTGGAGCAAGCCAACCTGCGTTCCCGATACGGCCAGCGCCAGCGCATGGGCTACGTCGGAGACTGCGATGCCGTGCTGCGCGGCCTTGACCTCATCCACGCTCATTATCAGTTTGGGTTGCGGATCTTCGACATACCAATCCGTATCGACAACGCCGGGAGTGCTTTTGAATATTGCTTTGATCTGCTCGGCAACGCGCGTCTGCCCAACAAGATCGGGACCATACACTTCCGCAACCAGCGTTTGCACAACCGGCGGTCCGGGGGGAACTTCGCTCACCTGAATGCGCGCGCCGTATTGATTGCCGATAGCAACAAGCAGCGGGCGCAACCGTTTTGCGATCACATGGCTCTGGTCGCTGCGCTCTTTGGCGGGCAGCAGATTAACTTGAATGTCTGCCTGATTCGACTGGCGGCGCATATAGTAATGGCGCACCAGCCCGTTAAAGTTATACGGGCCGGAAGTGCCCGCATAGACCTGATAGTTGAGTACGTCGGGCTGTGTGCCGAGTTCAGTGCCCAACGCCTGCGCAACCCGAGCTGTTTGTTCCAGCGGTGTGCCATCGGGCATATTGATGACGACCTGCAATTCGCTCTTGTTATCGAAGGGCAGCATCTTCACACGCACGAGTCCTAGTGGAACCAGCGCAACCGAGATCAGCAATAGCACGATTACGCCGGCGAAGAAGAGAAAGCGATTGCGCGCTGAGGTAATCAGCGGCGTCATCACCCGGCGATAGATGCGCGTGCGCCAGTTCTCGGTCTCCGGTTCCAGCAGCTTGGCTCCTTGCAGATGCTTGCCGAGCAAGCGCAGCGCGGCCCAGGGAGAAACGACAAAGGCCACCATCAGCGAGAAGAGCATGGCCGCCGAAGCGCCGACGGGAATGGGCCGCATATACGGTCCCATCAGGCCGCGCACAAAGGCCATGGGCAGCACGGCAGCAATCACCGCGAAGGTGGCAAGAATGGTTGGATTGCCGACTTCGGCCACCGCCTCGATCGCGACTTCACTCATTGGCCTGCCATGATTTTCCGGCAATCGGAAGTGACGCACCATGTTCTCTACGACGACAATTGCATCGTCAACGAGAATGCCAATACTGAAGATCAACGCAAATAGAGTAACGCGGTTGATGGTGTAGCCAAGCAAATAGAAGACCGACATGGTGAGCGCCAGCGTGACAGGAATCGCCAGCAACACCACGCCTGACTCGCGCCATCCAAGAAAGAGCGCTACCAACAATGTGACAGAAAGTGTTGCCAGCAGCAGATGCTCCAACAGCTCATCCGACTTGGCCTTGGCTGTCTCGCCGTAGTTGCGTGTCGTTGTGATCGTCACATCGGTGGGGATGGTTACGCCTTGCATCCCATGCACGCGCTTCATCACAGCGTTGGAAATGTCGGTGGCGTTGGTGCCCTTGCGCTTAGCCACGGTAATCGTCACGGCAGGATACTGTTTCGGCACCTGATGCGCATCTGCGCTTGCGTTAGATGTTCCAAACAAAACATAGTCGGAAGGATCGGCGGGGCCGTCTACAATCTTGTCCGCAACATCGCGCAGATAGACGGGACGACCGTGATCGACAGAAACTACAACTGCCTCCAGATCTTCTTGCCACGTAAAAATATTTCCCGCATCTACGCGAATTTCGCTGTTGTTTTCTGCAAAGCTTCCGGCCTGTACGGTGGCATTGGCGGCCTGCAGATGCCCAACGATCGCCATCGGCGATAACCTATACGCATTCAACTTTGCGGTGCTCAGCACAACGCGCATTGTGCGCGGAAGCCCGCCGATGATTGTTGTCTCCGAGACATTGTCAACTTGCTGAATGTTGTGCTGCACCTCGTCTGCAATGGCGCGCAGTTGATAGCCGTTGTAGTGTTCGCCCCACAGCGTGAGCGATAGAATGGGAACATCGTCAATGGAGCGGGCCTTGATGAGAGGTTGCGAAACTCCCGGCGGCATACGGTCGAAGTTTGAGTAGAGCTTACTGTAGACCTTGATCAGCGCGTCTTCCTGCTGCGTTCCCACCAGGAAGCGGACAATCACCAGGCTTTGACCGGGCATCGATGTCGAGTAAACATATTCGACACCGGAGATCTGATGCACCAACTCTTCGATGGGCAATGTGACGCGCTGCTCGACCTCTGCTGGAGATGCGCCGGGCATGGCAGTGGCGATGTCCAACATGGGAACCAGAATCTGTGGCTCTTCTTCGCGTGGGATAATCACTACGGAAAATATTCCAAGCGCCAATGACGCGGCGATGAAGAGCGGCGTCAGCTTGGAGTTGAGAAAACTGTGCGCCAAACGGCCGGCGATGCCAAGGTTAGGTTGCATGGGTTCTTGGTTCATCATTGCGCCTCGATTCGCTTGCCCGCCAGATCGCGGTCGCCGGGAAGGTCGACCAATTTTTCGTTGGCTGAAATACCAGACAGAACTTCGACCAACTCACCCTGCGCCGCACCCAGCGTGATCGAACGCAGTTGCGCAATTCTGTTTGCATCGAGAACATACACATAAGAAAGCGAGCCTCGCAGTACCACTGCTGAACGCGGAACAAGAATCGCCTGATGAGTGCCGGTTGCAATCAGTGCATTGCCGTACATGCCGGCATGAAGTTGCGCGGAAGGAGCAAGATCGATCTTTATTAAGAAACTGTGGCTGGATGGATCGGCGGCGGGAACGATCTCTGCAACAGTGCCGGTGGCTGTGCCGTTGGGCGCGCCATCAATCGTCACAGAGATTTTCATTCCTTTGCGAACGCTTCCAATCGCCGATTCATCGACTGCGGCCTGAAGCTGCAAGGTGCCCGCGCTTTCGATTTGCAGCAAAGGCACTCCGGGCGCAGCCATCGATCCAGGATCAGCCAGGCGCGCCGTCACCACGCCCGCGAAGGGCGCGCTCAAACGCGTATAGCCCAACATAGCGCGAGCGCCGTTCTCTTGTGCTTTGGCCGCGTCGCGTTGCGCGCGCAGAGCATCCACGCCAGCGGCAGCGGCTTCGGCCCGCCGCGTCACTTCATCCATCTCCTGAGGGCTGACGCTTTTCTCTGCTTGCAACTGCTTGTATCGAGCCAGCGTGCTGGCGGCGAGTGCAGATTGCGTTTGCGCTGCGACCTCCTGACTCTCAGCCGCCTTCACCGCGGCCTGCGCCTGATCAACTGAGGCGCGCAGAGTCGCATCATCCAGCGAAACCAACGCTTGCCTAGAGCGCACACTGTCTCCCTCGCGCACAAAGACTTGCTCAATGCGTCCCATCACTTGTGCCGAGATCGTTGCCGATTCCCGCGCATGCAGCGTCCCAATTGCGCGCAGAGTCAAGGGCGCCTCTTGCTGATGGCTCTCGACAACCTTCGCCTGCATAGTTTGGACAGGCGCTGGCGTAGCGGATTCATCCGAGTGGCAACCGGCAATCGTCGCCGAAGAGGCGGCCAAGATACATCCAAAGAAAATTACTTTCATTGCAATTCCTCCGCCGCATCGGGAGTCAGTGTCCCTGTTGCGTAAAGCAGTTCAGCGTATGCCGCAGCATTTCCATAAACCGAATGCCAGTAGTTGGATTGGCTCTCGCGCGATGCGTCTTCGCCGCGCAGCAAATCTGTGATGGTGGCGAGGCCAGCCGTGTAGCGATTGCGCAAGATGCGCAGGCTCTCGGCAGCTTGATCCATCGCGGCCCGCGCTGTCTCCATTTGCAACTCCGCAGTCTTGCGATGAATGTGCGCTTGACTCACCGCGAGGCGCACCTGCTGCTGATAACTCGCCAACTGCGCATCGACCCGCTGCTTCGTCGCGGTCTCTCGCGCCAGTTCCGCGCGCTTGCCGAAGGGCAGAATGTCGATGCCGATCTGCACTCCGGCAACCCAATTATTGCCACCTGCGCTGGTCAGTGAACCACGATCTTCCTCCCAGTTTCCGTATGCGCTCACATGCGGACCAAAGCTCGACCGCGCTGCTCCCACCGCCGTCGCCTGCGCGGTTTGCGCGTCTCTCATGGCGCTTAGGTCAGGTCGAATTTTTGCGGCAGTCGCCAACTCCTGATCGAGCGCCTGAGAAAGAAATGTGTGTGGTTCAATCGGACGTAACGTTGACCTTTGCAGATCAGGAGCGCCCATCGCCATACGCAGTTGCGCCCACGCCAACTCCAGATCGCCCTCGGCGGTAATCAACTCCTGCTTGCGAGCCGCCGCGTTTACCTCTGCCGACATGAGATCCGACTCGACCGCAAGGCCAGCCTTCACATGATCCGTGACCGTGCTTAGCAAGGCCGCCGAAGTCTCCTGTTCATGCTGGGCAACGTCCGCCTCCCGCTCCGCAAAAAGGACGGATTCATACGCTTGCACCACGTTGAGAACAATCTTCTGGTCCACAGCCTTGGCGCTCGACTGCGAGCTCTTGCGCATCCAGTCAGCACCGCGAATCATCTTCTGCGTCCGCAATGAGTCGAAGGCCATCCACGAGCCGGAGAAGCGCGAGGAGAAGTTTCCAATCGGCTGCGGCCGGTTCAGATCATTCAGCGCAAAGTCCGCTTGCGTAAATTGGCGCTGGCGTAGCCTCATCCCAAAGGCGTAGACGGGATCGTCTCCACGCGAAATATCTTCTGTGAAGTTGAGCTGCGGCAGCAGGGACGTGCGCGCCAAACGAGCCGAGGCATTCGCAATCTGCTCGTCGGCGTGAGCTGCCGCCGTCTCTGGATTCTGACCTAGCGCCTGGTCAATGGACTGCCGCAGCGTCAACTGCGCCGCCTGCGCTCCGGCTTGGATACTCCAGATACAGCAGAAGATCAAGAGCCATTTGGCTGTTTTTCGGTTCAGATTCATCGTTTGCATTGTCCTTTTTGTGCGTTCATCAGAATAAAGTCATGAACTGGACGATTCGTTACAAGATCTGCGGATTTATTTTTTGCGCCATCGCGAGATCAATCGAATCAGCCTACTGGCCAAGCTGTTCTGGCAAAGCATTCGCGCGATCAAAGCCGCTCAGATCGTTGCCGTTCGCCTTCATTTTGGCGGAAAGAATTCGTTCATGATCTCATTCCTAAGGGTTTACGAGAATATGGTATGCTTGACTAGTAGTAAGTTGCACCTATAATTTCGGCCGGTGACTAGATGGTTCCCAATCTGGGATGCAGCACATGGTGCATTGCCGATTGTGCTTTTTCCTTCCGTTCGTACTATGCTTGGGAAGTCCTGCTGCATGGCATTCGTAGCACGCAAGAATTGTGCAGCACTTCCCCATGCACGTTCCGGGATAGGAGTTCTCGATGACTGCAGAATTGATTCACCGCCTGCACTTTGCTTTTACCATCACCTTCCACTATCTCTTTCCCCAACTCACTATGGGGCTCGCATTGTTGATCGTGGTGCTCAAATCGGTGGCGCTTAAAACCGGC
Source organism: uncultured Occallatibacter sp. (assembly GCA_964645305.1). Classification (GTDB taxonomy): domain Bacteria; phylum Acidobacteriota; class Terriglobia; order Terriglobales; family Acidobacteriaceae; genus Telmatobacter. The sequence goes on along the minus strand of CAZYCV010000001.1, from coordinate 174,512 downwards.
AGCGAGCAGTGGGATCGGGCGGCACGCTTCTGGGGCCGCATCTTCGCCATCAACTTCGTCTTTGGCGTGGTCACCGGCATTCCCATGGAGTTCGAGTTCGGCACCAACTGGGCGCGCTTCTCGCGGCTCTCCGGCGGCGTGATCGGCCAACCGCTGGCCATGGAAGGCGTCTTCAGCTTCTTTCTTGAATCGGCCTTTCTCGGCCTGTTTCTTTACGGCGAAAAGCGAATCTCAAAACTCATGCATTGGTTCTCGGCTGTGATGGTATTCGTCGGTTCGTGGATTTCCGGCTTCTTCATCATCGTTACAGACGCATGGATGCAACATCCCGTGGCCTACGATCGCCTGCCCAATGGTCAATTCGAGGTGCTCAGTTTCTGGCAACTGCTGATGAATCCATGGGGCCTGCTGCAATACGCGCACAATATGACCGGCGCGGTGATTACCGGATCGTTTGTGATGGCTGCCACCGGAGCTTTCTATCTGCTCGAAGGTCGGCTCGAAAACTACGCCCGCATCTTTCTCAAGGTTGGCGTCATCGCAGGCGTTATCGCATCGATCCTCATTATCTTTCCCACCGGCGACCTGCACGGCAAGTACGTTGCGCGCAATCAACCAGCCGCCATCGCCGCAATGGAGGGTCTCTTCCACACCGAGGCTGGCGCGGGCCTGGTGCTGATGGGGCAACCCAATGAAGAGACCGGTCAGATCGATAATCCTATCGTGGTGAACGATATGCTGAGCTTTCTCATCTACGGAACCACCAAGGCCGAAGTAAAAGGACTCGACCAGATTCCCCACGACCAGTGGCCCACAGCGTTGCCGCTGCTCTACTACGCCTACCACATCATGGCCGGCCTCGGAACCTGGTTTGCGCTACTGATGATCGTCTCCGCGCTTCTGCTATGGCGCAAACGGCTTTACACGGCGCGATGGGCGCTGTGGGCGCTGCTGCTCAGCTTTCCGCTTCCCTACATCGCCAACACAGCCGGTTGGATGACCGCCGAACTTGGCCGTCAACCCTGGCTCATCTACGGCCTGATGCGCACCAGCGAAGGCTACTCTAACACGGTCTCTGCCAGCAACGGCCTGTTTACGCTGCTTGGCTTCATGGGGCTCTACCTGTTGCTGGGCATCCTGTTCACTGTGCTGATCTATCGCGAAATCAGCAACGGGCCAGAGATCGCTGGTGATACAGTTCACGTTGATTGATACTCTCCACCCGCGCTGAAGAGATTGAGTAGGAGTTTTTCCATGATGGGATTTATCTGGTTCTGGTTGGTTGCTGTGATGATCGTGGGTTACGTGGTGCTCGATGGCTTTGATCTCGGCGTGGGTGTGCTTCACCTGTTTCTGGTCCGCAACGAAGCGGAGCGCCGCACCACACTTGCCAGCATCGGCCCGGTTTGGGATGGCAACGAAGTCTGGCTGCTGGCCGGTGGCGGCACGCTCTACTTCGCCTTTCCGCTTCTCTACGCCTCGGCCTTCAGTGGCTTTTATCTGCCGTTGATGATCGTGCTTTGGCTGCTCATCCTGCGTGGCATAAGTGTTGAGTTGCGCAACCATGTCGAAGTGGGCGTCTGGCGCGCCCTGCTCGACGGCCTCTTCGGTCTGTCCAGCATGCTGCTCACTATCTTCTTCGGCGCAGCCCTCGCCAACGTGCTGCGCGGTGTTCCGCTGCAAGCCGACGGTTACTTCTTTCTGCCGCTGTGGACCAACTGGCAACCCGGCCCTCATCCCGGCATTCTTGATTGGTACACGGTGATCGGCGGTCTTGTCGCGCTGGTTGCGCTCACGTTGCACGGCGCCCTTTGGCTCACCATCAAGACCTCCGGAGAACTGGAACAACGCGCCCGCCGCATCGTTACTCCACTCTGGATTGCGCTCATGACGCTGACCCTGGTTAGTCTCGCCGCCACCATTGTTGTGCGCCCGGCCAGCCTGCACAATTACTTCAACTTCCCGGCCACATTCATCGTGCCCGTTGGAGTCATCGCTTCCATGGCTGGTATCTGGCTCCTCAATCGCGACGCCCAGCCCGTCAAGGCGTTTCTCTCTTCCTGCCTCTATCTCTTCTTCATGTTGGCCGGAGCGTGTTGGGGACTCTATCCCACGCTGCTGCCCGCAACCAACGGCGCTGCGAACGACATCACACTCAGCCGCGCCATCTCCGGTCCGCACACGCTCGCCGTAGGCCTGGTCTGGTGGGGCTTCGGCATGGTGCTGGCCATCAGTTATATTGTCTTCGTGTATGCCAAGTTCCGTGGCAAGGTCGATCTGCACGCGGGCGGCCACTGAGAATCTGCAACAACTCGGTTGCCCGGGTTTCCAATTCATCATTTGCCGAGTGATGAATTGCAGGTTGTTGCAAACCCAAAGACAGACGTTTTCAACGCTGAGTAAGCGTGAGACGAGCAACCGGGCGCGTTCGCTACGGAAACGCTTTGAAGACGGCCAAGCGTGAGGCCAACTGCAAGGTGGTCAGGATGGCACTGAGGAGCGCATAGTCCTGCAATGTATCCTGCAACACACCGGAAACCCCTCGGCATTTTGAGAGGTGCGGTTATTTGGGGTTAATTGGGGTTGGCCTATCGGCTAAATGGTTGCGGGGGCTGGATTTAAACCAGCGACCTTTGGGTTATAAGCTCTGCAATATCAGTGTTTTCATAGAGTTAGCAAGCGTGGTTGGTTACCAGAAGTAGGCCTGAATCAGCAAAAATAGATTGGAAGAGCCCTTAAAATGGGTTGGTTTTGGGTTGACGCTTCGTCCCTTGGGTCGCCATTGGCGACCGATTTCAGCCCGTTCAGACAAACTCAGATTCATTCTATATTCAAGAATCTTGAATACAGAATGAATCAACGCTATACTTGATCCATGCTGAAGCCGCAGGACATTCTCGTACTGCTCAAGCTCTCCATCGAACCAGAGAGGCCGACGTACTTGCGTCTCGCCCAACAACTACATCTTAATCCCTCCGAGGTGCATGCTTCGGTTAAACGTGCACGCGCGGCTCACTTGCTGCAGGGGGTGCCTGAGCAGGAGCGCGTCAATCGTTCCGGTTTGCTCGAACTGCTTCTGCACGGCCTGCGCTACGTTTTCCCGGCGGAAAAGGGAGCCCTGATTCGCGGCGTTCCGACGGCCTATGCAGCATCTCCTCTCAAGGAGCAGATCGCGCCCGACGGCGAGCCCGTTCCGGTCTGGCCCTATGCCGAGGGCACGGTCCGAGGATACAGTTTTTCACCTCTGCACAAGAATGCGCCGCTGGCAGCTCTTGAAGACCAGAGGTTCTACGAACTGCTGGCGCTGGTCGACGCCCTGCGGGAAGGCCGGGCGCGTGAGCGCGAACTTGCCGGCCGGGAATTGAAGCTTCGACTTGAGGCGTCGGGCCATGCCGCATCCCAATCTTGAGCTTTTGAAGCTGACCGCAGAAAAGCTGCGGCCATTGCTCCCGGAGATCGTATTCGTGGGCGGCTGTGCAACCGGCCTGCTGGTCACCGATCCGGGAGCTGCGCCGGTTCGCGCCACATACGATGTAGACATCATCGCAGAGATCGGTTCCTACGCCGACTACGCAATATTCTCCGAACGGCTTCGCGCGCTAGGCTTTCAAGAAGACACACGAGAGGGCGCGCCGGTCTGCCGCTGGATCTGCGGATCGTTGATGCTGGACGTGATGCCGCTCGACGAAAAAATCCTCGGCTTTTCCAACCGTTGGTACCGGGATGCAATGCAGGCGGCAGTCGCCGCTACGATCTCCGAAAACCTGAAGGTACGAGCCATTACAGCGCCGTACTTCCTTGGCACGAAGCTCGAAGCATTTCACGGTCGCGGCCAGCAAGACTATTTCGCCAGTCACGACCTGGAGGATCTGATTGCCGTCGTTGATGGGCGGGCTGCTTTGCTCGATGAAGTTGCCGCAGCGCCGGAGGACTTGCGCATGTTCATCGGCAATGCGATCCGCGCATTGGTGACAGAACTGCGCTTTCAGGATGCTCTGCCCGGTTATCTGTTGCCAGACGCGGCCAGCCAATCCAGGATTCCCCTGCTGCTCAGAAGACTTGAGAATCTCGCAAAACTATAAGTTTATCGCGAGGATGAAATGCATGAGTTCAAAGCAACAACGCGCGGTAAAGGGCACCAGATCTGTGATTCTGTTTGGCCACAATAATGGATACAATTCTCGGTGAAGACGGGCCTGTTGAGCGCATCTTTTGCGGTGGCGCTGCTGATGATGGTGGCGGCGCCGCCGGCGATTTAGCCTAGCCCAAACGCGCCACGGCCCTTCAACACTTGGCCGCACCACCTGCTGCGTCCCGAATTGTGGTATCAACCAAAAATAAATTTCACAGGCTTGTAGCTAAAAAGCATCATTTTTCCACTATTAATTCGGAGTCGTTTGAAGCTTCACCAGATGCCAACCGTCATGGTGGAAATTCGATCCCACGAGAGCTGGTGGCAGAGGAATGGAGAAGCCGTCGATTGCAACCGCAAACACGCCTCTTCCTCTCCCTCTGCGGGCCGCGCAATACGCGCGTATGTCCACGGAGCATCAGCAGTACTCCCCAGAGAACCAGCTCGAAGTGGTCCGCGCATACGCTGCATCGCACCAAATGGAAATCGTGCGAGAGTATTCGGATCACGGACGCAGCGGGCTAAATATTGCCGGACGCGAAGGCCTGAATACACTCATGACGGATGTTGAAGGCAAGCGAACGGATTTCTCTGCACTGCTTGTTTACGACGTCAGCCGGTGGGGGCGCTTTCAGGATGTGGATAAAAGCTCCTATTACGAATACGTTCTCAAGAGAGCCGGCATTCGTGTGCATTATTGCGCGGAGCAATTCGAGAGCGACGGCACTATGTTCTCGTCTGTTTTGAAGACGCTGAAGAGGTCGATGGCGGCGGAGTACAGCCTCGAACTGTAGTTGTGAAGACTATTTTTATAAAAGAGCTGTATCCACGCACTCGAAAGCTCATTCCAGATGTGTAGTCATGGACCTCATACCGCAAATAGTTCCCCGATCATATTGTCCAGAATCTCTTGAGTGGGTTGGAATAATGGCTTCTTCCTTTGCAATAATTCGATTTTCGCTTTGAACTCCTTGCTCAATTCTGGACGAACTTTCTTTATAGATAGCAGAGTCCTTGCCAATAATATCCGCGTGACAATGCTCTCAGGGCAATCGACGCAAAGTTGCAGATTCCCATCGATAATTTCGCGCTCGCCATGCAAGAAAGACGATTGCGGACCAATCTGGTCGAGCGAATGAGAGATTTCTCGATTGGCGAAATACTTACGAAGCACAGCGAGGATTTTACAACAAATTCCTGTCACTCCAACTGTTTCATCATGCTCTGCAGCCATCCAGTCCGGTTCAGAAGAACGCGTAAGCGCTGCCGTCACAGCGGCGTTGTTCAAGTGGGCATGGCGATTGGGGTCTCATGCACGAGCACTCAGTGGAGTTCTTGTGATGCTCCCTGACCCTGCCGCGTTTGCCGATACGAATCTGCCCTTTGGTATGTAAACTACGCTTGCTGAGGGCAACGGCCTATTGGCAACAGCAGAGCGCCGAATTTCTGAATGCTGGCCGATCGATCAGTTGGGAGATTTCACCCAAGCTCTTGTCGCGATTGCTCCGAGATGCTGGACGGAAAACCCAGAGTTGCAGAGACGTGAGAAAATTGCTCAGGGCCACCAGTAATCAACGCTTTGGAACTGGAGAACGTGCAGCATTCTCCATTCAAGTTAATCCGCGTCGATTTCGAGAGACCATTACCTTCACGCCGTGTGAATTAAGAGGATGAACGAGATGCGGAAAGGGTTCACCAGAAGACCTGCGCCGGACGCCCCGACAGTCTACGCAAAGAACTACATCACACCGGGGGGCCTCCAGCGCCTCAAAGAGGAACGTAGCTTTCTGCTCACCAAGGATCGCCCTGCCGTGACGGAAGTGGTGGCCTGGGCTGCTGGCAACGGCGATCGCAGTGAAAACGCAGACTACCAGTACAGCAAGCGGCGGCTGCGGCAGATTGATGGGCGCATTCGCTTTCTCTCCAAGCGCATTGAAGCCGCAGAAGTGGTGGACCCGGAAGCACCGCGATCAGGACAGGCGAAGTCGAGGGCATATTTCGGCGCGACTGTGCTCTACTCCGATGCTGCCGGAGCTGAGCACGAAGTGTGCATCGTAGGCACAGATGAAGTCGATCTCAGCCGCAACCACATCAGTTGGGTCTCGCCTCTCGGTCGGGCCTTGCTGAAGTCAACTGAGGGCGACTGCGTGGTTCTCCACGCGCCAGGCAGGACAGAAGAGCTGACGATCCTGGAAGTGCGTTACGAACACATTGCTGTGGAATCGTTCCGGGAACCAACTGGTTCTGCAACTGCGGCCAGGGAACCATCCAGCCAACGCTCGTAAGCAGCGAGAGATCGTCCGGATTGCACAAAGCGGGGAACTCGTCAGCGATGACTGATCTTCTGTTGGACTGCTGTAGCGCTCGACAAGCGCAATGGGCTGTTGTCGTAAACCAATAATTTTGCGGGAGTTGATCGGCGAAGTCTTGGCGATTGGCACTGAGAATTCACAGTATCGACTTTCAAAGCACATGGTGCGGATTCCTACCTATGCGCGTCTCTATCATTGGAGAAGTTATTTGAGCGAATGAAAATCGCGCATCAAATTCACGCGCAACAAAAGCACGAAAAAAATAAAGTCTACAGCGTTCATGAGCCGGTAGTGAATTGCATTTCCAAGGGCAAGGCAGACAAGAAGTATGAGTTTGGCGATTTAGTATGTGTGGCAGTAACCAGCCGTGGCAGATGGCTGTTGGGCGCGAAGAGTTACATGGACAATTCCTATTATGCCGCACGCTGGCCGCACAGTTACAGCAAGTGGATAAATTGATAGGCGGTCGTGTTAGTGAAGCGTATGTTGATATGGGTTATCGCGGGCACGAATACAAATGTGAAGTAAAAGTGCAGGTGAACAAGCGGCAACGAGGGCGAACGCCGCAGCCAATCTGGCGATGGATAACGCGTCGCGCGGCGGTTGAACCGAGCATCGGGCATCTGAAGACGGAACACCGGCTGGAGCGCAACTGGCTGAAAGGGGTTGTTGACGGATGAGCAGTGGGAATTGGCGGGGCCTTTGCTTGCCGCATCCAGAACACGCAGGTCTGCCGCCCATTGTTCCATGGTTTTATGGACCTGCTGCACGGTCAGATCTTTGGACAAGACTCTCAGATTGGTTGGCACGAGATAGGCTCAATATTCAGACAGAGCACAGCTTCGGCGCTCTGCGGGTCGGCGGGGTGAGCGGCTGTGGCAGCCGTGATGACGGCAGCCATAAGCCGAACTGCCTCTGAAAGCAGCAAGAGAACCGATAACCTCAATAAAACCTCATTGCCGGATCGTTTGATCTTCTACGTTGCGCTACCAGGCATCCTTCGCCTTTTGCTGCTTTGACCAGAGGTAATCGGCGATCCGGTTGATATCTTCATCGCTCAAGACACTCTTCCAGCTTGGCATGTAGAGCGGCGGAGTGGGGCCGGCGGCGTTGTCCAACGGAGGTGTGCGGCCGTTGCGAATAATAGCGATGACTTCATCTTTGGTGTAGTCGTCCGAAACGTGCAGCAACGAGGGTACTTCGCCTCCTTGCGCGTTGGGATTGGCCACGCCGCCTTGCAGCTCCGTTCCGTGGCAGCCCACGCAGCCGAAGCGCGAGAAGTTCTGCTTGCCGGCCTCGATGGCGATCTCCTCCGGGGTCATGGTGCGTGTCTTATTGGAGAGGATCGACTGCGCGTCTTCAGCGGTGGCAGAGGACATATACGCCACCAGCGCCTTGCGTGCGTTGGTCTCCAGATCGTACTCCGGCATGGCGCTGCCCGGATACACCAGCTCAGGATTGACCAACTGCTCGTCGATCCATTCGATGGAGTGGCGCTTGGTGACACCGAGCAGGTCAGGAGCGGTTTTTGCGCCTACGCCGCCAATGGCGTGGCAACTGATGCAATTCTTCTCGACAAACAGTTGCCGGCCAAACCCCGCGCTGGGAATGAGGCGAAGGCTGGAGAAGAAGCTGCCCATCTCTTCGTTGGTGAGCGAGAGCATGTAATAGGTGAGCGCGCGCGCCTGCTCTTTGGTGTAGTGAAAGTTGGGCATTGCTGAGCCGGCAGAGACCTCATTGGGTGCGAGGAAGTGACGCTCCAGCCACTCCGGCGCGCGTCGGTTGGCACCCTCGCTGGTGAGGTCGGGGCCGATGCTTCCGCCCACGCCATTCAGTTTGTGGCAACCGCGGCAACCCTGCGTTTCAAAGAGTCGATGGCCTTCGGTCAACTCCGGCACTCCGGGCACTTCGCCTTCTTTGTGGCAGCGTCCGCAGGAGGCGCGGATGTAGTCTTTGGAGAGTAGCGGATTGGGCCAGAAATCCACCTTGCCGTGCGCGCTTTCCTTGTCTGTGGCAAGGCCCTGGCCGCCGTGGCAGATGGTGCAGCCGAATTTTGAAGGAATGTGCGGGCCAAGATTTGCGTGATAACGGAAAGGCTCCGGCGCGTTCTTCATCGTCGGATCTTCAACGCCCAGGTGGCAGGTGGTGCAACGGTCCACGCGCTGCAAACCGGGCAGCAGAACCTGGTGAATTTCCGGAGGCGTGGCCAGCACGGCGGCTTTGGTGATGGCGTTCGGCTCCTCCTGGGCCTCAAGCTGCAGGAAGTTGCGCTGATAGGTCTTCCACGAAGGCGTATTAGCTTGCCACGCGGCGGCCAGTATCAGAAGCAGCGCCAAAAAACTGAGTGCGAAGAAAATCTGTTGCAGTCTTCGTTCCATTACTCCGCACCTCCGACGACATGAACCCACGGTGGAACCAGCGCCCAGCCCGGCCCTCGGAAGAATGTTCCGACGACGATCAAAACAAGGTTGGCAACAACAAAGATAGTGAATAGCCAGAGAATCAGCTTGCGGTCGGCCAGTCGGCGGCTGGGATTGCGATCAAGATAGGGAATGGCCAGCAGCGCCAGCACCATCAAAGCCGGAGCAACCACGCCGCCCAGAAAAGCCGAGTGGCTGACCAACTCCTGCAAGCCCAGAAAATACCACGGCGCTTTGGCGGGATTAGGCGTTTTGGCCGGGTTGGCCAGTTCCTCCAATGGCGCATTCAAAAACAGCGACATGGTCATGATGGTCGTGACCGTGGCCATCAGCACCACCGCCTCGCGCACAAAGGCATAAGGATAGGAGAAAACCGTATCCTCTTCTTCTTCAGGAGTTATCGTCTCAAAGATAGGCTTGCCGCTGACCACTTCCATCAGGCCGTAAGTCTTGTCTTTGGAGGCGGCGGCGGCTTGCAGCGGCGCAACCTGCGCGGGCGCGCCGATGGTAACAAGCGCTTCTTTTTTATCCTTGAGCTTCCAGATGGGCTTGGAAAGCCCGCCGTCCTTGCGCACGCGCCAAAAGTGGACGATAGTAAACAGGATCATTACTGCGGGAAGAACGGCGACGTGCAGCACATAGAAGCGAATCAGAGCGCCTTCGCCGACGCTGTGCCCGCCCAGCAGCAGCTCGCGCAACTGCCCACCGATCAGCGGCGCATAGCTGCCGATGTTGGTGCCGACGGTGATGGCCCAATAGGCCAGTTGATCCCAGGGCAATAGATAGCCGGTGAAAGAAAGGCTGAGCGTAATCAGCAGCAGAAAGACGCCGATCACCCAGTTGAACTGGCGTGGCTTTTTGTATGAGCCGGTATAAAAGACTCGGCACATATGCAGGAAGACGCAGATCACCATGCCATGCGCTGCCCAGCGATGCATATTGCGCAGGAACGGCCCCATGAAGACGACAAACTGCAAGTCTTTCATGTCCTGATAGGCCTGCGGCGGATAAGGCCGGTAGTAGCACATCAGCGCAATGCCGGTGGTGAGCAGGATAAGAAAGAGAAAAAAAGTGATAAAGCCCAGGTAAAAGGTATGCCTGAACTTCATGTTTTCTTTTTTCACCTTGGCGGGATGAATATGCAGCCAAACATTGAGAAAGACCAGCTCGGTCTTTCCCTTGTCGGTGGAGAGCGGGTCCCGCCGCACAATCGATTGCCAAATCTCGCGAATCAGATTCATCATTTACACCATCAATCGGTAGTTGGGCGGTACAACCTTGTCTTTGTTGACCAGCAGCTTGCCATCGCGCGCCTGGGTCACTTCAAACCAATCCAGAGCGCGTGGCGCGGGACCGTGCTGCACGCCGCCGTCAGCGCCAAAGACGCTGCCGTGACAGGGGCAATGAAATTTTTGGTCGCTCGAAAAATGCGCCACCGTGCAGCCCAGATGCGTGCAGACGGCGCTGGCCACGGCAAAGCCCTTCTCGCGGTCGCGGAAGACAAAGATCTTCTCCTCGACGAGAAAGGTGGGAGGGCCAAAGGGAAAGTCCGCCGGGCTGCCGATCTTGAAGCTCTGCGGCGGCTCATAAAATACGCTGGGCATCAAAAAGCGCACCACTGCGGCCAGGCTAACACCTACGCCGGTAATCAGCGCGCCCACGCCTACCGCGCCCCAACTGAATTTGAAAAAATCTCTTCGATTCATATCCCTCTTGCCCTCACTCGAAAACTTCACGTTCCTGCTGCTCCAGAGCCTCCATGGTGATGGCTCCAGAGGGGCACCGCTGGGCGCAGAGGCCGCAACGGATGCACTTATTCTCGTTTTTTATGATCGCTCCCGCCTGGCCAGCCTGAAGCTCGGCGGCAGGCACTCCGTAACGGTTTTGAATCAGCGCGTCATAACGCGCATCGCCGCGCACCTGCACCAGATCCACCAGCCGCAAGCAACTCTCCGGACAAACATCAACGCAACCCGCGCAGAGTATGCACTTGGAGCCGTCAAAGATGGTATTCACCTGACAGTTGAGGCAGCGCAAGCCCTCTTTGCGACCTTGCTCTTCATCAAAGCCCAGCTCCACTTCGGCGATTCCGATGCGCCGATTTGCGGCCAGTACCGGCATTGTCTGTCGAGGCGTAGAGAGAAAGCCGCGCGGCATCTCCCAGTTAGGCAAGATACGGAAGCGGCTCAGCACGGTCTTCTTCGTTTTGCCGCTCAGAAAGACGTGAATCGAACGCGCCGCCTTGTGCCCGTTGGCCACGGCCTCCACCAGAATACGCGGGCCAAAGGCCACATCGCCGCCGGCAAAGACGCCCGGAGCGGTGGTCATCAGATTTTCGTCGATCTTCAAGATGCCGCGCGGCGTCACCTGCACGCCCTCTTCACCGCTGAGGAACGACAGGTCTGCCTGCTGCCCGATGGCCAATATCACGCTGTCGCAGGGAATAATCTTTTCTTCGTCGCTGAAGGCTGGGTTAAAGCGGCCGTTTTCGTCAAAGACCGTCAAACAACGGCGCACCTTGAGGCCAGTCACTTTGCCGTTTTCGCCGACTATCTCCTTGGGGCCCCAACCGTTTTCGACGGCAATGCCTTCATGCTCTGCCTCATCCACTTCGCCCTTCCAGGCCGGCATCTGCGCGCGCGATTCCAGGCTGACCAGCTCGACCTCTTCCGCGCCGGAGCGCAAGGCCATGCGGGCCGCGTCAAAGGCCGGCTGCAAGCCCTTGGCGTCCTCGTCCTCGTCGACTTCGGGGAAGATCGCCGACTCTTGCACCAATCGCACCGCAGCGCGCGCTACGTCAATGGCTACGTTGCCGCCGCCCACCACCACCACGCGCTTGCCAAGATCAATCTCAAAGCCCAAATTGACGTTAATTAAAAAATCAATACCGTTGTAGACACCGGCTAGATGCGCGCCGGGAATATTCAGTTCGCGACCTTTGTTAAGCCCGGTAGACAGAAGTACAGAGTCAAATCTGGATCGAAGCGCGTCAAAAGATATATCGCGACCTACCGTGACGCGGGTGTGCAGAGTAACACCCAGAGCGAGGATGTTATCCACTTCCATTTTGATAATCTCGCGCGGCAGGCGAAACTGCGGAATACCCAAATACAACATTCCGCCGGGGACTGGTGCCGACTCGAAGACTTCTACCTCATAGCCTAGAAGTGCCAGGTCATGCGCGCAGGTGAGACCGCAGACGCCCGCGCCCACAACGGCGATGCGCTTGCCGCGCTTGACCGGCGGAGGCTGCTTTTTGCGCGCCGGATCGTGCCCCATTCCCAAATTATGTCGATCGGTTGCATAGCGCTTCAAGGCGCAGATGGCGATAGGTTCGTCGATCTTTCCGCGCCGGCAGTTATCCTCGCAAGGGTGAGCGCAGATGCGCCCCAGCACATAAGCAAAAGGATTGGGGGCGCGCGCCAGAAGATAGGCTTCTTCATCCTGGGAGATTCCAATCGCCTGAACATAACGCCCGCATTCCGTGTGAATCGGACAGGCAGAGCGGCAGGGAATATTCTTGTCAAAATACTCCTGGTCCGGGACGGTGATGGAATAGCTCATGGATTCCTCAAATTGCCGATTATTCTGTTGATCGAGCAAGTGAACGAGTGAAAAAGTGAACGAGTGAAAAGTTGAAAAAAGACTCTTTTCTCGCGTCACTCATTCACTTCTTTACTCATTCACTTCTTCACTTCTTTAGTGCTGCTCCGCCTTCAGCTTCTCAATCTCTTCGTCGCTTAGCGCCTTGGAGAAGGCTGACGGATTCTTGTCCTTGCGATTCTCCTGGTCATAGGCAAGGAACTCGTAGATCGTCTTGCCCTGCGCGTCGCTGATGCCCGAGTTCGGCTTGTGCATCATGCGCTTCACATAGCGGCTCCACTCCGGCGCGGTCATCGATGTGTTGATGGGCCGCGCGATGGTGTGGCACTTGGAGCATTTGTCCACAAAGACCTTGTAGCCCTTCTGTTGCTCCGCCGGATAGCTGGAGACGTTAACCTTGTCGGGCCCCTTGTCCTGCGGAAGGGTCACGTTGCTGCTCTGCGCCCAAAGTAGCAAAGGCGCGGCAATACCGATAACAGTTACGATGCGAATCGCTTTGTTCATTTCTCTCTCTCCTTACCACATATACCGAATGTCCAGCTTGAAAAGTTTGTCGGTAGTGCCTGTCAGCGCCACAGGATCGCCGTCGTGCTCCTGATTATAGGCCGCACGCAACACGATATTTCCCAGCGGAACCAGCGCCCGCTCGCCGCCGATGCCCCAGGCCTGCGTGTGCATCGTTGGATTGGTTCCTATGGTTTGTAGCGAATGATCGTAGCGCGCCATCAGCACCGTGCCCGTCTTGAAGTAGTAATCCACCTCGCCGCGCACTGAGTTGGAGATATAGTGCGACATTGCTCCTCCGTCCGGAGGCATCCAGTCATCCTGACTACGAATGAAGCCGCCCAGAATATCCAGCTTGTCGAAGAAGAGATAGTTACCGAAGAAGCCCACGCGGTCGATGTTAGCCCGATAAGTAAAAGGAGGATTCCCGTTGTCCGGATTCTGGATCTGATCCTTTGTTCCGCGATAGAACATCACCGTGACGCCGCCATCAGGACCGAACCAGTAATCGGCGTCCGCCCAAACATCCTTGGAACTCTTAGTCGAAGAGTCCAGTATCTCGCTGCCATCCGCGTTCAGCCCATTGGTCACTTTGGCGGAGACGGCAAAGATATTCTTGAAGTAATTCGTGGCGTGGGTGTAACCAACATCAATGCCCACTGGATGTTGATCGAGGGCAAAACTGAGCGGATCGACATTGGTCAGCGTGAAAGCCGGATCAGAGAAAAGGTTGTAGAACATCGCCGCACGCGTTCCCTCGCCCTCTTGCATATGCATCTCGCCGGCCTTGATGAAGTAGCTGTTGTTGGCCTTGCCGCCGGTCCAAACGCCGAAGCCCTGCTCCAGATCGTTGCTGCCGCCCTGATAAAGTTCATAGTGGCCAAAGTAAGAGAAGCCGGTTTCCGGTACAGCGCCGGCAATGAACAGCGCCGCCTCGTCCAGATTGAAGCTGGAGCAAGAAGAACTCGCCGATGTGGAGCTGCCGCAAGAGGTCGCGGGCGACGCCGAGGTTGTGTTGCCCTTGTCGGCGACGGTCTTTTCGTCGGTGAAGCTGGCTTGCAAAATCAATGCGAGCTGGTTGGTGATGTCAAACTTGATCTTGTTATCCAGATCAGCAACATTGGGCGCCGGCTTGCTTCCGTCCATCTCGTCCGGCGGCATACGGTAGCCCAGGCGCTTGAACATATAGCCGTTCTTGTTCAGTGCCGGCGGAATGGTGTGGCAGGTGTAACACTTGACGCCATATTTGCGGGCGAAGGCCGGAATCGCATGGCCGGGCAGAGGCACCAGCAGAATCAAGCCGAGCACGATCAGTGTTGCTTGTACGCCTGAGGTCCAAAATTTCATTGTCGGAGCTCCCTGCCGCTCTCTTAAGCACGACATGAACCAAAGCGGAATATTTATAAAATGAACAACTTATCATGATATGCTGCAGGTTTTTGGGGATTTCATTCCCCAGATTCCAGATTGGGTTGGGGAATCGAATCCACAATTTGCTGCTCCTTTTCCCGTTTCAAAAGTGCATAAAATGTCTTCCGGTCTACCCCAGCCTCGCGCGCCGCCCAGCTCACATTTCCCTCACAGCGCGCCAGAACAGACTGCGCATAGGAGAGTTCAAAGCTGGCCAGATACTGCTCGCGCGCCTCCTTCCAGGTGAGCGCGGAAAGATTGGAAACAGCAGCTTGCACGGGCGGGAAGTCCTCGGCCAGATCTTCCGCGCCCAGCACACCACCTGGATGCAAAGCCGCCAGCCTCTCCATCGCGTTCTTCAACTGCCGAACATTGCCCGGCCAGCGCTCTTTCATCAGCGCCTCATAAAACTGCGGCGATCCCGACAGAATCTTTCCATAGCGGCGCGAGAATCGCTCCAGAAAAAAGCGCGCCAGGGCTGGGATGTCCTCGCTCCGTTCGCGCAAGGGCGGCAGCTTCACAGTGACTACGCTCAGCCGGTAAAAGAGCTCTTCGCGAAAGCTGCCCGCCTTGATCTTGGCCTGCAAGTCCTGGTTGGTGGCGCACAGGATACGGCAATCCACCTTCACCGTGGCCAATCCGCCCAGCCGCCGCAAGGCTCGCTCCTCCACAAAGCGGAAGAGCCTGGTTTGCAGTTCGACGCCCAAGTCGCCGATCTCGTCCAGAAACAGCGTGCCGCCGTCAGCTGACTCGATCAACCCTTTTTTGGTCCGCTCCGCGCCGGTGAATGCGCCGCGCTCGTAGCCGAAGAGTTCGCTCTCAATCAGTGATCCCGGCATGGCACTGCACTCCACCGGCACAAACGGCCCGTCCTTGCGGCGGCTCTGCTCATGCAGGAAGCGGGCAGTCACCTCCTTGCCGGTGCCGCTTTCGCCCAGAATCATCACCGTGGCGTCAGTGGCCGCAGCGCGCCGACATTTGTCCATCTGATCCAGCATCACCGGACTGCGCGACTGGGCGGCGTCCGACTCGCCCAGCGCCTCCAGCCGACCTTTGAGCGTCTTCACCTCGCGCTCTAACGTAGAGTGAGCCAGTGCACGCCGGGCCACCAGCAGCAGATCATCGCGCTTGAATGGCTTTTGCAGGTAATCGAAGGCTCCGTTGCGCATCGCCACCACCGCGCCTTCAACCGAGCCAAAGGCGGTCAGAAAAACAATCGGAAGCCCCGGATGCGCCTCATGCAGCCGCGCAAACAGCTCTTCGCCGTTCATCCCCGGCATGCGAATATCCAGCAGCACCAGGTCGGGCGGGTTGGCAAGGCACTCAGCCAGCCCCTTCACCGGGTCAGTGCAGACGGCCACCGTCGTCCCAGGCATGCGCAACATTCGCTGAATGTTCTCACCCAGCGCGGCTTCATCGTCGATGACCAAAATGCGGCTCACTCGGTCGTCCCTCCTGCAAACCAATGGTAAGGTTGGCCACGCGTAAAGCGCGCCGGCGGCAGCTCGATGACAAAGCTGGCCCCGCCGCCCTCCCGGCTCTCATAGCGGATGCGCCCATCATACATATCCAAGAGGCTTGCCGCCAGAAAGAGTCCCAGCCCCAGCCGCTCCCGGCCGCTGCTGTGAGAGACAAAAGGCTCAAAGAGTTGTTCGCGAATGCTCTCAGGCACACCCGGCCCGTTGTCCTGGATTCTCACCACAACTTTCGCGCCCGCAGTGCGATAGGGCTCCAGACGCACCCAGACTCGGCCCGCCTCGCACTCCTTCAACGCCTGCAGTGCGTTGCTCAACAGGCAGCGCGCCACCTCGCCCACCACATGCTCCGGCAGATCCACCCGCGGTGCCTCGGCGATCTCTTCGACCAGACTCACACCCTGGCTCTTCGCCTGGGCTTCGATAGCTTGTAGCGCCTCCTGCAGCGCCTTCTGCGGCTCCGAGGCCTCAAAGACCTCGCTGCCCCGCTCCCGCCGCAATGCCTGCAACAGCGTGGTGGCGATCTGGCTCATATAGCGCGTTTCTTTGAGCATCTGCTCCAGATCAGCGCAGAGGGCGGCGTCCTCCTTGCGCTCTTCCAGCAGCACTTCCAGCCTTCCAGCCACAATCGCCAGCGGATTGTTGAACTCGTGCATGAAGCCGGCGGTGAATTGGCCGAGCAGGGTCAACTGATGCGAGAGCCGCGCCTGACGATCAGCGGCGAGCAGCTCCTCGCGCAGCCGGTTGGTGCGGAAGCGAACCGTCTCCAACTGCAACTTCAGTTGCGCCGCTTCTTCCTCTGCCTTAGCCGCTTGCGCTGCCAGACGCTCTCGCTGACGATGCGCATATACGAGCACAGGAAGCGGAGCTGCCAGGATTAGGAACATTGCAACAGCAATCCTGACGGATGTGGACTCGGGGAAAGCCCATGGTGAGAGTCCAAGAAGCAGCAAAACCCAAGCCCCACTCCACCAGAGCAGAGGCCCTCCCCGCTCTTTAGTACCTTTGCGATCACCGTCGTCTGTTGGCCTGTCTGCCATATCGCTCAAGTGTATAGCTTCAAGCAGGTTGAAATCACCGCCGATCCTGTCAACACCTCGTTTGAACTGGTTCGACTCTACCCACATTCCCGCAACTCCGTCACACGCGGACAAGAAACTCCATCTTGCTTTATGCAAAATCGCCAAAGAACTCAATGAAGTCCGATAGGTAACGGAGAGTCGCCAAGTGTCCGGAATTCAGACTCTGACTGTCAGAAAGCGATCTCCTGCCCAAGGGGCGTTTGCCGGTAAGAATCTGTCTTTTGGTGTATAAACCACTCTGGATGAGCGCATTGGGCTGTTCGCTTAGATCCAGGATTGCGCTGAAACTGATTTGTTCAGAAATCTCCGGTCCCATCTGCCGGAGAGGTTTCTTCTGAGCAGCAAATCGGCTCTGGCCTACGGATATTTCCACGCAACCTACAAGAAGTTGCTTGTGAATCGAGTTGGACACCGATGAGGACTACTTAGGAATCTCCATTCACTCCCAGTACGATCCTGTGATATGGATCACTCAATAAAATCGATATTATGGTAGAATCCGGTCATGCGGAACGGTGTCTTCCAACGCGCGGCTCTGGCCATCCTGTTGATGGGTTTATTGCTTGCGCCGTTTGGAGTTTGCCTGCAACCAACGCATAAAGCTGCACATAGTTGCTGTTCGCACGCATGCAAGTCCCACCAATCCGTCGGGACAAGTTGCTGCTCCGCCAGTGCTCCTCTGCCAGCCGTCATCGTTGCGCCCAACCTTCCCGGTTCGGCTCCAATGACCGTTGCGCGGGCGTTTGTCGCGATGGATGAATCTGCCTCATTGAGCGAATTTCCGGTATTGTCGGTGATTCCACCGCACTCTCCGCCCACGGGCGCATTCAACTTAAGAATCTAAATCTTCACTCCGCATTGGCTCTCCAGGGTGCGTGTCTCTGCGCCTTGGCGTTTCTACTTTTGCCTATTCTCGTGGAGTTGAAGAGTGAACCCCATCTATGTTCTAGCGCCTTTTGTGCTGGCACTGTCGATCGCCTGTTTGGGGCAGACGGAGCCGCGCTCCGTAGTCTCCCCCGATATGGCGGTTGCGCCTTTGTCTGTTGATGATGCCGTTGCAGCTGCCCTTGAAAGCAATCCTGAGATTCGAGCGGCGGTGCGGCGTTTGTCGCTGGCCCAGTTGAAGACCACGACCGCACGTAGTCTCGAAGATCCCATGCTGATGATGCGCGATTGGGATACGCCGGTGACGAAGCCCTGGGATCTGAATCAGGCGCAACTGATGGTTTCGCTGCAGCAGACCTTCCCCAGCCGTCTGAAGCGGGATGCCCGCGCCAAGCTGGCGCAAGACGATGCAGGAGTAGCAGCATCCGATCTGGAGACGGTGCGGCAGGAGGTTGCTGCGGAAGTTCGCAAACTTTGCATCGAGCTGTTGCGCAATGCGGATGAAGTGCGCTTGCAGGCGCGCCAGAGTTCGCTGCTGAAAGAGGCTCTGGCCGCGGCGCTTGCTGAATACACCACCGGCAAGTCGCCGCAGGCAGACGTACTGCGCGCGCAGATGGCGCTGACTCGCCTGAACGAGCAGCTCATCGAGTTGGAGGAAGAAAGGGACAACGCGCGCGCGCAGTTGAACGCTTTGATGGACCGGCCTGCGGGCGAGGCGATTGCAATCACCGGCAGCTATGCGCTTCCCGCCGCGCTGCCTTCCATCGAAGAACTGGAGCAGGCAGCGATTGAGCATAGGCCGGAGTTGGCGGCGTTGCGCACGCGGATTGCAAAATCAAGAGACGAGAGAAAACTGGCGCGGCTCGGGATGAAGCCCGACTTCACCGTCGCGCTGGGCTATATGTTGATGCCCACCGGCTCCATCGCGCGCAATGCGTATATGGGCGAAGTGTCGATGAACCTGCCTTGGCTGAATCGCCAGCGCCACGACGGCGAAGCCATGCAAGCCGATGCGGCGACTGACGTCTCGAAGGCGGAACTCGACGCGCGCGCGAACGCGGTATTTCTAGAGATTCGGCAAGCTCAGATCGAGGTACTGGCCGCAGAGAAGCGTGTCAAGCTCTATCGCGACACGCTGCTACCGCAAGCTGAAGCATCGTTCAAAGCCTCGACCGCCGCCTACCAAAACAACCGCGCGGAGTTCATAAGCTTGATCGACGCACAGAATCTGCTGCTGGAGATTCAGACTGCAACGTACAAGGCGTCGGCCGCCGTGGACGAGGGCAAGTCGCAGTTGGAACGGGCGATAGGCGCGCCGATAACGAACAGCAACAATGAGAGGAAAAGCAAATGACTGGCAATGAGAAAAAACTGTTTGCATTCGGAGTTGGCGCGGGAGTTTTAAGCGCGGTTGTGGTGGCCGGATTTTTAACGGTGAGAGAGATGCGCCCGGTTGCGGCGGCAACGAACACAACCAGTCCCGCTGCATCTGCTCGCGTAAATAGTCCGGCGCAGCTAGGCACTGAGTCCGGCACGATGGTCGAGCTTACTCCGGCAGAGATTACCGCGGCGGGCGTGCAGGTCGCCGATGTGCGCACGGTCGCACTGAAGTCGGACATTGCCGCCTTTGGCCGCGTCGAGCAGCCCGAGGCGCAACTGGCCGCGGTGAGCGCGCGCATTGGAGGCCGCGTGGACAAGCTCTATGTGCAATACACCGGCGAGCGCGTGCGCAACGGGCAGCCTGTAGCCGACATTTACAGCCCTGAAGTTGCCACTGCGATCGAGGAGTATCACTTGGCCGAGGAGAATCGCAATCAGTTGAGGCAGTCTGACGATGCCTTTGCGCGCACGCAGGCCGACGCGCTGGTGAAGGCCAGCCAGCACAAGTTGGAGCTGTGGGGGATCAACGGCAATCAATCAGACGCGCCGCAAAAAGATGGCGTTCCTCATGTCACGATTTATTCCTACGCATCGGGAACGGTTGTCGATCGCAAGGTGACGCAAGGCCAGTATGTGAATGCGGGCGACACCCTGCTGACCGTCGCAGATCTCAATCAGGTGTGGATCAAGGCCGATGTTTACGAGGAGCAACTGCCGCAGATTCGCCAGGGGCAAGAGGTGGAGATCACAGCCGAGTCGCTACCCAATAAAATTTTGCACGGTCATGTGGACTTCATCGAGCCTGCCGCCAATCCGCAAACGCGCACGGTTCCTGTGCATGTGCATGTCGCCAATCCAGAGATGCGCCTGCTGCCGGGAATGTTTGTCAACGCCACATTCGTGAGCCGTGCCGCGGCGCCGTCCATCGTGGTTCCACGCTCGGCAGTGCTCGATACGGGTACGCGCAAGATTGTGTATCTGGCAAGGCCCAATGGCATCTTCGAGGCGCGCGAGGTGCAAGTGGGCGCGCCGACGGAAGACCTCTTCCCCGTGCTGCACGGGCTGGCGCTGGGAGACAGTGTGGTGCTCAACGGCAACTTCCTCATCGACTCACAGGCGCACCTCAGCTCCGGAGTCTCGGGGCTTTATGGCGGCTCGAAAGAATTTGCCGCGACACAACAAACGTCGGCTTCTTCTACGAACAAGAGCGCAGAGCCGAGCGCGGTCAAGATTGATTTACACGCCGACCCCAATCCATTGAAGGCCGGTGAAGACAATCAATTCCGCGTAACCCTGACCGGCGCCGATGGCAAACCCATTACAGATGCGCGTGTCACGGTCACGCTGATCATGCCCGCGATGCCTTCGATGGGGATGCCGGAGATGAAGAGTTCCAGCGATCTGGCGTGGAAGGCCGAAAGCAACAGATACGAAGGCAAGGGCCAGGCGCCGATGGCGGGCACATGGACCGTGCTTGCAGAGGCGCGTAAAAACAACAGCGTCATTGCAACGATGCGCATGCATCTCAGCGCCCAATAGGAGAAGCCATGATCAA
This sequence comes from uncultured Occallatibacter sp., assembly GCA_964645305.1. GTDB lineage: Bacteria > Acidobacteriota > Terriglobia > Terriglobales > Acidobacteriaceae > Telmatobacter. Next base: position 153,754 of record CAZYCV010000001.1, on the reverse strand, counting down.
CCGCATCCTGGAATTTTCGATGAAGAACCGCTGGCTGATTCTGGCAATCTATGCGGCCTTTGCAGTGTGGGGCTATTGGGCGCTGCTGCATACGCCCATCGACGCCATTCCCGACTTGAGCGAGAACCAGGTCATCGTCTTCACCGAATGGCAGGGCCGCAGTCCGCAAGAGGTCGAAGACCAGATCACCTATCCGCTCACTGTAAACTTGCAAGGTCTGCCTCACGTGCGCACGGTCCGTTCGGCCTCGGCCTTCGGCTTTTCGATGGTGAACGTCATCTTCGAAGATTCGGTAGACATCTACTTTGCGCGCACCCGCGTGCTGGAGCGGCTAAGCCTCGCCAGCAGCTTTCTGCCCGCAGGCGTGACGCCGATGATGGGTCCAGATGCAACCGGCGTCGGCCAGGTCTTCTGGTACACGGTTGAAGGCCCGTACGACAGCGGCACACTGCACTCGCTGCAGGATTGGTTCATCAAATACCAGCTCAACTCCGTTCCTGGTGTCGCCGAGGTCGCCAGCGTCGGCGGATTTGTGAAGCAGTACCAGATCGATCTCGATCCAATCAAGCTGCGCGCTTACAACATCGCCCTTAAAGACGTGATTGCCGCGGTCGAGCGCAGCAACAACAACGTCGGCGCCAAGGTGATCGAGACCGGCGACACGGAAAACATCGTGCGCGGCATAGGCTTGATTCGCAGCCTGAAGGACATCGAGGAGATTTCGCTTGGCGCATACAATGGTACGCCGGTAACAGTTGGCAACGTCGCCAGCGTTCAGCTTGGCCCCGAGTTCCGGCGCGGTGTTCTCGACAAAGACGGCAAGGAGGCCGTCGGCGGAGTCGTCGTCATTCGATATGGCGCCAACGCGCGCGAGGTTATTGAAGCTGTAAAGAAAAAGATCGGCGAGATTCAGCCTGGGCTTCCTTCGGGTGTAAAGATTGTTCCCTTCTACGACCGCAGCATACTCATCGACCATGCGGTAGACACGCTGCGCCACGCATTGATTGAAGAGATCATCTTGGTTACGCTGGCGCACATTCTCTTCCTCTGGCATTTCCGCAGTATTCTTGTCGTCACCATTCCGCTGCCGTTGGCGGTGCTGGGCGCATTCCTGTTCATGAAGGGCGCGGGCATTTCGTCGAACATCATGTCGCTGGGCGGAATCGCTATTGCCATCGGAGTGCTCGTCGATGCGGGCATCGTGATGACCGAAAACGTGATTCGTCAGGCGGAGCAATACGAACAGGAGCATGGCAACTATCGCGAACACATCTGGGAGATCACGCTGAACGCCGCGCGCCTTGTAGGCCGGCCCATCTCTTTCGCCATGGTCATCATCATTCTCGCCTTCATTCCGGTCTTTGCACTCACCGGCATGGAAGGCAAGATGTTTCATCCACTGGCCTTCACCAAGACCTTTGCCATGATCTGCTCCACCATCATGGCCATTACGCTGGTGCCCGTTCTATGCACCTTTTTGATTCGCGGCAAACTGCATCGCGAGGACGAAAATCCGGTGATGCGCCTGCTGCAAGCCATTTACAAACCGGTGCTGAAGTGGGCGCTGCGCCACCGCATGATTACGCTGTCTGCGGCTCTGGCGCTCTTCGGCGCAGCGGTCTACACCGCCACCACCATCGGCTCCGAGTTCATGCCGCCGCTCGATGAAGAGACGGCGCTCTTCATGCCCATCTCCGATCCGCGCATCTCGCTGACCGAAGCGACCAAGATTTTGCGCCAGCAGGACGCCATCATCTCCGCCGATCCTGAAGTCGCCATGGTTGTCGGCAAAGTGGGGCGCGCGGAGACCTCCACCGATCCAGCGCCCGTCAACATGAGCGAGACAACCATCACCTTCAAGCCCAAAGATCAATGGCCCAAGGGGCTGACGAAAGATGCGATCCTGGCGCGGCTCGATGAAAAGCTGCAAATCCCCGGCGTGACCAACATCTGGACGCAGCCCATTCGCAATCGCATCGATATGCTCTCCACCGGCATCCGCACACAGATCGGCATCAAGGTCTTCGGCCCCGATCTGACCGTGATCGAACAAATCTCGGAACAAATCAAGGACGTAGTGAGCCAGGTGCCGGGCGCGACCGACCTATATGCCGAGCGCACAACGGGCTCTCCTTATCTGGAGATGACCGTGGACCGCGCGTCGGCGGATCGCTACGGTTTGAATGTCGCCGATGTGGAGGATGCGATAGAAACTGCGGTAGGCGGCAAGAATCTGACAACTACGATTGAAGGTCGGCAGCGCTTTCCTGTGAGAGTTAGGTACGCACGCGACTTTCGAGAGAACCCGCAGCAGCTTGGCGATGTGCTGGTCACTGGCAGCAACGGCGCGCAGGTGCCGCTCATTAAAGTCGTCAGCATCAAGACAACACTAGGACCATCGATGATTAGTAGTGAGAACGGTCTCTTGCGCGGGTCGGTGCTCTTGAATGTGCGCGGCCGCGATGTGGGCAGCTTCGTCGATCAGGCGCAACGAACTGTGGCCCAGCAAGTCAAGATGCCGCCGGGCTACTACGTCGAATGGAGCGGCCAATATGAGAACCAGATTAGCGCGCGCAAGCGGCTGGAGATGGTCATTCCCATCGTGCTGGTGATCATCTTCATCCTGCTCTATCGCACCTACGGCTCTGCAAGAGAAGCCGCGCACGTACTGCTTGCTGTGCCCTTCGCGCTCTCCGGCGGAATCTTTCTCGTCAAAGCGCTCCATCTTAATTTCTCGGTTGCCGTGTGGGTAGGTTTCATCGCGCTCTTTGGTACTGCGGTACAAACCGGTGTGGTGATGGTCATCTATCTGCGCGAGGCGGTGACGCGGCGCATCGCCGCCGATGGCCAGCTTACCCGCGCCGGCCTGCACGCCGCCGTGATGGAAGGTGCTCTGCTGCGGCTTCGTCCCAAAGTGATGACAGTGGCCACGGTAGTTGCAGGCCTGTTGCCCCTGATGTGGTCCACGCGAACCGGTGCAGAGTTCATGAGGCCGCTCGCCGCGCCTGTCTTGGGAGGGATGGTCAGCTCATTGATTCACGTGCTGATCGTGACGCCTGTGATCTTCACCTGGCTGTGCGAGAGGGAACTGCTACAAAATCGGGTAGGATGATGGATCAAAGCTTCTTTGTTTGGCGATAACAGCCCACACACCATATCCACTGCGGCTTAACGGGTAAAAGTGTCCGGCTTAGTAGATCCATACTGGAAAGTCGCCATCGCGACTTGAATCTCATGACCTCTCCTCTGTTGAGTTGCGGCGTTGAGATAGAGCGTTCTCGCTTACACTCAAACTGTATGCGCAACCGAGGCTATGCCTACACCTCAATCATCGGCAGCAAAGACCATGGGCAAACCCTGCTCTCCCACTTGGCAGGCCTATACCCCCACTCGACCCCGCAAGAGTGGCAACAAAATCTGAACCACGGCGAAGTTACTCTCAACGGAGTCATCGCCAGCGGAAGCGAATCGATCACATCAGGCCAAACCCTTGTCTGGAACCGTCCGCCGTGGATCGAACCCGACGCTCCGCAGCACTTCGAAGTTCTGTTCGATGACACGCATTTATTGGCCGTTAACAAACCCAGCGGGCTGCCCACGCTGCCCGGCGGCGGCTTTCTGGAAAACACTCTTCTGCGCCTGGTGCAAAAGCAATTCCCCCACGCAAACCCTGTCCACCGATTGGGCCGAGCCACCAGTGGCATCGTCCTGTTTGCCAAGACATCGCAAGCGGCCTCGAATCTGGAGGCAATCTGGAACACACCCAAAGTTCAAAAAATATACCGGGCGCTGGCGCAAAACATCGCCGAGCACGACGCCTACGAAATCCTCACCCCCATCGGCCTGGTGCCGCACCCGCGGCTAGGTTCCGTGTGGGCTGCGAAGTCAGACGGAAAGCCGGCCAGATCGTTGGCAAAGGTGATCGCGCGCAACGCAAGCACGAAGGCAAACGAGGGCGCCACAACCTTCGAGGTGAGCCTTCATTCAGGCCGCCCGCATCAGATCAGAATCCATCTGGCCTCCATCGGCCATCCCCTGGTTGGCGATCCTCTCTACGGCTGCACTGGCCAGCCTCTTGCAGACCTTCCTGGCCTTCCCGGCGACGGAGGATATCTGCTGCACGCACAATTTTTAAACTTCGAGCACCCCATCACCAGAGAGCAAATCCACATTGAGGCAGCGTTACCGCATGGATTCAGCCTCCACCCGTAGGTTCACGGCGGGAACCTAATCAGGATGGTGGTTGAAACCTGTGCGATTCCGATGGATATGGTTCATTTCTGGTCATTCGTTACAACACCATATTTGGGATATAAATGTTCCAGTAAATGTCTTGATCGAACATTTATGTCCAAGGTGACACAATGGCAAAACCAGCAAATCGCGCCTTTTCCCGCCATAATCTCGAAGCCCTCAAAGTGCTGCCCCAGATGATTCGCGTGGGCAGGATCGAGCGCAAGATGAGCGCACAGGAGGTGGCCAACCGCGCTGGCATCTCTCGACCGCTCCTGCGCCGGATCGAAAACGGGGATCCGAGTTGCGGGATTGGCTCCGTCTTTGAGGTTGCCGTTCTCACGGGAGTTCCCCTTTTTGGAGGCGAACCAGATCGGATCGAGACACAAGGTTCCGCGCTAACGGAAAAACTCACCCTCCTGCCCCAGAGAGCGCGCAAACCGAGGAGGATGATTCGTGATGACTTCTAAGGAAGAGTACCTCGACGTTCTACTTGAACGACAGTGCCAATCTGCCGAAAATCACGAAAGAGGGATACACGCATCTGGTGACAGCGGATGATGTTCGCGTGGCCGGGGAACGTGGCCGGGAACTCGGAGCGCTTCTGGACAAGGAGTTCTTTGCCCAAGATTTGCCTAAATTCCCTCCAAACGCAGAATTGGCCTCCGAACTCATATCGGAAGCCGTTTAGAATCAATAGTTTTTTGGTTGCGGGGGCTGGATTTGAACCAGCGACCTTTGGGTTATGAGCCGCTACGATATTTCCCAAAATCCCATCCGTTAAGATGTTCTATCATGCTTAGATTCAAGCAGTTCCTAGAAGCATCAGTTCATCAAATTCGCTGTCAGCACTATGCTGCGTAAAACCCTGCGTAAATGCTTCTGATAGTTGTTTGCCAAACACTGCCGCGACGTTGGCATCATCTTCGCCCACGGCGTGGGTGTAAAGCATGGTTGTGGACTCTTCAGAGTGGCCGAGCCGACTCATTCGAGTCGCCATCGGTACCTTCATTCGGTCAAGTTCCGTTGCCGCACCATGACGAAGCCCATGGAGTGCCGTTCCCTTCACCTTGACGCCCATTTTTTCCAATAACGGGTTGAGTTTACGTTTGACCAGATTCTCCGGGTGCAACCGCATCCCGTTCGGCGATAAGAATAGTGGCTCCGTAGATGAGCGACCGTCCAACAATGGCCGCAAAGCTTCGCACAATTCATCGCTGATGGTAAACACTCGGGGCTTCCTTGACTTCGTACATTTGACGCTTGACATCACGCGATTGTGCCGAATCGTCACCCGCCTAGTGGTCAGGTTTATGTTACCTACATCCAAACCACAAACCTCGCCTCTGCGAACGTGCAACTCGTATGTCAACCACCACACGAGGTTGTAAGGAAATTCGGATTGAGCAACAAGTTCCTTGGCGATGGTCATGTCATAGGCTGGTCGCCCTGCCTTCGCCTCGTCCTTGTCCCAGTATGGCAACCGCAAGTGGATTGGAAACGCGGCCCTCGTGAAATTCCACTCCATTGCGTATTTCCATGCGCTCCGAAGTGAACCCACGCGATTCTTAATGGTTTTTGCATTCACCTTTTTGAGGCCGCTGCCAGTATGCCAGCGGGTTGTGATGTTCTGAAGCACACTGCTGTTGATTTCCTTCATCTGCATAGACAACGGTTGACCTTCCCTTTCAATCTGGAGAGCCGCTTTCCATGCTTTGAATTCGCTCCTCAGCGCCGATTGCGTGGAGAGCGACATCGTGGGAAGAACGTCATGTGTGTACTTCCTGACGAATTCTTCGAAGGTGCCAATGCGAGAAGGGCAATAGTCCTCACTCTTGACACCGGACTCTTCAAGAATTCGGTCGCGTTCGCGTTTGGCAAGGGACTTTGTTGGGAACTCTGCCTTGGGGATGGACTTTGAGCGGTGATGACGAATGATTGTGCCGTCCTGCTCCTCGTCCTCCTTCCAGCGGATTTCCCAAGCTTTTCCCCTGTCCCTGATGCTCCCTTCTTGGTATCGCCGACGAGCCATGGTTCCTGCTTTCCACGGCGTCGATGACTCTACGCGACATTTTACTCCAGTCGGTTTGTTTACGGAGAATCGCGATTCAGATGTTGGCACAAAGCAATCCCATTGGGCGCGTCACCGCCCTCGTTGGATTGCCTTTGTAAGACCCTTGTAGCTATCCCGCGTTGCTGACTATGCAACATGGACATGACCCACCACAGCGTTACTCAACTGCCCAGTGTCCTCAGCTTCCGCATCGGTACCTGTATGGGGCGATTTTACGCGGATGCTCGTGGCTACCCCGCGCTAATAATCTTAAAAGGGAACTGCACTACAGAGAGTAAACCACCCCTCTGACCACGACTACACCCTCCGTGGCTCGGAAAGGCGTCCGGCCACTTGATTTCATACTTTGTCTTTCACGGCCCTCATCGAGCCGCCTGAATCCTTACTGGCCGATGGCTTTCTCGACCGTCCAACTACCATCGCGATTCTGTACGAAACGCGGCTGCTTCCGCCTCTCGGGGAACACATTCTCAGCCATGGGGCTTGGGGCAAATTTCACAGGCTTCCGCGACTCATGAACAACATTCTTTGGCATGGGGCTCGGCACGAAAACGATTACCTTCCTCGTCCTGCGAAGTTCTACCTCGGCTTCTGGAATCGCCTCACCAACCTTGAACAGCATTGGACTCACCTGCACAGTAAGCTCATGGTGGCTCACGGTGCCATTCCGCCGACGAACGGCAACAATGTCACCTACACCGTGGCCGTCAATGCTGACCAGCCAAGTTCCGCCACTGTTACGCCATTCGCCGTATCCAGCCTCGCGGGCCGCATCGCGCTCTATTTCCATCTCCGCTAATCGCTCTGCTGCTTTCACCGCGTCGATTTTGCGCTGTACCAATACGGACGGCCACTCCTCGTCAGCAATGATGGAATCCAGCTTGGCTTGGATTTCTGCTTCGAGCCACTCCGCAGTATGAAGCGTGCACGGTGTCCGCTCACTGTGGAGGCTTTCCTCACCACCGCAGTGGCGCTCCCACCCGAACTGCCCCCAGCAGCACGACGAGTTGTTCTCCACGCTGTTGACAATGCGTTCCTTCAACGCATCGTGCAAGGTCATCTCCAGATAAATTTGCGCTGACGAATTCGCTTTCCTGCTGAGACGGACAATCTCTTCGCCATCTCGCAGGTAGAGGTAGACCCATGTCTCAGCGACCTTGATGCCGATGCCTTCGGCATAGCGCGTCCGCTCCTCGATGCCGGAGCCGCATTGCCAAATTGCGGCTCCTTGATATTCGCCGGTTTTCAGATTTCCGCATTTCCTGTTCCGTGCCATATCTTGCTCCCCCGTTCGCGTCTACTGTCGTTGCGCCCGAAGCACCTGCACCTTACCACTCCGAGTTCAACTCATCGCACTCGCTTGCAATGTGCCCGAACTCCCCGCACGTCCAGCACTGGGGCACACGCTCTACCCGAGCCAGACTTGGTGCGGCACTCCGCTCGTACCCGGTCGTGTCTGCCGATAACGCAGACAGCGTTACCTCAACGCGGGATAGAGAGATACCCTTTGCTTTGTCCTTTGCCTCTACGTGGAGCGTTTCCGGGTGCCCCTCAACCAGCGTGCGCTCCGCCCCAGTCGGGTGAAGCGTCGAATGGTAGCAACTCATTCCGCCGTCAGCGTACTCATACACAGCCATACCCTGCGGTGAAGCCCCGATGTAGCGAACCAGACCCTGCTTGTGGGCCGCAACGATTCCACGGTCCTTTAAGGCGTACCACTGGCTTTTGCGCTGCCGTGCATTTCCGGCGAGAGTGTGACGACCTGCGTTGTAGGCATCGCTGGCTGCATCACGCTCCCGATGGGCCGCACGGGATGCCTCGCGGATGCAAAGCAGTACATCAGGATGAGGCTGCGGCTTCCTTGAAACCCGCTTAGACTCGCACCGCTTGAGGGTCGCTGTGACCTTCCGCTTATCGCGGCTTGGGATTGCGTAGCCGACCCGACGCGGAAGATAAGTGCTCCCGTACGCGCACTCTACGCTAACGATGTCAACGTATGGGATGCCAAGGCTCTTGACCTTGCGGATTGAGCCATCGAGAGGGAGCCGATGTACGCCCTTGAGCGGCACCTTGTCGTCCTCATAGTTGTTGTAGCTGGTCAAGCCGGGGAACAAATCCTGAGCATCAGGCATGGGGCACCTCGATTTCCAACATGCGTTCATGCTTCGGTGAATAGATTGCGCCTTCGGCGAGAATCTCTTCTTCAACCTTTGCCTTTCCCGCTTCGTGAGCGGCATGAAGAGCGTCTGCGACTACAACCAGTTGTTCACTGGACAGATGCTCAATTAGGGTTACGGGGATTGAAGCGATGATGGCCTTTGCAGTACGCTGAAAGGGAGCCATCTTCATCTGGTTGCGTACATAGCTAAGTTTTTCTTCGTTTGACATGTTGCTGCTTCTCCATTGAATGTTGCCAGCCGACTTCGCTGGCTGGTTGTGGCCGGTGGTTGGTACCGGATGTTCTGTTGAGCCGCCGAGCCGTCACTTTGGCTAACGCGGCACTCGATTGCCACTTCTTCATTTTCCCCGGTTATTGACTTCACACTTGGGAAGAGGTTGCTCATATTTCGATATGGACTTTTTCATACCCGCGTAATTTCGTTACACTGCTTGTGAGGCAAGCGAGGACATGGGCATTTGCAAGTGCGGCAGGAAGGTTTTGGGAATCGGCAAACAGTGTCGCCGGTGTGCGGCCCTTCAAGAACTTGGTTTGACTCACGGTGCTAATGAAAAGTCCATCAGGTCTGCGTATATTGGTCAGGTAAAGGCTTGGCATCCAGACCGGCACATGAAGACTAAGGCACAGCAGTTGGCTGCGGACGAGAAAACAAAACGGATAAACGTCGCATACAAGTTCCTGACAGCACCTTCCAAGAAGGGAGACGCACCTTCTTCAAGGCGCTCGACTGGGACTCCAGCATCTCCATCGAGAACCACGCACGGTACCGGCGACAGTCAGCAGCCGCCCAAAGGGTCGAGCGCGACACGCACGAAGCGGTCACGGAGTTCACGACAAGCGGTTCCAAGCTACCCGCAGCGGGATTTCATTGCGTGGAAAGCAGCCTTCGACGAGTTACCTATGGGTCGCACAAAAGCTGCGGAAGGATTGAAGAAGTGGATTAACAGTGAGGCCGCGCAGCGTGCTTCAACCATTGCATTCTTGATAAATAGTTGTAAACAATATGGAATTGCACCTAACCTCAATGGATTTGCAAGACCCGAGGACGCACGAGACGATGTGATGAAGCGTCTATGGAATGGCTCAGTACCAAACGTGAAGGAGCGCACCAGCGCAATCGACTCTGATAAGCGATTCATCAAAAAGATGGATGAGATGAGGGAGTCGGTCGTGTCCTTTACCGAGGATATTCAGCGTCGAAGCGCACAATTGCCAACGCAAGACGGAGGCTTCTATCTGTCACTGGACAATGTGCGTAAAAGCTGCATTCATCTGTCGGCCTTGCTTTCCACGGCATCTCTACTCGTTAAAAGAGAATATGTGCAGCCAGTGAGACTGGCCGATTGCTGTACAGAACTCGTGTGGCACCTTGAAGCGATGCATGGTCTTTCTCAGGCGGAATGTCATGCCCTAATCAAATGTGCGTTGCTTGCCTATGGCTGTACTAAAGAACAAGTGACTCCGTTTGATACTCGCTCCGTTAAAAGAGGTACTATCCGCGCCAAGAAGGAAGCTCTTGCCAAGAAGATTCTCGAAGGTGCCAATGTCATTGCTCAGGTCATGCAGGAAAACAAACGTCAAAGTGTCGGCTCTGACGCACCTATGAAAAAGTCGCCCCTGTAAAACACGGTACTTCTTCCCAGCTTCTACGCTTATATCCCCTCATTATCAGGAAGTAGGGCAATGGCTGATGCCATCCCGACTTAATGATGGAGGAAGAAATGGGCGAGAATCCCACGATTGAACAGCCGGATGCCTCATGGAGCCCAGTCCACACGCTGACCGTTCCGACCGTTGCACTTGAGCTACCTGCAACGGTCGAGGACCACGCTGACCCGCTCATGACCATGCTGGGGGCGATGAGTACCACCGACCTCATCAATTATGTCAAGGACGAGATTGCCATCGGGGAGCGGGTGCTGGCAGATGAGAAAGCCGCTGCGGAGGCGCACAAGCGCATCAAGGGTCAGCGGTTGCAGGTTACTCACGAGGTTGTCTGCGCCTTGCGGGAACTCAAGTCCCGCTGCAAGGCAAGCAAGACTTGGGAGAAGACCCTGCTTGAATGCGGCATCACCCCCGGCACATGGCGGTCATGGGATTGCAGAGAACTGAACGAACTTACAACCGGCAAGCGGACAGGGAGCCGCAAGCCGAAGAACACTCAGCCGGGAGTACGGGTTAGCGTGACCGCAGCAAAGGCGGCGGTCGATGCCAAGCGGGAAGCGGCGAAGGATGAGCCGGTCGAGCCTGAGTATCTGGACGAGGAAGACGAGTTCATCACCCGCTGGAACGAACAGGCGAAGGAAGATGCAAAGTGCCGCCGCCTTGCTTGGCGTGAAGGTGGCAACGTGGAGCGGTCGTTTCAGATTGCTTACCAGTTTGATGTGCCTGATGGAACAGAAAAGTTCAAATCGTTCAAGGTGTGTCAGCAGTCCGAGAAGGTTGGTAACCGCTGGTGCTTGGAGGATGGATGGTTGGGCATGATTCCCGAGGCGGGAACACGCTACTTCTCAACCAAGGCTGAGGCACTGGCTGCGGTCATAGAGGCGTTCAACCGCATGACCGATTTGACGCTCAGAATCAAGACGGTTCCGGTCGCCAAGGTCGAGGAGCCTGAGCCTGACGAGCAACCAACCACCAACGCCATTACCGCCGTAGAGATGCGGTCGCTGTTGGACAGCCTTCACCCCGGCGAGTCCGTGACCTTGCCAGCGAAGGAAGGCTATGCGTGCGCCAAAGAGTTCGCCAAGCTGATGAAGGCGAGTGGGGAAAGTTACACCGTCATCCACAAGGGTGACTGCACTAGGGTGACCCGCAACATCGTTATGAAGCCAACCGTCGCCAAGAAGAACGTATGTGACCTGTGCGACCACGTTCCGTTCGCCTCACCTCAGACGCTCGGTCGCCATGTTGTTGCTGCCCACTCATCACCCAACCCGAAAGCGTCAGGTGATTGATATGGGACGCAGGAAGTTATACCAGACCGAGGAAGCACGGAAGGCAGCACACGCTGCCAGCCAGCGGAAGTATGTCGCCACGGAGAAGATGTACGCCGAGAAGGCGCAGAAGTCAGCGGAGATGAACGAACGCATCATCCAGCGCAACTTCGGGCTCCTGTTCGGGATTACCGGCAGGAACCACAAGGCTCTGCTCAACTTCCTGTCGTTCGCCGACCAAGACGACCTCGGGTCTATGCACAAGAGGATTGCCCTCAAGCTGCACCAGCAGGGTGCTGACCATGACAAGGTGGTGGCGTACAACCTCGCTTGGGACGCCTTAGAAAAGACGTTTCCATCAGGTGATAGCAATGGCTGAGTTCAACGAGGTCGTCAACGCCTTCTTCCGGCATGTGATGGTGCCGCTCTATGTCCTGATGGCTATCGGCAGGACGTTCCCATTAACCAACCCCACCGAACGCCGGTACGCCGACGAAGGCAAGCTGACCCCCGAGTGGCAGGTAGTGTGGGGGGCATCAGGCACGAGTTGCGCCTGAAATGAACTAGCATCTGCCGCGCCACAATCTGTGGCGTTCGACCAACGACAACAATGCAGTTAGACCGGGGCGCACGGCCCTCAACGCGCACGCAAATGCACGTCGCCTGAAGTGTGCCTCAACAACCGCCTAAGCGCCTAACACGACACGTATGTCGTTACGAAAGGAGACACCGAATGGAAACCTCATCGCAAACTATCGACCAACCAACCTTACCGCCAGCGGGGGAGGCTGACCCACGGGCGGCGTTGGTACCGGCAAAACCTACGCCCAAGGCAAAGACCAACAAACTGACTGCTGCCGAACGCCGGTTCATCAGCCTCGACAAGAGTTATCACGAGATGGATGCGGCTGCTCTGAACCGTGAGTTCAAGCGCCTAGACAGCATCGCCGCTAAAGAAGGTAAGAACGCCAAGCATGCATTGGAGCGTGCCATCCCCCATCTGTCCGACATACAAATGTTGACCTCGCAGCGGGGAGCCATGCGTAAACAAGTCCTAGCCGCCGCGAGAGTGCCGGGATGGTCGGACTATCTGAACAAGTATTCGGACAACTACGGCGTCTCTGCGTCCACCATCAAACGGCGAATCGTTGCCTACCGTGGTAAGTCAGGGGCGCAGCCGAAGCCGAAGAGGGACGACCCCCCGCCTCCCCCACCGAAACTGACGACTGCACAGACGAGGAAGGCTATCAAGGCTATCACCGTCGCCGGGGATGCATTCGCCGCATACAAGGCGGGAAATGCGATTGAGCCGTTCGTGGACCAATGGGAAAAGGTTGCATTCACTCCAGAGGAGCAGACTGCCATCATTGACATGCTGGAGGGCAACGTTGACACGGATGCGGAACTCACTCGGAAAACCATCGCCATCATTAAGACTGGACAGAGCTATATTCGCTGGCTTGAGGAGTTCGTGCCGTGGGATACGTTGACTGACGAACAAGAGTTTAACCATCGTAAGCGTAGCGACCCGTGGGCGAAACTGCTTCGCTATGTCGCCGGGTTGGAAGAAGCAAGTAAGGAGGCTGCATGATTTGTCACCAGCGTGTCATCAGAGATGCGGCAGCACCCGAGCCTGACGAGGAACTCAAACGGGAACTCGCTCGTGATTTCTCGAATGCGACCGTGAGACAGATAACCCGCGAGGAAGCGAAGCCGCTCATCTTGAAGTATGAATGGTTGGGAACGATGGGCAGTGCCCGGTGGTTCTACGGGTTGTTCTTCGGTCCATATCTGGCGGGATGCGAAGCATTCGGAAGCACAGTTGGGAATCATGTAGCCTCATCCATTGCGGGAAAGAAACACGCTAGTCGTGTGTGCGAATTGATTCGTGGATGTTGCGTTCCTTGGGCGGACAATCCGGTTGAGTCAAAGGGCAGGATTCACACAGGACGTGCAGCATCGCATTTAATCAACGAAGCGTGTAAGCGGATGGCGGAGGAGCACAACCGGAACATTGTTGTAGCCTACAGCGACCCACGGGCGGGGGAAATTGGAATCTGCTATCAGGCTACGAACTTCATGTATACGGGCCGCACGTCTCCGACTGAGCAATTCAAAATGCCCGATGGCTCCGTGCACGACTGTAAGCAACTTTCCAACCTGAGCCGTGACCGCTGCGACCGTCGCGGTCTAACTCTGAGCTACAAGCACAGCCGCGAGACGCAGCGACTCATGCTGTTGGAACAGGGAGCGGAATTCTTTATGGGGGCAGCAAAGCATCGCTATGTCCTAATCAGCGGAGACCGGCGAACAAGGAAGATGTTACGGACAGCGATGATACTCGAATCGCTTCCTTACCCCAAAAGATAACTCGGGTCATTTGAACTGAGTTATGGTCATTCATCCGGCTTCCACACAGCGAATGCCATACCGACACCCGTGCGGGTCGGCATATAAGCACGAGCGAGTGTTTGTTTGTCGGAAAACTCCTGCTTGAGTGGAGATGACAGCAAAGCCTCGGGATTCATGGTTCACTTTTTCCACATTTATTGGGATTCCTATTATGTCACCAATAATCAGCGGAAAAACGTTTTCCAAATCCTTTAGTAAAGGTGCTGTGACCCAACACCAGAAGGAGACAGAAATTGGATAACAAGAAAATTGAAAAACTCGAAGATGCCGTCCGTGCGATGCGTCGGCTGTACCATGATGCCATCGCGAAGGAAATCGAAACAACTGACAGGACGTATTCCGACATCGCCAAAACGTGGGGCGTGAGTGAGCAAACAGCCTACACAGTAGCCCGTGAACGTGGGCTCCGCCGCAACAGCCAGCAGCCCGACAAACAACCTGATGAGGCCGACGCTGGTCTCAATGCCGAAGGGGGAGGTTCCCATGAATAGCAACGAGATTCTCATCGAAGCGCGTCTGCCCATTCGTGGACTTCCCAACATTGCCCTGCTGACGGCACGAGAAAGCGAGGTCAGGTGATGCCAGCATACCTCTCTGAAATGTTGTACCGTCTCTGCACCAAAGACATGTACTCATTCTTTCTGCAAAACAAATCGGGCTTTCTATGGTTAGCCAAAAGCTGGATTGATGGAGATAGGGACGAATCTGTTAACAGGTCAACCTTTCGGGCGGCGATACTCTACTTCCAGAAGCAGGGGCGTGCTTTAGGAAGTGTAGATGCCTTACTACAGTACGTCATTCACAACCCGGATGAGATTCGCGAATTCAAGCAAATTGCCGGGTTCAACGATGACATTGGTGATTTAGCCAATTACACTTCAGACCCTTCCGACGCGGCTCTGGACGACAACCTATTGTTCTGTACTCTACTTGCCACTGCGAGGAAGAAATGGATTACCAGCCAGTTCAAAGCGGCGGCGGGAATTGCAAACGGTAACGAGACCCCTGACAAACTAAAGGAGTCTGGCCCCTCTGCGGCCATTCGATGGATACGTGGGGAACTTGCCAAAGACTTTACACCTGAGGCTCCCGCAGTGGCGGGAATGCTCCACGAGAATGTGCCCAATATCCGTCAGGGGTTAGTGGAAAGGTTGGCGGATGAAAAAGGCGACCGCTTCCCCCTTGGTCTCCCACACATTGACGACTGTGTGATTGTTGGCAAGCAGAAACTCAGATTCATCGCCATCATCGGCATGAGTGGGGATGGCAAGACAACATTGACGAACTACATCTGCTACAACTGGCTGCGACAGGGTGCTCATGTGCTCTATTGCTCGACGGAACACAGCCCCCAAGAGATTTGGGAGTTCATGGCATTCCTTCACCAATCGCATCCTGATTATGACTTTAGACTGCCGTCGCTAAATGACTGGGATGGGAAAAAGGGTGTTGTCACCAGACAAGATTTGTCCAACATGAGCACGATTCTTACCGACATTCAAAATCGGAAGAATCTTCCGGGGCTACTTGACTGCCAGCAGTTCCGTGACTGGGATAGCATCGTTGACCATCTCAACCAGAACCACAAGACCAACAAGTACGACATCCTCATCGTTGACTACCTCGGTCGGCTTGATGTGCCGGGTGACCCTCGATTCCGCAATGAGGCCATGAAGAAGCTGGTACACGATGCACAAGGGCTCACCCGTTCTTTCGATGGCAACAAGGGACTCATTGTGCTCACTCCCATTCAAGTGAACCGTGAAGGGAACAAGAAGGCTCAGAAGGCTGAGGAAGGCGAAGCACGGTACGACTTGAACGCCATCTCGACTGTCTCTGAATACCAGCACGACTTGGATTTGTGTCTGTCTGTGTGGTCTGACGATGACATGAAGATGGGTGAACAGATAGAAATCCAGCAACTCAAGCAGCGGCGTGGTCGCCGGTCGCCAACCAAAAGAATGCAACTGAACCCATCAAGCGGAGCGTTTGGATACATCGACGCTCAAGCCCCACCAGTTGAAAGCAAGCTGACCCCCGAGTCAATCGGGGTCTTCGGCGGAGAGGATATTGGAATCTGACATGACCAATCCCAAGAACAAGCTGCATGGCAAAGTGTTTAACAAGACGACCGGCGAGGCCATCGAGGTCAAGGCGGGGCGGTCTCCCTTCACGGTCGAGGAGCGCGTGCCACCATTCCTCCCCATCAACTGGATGGACTGGCTCGGTGATGAGCATATCCGCGAGATGAACGAGACGATGTGGGGAGTGTACTTTGCCATTCTCATGGAGCTATGGCAGTACGACCGAATCGAGTTCGACCACAAGGTGCTGGCCGCTCGGCTGCGCTGCCGCGACCCACGGAATGTGAGGACGTTTCTGGAGAAGTGGTGGCACCTTTTCCGGTGTGTCCAATGCGGGGGAGTTATGCAGTACCCACGCAACCCCCACGCTGAGGTCACGCAGACCTCATGCAGGTACTGCGCTGACCTCACGCCGTGCTCGTGCAAGGGGCACGCTGGGTACGCGCTCAATCTCAAGCTGAGTTTTTACAAGAATGATGTGAAAAACGGACTTCCGCTCGGGACAACCAAACCTAACCAAATAGAACGGAATAGAAAAGAACCCAACCCAACCAACCTGTCCGCCGCTGACGCGGCGGGAAAATCGGTCGGTGGGTCTTCTCTATTAGATGGAACGGGAGAAGACCAAGAGTTTGAAAACTTGGAGGAGTCTGTGCAGGACATGGATGCCGTTGACTCAGAGCAAGGTTCAGAGCAAGATTCCCGTTCTATGAATGGAGACCAAGACTCCGCACTCGACTCCGACCCGGCCTCGCCCCCGGCTCTGTCGCCGAACGCCGTGATAACTGACCTGCGTCAGTGGAATGAAGACCGCTTTGGCTTCTCTGCCGCCCGCCTTCGCAACTGTCTCATCTACGTGCTTGACCACTGCGACTGGTGGTCATCGGAAATAACCGAAGCCTCCATGAAGAACCAGAAGTTCATCGCCAAGCTGAACGAGGTTACGCCACCCGGATGGGAACCAAACGCACAGCAGTCGGTCAAGAAGAAGAAACTCTACCTTCGCGGCGACTCAGCTTGCAGTAAATGCGGCGGCGGCGGAAAGGTGGAAGATTACGACGCGAACATCATTGGTGCCCGTCCGTCACTGCCTTGCCCTGACTGTCAACGTTCGTGGCAACTCCCGCTTGGTGGCGGCAAGTGGCAAGTTGTTCCCGATGAAGACATCAGCAACTATGAAAAATTCCTCTGACCCTGACGCGGCCTACGCCGCCTACATGAACGGGGGCCGAACTCGCGGGGCATCGGTGGCGCTACCGCAATCCTAGTAGGTTGCTCTCCCCACAACATCGGGCGTGCGAGTTCTCCCCGAGCCTGTACGCCCCGGCATGGATGGTTGAGCGCGGTAATCATAATCCTTTCTATTTACCCTCTAAGTCACGACCCTTGCGTCGAAATCCTCTTCCAACGGCTTTCCAATGCTGCGAGTTGCCTATCGGTTGATAGGTTCACCGGAAACGGCCAAGTTAGGTTCGGGTGTATCTTCGGCCAAAATGGAACCATCATAGTCTCGAATTCCTCATCATGCTCATCAAGTAGAATGTTTGCTGGCTTGATGTCTTGATGGAGAACGTGGCCGACCGAATGCGCGTACTGCAAAGCTGCTATCAAATGCACTGTAAAATCAACAAGCTGCTTGGCTGTCCATGTATTCGCAGTCTCGACTGTTGCAGGTTGCCCATACCAGCTTGAGATTATGCTTGGCTTTGTTTGCCACTCTAGGTAACAAAATGCACGAGCAATATACGGATGGTCCCCGAGCGAAATCCATATTCCTGCTTCGCGAATGAACTGTTCTCTTGAGGCGTCCTTTTGATAGGTCTTCAACGCGAGTGCGGTAGCATACGAAGCAACCGGCACGAGTTGATATACTTCGCCCATGCCACCGCGCACAACCTGAGAAATGACAAATTTTTCGTTAGACAGTTCCTTTAGCGTGACGACCGAACCAACTTCGCCGTCCTCTCCAATCGGTTTCATATAAGCCTCGTACCAGTCTGGTCACCCACTCAGTCCCTACTCATCACAGCATCCGCACCCTTTGCCGCCGAAATGTTTCAGGACCACGAAATCGTCCAACTTCAGCCTCGGCTGTTTTTGAACCCACGGCAGAAAGGCATCCGGCAACTCAATAAAGTGACCGTATGCACGCATCCCCTGTTTCGATAGTTCTGAATACGCATCAGGTAAGGCGAGGCCACGAACGCCAGCCGCTCCTTCATAGCTGTTTGCGAATACGAAAAACTCCGTGCTGAGAAGTATCCAGTCAGAACTGAGGTCATGCATCTGGCTCTCATCATTAAAATGCCACGGGTTCTTGAGTTGCTTCCATCCTCCCTGAGCCAGAGGCTGGTAAATGGAATCATGCCGAGACTGCTCGTAACGCTCCCAGTATTCCGTGCGCGTCAAGCGCTCACCCACATGCATCAGGTATGCCAATGTACATCCCATGTCTTTGGGCGTAACTCCGGCAATCCACTCTCCAACAAAAGCAGCACTACGAATCTTCGGCTTGCAGTTAGCCAGCGACAGAAGGTCACGGTTTTCTGAGGGGTCATGCATCCAGCACGGGGCATGGCCCACGTGAGCAGTGAGAGTGTAGGCGCGGATTTTCATTCTTCTGTCCTTAAAAAGCAGTTTCAAGGTTTCTTGATACTAGCCGCTCACCGGGTGTTGAGTGCATTCAAGCCCGTTATCCTTTAAGAAATTCCACAATGCCTGATAGGTCGCTAGGTAGGCTTTGACTTTAACGGTCTTGGGGCTAAAGAAAAAGCAGATTTCCTCAACACGTCCACTCGAATCGCGGATAGCAAGTTGACCTAATTGTTCAAAGAGTTGCTTAGCCGTATCGTGTTGCTCTGGATGTAGACGAGCATTTATACAAAAGCGCATTGCTCCAAGAACAATGTCAACCACTGAGCAGAAATTCGATGAGCCAATAGATGCCAAATGGAGTCCAAGCACCTTATCAAGACGCATCGTGGGGGAAAATGGCATTCCGACAATGCCAACAGAGAGTTTTTCTCTCATGAAACGCGATAACCTATTGTCCTGAAAATTATCGAGTAGAACTATGCCGTTATCCACCACGCGATGAAGATAACAGTTGTAGTGGTAGCACACTCGATTGATTTCCTTCAATCTGGCATCATCCGGGCTTGTAGCAATCTTGTGTAAAATCACCGATGCAATAAACTTAACCCCGCAAGACGCGGATGCATCCATGACACGCTTCTTAATGTCCCTGTGAGCCTCAGGAGTAATGTGCTTTGGGCGCTCTCGCGTATTAAATTTCAGGAAATCATCAGTGCCATATTTGTATTCAACCCTCAGCGCATCAATAGCCTCTGACAACTTTCCGGCAGTGTCAGGTGGAATTATCACCCCGGCATAGCTGAAAAACTCGCACGTCTTGGGGTCTAAGTTCGTTTCATCTGAATAAAACAGATACATTGCGTGTCCCTGCGCCTCCTGATGAATTCGGCTAATTCAGTCGCTCACCAAATGCCAGACCTGAACTGTTCCTATAGTAGCGGTCAAGTCGCGACCTCGGGTTGATAGCGTGGAAGGGTATATTCAAGCATCGCCCAGTATCGTTCACGCTGAACATGATTGGCACGCTTCTCGCCAGCATACCTAACTTCGGTGTTTGCATATATACAGGCATTAAGGACGCCCGTCACGAAGTCAGCCGACTCACATAGAGCAACTGCTTCCTCCCTCAGAAACGCATACCAGTCTTCACATAGGTTCGGCTCCAGAGGGAAGAGAGACTCAGTTCTCCTTTTGAAACGATAAAAAGCCGCAATGAGGTCGTGAACGTCTTGAATGGTGCGGTGGTCGAATGATTCAAATTGAAGACTTTGAATGCTCATTGAGCCAAATGACCGCAGAACTGATTCTCCATACAAGTACCGCTCTCGGGCAACTTTGAACACAGTCCAAATGGAATCCCAATAGGAGTACGTTTGAATATTGAAGAGCCTCTGGTCATCGTCGCCCGGAAATGTGGGAACGCAAATCATTTCGTGGACTCCTGTCGTTGAACCGCTATGCTTCGACTACGGGCACCGTGCGGCCTGACACTTGAAGAATGTATTCCAACTCCCGTTGAATGAGATTAGGATTCCGGCATACATGCAGCGCCCACTTGCCCAGCTTGCCCCAGTTGTTGACCGCAGAAACCCAGCGATGTGCGGCGTCGTGCTTCGCTCGGTCCCGATTATCTTCCTGCCCTTTTATTTCCAGCAGCAGCGTGGTTCCTTCCCTCAGCTTCACTAGAAAATCGGGTTCGTAGTTGTGTGCGACACCGAAGTATTCGTACTGGATGGCTAGACCAAGATGGTCGTTCTTCGCGTAGTGCAACACAGTTCCTTTGGTAGCTGCGACCTCCAAGTATGCAGCAGCACTCTGCTCCCATATCAGCGTGTCTGCCACCACTTGATTGATGTGGCTGGCTTTCGTTGGAAAGCATGGTTTGGTAGTAGGGAAATCCACGTCGGCGGTCGTGCCCTGCGACTTGTACCGATTCAGAATCGGCATCAGCGGCGGCTCACCCTGACTCTTGTCAGGCTCAATCGCAAGCATCAGTCGCTCTACGATTCGGTCTGTGTAGCGTGAGAGTCCCAGTTCTGACGGATGTGCTCCCTGGAAATCCACCTTCCGAGTCACGTACTCGTTCACATGCCTGAAGACCTGCGGGAAGAGTTGGTGCTTCGATTGCAAACGGAACACTCTTTCTTTCTGGCTGTCGCCCTCATGTGACGCCGTGGAGAGCCTCTCCACAATCACCTGGGCGATACGGAACTCGATGGTCTGGATATGATTTTCCCGGTAGTAGGTCTGCCGGTCCTGAAGCTTGAGTTCGAATGGCGAAGGCGCTGCGGCGTTCCCCTCCCGATAGCCAATCGGAGCCGACAGGAAAGTCCCAGTGGGTTCCTCGCTCGGCTCAATCTTGAGTTGCTCCATGCCATCCACATCGCAGGCAATCAGATTCTTGCTCAGTGCGAATGCGTAACCTTCTACCACAGGGAAGCGCATCTCAAAAGCCGCACGCTCAGGAAGGGCACGGACGTGGTTGATGGGCTTGTCCTCGCCGGTGGAGGTCGAAGTTGCCTTGCCCTTGAACGGGATGACGCTGAACGGTATGCCGTACACATCCACGTACTCCTCGGCAAACATTCCAGTCACCGGGTCTGGTCTGTAGTCCATTCGGCGAAGCCCACGCCCAACGACCTGTTCGCACAGTAGCTGACTGCCGAAGGCACGAATCCCAAGGATGTTGGTTACATTGTTCGCATCCCATCCTTCGGTCAGCATCCCCACCGAGACTACGCAGCGCACATGCTCCCCTGGCTTTCCGGCTCTGCCCACAGTAGACACGATGGCACGCAAGTCCTCGTCAACCTCGTCCAGCCGCTTCGTATCAATGCGGATAGTGTGTTGGCGTGCAGGCGTGTTGGCAAACTCTTCCAGCACGTCACTCTGCCCGTACACAGTCCGCTTCTTCGGCTTCTTGCCTCGTCTACCAGCCGGTGCCGGTGCTTCGTCGCCGTTCTCCAACTCCTCGGCAACCTCCTCCACGTCCTGGAGCGTAACCACGTCCTCCACCGTTTCACCGCTAATCTTTCGGTAGCAGACCTCCGCGATTTCAGTGTTGTCGCACACGACAATCATCACTGGCGGGATAAACTCCTGACCCGGCTTCGCGTTTTGAATCTCCTCAAACCGACCCTTCCACTGACCAGCCAACTGAACCAGTGCTCCCTGCACCTTGGTGTAGAGCGGCTCCGCCTTCGGTCTGCCATTGTTGCCGGGGTGGAATTGCGAAGGCACAAGTTCGCTCTTCGCTTTTTCCCATAGCTTGAAATACTTCGGGTCGGGCTGTCCCGTTGTATCCATCACCGGCAGTCGGGGAATCTTCACAATGCCGCTTTCGATGGCGTCTACCAACCCGAAGTCGCTTACAAGCCACGGGAAAGGACGACCCTCCGGGTGACCGCTACCCTGAAGATAAAACGGAGTCGCCGACAGGTCCACACACACCGCAATCCCTGGCCTCTTCGCATCGCGTGGGTTTGCATTGTTCAACCGGTCGAGACCCTGAATCCAGACCTTTGCTTCTTCTTCCTCTTCCTTTAAGTCCTTGGCTTCATCGCCGGTCAGTCTTTCATCTACCGCGTTCCCATTCA
Source organism: uncultured Occallatibacter sp. (assembly GCA_964645305.1). Taxonomy (GTDB): domain Bacteria; phylum Acidobacteriota; class Terriglobia; order Terriglobales; family Acidobacteriaceae; genus Telmatobacter. The sequence continues at coordinate 131,645 of CAZYCV010000001.1, read as the reverse complement.
CCGGTCTGCGCCAGCAGTGATGCCCTTCATCATTGAGAACCATCAAAGGCATTCTGTCGTACAGGTCGCCCAGCACCCACTTCGCAAAGGTCTCCGGCGTGTCTGGTCCCTTGTTCACTACCGCGTAAGACTTCCCGCCCTCTTCGTGCTCGGAACGTGGATTGAACGTGTGCCAGTTGGTCACCAGCACCTTGCCCTTCTGCATCATTGGGCGGTACTTGACCGGCACAATATCGAACTCGTTGTAATAGTTCTGAGGGTTGTCGGGTCGCAGCACCTGGAGCCGTTCCTTGACCGTAAGGTTTGGGCACACCACCAAGACGGCGTTCGGGTATTCCGCGCTCTCCGGGTTCACCCCGCGATTGCAGAATGCCCACGCAATCAGCATCGACATCACCACGGTCTTCCCCGAACCGGTTGCCATCTTGCATCCCAGCCGCCGCAGTGCAATCTGTGCAGCATCTGACGACGGGTCCACCAAGCGAGGAAAGTAATCCCCAGCCGCCGTGTAGAAGCCGGGGCGCTCACCGCGAAGCATCTGTGCGAGGTCGTCGTCTGTGATTTCGAAATTCTTGAAGCCCGTACGTGACGACCTGCCCGATATGCGTAGCTCGTTGAGGTAGAGAATTGTCTCCACCGCTTCAAGCTGGCAGAAGAAGAGCCGCCGACCACGGTCCTCTCGCGACCAGTGTTTCAATAGCTCCCGTGTCACATTCGACGCGCCCCGATAGTCGGTCTCCCGCCAACGGTCTACGTCCTTGCGAAGCGCGTTAATCAACGGCAGGTCGTCACGCTGCTCTTCGGCGAACAATCCCCGCTGCAAGCCAACCCGGTCGGTCTTGTACCAGTAACCGGCATCTCGCCGTCCTGGGTTCTCGCTGGGTTGACCCGTCTCCGGGTTGTAGAGCCAGTGTGCCGTGGGTTTCTTATACGGGCTGCACAAGATGGGCTTGGGAACCGGTTGAATCGGCAGCGGCTCGTCCACAGTTGTCCTACCTGCCACGACGCACCTCCAGCCGGTTCACGGTCATCACCTCATTGCCGCGTGGGTCAATCACCTTCACGGCAACACACTTGTGTTTGCCAGCCGGGAACGGTAGCGACCGCGTTCCACTCAACGCTTCGAAACGTGCCGGGTCCACAACACCGGTTAGCGCCTTACTCAACTTCTCCCATGCAGAGCGGTCCGGGAAGAACGCTTGCGTGATGCAGAAGCAGCGCCCGTCATAGTCGCCGTCAAGGAACCACGCTGCCACTTTGTCTGCGTTGGTTGGCAGCGTCGAATTCTTGAGCGGGTCGTAAATGTCCACGCCCTCCATCTCCACGATGTAGTCGTTGTCGCTATTCGGACCTTCCACTCGGATGCGTGGCAGTCCGAAGACGCTGAATAGTTGGCTTCCCGGCTGCTCTTTGAGCAGCCCCTCCATCCCCGGATTCACATCGGGGCGGATGTGTGCCTGATGCACTTTCACCTTGGGGTGCTTAATCTCCGATATGGTCCCCGTTGCAGCACCGTCAAAACTGAAACCTGCAATTACAAGGTGGTCGTATCCACAGCGACTTGCCTGGCGTATCGCATCTTCCACTTGGGGTGTAGTCACAGGACCGTACTGCGGACCGAAGACGACGCCGACGTTGGCACGTCCCTCGGGGTCAGGGTCTTTCTCGCCGTTCGCCCAACGCCCCTCGGCATGAATCGTGCTGCCATCCAGTACCGGCTCCAGCCGGTGGAAGTGCATCTGCTTGTTGTTTGGAAAACGGACGCCATCCATCTTCAGGTAGCGAATCATCTGGTCGAGATAGGCTTCGAGGTTCTGTTCCTCCTGGTCCAGTCGCGACTCGACCATCTGCATCGTGAAGGGCGGAAAGCTTTCCAACTCTTCCGGCGCTCCACCAAACTCACCATTGTCGGTGATGGTCTTCACTTCGCCCAGCGACATCTCCGGGGGTTGCACCGCCTCCACGGTAAAGGGACCGCTCACGCGAGTTACGCCCTTCACGACCTCTGGCTGGTCCACCAATTCTTCCTGGTCGGCGTTGGCGGCAATGTTGGCGTTGACTTCATCCATCTTGGTCCGCCACGCCTCGCGATATGCCTTCACCGCATCCTGCAACTCCTGCGACCAGTCGGAGTCTGTGTCGAACGGAACCTGCCAGTGCTCCCAGCTCTTGCCCGGCTCAGGGAGTTTCCAACGTCGTTTATCGCCATCGGTAATCGACTTACGACCCTCCTCTTTCTGCTTACGCAGCAGTTTTGAATGAAGCGCAGACCGGAGCGTGGCATTGACTTGTTTCAAAGCCTTGTTGCATTTGGCAAGTGCCGTGTCCAGAATGGGCTGATGCTTGGCGAAGATGGGGTCGAGGTTCTCATTCTGCGCGATGGATTTCAGCATGATGTGAGGAACAGTCTTATAGACGAAGTTCCCCGAGATGCCTTTCGAATCGTCCTTGAGCCGGTAGAAGTCGAACTTCGAGGTCAGCAGGCGCTGTCTGGCAATGGCGATGGCAACACGACTGGTGTCCGTCGTAATCCAACGCCGCCCCAACTGTTCCGCAACAAAAGCTGTTGTGCCGCTGCCGCAAGTTGGGTCCAAGATTAGGTCACCGGGGTCAGTGGTCATCAGGATGCAGCGGTTGATGACCTTCGGATTTGTTTCGACCACATACCGCTTCTCTGAAGCATCAAAACCCCATCGTGTATCCGTCCACAGATTTGGAACTGGTACTACTTTGAAATCGTCCAAATACCGGATATAAGAAACTGACTTGTCGCGAGGCATCAGACGCTCAGCACAGGCGAGACGTTTGAAACCCTCTGCGTTTGTCTTCCAGCCACCTGGACCTGGGCTGAACGATTCACCTTCGAGTTCAATCGGCATCCTTGTGGCATCAGTTCCGGACTGTGAAGTGGTTGGAGAAGGTCTGAACAAAAGCCCCGTCTTCAAGTCCGAGTCGGAACATGACTTGGATGACTTTCGTTCACCGGTTGCAAGCACTGCAAACTTGTATTCAGCACCGCCTGACGAAGGGTCTTTGGGGTCTTTTTCTATGTACTGTTCGTGATACTTCACCCTTTCAACGTCCTTCGCATACCAGAGCAAGTAATCTGAGGTAGTAGCGATTAACGATGAAGTCGCTGAACTTGTCTTCCAAACTGTAATGATTGAACAGAAATTGTTTGCGCCAAAAATCTCATCGAGAATTTCCCGGACACGATGGATGTTGTCGTCGCTGATTTGTACAAATATGCTGCCCGAATCAGCAAGGAGTCCTTTGGCAATGACGAGGCGGTCACGGAGATAGCTCAAATAAGAGTGAATGCCTAGATGCCAAGTGTCCCGATACGCCTTCACCATCTCCGGTTCGCGTGTCAGGTCTTGTTCACGCTCCTTTACGTCCCGTTTGCCCACTTCCGGCTGAAAGTTCGAACCGAACTTGATTCCGTAAGGCGGGTCCATGTAAATCATCTGCACCTTGCCAGCGAGGTCTTCGCGCTTGGCAAGCGAGGTCATCACCTGGAGGCTGTCGCCGAGGATGAGCCGGTTGGTCCACGGAACCTCATGCCGGTAGAACTGCACCGCGTCGTTATAGGTCTGCTCCGGGTCGGCAAAGAGCGACCGCTCTACGTCCTGCCGGGCAGCAACGCGAAGAATGGCCTGTGGGCTGACCCGCTCGTGGATGTGAAGGGCAACTGGGTCTACTTCAAAGTGCCGCTTCTCGCGTTTGTTTGCCCACTCCAGCCACGGCTCCTGGTTGCGCAGAGCCTCTGCCAGCAGCCGGGTCTCTTCGGCGGTGAGTTTGCGTTGCTGAGCCTGCTGGAGCAACTCGGGCAAAGCATCCGGTCCACCGGTGGGGTCGAATCGCAGCACGGGTGAGAGACGCGGGTTGTACTCGTAGCGAATCTTGCCCATGACCGGGACAGTTCCCTCGGCGGCAATCTTCGCCGGGGGGTTGTTCGTCCGAGTTGCCTCTCCATGCCGGTACTCTGCTACCTTGTCGAACCCATCGGCGGCACTCTTCTTCCGCGAACCACTCGGCGGAACCACCTTTGCTGCAACGTGGCGAGGGGCAGCTTGCTGTGCGGACTTGCGTGCTGGCGTCCGTGTGGTCTTGGCTGACCTGGTAGCGGATTTGGATTGCTTGATGCTCTTCTTGCTGCTCATGGTGCTGGGTAGCTCCTCGGCGAGTGCGTTTGTTTCAAAGACCATTGTTAAGATACGGCGGTGTGCCTGGACGGGGCGAGTGCCGGGTAGGAACGTCACCAAAAGTGAGTGCTGCCCCGGCAATGTGCGCAACGCCCGTCATGCCTTTTCCCTATTGAGGTACTGTTGAACGGCTTCGTTCAATACGTCTTGATTTGTTTGTCTCCGGGTTGCAGCCAGCGTGCAAAGTCGGACATAAACCTCATGGGTCACTTTGACCGTCAGGGCAACTGGCCTTTCACCGGAGATAGCTTTGGGGACTGCCACGCGAGAGCGGGTGGGCGCGGAACGGGGTACTGACTTTTTAGTCGCCATATTTTTGAAGTTTCCTCGTGAAACGACAGTATACTCGCAATTGCAAGGCTACGTAAGTGCTGATGCGGCATGTCGGCGTATAATTCTGCCAAGGTCTAAACGCACAATTTGAGTGGAGGCATGTGGAATGGCGAAGTTAATAATCCCGGCAGCGAAAGTCCGTCAAGGTGCACTCAGTCTGTTCGCGACGTCGCTCCGAGTAAAGGACTTACTAGCGAAGAACTTTTATAGCGTCGATACCCTCGACCCGGAGGACGAAGACAACGGCTACCAAAGGCTCCTGAATAAGGCGAGGGCAAAGAAGCTGGCTGAGTACATCCTCAGAGGCCAAGACACGAAAGACGCATTCCTTCCCACCTCCGTATTTCTCGCAACGGACAAGTCGCTGCCCTTCAACAGCAATGTCCACACTTTGGAGATAGACTCTGCTGCTGTGGGTTCATTCAGCGTGGTCGATGGGCAGCATCGACTCGAAGGTCTCCGCATGGCGGCAGAAAAGGACGCACGAGTCTACGACTTCGAGATTCCTGTGGTTATTGCAATCAAGCTTTCGAAACTGGAACAAATGTGCCATTTCCTAATCGTCAACACAACACAGAAGAGCGTTGACACTTCGATTGAGCAACGAATCTATGCTCGTTTGACTGATGCCGTTGGTGTTGAGGAATTGCCCACTTTACCCCGTTGGATTCTCAATGTCGTGGATAAAGGCGAGGTTGAGAAAGCCCTTCGGTACGTTGATTTCCTGAACAAAACGCATGGTTCGCCATGGTTCGGAAAAATCAAGATGGCGAATCAGGATGTTGAGGGCGGCACCATCAACCAGAAGTCGTTCGTGAAGGCCATTGTCAAGTATGTGCTGACAGCCAACAACCCGCTTAGCGTGTTCAAAGATTTCGAGAAGGAAAAGAAAATCTTTTTGAACTACTGGAAGGCAATCGAGCAGAATCTGGATGATGGGAACTCGACAGTGCTGTACAAGTACAACGGAGTGGAACTGTTCTGCAAGTTCTCGATTCCATTCTTCATGAAGTTGCAAAACCAAGGCAACGACTTCACGGTGAAGGCTATGGACGAACTTCTTCAGTCCTGCCTTGAGAATGTTGAGGGCGAATATGCTGGGGTTGGTCATGCTGAATGGTGGGCGAAAGGTGGGAAAGCCAGTTTTCTCAATGCCGGTGCCATCAACGTCGTGAATCAGGAGATGGCGAAGGCTCTCAATAAGGCGTCCATGACAGCGGGAGCACTGAAGATATGACCATCGGTGAGTTGGTTCCGCAGCCTGTGAAATATGAATCGTTCCTGCGGAGCCGCTGTCGTTTTGTGCCTGATACATCCGGGTGTTACGTTCTAACGACGTTCCTCAAGGAGATACTTTACGTTGGGCTTACCGTAAATCTACGCAAAAGAATGAATGACCATCTTGACAGTCTGGAGAAGACGAGCCCAACAGAAAAAGGAAGAGCCGTCCTGTTCCATTGGGTCGAAACGAAAGACACCAATACCGTCGAGCGAACATGGATGAACATCCACATCCAGCATGAGGGAGTGTTGCCGCCCCTGAATAAAGCCTATTCCCCTGTATCGACCTAGCTCCCCGCCTCCCGCGTTCGCCCATTATAGCCGCTTTTGCATAGGACATAATGACGGAGACTACAATGAATTGTGGAGGAATAGCATGAACACCGAAGACACAAACACTGTCCCTGTCAGGCAGCAACTAAAGCCGGGTGATGTAAGGGTCGTAAACATCAACGGGCGTCCCACAACGCTGGTCATCGGTCGTGCGTACGAGTTCAAATTGAAACCGGGGTGTGCGCCTCAGCTTCGGGAGGAGACGAGGAAAGAAGCGGATTCCGAATCCAAAAGGAAAACGACCAAGACCAAAGCGAAAACTCGCAAGCGGAAACCCGCCGCCGAGTAGAAGACCACTGCCAAGAGTTGAAACGCCGCTGTTGACGCCGCCGAGGCTGCTGCTATCGAGTGTTGGTATCCCCTGACCGACGAAGATGAGCAGAGTGTATAAATCCACTGTCGAACCGATGTCGATAAATAAAATTCATTCTATGGCAGATTTGTAGCCGGAAAACTAGCCAAAACTTTTGACTGCTAGGTATACTTCTATGTGTATAGCAAATCCAGCCCGTCTCCCGACCTCTACTGCGTCGAAATCCAACGTCACCCCCGCGATTTAGGCATTTCCATTGTCCTCCCGGCCACATGTGAACTGATGGCTCGGTGCGAGGTCTTGCGTCTATTTCCTGAGTACCGGCACAGTGTCGTTGCGGTGCAGGTCTACCTCGCCAGATACGTCGAACTTGATTGGGATAGTGGGCGTAGCATCGTGGTCAAACAGAGACGGCGACCTCAGATTCCCGTGTGTGTTGCTGCGGTTGATAAGCCAAGACGCCCAAAGCTGCCACGACTCGAAGAAGAGGGAGGCGCTCAATGACCAAGATTTGGGAGCGCCTTTATATCGGTGGCATTGCCGACGCAGAGGAACTCGCGGACGCCAATCCTTCCGGCATCACAACGGTTATCTCGCTGTGCGAACTGCCGGTCGAAAGCAAGCGCCGGGGCATCTGCTATCTCCACCTACCCGTCACGGATGACGAGCCGGTGCCAGTGCATCAGTTTGACCGCATTCTCGATGCCCTCTACGAAAACTGCCGATGGGGTTCGGTGCTACTTCATTGCAGCCTTGGAATCTCTCGCGCTCCAAGCATGGGCGCAGCATTTATGGCAGCTTGCGGGTACAAAAATATCGACGCCGCCCTCAATGAGATTCGGAAGGTGCGCCCGTTCATTCACCCATCGACCGTGTTAGTCGAAAGCCTGAAGGAGCATTTGAGATGAAACGTGTCGCTCTATATTGCCGCGTCAGCACTGTTGAACAGCATATCGAGAATCAGTTGATTCAACTCCGCGACCTTTCCGCGAAGCGCGGGTACCAGATTGTCGGCGAGTACATCGACCGAATCTCAGGCGTGAAGTCGCGGCGTCCCGGCTTGGATGCCCTCATGAAGGATTCACGCCGGGGAAAATTCGACCTCGTTTTTGTGGCTGGATTTGACAGAATTGCGAGGTCACTCCGCGACTTCCTGCAAATCCTCGATGAGTTGGAGAGCATGGGTGTTGAATTTGCCAGTGCGCGTGAGGCTATCGACACTTCCGGGCCGATGGGGCGACTCATATTGACACTAATAGGCTCAATGTCAGCCCTCGAACGTGACCTCCTCAAAAGTCGTGTGCGTCAGGGCATACAGAGAAGGCGTCTGATGGGTCTGCCTGTCGGCAGACAGCCACGGCAGGACATCGACCGCGAGGCTATCGTGGCCGACCGGCTCGGTGGAATGTCCTTGACCGACGTGGCTGAAAAACATCGGTGCAGTCGCGCAAGTGTAGTCAGGTGGGTCAGAGAAGCGCGGCAGAAGGGACTCACCGTACAGCCTATAGCGTGTGCGGCTTGAACATAACGTGATGCTCAAACTTCAATCAATGAAAGGGGCATGACCATGTGCAGTCCATGGGCTTATTGGGAATACTTGGAATACGCAAAGGTCTTCCCGGAGATTGCTGACATCCTCCACGCATCCGGCGTCAAAGCGCGAGTCAAAGACAACGCCGACAAGACGGGACTCCTCGTGAAGGTCGCGATGCCCCACCATACGACCGCAGTGTTGAGCGATGGCGAGAGGGGCAACTGGAGCATCTACTTCGGCGGGAAAATCATTGAACTGGACATTCCCGTCGAGAACCGTGACGCCAAGGCAATTGCCGCTGCGTTACTCAAAGCCATCGGGAAGTGAGAAAGTCATTGATGGAGCCGGAGGATGCATGGAAATCATTCCGCCAGATTGCCACAGTGACCAAGCTTCCTGCACGGATGCTGACTGGGTGCAATGTGCTGAGTGTGCCCGACTCATCTGCACAGTGCATCAAGAAGTCGCCCGTATCAGGCACGCTGGCAAGTATGCCGCCAACATGGACAGCGTTTGCGCCCAGTGCGCTCAGATGCTCTACGAGCGTGGGGAGGTCTCAGCGATTCGCAACGGCTATCAGTACATCAATCGCAGATAGTCCAGAGAATACTCCATCAGGCATCATCAATTTCAGTGAAGAGGTTCAATCATGACCACAGCCATCGCCTTCATCGTTCTCGCTCTCGTCGCCATCGCCTTGGTGCTTCTTGCTCTCCTGCACAAGAAGGTATCCCGGTATAGCTCCGCCGCGTTGGAGCCTCGCCTTGAGGCAATAGAGAAGGCTCAGGAGCGTACTGAGCGCGTGGTGAAGGAAGAGATTGCCCTGAGCAGAGGCGAACTCGGCACCGCCGCCAGAGAACAGAGGCAGGAATTGTCCACCGCGTTCAAGCACCTTGGCGATTCGGTGGGTCAGCGCATCAACGATGTCGCCAGCCTCCAGAAGAATCAGCTTGAAGCCTTCGCCGCCCAGTTGACTGCGTTCGCAAAGACCAGCGGGGAAAAACTTGATGCCAGCAGGACAGAAGCGGCCACGGATGCAGGGCGCTTGCGTGAAGAGGTTGTGGCCGCTCTCAAAGGCATTACGGACATCACCACGAAGACCATGGGCGAGTTGGCTCACGTGCAAAAGGGTCAACTTGAAGCGATGGTCTTGGCGATTGAAAAGCTGGCGGAATCCAATGAGAAGAAGCTGGAGGCTGTCCGCACCACCGTCGAGGGTCAACTACAAAGCATGAAGACCGACAACGCCACTCAGCTTGAGCAGATGCGCCTGACCGTGGATGAGAAGCTTCAGGGCACCTTGGAGAAGCGGCTGGGCGAATCCTTCAAGCAGGTCAGTGAGCGGCTTGAACAGGTACACAAGGGGCTTGGTGAGATGCAGTCTCTTGCTACCGGCGTCGGCGACTTGAAGAAGGTGCTGACAAACGTAAAGACTCGTGGGACATGGGGCGAGGTTCAACTGAGTGCGCTGCTTGAACAAGTGCTCAGCCCTGACCAGTGGGCGTCAAATGTATCAACCAAGGGCAATGCTGAGCGAGTGGAATTTGCTGTCAAGCTGCCCGGTCAAGGTGCCGAGAAGAGCGAGGTTGTGTGGCTTCCCATCGACGCCAAGTTCCCAGTCGAAGACTATCAGCGTTTGATTGAGGCTCAGGAACGTGCCGACCTCGATGGCATCGAGACCGCAGGAAAAGAACTTGAGAACCGCGTCAGGGGCTGTGCAAAGGACATCTGCGAAAAGTATCTTGCTCCGCCGAACACCACTGACTTTGGAATCCTCTACCTGCCGATTGAAGGTCTGTTTGCAGAGACAATTCGCAGGACTGGTTTGATTGAAGGCATCCAACGCAACTACCGTGTGATTGTCGCGGGCCCGACAACGCTCTGGTCGATTCTCAATAGTCTTCAGATGGGCTTCCGCACACTGGCAATCGAGAAGCGCACCAGTGAGGTTTGGAACCTGCTTGCGGGAGTGAAGACCGAGTGGACGAAGTATGGCGAGGTTTTGGATACCGTGCAGAAGAAACTCAATCAGGCGTCCGACACCATCGAGAAGGCCAAAGTCCGGTCTCGTGCCATTGGAAGGAAGTTGAAAGACGTTCAGGAACTCCCGGCGTTGGAAGCCACTGCCCTGCTTACACCGACTTTGCTGGCAGAAGGGGCGGAGCCAGATGAGCAGGATGCCGGGGAGGATGACGACGCCGGGGAGTGAACCCTGTCCGTGCGTCCGACGTTGACTCAGGAGCTACGGCGACGGCGATGGGGTGGCACCGGCTCCAGCTTCTCGTAGACGCCCTCGGCGTCCAGCCCCCGAACAAGCTTTGACATCGGCAATTCGAAGACCTCACAGATGCGGAGCAAAGTGGTCACGGTGATAGGCCGACCGGCCTCAACCTGCTGCCAGTGGCGCGTGGAGAAGCCAAAGCTGAGCATATCTTCTTGAGTGAAGCCCCGCTTCTTGCGGAGCGCCTTCACTCGGGTGCCCAAAGCATGGAAAAACTGGTCTTGATTAGCCACACCTTCAGGTGTAATGATTTACGAGCAGAAACACCACGAGCAGATTAGCGTGTTTACAGGTTCCTGATTCGACAGCCACCACGTCCCTGAGCCTCTGTACAGGGGGAGCCTGAAGCGTGTCCATGCGGAAGATTCTCAAGCAGCTACAGGAAAGGCGAGGTCTTGAGCGACGAAAGTGGCATAACGCAGCCAAATCCGGTAGCCGGAATCTCAACAACGGTTATTGCTCCGGGAGTCTTCTCCCGCAGGTACTCGCTACCAAATAGCGAAGTTGTATGCGTGGCCTACCACACGCCCAGCCAGTCAGTCGTCTTCCTCGAAGGTGACTCCGCCGAAGTATGGTGGCGAATCTTCACTGCCAATGGCGACTGCGAATCTGCCCTCCAATACATCCAAGAGAACGGCACCTTCGATGATGCTGAGATGGGCTCACGCGCTGTTCTGACCGGCTTCCTCGAAGACCTCCTGCATTCAAATCTGATAGGTGAATGCACCGGCTGTGCGCTTCTTGAATCGTGCGTTGCACGCGGGGTTGACCCGGAACAAAACCCTGAACTCGAAATCGGCCAGTTTATGGCTGACCACCACATACTCTACAGCCTTGTGCTGGAACTTACTTATCGCTGCAATGAACGCTGCATTCACTGCTATCTGCCCTCCGATACGCGCACGGCGGAACTCACCACTCTGCAAATTGAATCCCTGCTCCGAGAGTTCGCCGACATGGGCGGGATGCAGCTTCAGTTGACGGGCGGCGAGTTGTTCGCTCGTAAAGACATCCTTAAGATTCTCGCCATTGCCAAGGCGCTTGGATTTGCCACGTCTATTATCAGCAACCTCACGCTGTTGACCGATGACATCCTTGCCGCCCTCATCGACCTCCATCCTCGGAGTGTGGGTTGCAGCATCTACGGGGCGTCCGCCACTCTGCACGACTCTGTGACGACGATTAAAGGCTCGTTCGATAAATCCATCTCCTCCATCCGTGCCCTGCGCTCTGCCGGGGTTCCAGTGGTCATCAAGAGCCCATTGATGCGCTCCACTGCCCCTCACTGGCAGGAGATTGAGCGGCTGGCACTTGACTTGGATTGCGAGTACCAGTTCGACCTCAGCATCACGGCCAAGAACGATGGTGGGCTCTCGCCGGTCTCGCACCGCGTTGAGGATTCGGCTGTGTTGAAGGACATCTTCGCATCCCGCTACTACAAGCTGTATGCCGGGGATGAGCCGATGTCTGCGTTGACGAGTCCTTCGCCGGACGCCGGTCTTTGTGGCGCAGGGGCGGCGGGGCTCTGCATCTCGCCGGATGGCACTATCCGCCCGTGCATCGGATTGAATGTGACGCTGGGGCACTGGCCGGAAACAACGCTCACGGAAATCTGGCGCACATCCAAGTTCTTTGCCGAGTTTGGTGCCATCCGCTTGAGGGACATTGAGGAGTGCCGAGACTGCAAGGACTTTGTGTTTTGCAGCCGCTGTCCCGGAGCATGGCACGCCGAGCATGGCGACTATTGCAAACCGACATCTTATGCTTGCAAGCTGGCACACACTTGGGCTGATGTCCAGCGTGGTCTTGCTGCAAGCAGGAAAGGAGAACAAATATGAAGCTGACTGTGAAAACGAAGCAGTATTCGTTGGGCAAAGGTTGCGGCTGTCCCAAGTCCCTGCAAGGAACTTGCGGCATCATGTACCGGGCGGGTTCATAACGTAACGCTTGCGGCGGCAGTGGCATCATCCGCTGTCGCCGCAGTTCTTAATTACAACGCTTCAACGTGAAGAGAGGCTACATTGCCCACTCCAGAAGAGAAATACTACGACGGCATGAACACTCTGCTGGCTCCTGTGAGATGGGCAAAGAGCCTGATGCAGACAGTCCTTATCATCCTGCTGCTGATTGGAGCAGGTTTGCTCTACCCCGTCATTCAGTTATGCAACGGAGAGCCGTTAACGCTGTTCTCGTTCTTGATTCCCGCTCTAACCATTCTAATTATTGTCACCTTCTTCTACACTCCCTATTACACAATCTTTGCTGTGTTCGTTGGCGGTCTCCCGATTGCCGTCATCTCTGCCCAAACTGATATTTCAAAGTATAGGGTCTGTTTACTCATATTTGCACTCTTCGGTTTCGGTATTCTCCAAAAGTACATCCGAAACCGTATCAAATACAACCGAGTCTATAACGAGAGAGCGAAAGAACCAGCCGCTTTTGAACGACAGAAAGCAAACGAGGAAAGGCGTGAAGCCGAACGTAAAGCCGACGAGGAAAGACGAAGAGCAGATGCGAATAGAGCAGAATACTTTAGAAAAGATGCGGCGGCAGGGCGACAAGGAAATGCAGAGAGAACGCAACGTGCCCAAAGAGAATACGCCAGAAACTCGTACTCGGCAGGTAGTCAATCCAGCAGGGAGTTTGATTGTGAGAAATGTGACAAGTCATATCGCCTCCTTGACCTCCCGTATGGAGCTTCGGACGAGGACGTCAATTCGAAGAAGCGTGCTTTCAATGAGTTGTTCCATGATGACAAGGTGGCAGGGAAGAGCGATAGCGCCCGTCGTATAGCGTTAGAGAAGCTTCAAGTGATAAACAGTGCGTGCGACCATATCCTGCGGTTTTGTGAAGTTCGGAAAAAGGAAAGGACGGAGAACGGTGTCAATAGCAGCGAATCGCCTCGTCAGCCTCGGAAATCGGCGGGGGCGACTACGGTGAACAGGGATGTGCATCAGCATCCCTCGGCGTCGGCTCCTGACGACAGTGGAATGAAGATGCAGGAATCTCCACACAACGTGCCAACAAACGAAGAGTTGATAGCGGCTCTTGATGCCACCCGCATGAAGGTAGAGGAGTCCACCAGAAAGACGGAGGAGTTTATTGAAGAGATGAAGAGGCGGAGGCAAAGGTCTCTGGAACGTCTTTGAGACTCGAAGGTATGGGGTTGCTGACATTCTGGCTGAAATTTGCCAGACAGGGTGAAGTGAAAATACGCCACTGTTTCGGATGTCCAGAAGTAGGAAGGATGCGATGAAGATTGAGCGAATCGACAAGGACGCGATTGTTGGCCTGAGATGCCCCAAGACGGGAACCAGCATCCTTTGGGATGATGAGGACATCGCCGACGTTTTTCCCGGCACGGTTGTGTTGGCCGTGATAACGAGCCTGTGCCCAGAGGAATGCGCGGTCGAGGGGATGCCACTGGCGGCGGCGTGGATGTCGCACTATGAAAGCGCAAACACCCGGAAGATGACCTTGGACGAGGTAGTCGAAGCTTTCCCTGCATCCGGGAAGGCGCTCAAGGTCGTCGGCGGCGGCATGGCATGTGGGCCGGCAAATGATGTCGCCTACTTCATCGTCCCAGAAGACCTCCCTGATGAATGTCTCATCCGTACTCCAGAGGAAGAGTAACCAGCCCCGACAAGCCGAGCCCTCATCACCTTGTATTCAATCTGCGAGGACGACCTTATGCACCTGCTATGTCTGCTGCTGAGGATTTCGCAGGGTGCGATAGACCGAACTCTCGCTGATGGCGAGTTCCGCCGCGATGGCCGTCAACGTCATGCCTTGCTGCCGTAGCTCGATGACACGGTTCGCGCTTTGCACCACCTTGGGTCTGCCCAAGACTCTTCCTTCGGCTCGAACCCTCATAAGCCCCGCGACAGTACGTTCGCTGACTCTCAGGCGCTCCTGACGGGCAATGCAACTGAGCAGGGATATGACTACATCTGAAAACGGCCCCATGCTGTCGAGGTAGGTCTCCGTCAGGCTCCTGTACCCAACCCCGCAAGCTGTCAGCCGCTGAAGGTATTGAAGGGTCTGAAGCGTTCCTTCCCTCGAAAGGCGGTCGAGTGAAAAGAACAGCAGTAGTGAGAACCGGCGATGTGCCGCCGCTTCGAACATCGCCTTGAACTGGTCGCGGTTGCCATTGCCGCCAGTTCCGTGGTCAACGTACTCTTTGACCACTTCCAATCCTTCACGCTGGGCGTACTCTCTCAGCAGCCGAAGCTGGTTTTCAACGTCCTGCCGCCCGTCTTTCAGCGAAACACGGGCGTAAATCGCAGTCCTGATTCTCATACCTATAGGATCCCTAGACCGTAACTATTTTGGCTATGATTTGCCGTCACAATCGACCGATTCTGACAGGCAGAAAAATGCCAGAAACGGTTCCGCCAAGTTGTTGATTTCACGCTGGCGGTGATGGCACAGAAAGAGGACGTTTTTGACGGGCTCAGTGAGACGGTCATTCGACTCGCTTGCCGCTCCCGTCCGCCCCTACGGCGTGGCCGAACCAGTCGCGCTGGCGTGAAGCCGCCCCAGTACAAAACGGAACCGCTGGTCGTGTTTCTTAAACGGAGAGCATTGGCTTCGGAATGTGGGGACAAACTGTCAGAATCATTGAGATTTCTTTTCCGAGTGATTTAGGCTTATGTAATGGTCGAGGCTATTGCTTCATTTCTTCCGCAATTCAGATACCATCCAGACCCGGTAGCAACTGGGTCAATAGTTCCATCAAGCGTTGAGTGCCTCGCATGTGGGAAATCTCGCGGTTGGATTTATGTCGGCTCCGCGTACTGCCATGCTGAAGTTGACGAGCGTATCTGCCCATGGTGCATCGCAGACGGCACAGCCCATAGCGTCTTCGGAATCGAATTTGTAGACTCATTAGGCGTCGGAGGGTATGGGCGGTGGACCACTCCGCCGAAGGCGGTTGTAGATGAAATCTGTTTTCGCACACCGTCCTTCGCCGGATGGCAGCAGGAGCAATGGTTCACGCACTGCAACGATGCTGCTAAATTTGTTGGTTGCGCTGGAAAACTAGAACTGGAGAGTCTCGACCGAGCTGCTCTGGATTGCATAAAAGCCGAGTCTGGATATGATGATGAACAGTGGACTCTCTACTTCAATCAGATGGACTTGAACCACGGGCCGACCGCCTATCTGTTTCGTTGTCAGCATTGCGGCGTGTGGGGAGGGTACTCCGACTGCAAATGAGGAACTTGGAGCACAAAGACAACCCCGCGTGGCCGATGGAAAGAGCGGCATGAATATCGACGAGTTGAAAAGTTGGTACTTGGCATTGTCGGACTGCGACAAGCAGGTTTTCCTCTGCTTTGTTTCTAATCAACTCACGGTTCATGGTCGGGCATTTGGCCTCGACCTAACAGGCGAAGAGCAAGTCAAAGCCTTCCAAGGGCTGAACGAACTCCAGCATCAAATCAGCGGTCATGTCGCGGCAATTGGACTGAAATGTGACAGGTACCCCGATGATGTATTGTGGAACATCCTCAACGAGAAAGCTGCTTCGTATGGCCTTCACGCTCATCTCAAGCAGTCGTTGGATTATGCAAGAGCCAGAAATGTTTGGAATGAATCAAGGTAGCCGACCATCGCTCGGTTATTTCACGAGTTCACCTTCCGCCGAGACCACTGCGCCGACGCAGCCGCCAGTAACACCTTGATAGTCTGTGCATTCGTGTAACCGGAAATCGGCTTGCTTGAACCCCAAGAGGCCGGAGACCGACTCGTATCGCCACAGCACCATGCGCTTGTCAGGTAAGACCAGCCACCAATCGCCGTAGCTTACGTTGAGGACTGCGACATCGCGCTGTACTTTCCGAACCTCCATGGCGAGAGCGTCCTTTCGAAGCACGTGCATATCAGCAGAAAATTGCTTCATGGCCTTATCGCTGAACGATACATCGTGAACCCACAGCAGTGTCGTTCCCGAATTGGGGTATTTAGCACGGAGACGTGAAAGCCACGGGACTGATAATACAAGCTGTTCGTAGCGACTTGCCCCGTTCAAAAAACCATCAACTCCAATCGCCTTCCCGTTGCGGTATCGAAGGATTACATTTTCGGTGAGACCCTTGGGAAACGTCGGTTTCTTAACAAGAGCATGAAGGTTCTCTTCTTCCCCTCCATTCTTCTCCGAATAGACTCCGAACGTGACATCGTGGTTGACGTTCACATCAGCGGTAACAATAGTATAGGCAGAGCGAATCCGCGAGAGTGCCTCACCGTCCTTGCTTTCAGCGCCCAGCAGCTTCCACCGCTCTTCAATATCTTTCATGACGATACCGGCCAAGTGGAGAGCAAGGCCATCGCCCATAATCCGCTCTCGGTTGGTTGTCCCATCCGGCATCAGTTTTGCAAGAGCAGTCGAAATGTTGCTGTTGAACGTCTCCGCTGCCTTACCGTTCTCCTCCAGCTTCCAAGGCAACATGAACTCGCTTTGTGAATGTGAAGAGACCACGACAGTTGAGCCGTCAACGTATGCGATTGTGACATTCACTCCCGGATAGTCGTCGGTGTGACAGCACTGAAACAGTTCAGGCAGAACCTTGGCAATAAAAGCCGGGTCGGCGTAGGAACTTTTGAACAGGCTTTTCTGCTTTGGTGTGCCGCAGCCGATTTGCCAATATGTTGAATCCTCGGATTCTTTTGCTTTGGCGTCACGAACGATTGCATCGGCATTGGTTTCTAACCATGACTTACTGAGCCCGAGATTCGCCAAAGACGGCTTGGGGATGACGGTTTCTCGCACGCTGGTCAGGAACACGTTGATGGCGTGAGCATCTACCTCAGCGCCATTAAGGCGATACACTCCATGGTCGTTCTGGATGAGCAGTTCAGTGTGTTGCGGAGTTCCGAGGCCACTCCAGCCGGAGCGGATAGCAATCTGCTGAACCTCAGTAGCAGAAGCGAACACCACCCCGGCAACGAGCAGCAGTGTGAGGATGGGTATGACCCTATATCTTGCCATGGTTTCCGTGCCTCTGGTTTTCCAGCGTACAGGCCAAACAGAATGCACCACTAGACTGGCTCTTCCATTTAGCATCCGTCTAAGTCCCAGTCTACATCTGAGCGAACGGAGTGGCGCAGACAGGCTTACTCGGGTTTACCGCGCCAAACATGCAGCGATGCAAGTTCCAGTCTGTGAGCCGAGTGGAAAGACACATGAAGTAATCCCCGACAGTGCCATTGTGCGCGTACCGTGTTACGATTCTTGGCGTAGTATAGCCCGAAGGAGGAATAGCGATTTCCATGACAAGTTTCAATAAAACAGACTCGCGTATCATCCTCGCTGTTCAACAAAGCGTTGAAGCACAGCAGGGTGGACGCCCGATAGGCAGAGAAAAGCTTCTCAAATACACAGGCCCTACTCTTTCGTTCTTAGCGGAGTGTGCCCGAAATGGAAAGACAGTTAACTATACACAAGTTAGTGCAGCGTTAGGTCTTGGAAACGCACAGTGGGCGAATGTTGCTTTTGGCTGCGTGCATCGCATTCTGAGGATAGTGGAAAAGGAGCATTTATTTGGAGAGGGTCTGATTCCAGACATCACGGCGATAGTCACGAAGAAGGGCAAGTTGAGTTTTGGCAGGGGGTTGCTTGTAAATAACCCAAAACTAGCCAAAATGCAGCATTTGGAGCAGCTTTCTGCTGTCGATGGCTTAAGGCAGGAAGTGTTCAGATGGCCTTATTGGATGCAGCTACTAGCTTTGCTTGGTTTGAAACCCTTGGCTGATTTAGATTCCGACGATGACGCGTTGGCCAAGTTCGCTTCTCAGACCGGTCCGAAAGGGAAAAGCCCTGAACATACCGAGATGCAAAAGTGTATCCGGGACAATCCGAAACTCGTCATTCCAAAATTGCAAGGTGATGTCGAGTCATCGTCCTGCGAATATCTATTCTGGTCGTTAGACCGTGCGGATGTTGTCACTAAGACCAGCAAGGAATGGATTGGCTTTGAGGTCAAACCGTCAACCGCGCCATTTGAGGAGCTTAAGAAGGGCATATTTCAGGTAATAAAGTATAGGGCATTGTTATCCGCCGAGTTGCTTTCTCATGGAAGAATTTGTCGTTCGCGTTGCGTACTTGTTATTGGCGGGTCGTTGCCGAAGGAACTTCGCGTGTTAGCAACCAGATTAGGAGTTGAATCGTTCGAGAATTTTCGCTGTCCTAGTGCCTCATGATTGCTGGTTTCAATCCACGGTGCTTGTGCATTTCGAACATCTTTTCCAGAACTGCTGGGCTTCCTCGCCTAGCGGTTCCGGGGCAGCAAACACATTCTCAGTGTCTGGCGTTCTCAGCCTCACTTGATTCCTGTAATTGCAAGCGGTGCATCACATCCCAAATGCGGTGCAGAGCATCCACGTAAGCATGGGCTGTCTTCTTGGCGCGAGAAAACCTGCCCGTCTCGTTCTTAAAGTTTGACCAATTCTGCTCCGTCGCCATCTCCGCCAACGCCGCCACCCACGCGACCTTTGGCACAATTATGCGATACCTGTAGTCACGTCCATCCCAGCGAAGAATCTCCCCTTTCGCAATTTCAGAGTCTGGAAAACGGGACTTCAGGCTGACCAAATGCTCTTGAAGCCTCGCTCTTACCATCACAACATCGGGATTGATTGTGCCATCTGGTTTGTCTGCACAGGCGATTGAGAAGAAACCGTATCGGGTGAAAATCCACATAGAAGCATTCCTTTCGCGCACTGGATTTCAGTCATCATTTGTATCAGTATCAGAATAGCCTGTTCCGCTGATGTCGCCTCTTCCAGAAGTGAGACTTGCTGGGCTCCGATAGATGATGAGGCAAACACCTTTCAAAGGCCAACTTCCAAAACCATAGGCAGGAGCCCTACACATGGAAATACCTCAAAACCTGCATCTCGCTGTCCGTTCCGTCCCGCCTCTTGAGGAGGCAATAAACCGCTGGCTGGCCGCACGGGGCGCATTCAAGTCGCAGCCGAGTGACGAAAACCAGCACGAATACAACGCGACCTATTTTGCCCTCGGAGTGGCTTTCAATGAACGCTACCCCGACGCCGCCAGCACGCCGGGAGCGTTTGAATGGTACCGGCGCGGCCTCATTGCTCCAGAGGAGGAGTAGCCAAACCCGGCGAGTGAAGCCAGTGCCCGTTAGGCAGTAGGCGTGATTGACCACCTAAAAGCACCGGCACTCTCGGCCTACTTCTTTGCCGCCTTCTTCACAGCCGCCCACCGCGCCTTAGCCGCTGCCGCAATCCTCGCTCTGCCTTCCGGTGAGAGTGTCCGCATCTTCTTCACCGGCTTGGCGGCGGTTTTCACGGCCCCGGCTGCTGCCCCAGCAGCCTTTGCCGGTCGGCCTCGCTTCTTCGCTACTGGTGTTGCCGCCCCGTCCAGCAATGCGCGTGCCTGTTGAAGCTTGGTTATATCGGCGTCAATGCTGGAAATCAAAGTGGCTATGCTCATCGTTCTATTCTCCCGTTTTTAAGATAGCACCGGGGTGATGGGTGGGGTCAGCGCCAAGAATGTGGCGGAGGAAAGAAGAACCTTGCGTCCCCGGTTACTGCTTAGACAGGATGGTGGTGTGCTCCATGAATGGTTGAAACAGTTCATGGAAAAGAGAACTCAGATGCTTGGTTACTAAACTTCATTATTTGCCGCTCCACTGCGAAGGCCAGATTGGCAGCGCAAGGGGGTCGCGCATGATTTCTTGTCAAGCCTAATTATTCCCGAGCCAGCGGCGATTTGAGCCCAGCAAAACCGGCGAAGTCAAAATCTTGGGTTATAGTTCAGTTCGGAGGGTAAGTAAGCCATGGATAAGACGACCACGCTTGAACTGATTAAAGAACGTCAAAAGTGCTGGGCTGCGTCTCGCGGAATCAGTATTGCATCAAACGGGCGTGTAAAGAATCTCAATGACAACTTCTTTGCTCCCCTAAATCCAGAGAGCAGAATGGAAATTGTAGAGGGAGATGGAAACGAACTGGGTACGCTAGAAGAAGCTGGAAAAATATACTCCCTTTGGTCGTCAACCGCTTTGGTTTGTAACGTATTTGATTATTGGCGCAAACGAACTTTATCTCCTTTGCTCAAGGCTTTTTCCGTGCAAGATTCAGGGTACGAGCAACCGGGGTTCGAGCGGAAATTTCCAACAGGTGTTCGGAGCGCACGAGCAAACCTTGATGTTGTTTTCCCCACGAGTGATTCTTCAGGTCTGCCGATTGCCGTCGAGAGCAAGTTTACCGAGCCATACCAGTCAGGCAACAAAGAGTGCCTACGCCCCTCCTATTTTCTGAAGGCACAAACATGGGAGGCGCTGCCTTCGTGCCGTGCAACTGCTGAAAGCCTTAACGTCACAAAGCGATTCGAATGTCTTGACGCTGGACAATTGCTGAAGCATATACTCGGGCTAACACGGACTTTTGGACAAGGCCGTTTCCTTTTGCTCTATCTCTGGTACGAGGTAGATGGCAGTGACGCATCCGACCAACATCGTTCTGAGGTTGTCGAGTTTAGTCGCCTCATTTCGACAGAAGTTCAGTTTCGATATGAAAGCTACCAACGATTTTTCAGCCAACTCGCACCTTATGTGGTTCGCACACCTTATGAATCATATTTGCGGTCGCGATATTTCAACCTCGGTTAGTTCTAGCCGCAACTGAACTCGCTGCTGTTCTGGCTATCGCACTCCTAATCATCTCGACCTCCGGCTTTTTAACCGGGGACACAGACCTGCGGTGCCGCTGGTTTGACGGAGAGAACGACGGATGCAGAAGAGCGACGACATTCGCCTTTACTTCTGTGCCGGGAATTTCAACTTCGTGTGCAACTGAGCCGAGGCTGCTCAAATCGACTACGCTCCAGTTCGGCGCGTCAGCCCAAGGTCTAAGGGTTGGCATGATTCGATGTGCGCGACCGACGACCGGGAGCCCAAGCAGCAAGATGACGTGCGGCTTCAGGGTTCGTATCTGCTCCACAAGGAGTTCGCTACACTCGCGCTCATACCGCGAGTCTTGACGTGAGAGGAACTCGCCCACCTGTTTGCTACCGGGCTGAAGACCGATGAACCAGTTGGTCATAAAACAGGACTCAATTGGCACGTCGGCATCGGTTAGCAACCCACGCAAATTGCGCCATGTAGCTTTGTCGTCCTCTCGACCAGCAGCATTGATTTCGTCACGGTAGTCTTCGCAGCCAAAGTTGTGCCCCACCGCCATGATGTTCGGCCACATCGCATCGGAGGTCGGGTTCTGGAGACCGAAGCCTTCGGGGAAAAAGGCAGGACCGGGTAAGCCACAACGAGCCGGGAGGATGCCGGTGCCCTGCGGCGGTGTAATGCTCTTCGCCTTCATCTGCCAGCCACCAATGACCTCAAGGACGTTCATACTCACCCCCCTCGTTTCGCTTAGCCGTTCCGCAGTGAAGGAATCTTCGGTTTCAGTTTCTTCTCTAGGAAATACTCAAGAGCTAGCACCCAATGCAGAGAATAGTGCTCTTCGAGAGAATCGTCTTTTTGGAGCGCAAACACCAGCAGGTAAGTCTTTTCGTTGTCACGGTCTGCCATGTGTATCGTCCCATCTTTCGAGTGGGTATCGTCCTTGCAATGTTCCAAAGCTCTCTTTGACGCATTCAAATGGTTTTTGCCAACCTTCAAGCTATCGCCATTTTCGTCAATGAAAACGTACACCCCCGGCGACTTTGTTTTCTCAAACTCAGCACCTTGTCTCGCGTTCATGCGTACGACAATCGGCGTGAATAACTCAGCCTTGCTGCCAAATTCATCATCGACATATTGAACGATGGTGTTGACATGTGGCGAAACAGTTTCACTCAAGCAATCGTCGCTGCATAGAACGCGCCTCATCGTCTCAGGCTTTCCTTGCTCTTTCACTCCGCATACGCTTGCCATTTCCGTGGGCTCTCCATTACTCCCGTTCTGTGAAGAAATCACTTCTGGCGACCTAATGGGAAACACCGGAAACGTTCCCTTCATTTATGAGTTTGATTCAAGGCCAGTAGAACACCAGTCGAGGAGTTCGCTGAGCGCAATAGCAAGACTACTTGTATACCGATTGATTACACGAACCCCTAGGACGGGGATTTCCCTCCATTCGTTACCCCGACATGGTTTGAGATATGCTGTCCCTCAGAGCATCTTGCAGCGCAGCGATGAACATCTCTACATGGAGTACCCAGTTTTCCGGCTGGATAGTGAGCCATTTATCCTGATACCCCTTTGGAAGCTCAACGCCTCCTTCAATGAGCTTGGCCGCTAGTGCAGTCGAGAATTCCTTCGCAACCTCAGTGCTTTGAAAACTACTGAAGTGCGTATCCAGCTTCCCGTTCGCGAATAGCGAAAAGGGAGCAATGGACGAATGGATGCTCTGCCAAATCGGGCTGAACGAACCAGTTGCGACTCCGCGTCCCCAAGAAATATCAGCCTGAAGAGCTTTGCACGCATCGTATACCTCGCGCATCGCGGCAATCGTCTGTTCCTCTAGTCCCTTCTGCTCTGCGTTCTTTCTGAAGCTCTCCCAATCCGTTGCAATGGGTTTTCTATTCTGCTCCGCAGCAGCGGCACGCTTAATTTCACGAATACGCTCGGTAAAGCCGTACAGCGTAGGAACCACTAACCGAATGTTGCTGCCGTTGTATTGTTTAGCTTCTACGAGGAGTACCTCAACTGTGCCCATTTGCGCGTTCATGAATTCGACAAGGCGTTTCAATTCTGTCGGCGCTTCCTCAAGAAAAAACACAATTCGAATGTCACTGGCTTTGAGTTTTCGCTCGACTTCTTTGAAGAATTCCTCAGTCGAATCTTCGAAGCCAGACTGAACTGCAATCATAGCCTCGCTCAGAGTGCTACCGTTCGCCTTTGCTGTCGTCTCAGCGTGTGCTCGAAGGTCATCGGCATTCCAGTAGTATTGACCATTCGAAGCATACTCTAATACTTGCCCGACCACCTCACGCCTAGCTCTCGTGTCGTGGTAACGCTTGCATTCCACGAAGGTCGGCTTGGCTTCTTGGTCAACGAAGAAGAAGTCGATACTCCATCGGTCTTTACCGTTGGAAGGGTCAGGAACCGGCATCTCACGCTTGATAAGCATCCAACGGGAAGGGTTGTCCGGGTTGATTTGGTCGCCGGGGAGGAGGTTGAAATTGTTCATCAGGATTGACTGGAGTTCCTCTTCCTCATTCTTGCAGTGGACGACCTTCATGGATTCGGTCTTCCCGCCCTCTTTCACAATGTAAACGCTCGACATGACTAACGCCGCCTTTTCCAATAATCACGACCGTAAGCCGTGTGTTTAATTCTGGCGGTGACCCGCGTCACGTACTGACGCAAAGACCTATTGAGCAGGGAGTGATAAGTTAACTTGGACTCGGCAGCAATTGCGGTTGGCAATGAGCATATTACCCCCGCAGGTGGGTTACACTCGGTTATAAAACTACATTGCGAAAGGACATCCATGCGGAGAACGCTCCGAGATTTGACCGACGCCAGAAAAGAGCTACTTGAAATTCAGCAGGAATTTGGTCATCTACAGAAGCGCATCGACGCGGTACGAGATTGCGTGACGGACTCGCTCAGGCGCATCTTTGGTGAAGAGCGCCCTGCAATGGCCGCACTGGCAGAAGAGGAACTCATCGAGAAGCTTGCTGGTCGGGTGGCTGCTCGTCTTGGCACGGCACCAAGGCTTCAAGCACGAGGAGAGGCAAGGTACGTCCGCGAAGTTGAAGCGGCGACGTTCCTCGGCGTCAGCGTCTTCACCCTCAGAGCATGGAGAAGCAGAGGGGAGCCTTGCAGTCCAGCAGTAACCCGTATGGGCAGGATGGTGATGTACTCCATGAAGGGGTTGGAGCAATTCATGGAGCAGCGGACAGTTGAGGGACGGTGAGGAAGTGGTCTGACTCAAAGTGCGGCTTGAAGTGGCGCAGTGGAAGACCGAAACGAGCAAGGCGTATACTTTCGTTATTCCCCGGAAAGCGAGAGATTATGAGCGTTACTGTCATCTGCGCTGCCATTCAAGGCCGGAACCAAATATCGTTTCAGTACAGCTTGGGTAAAGCCCCCGGTGCCCGTCTTGTTGAGCCTCACATGGTTGCTTACAACCAAGCAGGGCATCTTGTTTTGAGCGCATGGTTTTTGGGCGGCAATAGCGAATCTCAAGAGGGACAGTGTTGGCGAGAGTACCTGCTATCCGGTATCAGCAATGTGTCCATCTTGCGTCAACAGTTCGCTACACCGCGCCCCGGCTACAATCCGAGCGGCGGGAAAGCGTTTCACAGCATTCAATGCGCTGTTTAGTGGCTGTTGTCATGTGACGAATTTTGGGGCGTAGCTAATGAACGGACAAGTGAAGACCGAGACAATTTACTCTGGTGCATGTGCTGCCGTCCTCTTGGTTGCGGCCTTTACCGAGTGGCCGTACTTCATGTACGTACTCCTCAGAGTCTTTATCTGCGGCTCTTCCGCCTACATCGCAAGCAGCCTGTATTCACGGAATCGCGTTCCTTTGACGTGGTTATTTGGCACGATTGCTGTCCTATTTAACCCGGTATTGCCCGTAAGGATGGCGAGGTCAGATTGGCAAGCGACGAATGTTATTGCCGCAGTCATCCTCATCGGATTCTCGGTGTATCTAAACTGGGATAGTCTGTGGCGGAGGAAATCGCGAAAACTCAAGCAAACTAAAGTATTGGTCAGAGCCGTGGCTGCGATTTGTGAAAGAATGCTCGGCCAAGAAATCCGCATCCTTGAACTTGCCCCCGCCGATTCCGCAATATCAGATTTCTTCGTGGTGACCTCAGCCGCCGACCAACAACACGCCATCACGATTGCCAATGAAATTGAGTTGCGACTAAAGAACGATTGGGGCTTAAGTCAGCTTTTGGGTGGCCGAACTTGTGGTTGGATACTGCTTGATTATGTGGACTTAGAGGTCCACATCTTTCTCAAGGAGCAACGCGCCTTTTACGACATCGAGAGAGCACGAAAGTCTGCCAAGTCATTTACGCCTGAGGAGTTCGAGGCAGCGATGAAGTGGTAGCGGCGGGGCTGAATCTGTCCCGGCTTGCCGGAGCCCTCAGCCATGAACACACGGATGCCCTTGCAACTGGATTTGGGCGTCACCGCGCCGGAGAAATCGATGCCGATGTAGCGGTTGAATGGGGCATTTAGGCTTCCTTGAGTTCAGGCATGAAGAACACTTCAGCGTGCAGGGAGAGACGACTAGCACGAGCTATGAATGCAAGCGAGTGAAGCGGCTCTTCTTCCGGTACTTGCACGCTTAGTAGCGAATCTAAGCCATTCACTTGATTTTCATTAAGCAATTCCTTCAGCCAAGTCGCCATTTCCGATATAAGGCACGGCTCAGTTCTGTGCATTTTCTCTTTCAGACCTTCCCAAGTATGTCTCCTAGTTTCTCTAGGCTCCGAGCAAAAGTACCCCGGTGGAACGTCGCTCCTGAATACCATGCAATGCCACTCATCATCTTGCAAGTAGCCAATGTCCGCAGGGCTGAAGAAAGCTGAATTGTTAGCAACAGTTCTTGAATTGAATGCGCTGTTTAAGGAATCTTCTGTGTGAAAGATAGGGGCTGCGTAGTATACTTCCGCTCCCTTTTGGTCTAAGCCAACTAGCATTTTGTGCTGCTTTGAAAGCCAGCGAGGGGTTACCCAAAATCTATAATAGGGGAGTGCAATTACATCCTCTTGCCCCGCCCCTCGCGGTCCACCAACCATGTATTCACTGAGTTTGAATTGCAGGTAAAGAAACCTCCCCCTATCAATACGAACATCGTAGCCTCCGCCAGCTTTCCCCTCCTTTATGAGGGACGGGAAATAGGGTGCCCAATAGCCAGAAGCCCCACCTGACTGCATCAATTCCTGCGTTAGAGAAAATCCATAGGAAAACTCAGTGAATTCAGAAATCATCGTTCCCTCGCTTTGCCTTTCGAGTTCGAAGTGGAGGAGTACCTCACTGCCCAGTAGCTTGGAAATCTTCCCGAACACTCGATTGTAAACCTCGTATGCGAATTCAACCGATTCCTCGATGGCTTTCCCGGTCGGCACCACACGAACGTTGACCTGCCGCTCTCAAGCTAGCTTCAACCCCGCCGTGAGCCGACTTGCCAGTTACTGGAGAAGTCGCTCAAGACCGTCCCAATCCGGGACAATACACTCAACACGCTTGCGGTTTCTAGGGTCGAACAAGCCCATCTCCTCTAAAGTGAAACCATTGCGGCCATAATTGCAAGGGAGGCACGTCAGCACAATGTTCTTGAGGTCATTGAGGAACACTCCGAGAGAGCCGTCACGGTCGGTTCGTTGCAGCCATGCCGTCGCCGCATAGACCGCTTGCTCATCGCGGTCACGGTCTTCCCTGTCGAACCGCCGCGTCCACAGCGGCACAGTTGTCTCACAACAACGCATCAAAATTTCGGCGATACTTGGTGACTTCCAGACAAGTCTTATCGGTGATTTCCGAGAAGCGAGTTACGCGCCTGAGAAACCAGCGTTCTTGT
Source organism: uncultured Occallatibacter sp. (assembly GCA_964645305.1). Taxonomy (GTDB): domain Bacteria; phylum Acidobacteriota; class Terriglobia; order Terriglobales; family Acidobacteriaceae; genus Telmatobacter. The sequence continues at coordinate 104,844 of CAZYCV010000001.1, read as the reverse complement.
TCGCCTTTCAACCTTGAGAGGTAGATTTTGCGCTGGCCTTTGCTCGGAATTCCACAACGGATAATACTGTCGAAATCGCGAATGGGGAAGATGAAAATGTCGCCTTGGTAGGCTGGTCTTTCAGGAGTGGGGTCACGGGACAAGACGTACGCAATAAAAAAGTCTTTCTGCTCTACTACTGCGGAAAACTCGTTCTCCCTGAAGAACCGCCATGAAGTGAAGTCAAAAATTTCGCGTTCCCATGCTGAACCAACTGGATAAATCTTTCCAAACTTGACTTGGACTTCTCGGTAGACAATGCGACCATTTGGGGCTCGTTTCCGCAAGATGAAGTCTACCTTGTCAACATCAAGGAATCGACTGTATGGATTCCAACCTTTCTCAAAGAACTCGAACTTTGCATACGTCTCACCTAGCACTTCGTAATGCCCAGCTCGGCTTCGCATGTCCGCCGCTAATGGCTCAAGTTCATCATTCACAGGATTGTCTCCCCAACCAAAGATGATAGCTGCTACAGAATCATAGCGTCACTTCCCTACGACAAAGAATTAGCCATCACCGGCCTCCGGCACGCTGTTGCCGGGTGACGAGTTGGTCTAGTACCGCTTTCCCTTAGATAGTTTTTCATAGACCCGTTTTGCGACGGACTCAGGAATCCGTATCGTGGAATAGCCGCGCTTGTACCTTTTTTCTGGTCTGTCGATAACCAGTACACCGGGCACATCCCGGAACAATCTGCGGATGGTATCGCCGCTAACGCCCCAAAGTTGTGCCAACTCATGCGGTTTGAAGTGCCGTTCGTCGTACATTGTGTCTGACCCGGTTTAGGTTTGGTCGCTTGACCGTGTAGTGGTTTCCCGAAGCATACCTCACCAAGCTGGCATGAGTGACGAGCACCTTGCGCCCTATACGACGGGTATCTAGTTCCTTGGAGGCGATGATGTAGTCGAGCCCACGGATGCTAATGCTCAATTGTCTCGCAGCTTCCTTCCGGTCATATAACAGCCTCGCGACTTCCATCGTTCTTTTCCTTTCAAATCTTTCTCAGCTTGGCGTACTGCTCATCCGTGAGCCGCAGGAACACTCCACCCCTGCCCATCGAGATTCCCTGATTCAGCATGAGACGGCTTTCTTGGTCGATGAATCCCCCGGCGCGTTCCACGAGTTCGACTACCTTGTTGGATGATGCGAAGTGCAGTCTTCGCGGTAAGGGAGTCTGGAGGTCTGCCTCCAAGAACTGGCACTGCCAGCCATGCCTATCCATGAAGGACATGTACACGCGGTGGTGGGTTTGGTCTTGCGGGGGCATACCGGCCTCTGGGTTGAACATCACCGGCCTCCGACCCGCCGCTGGCGGGTGACCAGTTGGTCAGGCTTCCCGAGGAAGACCTCCGAGGGCAGGTACCGGCGCAACTCTCCACACAGGGGGCACTCGACGGCGACCGACTGGAAGGGGAACTTCTCACGCCCGGATGGCACATCGCGGCGGCACCGCTTGCAGGTGACTACGAAGTGCCTACGCTCGATGGTGGGGAAGCCGAATGCCATTTCATGAGTATAGGCGAAGTAAAAGCGAAAGTATTCCACAGGTCGGGGGGAAGTGGAGCATAACGTCTACGCCGTACACACGAGAAGCCTCGCGGAACGAGATTGCGTAAAACTATGCGTAAAGGAATTAAGAAATGTTGGATGGGATTCAAGGTTTAGAGTCATCGAGCCGTACTGTGAGATTGGCTCAAACCATAGAAACCAAAAGAGGATTTTGGTTGCGGGGGCTGGATTTGAACCAGCGACCTTTGGGTTATGAGCCCAACGAGCTACCGGGCTGCTCCACCCCGCAAGTACAGTTTAGCAACAGTTGAGACCCGGGGTCAAATACGACTCTTTTTCAGTGCAAGTTGAGTCCTTTATGGCCTTGCAAGTCATTAGGAATGAAAAAAATTGACGCTGACCTGAACTTCGCAGATTTGGGCTGTCACCGGGCGTATGCATATCGGGCACTGAGGCCGATTTGCCCGCTGATGATTCTGGCCTGAGGAACGAACAATCGTTGCCGCTGCCAAGACAGAAAGTGCGAAAAGTAGAGGCTCAACAAGATGGCTCATTCCAAAAACGGTCCAAGATGTCGAGCCCTGGAAGTATTCTGTGCGCGCTGTGCTGCGCTCAATATGCTCCCAAAAACATGGCTGCCACCGAACCTGGAACAGTCCGGGGCTTGGTGGCAGAGATCGGGCCAACACGAATCAGGCTCGACGCAACACTTTTGATCATGCGCTGCGAGGTCAATTGCAGCCACAAGAGCGCTTCGGAATCGGCGGTGCATCCGTCACCCGATCTGATTGACGGTTTAGTCTGAGATGAGGCTTCTATGGACCCAACCAGATCAATTTGAGGAAGATAACAGGCCCTCCAGCGTGAGTTCAATATCAACGACTTTGGCAACCTTCAGAATAAAAATGCTTGGGTCTTTGAGACCCCATTGAACATAAGGAACAGTGAAACTCGTCTTTGCCGTGAGCTTGGATCCTTCAATGGTTATCTGCACCGGTACAGTCAGGTCGTGTGGAGTTCCGTGAAGTGTGAAAATACCGGTGACTTGAATCGTGGAGTTGCCGCTGTCCGCAATGGTCCCTTGATAGCTTCTTGGCACGAAAGAGATCTCGGCAAAATGAGCGACATCGAGAACATCAGATTTCATCTTTTTATCGCGGCCTTGATCACCGCTGTCTCCGCTGCCCGCAGAGACGACCACCGATCCTGAAATGGTCCGCGCGCTGCGGTCAAAATTGATTGAACCGCTCTCTATGTGAAAGATTCCATCGACATGGTGTGCGTTCCCAGCCAGAGAGAAAGCGACTTTGCTGGCGGCAGATTTCACGGTGAAATTCTGATGCTGCGCAATTGCAACTGGCGCAAGAATGAGCAGCAAGACAAAAATGATTGATTGTGTAATGGTCTTCATGATTCATCTCCTAAATGGGGGTTATTGGTTTGGATTCGGCTGCCGGATCTGTTGCGATAGCCAAAGAGAAATGGAAGCAATTTCGTTGTCGGGCAAGTATTCATGCCCAGGCATATCGGTTCCCTGGATGCCGAATTTGACAATGTGTGCAAGACGGTTTTGTTGTTCTGCAATGTCGCCTGAAAATGATAGATGCAGATACGGTCCAACCGTCAGATCGGGAGGACGTCTTTTGAATCCATCCGCCCAGCGCGTCTGCCCGCCTGCATCGTGGCAAGTGGAGCAAAATCGATGAAAGAGTCTCTGTCCATCGCTGGCGTTGGCCATCGCCACTGCGGAAAAGGATGGATGCCAATTCTCCTCTTCTACTCTGTGCTGAAGCATCCCGCTTCCCTTCATGCTTACAAGGTAACTCACAAGATCATCGCCGCGATGATCGCGAAAAAGCATGGAATAGGAAGGCATGATGGAAGCGCCACTGACCTCTGGCGGATCGATAAAGTGCAACTTCAGCCAAAGCGCTGAACGGCGTCCACCAACCTGGGAGAGATCGGGTCCTTGGCGGCGATTTCCAATCAGCGGTGGATGCTCATGGCGAAGCTCCTGGAGCGATTCAACCGGGCCCCAAATCAAAACATCCAGCGAATTTGGTCGAACATATTGCGTGTGGCAGTTGATGCAGCCTTCGGAAATGTAAACTTGCCGACCTCTCTCGACGTAAGTGAGTGGCGAAGATGCGCTGCCGGCTTTCAGAATATTGAACAAAACAAAAGCAGCTAAAAGCAATCCCAAAGTCAAAGTAAGTTCGCGCCTGCGTTGGGCAATGATGCGCCATGGCCATGCAAACAAAATGACGCATCCAACCACCAGCATGAAGAACAACGGAATGTGGCCTAGATTCTGGCCCATCCCAATCCCTGCCGTTGAGCCGATCCAACCAGCGACGGCGTAGAGCCATCCAGCCATCCGGCCGCGTTCTGCAATGGATGAAGCAGAGGCTAGCAGCGCCGGATATGCAACCAATGCGACTGAATAGAGAGAGACTCCAATGGGATAGAAGATGGATGCCAGTGCGATTCGATGTGGATCAAGCAATAGAAGGCATGCGATGGCCAGCGCTAGGAATGAAGCAGAGAGAACAATCAAGAGACCTCGGCGGCGAAGAAGCCACACACTCGCCAGCGCACCCAAAAGATGAAGCGTTCCGTTCGCCCAGAGGTGGGCGGATCCCTCCCATGTTCCAGCCATCAACGCAGGGGTTTTTTGGATAATGAAGAAGGCGGCGGAGTCCAACCACACTAAAGCCGTGAAACAGGCCAGCACGCACACAAACGGGACTGTTGATAACGTGAGATTTTCTATCTCTTCAAAATTCGTTGATATTGGTAAAAAAGTGATACCGATTCCAGTAAAGCACAGCACAGCCGATGTTGCGCATTGCACTTCAGTCGATGCCGCGAATAGACAGGGAAGATTACAGATAAAATAGCCCGCGCCCGTGCCCAGGCCAACCAGCAGAAGCGGATTGCCATTGCCCGCCCAGTGGCGTAGATGCGTGACGAGTGTGACAGTGAGCAGACCCAGTCCCGCACCAATCATAAATGAAACCAAAATGCTGGAGGCAAGATTGAGATGAGAGAGCGATAAGAATGCCGCCGAGCCGGACGCGAACAGTCCGACGCGCAGTCGCAGATTGAGCGAGGGCCAGAGTTTAAGCCGCGGCGCAAGCAAACTTATCAGTATTCCACCAATGGCCATGGCAGCCATCACCACAGTCAAATGAGAGTCTGTAATGCCAAGGCTAGAGCGCCGCTTGATGAAAGCGAATTGCGCGAAGATCAGAAAATAAACATAGGTGATCGTCACAAGGCTCGCACCTTGCCATCCGGCAAAGATGCGATTACCGCGCAACATGAGCCAGCCAGCCTTTACGCAGCCCGATCGCCTGGAAGAGAACACAAGCTCCGTCGGTGAAAGCAACCGTGATCCAGCCCGTCTCAAGTGTATTAGCCATGATTTGACCAATAACAAAAATGGCCACGCTGGCGCGTGTGATGGCCGTAATAAGCCAGACAATCTCCAGCTTGCATGGGCGATCACGACGAAGCATTAGCCACGCGCCGTAAAGGCACGACAAACCGACGGCGAGGACGAAAGAGCCGATGAATGAAAGATACGGCAACGCATCTGCGGGCGCGTGAAGACGCATCAGCGAAAGTGTGAACTCCGGCACTATCATCAACAGCGCGCCGGTTATTGCGTCTGAAAGACCAATCGCCGACTGATAGCCAATGAGTATGCGACGATTCATGCAGCAACCTCCTGCACCACGGAAATGGAAGAATGTTTATTCTGCAGCATCGTTGCATCGATAAGCCAGTCAATCGACGCAGCAAGCATGACCGCTCCAACGACAAATCGGAAAATGTAGATGGCATTGCGGGCTGGCCCGGAAAGAATCGTAAAGGTTGGATCAGAGCCCTCACGCCAACCGGCAATTGTCATCAGCACAACGTAACCCGCGACGGCAATATTCCATCCATAAAAGGAGCGCCTGCGATTGAAGATCCATCCATCTTCGCCGAGCAGTTGAACGAGAATGAAGATCAGCAGACTCGATGTAAAGCCAGCCATGGCCAGCAGCGAGTGGCCGACAAGAGCATCGGTGAATTTGAAATAATCTAGGATGCCTGGAAGAAATAAAACCCAGCCGGTGAGAACCAGCGCCGACCACCAAGCCAAGAATGTAATGCGCCAGCGGCGGGTATTTTCGTTCCACTTGAAAGCCGCGTAGTAGGCGGGCGTGAGCGGAATCCAAACGAGAAGGCTTCCAAGCGAAATGAATTGAGCGGGACGATGATGGCTCATGTCGCCGCGGCCCAGCGCGAAGCAGAGAATGAATTCCAGCATCATGATTGCCCAGGCGGATAGGATGATCGGTGCGCGTCCCGCCTTGCGCTGCGTGAGTCCAAAGGGAAGCATGAGCAGAATTGCAACGATCATCAGTGAGGACTCCAATTGGCTAGCGCCGGTAGGGCCGCCGGTGTCGGGATTGATGGCAGGATAATAATTCGGGCCGGAGGCGAAGTACATTACAAATGGAACAACCAGGAGAAACATGAGCCCGGCAATTTTTGCGCCGCGTACAGATAGAGTTTCAGTCTTGCATTCGAACATAAACGCTACTACAAGCAACAGCCAAAGGGCCAGCATCGCCAGCGGAAAAAATACGCGAGCGGTACCGGACCAATCAAGGAAGAGTTTGCCGCTAGAGTGGCCGGAGAGCCATGAATACGCGCCCACGCCCAGCGCCGCAGACCACACCCAGAGCACCGGCCTGCACCATTTGGACAGCGGTCCGCGCTCTGTCCCGTAGACCTTGAAGAGAAAGCCGACCATGGGAAGACTCGTCCAGCCATATAGTTCAAGATTCATGTGCACCATGATCAAGCGGCCATAAGTCCACTCGCCCAGCAATCCATTAAGCGATGGGACGAGCAGCAGAATGGAGAGCAGCACACCGATGGCATTGGCGAAGACCAGCCAGAAGAGACTGTGCCAAACGGCAACTGTAACGGGTTGCTGAGCGCAGCCAACGGAAGTGCTGATGTCAGGCGATGACTGACTCATAAATCCTCCCGTCGCGCATCTCCAGCAAGTGGTCGCAGCGTGCGGCCAATGCGCGATCATGCGTGGCCATCACCAGCGTTACGCGTTCCTTCGCGACCACCTCCAGCAGCAGATCAAAGACCGCTCCGCTCGTCTGCTCATCCAGCGAGCCGGTCGGCTCGTCGGCCAGAAGAATCTTTGGCCGGTTCATCAATGCGCGGCACAGCGCGGTGCGCTGTCGTTCGCCACCTGAGAGATTTTGAATGCGATGCGTAAGTCGATGCGTGAGGCCGGTGCGCTCTGCCAGTTGAAGCAATCGTGCTTGTGCAACGTGGCGATCAAGGCCCGCCGCCACAGTAGGAATAAGGCAATTCTCTTCCAGCGTGAGATCTGGGATGAGGTTGTGGAGTTGAAAGACAAAGCCAATTTCGTAGCGAAGTAGACGCAGCAAATCGCAATGACGGTTAACCTCAACTCCATTGACCGAGACGCGGCCGCGGTCAGGCGCATCGAGGCCGCCGAACAGGTGCAGCAGTGTGCTCTTGCCACAACCCGACGGTCCGCAGAGCGCTACCGTTTGACCTTCGCTTGCCGCAAAGTCCACGCCCTTCAGAACCGATATCGCTCCATCGTCGAAGCTCTTCCAGACGCCTTCAGCTCGCAAGACAATATGCGGAGTAATCTTCGTTTGTGCCGATGAATTCATTCGAAGCGCAGCGCCTCCACCGCTTTAACGCGCACAGCATATGCGGCCGGATAGAGAGCGCCTGCTATGCCGGTAATCAGGGCAAGCACCATCACAATCAGCAAGACAGCAGGTTGCAGTGTTACATCCACATAACCGTGCAGCGCCGGAACCAGCTTGAGAGCATAAAGAAGACAGCTTCCGGTCACAAGGCCCAGCACCGCGCCGGCGAGAGAAACCACTGCCGATTCACCAAGAATCATGACGGCAATTTGTAAGCGCGAAAAGCCGTTGACGCGCAGAATGGCGATCTCTCGTATGCGCGTGAAGACCGACATGATCATCGTGTTGGCGATGCCGAATCCGCCTAGCAGAAGGCCGCATCCGCCCACCGCCCAGGCCGTGGCCTTGAGTATCTTGAACTGGGAATAAGAGCGGTTAAACTCCGCGTCTTCAAGCGCAATCAGGTTCGAGAATCTCTCCTTGACCATGCTCTTGAACAGGCTTGCGTCCTCCTTGTTGCGCAGCTTGATGGTGATCACTGAAGAAGTTCCATCTTTGTGAAAAAAGTTTTGCGCTGCGCTGAGCGGCATGAACACGCCGCCATCTTCAAAGCCGTTGGCGGTTTTTAGAATGCCAATTACATGAAAAATCCCATGTCCTATGGGCACATGATCCCCAAGCTTTGTCGTGAGGAACTCCGCTGCCCGCTCACCGAGAACCACATCATCGGAATGCTGCGCGAAACTGAATCTGTCGCCTGCAATCCAATTGGCTGTACGAATGCGCGCGTCATTGGCCGTCACACCAAAGCAGGTGATGATTGGATGATCGGCGCTGGAAACAATTCCGAAAAGCACAGGATCTGCATGAGCCACCATCGGCCAATTGGAAATCTCCTGAAATGACGTGGCGGAAACATTACTAAAAAAGAGATCAGAAACGTTGCGCTCAAAGACAATAATCTCGCTATCGCTGGAGAGAATACCGGAGAACATTCCGATGGCGCCTTGCAGAATGGTCACCACGGTCAGCATGGCCGCAACACTAAGGGCGATGCCGGACACGCTGATGAGCGAGCGGACTCGATGGCAGAGCAGATTGGTCACAATCAGTTTAATGAAGATCACGATCTTGCTCCCAGCGACATCTCACGGAGACTGCCGGTTATACGGACAAGCTCTTCTTCAAGGCTACTGCGAAGCTTGCTGAGAAACGAAAGTCCAAGCCGCACTTGCAATAACCGGGCAAGAGAGCGATCTCCAAGATCAATGAAGCGGATAAGACGCTCAATGGCGGCGGGAATGCCCATAACTGAAGCCGCGTTTGGACGGTCGAGCAACAGGTCGCGTGCAACAGTCTTGCCGGCCTTCGCCTGACTATCGAGAATATCTTTCAGATCGTCTGTCATCTGATAGGCAAGGCCCCAATAGAGAGCAATTCTCTCCAGCAGTTGCAACTCCCGTGCGGACGCGCCTCCGAGAATCGCGGGGAGAACCAGCGTGAGCCGGATCAGGGAAACGGTTTTGCCGCGCGCAATTCTCTCCGTTGTCTTGCGGTTGTGCGGCATGGTCGCAAAATGCAGATCCAGACTCTGTCCGTTCAGCAGTCCATGCACGCCAAGAAGCTGCTCGATGTACACCATTGCGCATCGCTGAGATTCCGGAGAGGCTGTGTATACGCCGCGCCAGATTAACGCATATGCGCGATTGATGAGCGCCAGCGCGGAGAGAATCGCCTCCGCCTCGCCGTATTTGAAATGTACACAAGGCACACCGCGCCGCTCCATCGCATTGTCCATGCAGGGTAGATCGTCGAAGATGAGCGAGGCGGTGTGGAAGTATTCGAGCGCAACTGCCAGGTCCTGCGCCGCCGAATCTTCAAGGCCGTAGGCTGACGCCACCAGCAGTACCATACGCGGACGGACAAGGCTGCCCGGATGGTCAAGCACATGGCGCAGAGCCTCCGCAAAACGCGGATCGATTTCGGACGGCAGAACCAGCCCTGCGCTGAAGGTCTCAGCAAACGAGGTTGCATTCATCGCGCTTTTGTTGACGCTTTTTGCGCTCATTTTCCTCCTCCTTCACTTGTGTGGCACAACGGCTGCAAAATTGTCCGGGAGAATCAAGGCGATGATTCTCCCAGTTGCCTGCTCAGTTGCAATTCATGATTAAAACAGATTCTCTTCTCTATTGGAGAGCAAAAGAAACCGCTCGGCTTCATGAAGATTTGTTCATCATCGGGGAACTAATTTCTCGCCTACAGATAAGACTATCAAGGATGCGGGTCAGTTAGCTGTTACGATCATGACAATGTGTTCATCTTCGGATTACTTTTTGTTCGTCGCCCTTTCAATTTTATTTTGGAACAAGCAGTGAAAAATGGATTGGCAATGCACTAATATCTCATCATGCGGCTATTGCTTGTTGAAGACGAAATTGATATACAGAACTTCCTGCGGAGTTCTTTGCAGGAGGCAGGCTACCAGGTGGAGGCTGCGGCCGACGGCAAGACGGCCGAGCGGCTGGCAATCGGCGGAGATTTTGGCATACTGATTGTCGATCTTGGGTTGCCGGATCAGGACGGCATTGATCTGATACTCAAGCTCCGCCAGCTTGGGATCACCGCGCCGGTTCTGATCCTCTCGGCGCGGCGCACCGTCGATGACCGGGTGCGCGGTCTGGAGCAGGGCGGCGACGATTATCTGACCAAGCCTTTTGCACTAGCAGAGTTGCTGGCCCGGTTACGCAATTTGTTGCGCCGCAACGGCCCTCCGACAGGCGAGGCGACCCGGTTGCGCGTCCTCGATCTTGAACTGGACTTGCTGCGTCGCGAGGCTACGCGATCCGGGCAGGTCCTCCAGCTTACGCAACAGGAGTTTGTACTGCTCGAATATCTCTGCCGCAATGCAGGCCGCGTGGTCACGCGCTCCATGATTCTGGACAAGGTCTGGGGGATGCGCATTCAGCCGGACACAAACGTCGTGGATGTGCACATCTATCGCCTGCGCGGCAAAGTCGATGGGCCAGGTCAGAAGCCACTGATCCGCACGCTGCGAGGAGTGGGCTATGTCCTCAAAGACCGCTAATCCACTTCTGCATAGCGCGGCATGGCGCATCTCGCTGAGGGCGACACTGGCCTTTGCCTGCGGCACTTTGCTGGTCTTTATTTTTCTTCACCAGTTTGTCGCCAACGACATTCAGCGACGGAGTGATGCGTGGCTTGCCGGTGAGGTTGATGTACTAGGCGATGTTGCCGAGCAGACACCGAAGAATACATTGCATGATCGCGTGGTTGAGGAAATTGCCGAGTTGGCAAGCAAGGAAGTTCCGAACAGGGATACCTCCGCCAGTGCTTCCAACGACTCAGTCTTCTTTCTTCAGACCGGCGACAACGACGCAATGATGCTTTGGGTTGGCACGGGAAACGGCCAAGAGATTCTGGAGGCCATACAAGCAAAAAGCACTCTTCCGGGCGCTCCGATGGACCTGCGCGTCCAAGGCTTTGATACTCCCTTTCGCGTTGCCGCAACGCGCATCAATGATGGAAGTTATATTTACCTCGGCTTGTCGGAGCGGGACGAGTTGCGGGTACTCAGAAACCTGCGCGCTCGCTTCATTTTGCTGTGGCTGTTGCTCGTGCTTTTCGGATTCGGCATAGTGTTTTTTACCACCTATCGTATGCTAAGTCTGACTCGTCAAATTACCGAGGCAGCTTCCAGAATCGGACATTCCGATCTGAGCGCCCGCGTGCCAACCGGCGCGCTCCACGATGAAGTTGGCAGCCTTGCGTTGACGTTGAACCGTATGCTCGATCGCATTGAGAATTCGATGCATCAATTGCACACCATTACTGATTCATTGGCGCACGATCTGCGCAGCCCGCTGACGGCAATTCGCGGAAAGCTGGAGATGGCATTGTCCTCCGGCGATCAAACCGAACCGATTGTCATCGTGATTGAGGAACTGGATCGACTGACGGAGTTTCTGAACAAATCGCTGGACGTGGCCGAAGCTAAAGCCGATGCGCTACGACTTGCGCGCAGTGAAGTTGATCTCGACGAACTTCTCAGAATCATGATCGACCTCTATGAGCCATCGATGTCAGATAGAGGCCTGAGCGTACGTTTGCAGAGCGGCGGTCCGATCAGAATTAAGGCAGACGAGGCTCTGATACACCGCATGATTGCCAATCTCTTTGACAACGAACTGAAGCACCTACCCGCGGCTTGCACGGTGAACTTGTTTCTCAAGATCGATGGCGGAATCGCATCGTTGACGCTGGAAGATGACGGACCAGGCTTTGATGACGAAGTGCTGCCTCATCTTTTCGAACGCAGGGTCAAGGGTAGACAGTCGAATGGTCACGGACTTGGCATGGCCTTCATTGATGCGGTGGTGCGTGCCCACGGCGGCACGGTGTCAGCTCTCAATCGTGAGCAGACCGGGGCGCGCATCGTTATCAACCTGCCTGTTTGAAAAGCCAGATGAATATTCCTTTCGGAAGATGACGTAAACTTCATTTTCAAACCCCTGAATACTTTTGTAATGCGCGCCGATAGCAAGAGCAGAGGTGATCTATGAGCCTGTCCGTAATTGGTTCAACAACTCCCGAAGCGAGCGCCCCCCAAAGCCAGAAGGCGCCCTCCACACCACCCACCGCACAGACACCACCAGCCACCCTGCAACCAGACACTGTATCTATCAGCCCGCAAGGACAGAAGGCTGCGAGCAGCGACGCTGATCACGACGGGGACTCGCACTGAGTCACTATTTCAGCAGCTTTCGAAATGCGCGATAACACAATCTGTGCGCAGCGCCGTAGTTTCAAGCAGCGTTGCGCGCGGAGAATGATTCTCCTTCGAGATTTTAGGTTGGCCTATTGCAATTGGGAGAATCCCGATTTTGCCGAGGTGGTAATGGCAGGTGGAAAATTCCTGTAGTCATTTCCAGTTTGCCTTTTCATTCATTCAATAAATGACCCATTTCACCGATGAAACGGCGTGCAAATAGCTTTTGCTCCTGCGGCGCAAGACATTTGGATGCCTTGTAGCGGCGTGTTCAGCGTTTTGTTTCCTCTGATAAATTGAGGCGCGTTATTCTGAGCGCAAGGCCCGCATGGGTTCTATGGAAGCAGCGCGGCGGGCCGGTAGCGCGGCGGCGAGCGCGGACATCACCAGGGTAAGTGTAATTGTTACTGACATTGTAATAGAGTCGAAGGCTGTAACGCCGTATAACTGGCTTTGGAAGAGTCGGGCCAGCGCAACGATGGAAGGCAGCGCAAGCGCTGTGGCGATGGCCGTGATGATGGCCATCTCGCGGACGATCAACACTACCACGGTCGTTCGCTGTGCGCCCAAAGCGAGGCGCACACCGATCTCGCGCGTGCGCTGCTCGGTGGAGTAGGCCAGCACTCCATAGAGGCCGACGGCGGCCAGCAGCATGGCCAGTGCGGAGAAGCCAATGGCAAGAAAAGCCAACGCGCGTTCATCTGAAGCGCTTACATCAATCTGCGCTTCCATGGTGCGCAGACTGTCGACGACTAGCGTTGAATCCAGTTGATGAATGGTCTGGCGAATTGCCGGCTCGACAGCCTCCGGCGCTTGCGCGGTGAGGACGTAAACCACGACGCCAGTGGGATGAAGCTGCTGAAGATAAGGCAAGTAGACACCGCCGCCCATAGGGGTGCGGAGATCGGCATGCTTGATGTCGCCAACGACGCCGACAATGGTGGTATCAAATTTGATATTGTCCCCATCGCCTTCTGTGATGGCGCGCCCGATGGCATTTTGCGGCGATCCGAAAAATTTCTTGGCAAATGTCAGGTTAACGACAGCGACCTTGGGCTGCCCATTCACGTCGGCTGCAGTGAATCCCCTTCCCACCAGAAGCGGTTGGCGCAGCGTGGCAAAGTAACCGGGAGTGATGCGCGGCTCCTCGAAGTTCATGTGCTCTTCTTCGGAGGGTTTATATCCCTGCACGGAAAAGTTGGAAAAACTGGTGTCTCCGGAAAGTTCGGGATCGGTGGTGGCGGCAACACTGACGACGCCGGGAATGCGGCGCAACGCATCAAGAGAGCTGCTGACGATCTGCGGTGTGCGGTCTTCGCCGTAGCCGGAGTTTGCCGGATCAAGAGAGAAGACTGCGAGGTTTGAAGTTTGGAAGCCCACATCCTGATGGCGGAGATTGTTGAGTGTGCGCACGAACAAACCCGCGCCGCCCAGCAGTAGGACGCTGAGCGCGATCTGTGCGCCCACGGCAACTTTGCGGAAGCGTTGCGAATTCCTTGATGCGGTTCCGGAGGTTTGGCGCAGCGCATTGGCTAGATCGGGACGCAGGAAGTGGAAGACCGGAGCAATGCTAAACAGCAAACTCACCACAACGGAAATCGCCAGCGTGAACAGAAGCACGCGCGCATCGATGGAAGTGGAATAAGGCTCGCTGCCTGGATCGGCGCTCGTCATAAGTCGCACCAGAATCTTAGCCACCAGCGGCGCAAAAGCAAGTCCCGCAGCCGCGCCGCTGAGACCCAATATGCCGCCCTCGACCAAGAGTTGCGAAACGATGCGGCTGCGTTTTGCGCCCAGAGCGTAGCGCATGGACATTTCACGCGCGCGGCCCGCAGCCCGCAGCAGCAGCAGCGTGGTCACATTGATGGCGCACATGACCACCAGCAATCCGGCCATGCTCATCAGAATGATGAGCGGTTTTTGCAAGTCCATGCGGCCTGGAGAGAATCCCTTGGAATCGTCGACAACCTTGATGCTGGTCTCGTCAATGTAGTGTTTTCTGAAGTGCTCGGACTTCGACTTGTAGAGAGCGAACTCATTCGCGCGCAGCGAGTGCCACAGTGGCCCCAGGCTGGCTTCGGCCTGCGCCGCGCTCACACCCGGCTTGAGGCGCGCAACCAAAGTGAGCCAGACGGAATCGTGTCGGTTCAAGTTGTCGCGGGGGGCCATCCAGGGCATGGCTACATCCACCATGCTGATGGGAATGAAGACACCGGGCTTGTAGCCGCCAATGGCGGAGTCAAAGTTCTCCGGCGCAACGCCGAGAATGGTGAAGGAATGTCCGTTGATGAGCACCGTTTGGCCGACGACATCGCGCGCCCCTCCGAAGCGCGTCTTCCAGTAGTTGTAGCTGAGAACCGCAACCGGGTTGGCATTCTTGGCCGTGTCATCCTGCTGTGTGAGCAGGCGGCCTACTGCGGGCTTGAGTCCAAGAAGCTGGAAGTAATTGCCCGTGACAATCTCCGCGTCCTTGCTCTCCGCCTGATTGCGCCACGAGACGCCGACCTGGGCCTTGTCGGCGGCGATCATGCCTTGGAAAACCTGGTTGTTGTCACGCAGGTCTTTGTACATGGGGTAGGAGAAAAAATCGCCGATGTCGCCACCGAAGCTGCTGGCCGATCCATTGAATCCGCCCTTCCACTCGAAGCGCACCAGTTCTCTGGGCCGCTCGACCGGCAGCATCCTCAACAGCACTTGGTCGAAGAGCGTAAAGACCGCGGAGTTCGCGCCAATGCCCAGGGCCAATGTAATCACGACGGTCAAAGTAAATCCTGGAGACTTGCGCAATTGGCGGATTGCGTAGCGAAGATCCTGTAGAAATGAATTCATTCTTATGTCTCCTCGATTTTGACTGGCTCGTACTACTCAGCGCGCAGTGCCTGCATAGGTTCAATAGATGCGGCGCGGCGGGCGGGAATAAAGCAGGCCAGCAGCGCGACGATGCAAAGGATCACCGCGACAGTTGCAAAGGTAAGCCAGTCGGCGGTTCCCACGCCAAAAAGCATTCCGCGCAACAGGCGAGTGAAGGCCAGCGAAACCGCGATTCCGGCAGCGAGTCCGATCAGGGTCAGCCGCAACCCTTGGCGCAGAATCTGGCGGAAGACATCGGCCCGCGCGGCTCCCAGCGCCATGCGAATACCGATCTCGTGCGTGCGCTGCCTGGTCGTATAGGCCACCACGCCATAGATTCCAACGTTGGCAAGAAACAGCGCAAGCAGGCCGAATGCTCCCGCGAAGACTACCGCGATGCGCTCGAAGATGCTGCCCATTTGCATATTCACTTTAAGTGTTGTCACGTTGAAAAGTGGCACATTGGGATTCAGTTCGCCAACCGTCCGCTCGACGGTGGAAGCATATGCCAGCGGATCGCCCTTGGTGCGAATGTGAAGGATCACATCACCGCCAAAGGTCTGCGCCATGGGCAGCAGGATCAGCGGCGCCGGAGCGTCATTGATTCTCCTGTACTTGCCGTTGTCCGCCACACCGACAACCGTGAACCAGCCTCCGCGCCATTGAACCCGTTTGCCGATGGCGTCCTGCCCTGCCCAGTAACGATTGGCAAATGCCTGATTGACGATGGCCACCGGCTGCGTTCCGGAGTTGTCCTGATCCGTGAAGTCGCGTCCGGCCCGCAAAGGCGTGCGCAAAGTTTGCAGATAATCCGGCCCCACAATTCCGCGATCCGCTTCCATTGATTCATGCGGGCGCGGCTGGTAGCCCTCGGGCGTCACTCCATCGGAATGGATGGAGAAGCTGAGCGGCGAGAAATCGGCCGTAGTGGCCGACAGCACACCCGGCAATGCACGCAGCCGCGCCAGCAATTGCCGATTGAATTCGATCTCCCTGGCGTTGTCATAGCCGATCGGTCCCAGATCGAACGAAGCGAGCAGCACGTGGCTTGGGTCGAAGCCTGGATCTGCGCCGCGCGCCTTGCCGAGGCTGCGGAAGAACAATCCTGCACAGGTCAGCAAAAGCAGCGACAGAGCGACCTGCGCCACAACCAGACTTGAAGTCAGGCGCGACTTGTGTAACCCTCCAGAAGTGTTCAGCGCCTCGTCTTTCAAAATTGTCATCGGAGAGACAGCCGAGGCGCGCAATGCCGGAACGATACCGGAAGCTACGGCCGTAAGAATCGAAACAAAAATAGCTGCCAGCATTACCCTGCTGTCTACTTTGACATTGAGTGAAAGCGGAAGAGTCCCGGAAGGCAGAACCGAGAAGAGCGAGCGGGCAGTCCAGACGGTTCCCAGCAGCGCCAGTCCACCGCCCTCCAAGGCAACCATAAGGTTCTCCGCCATCAACTGCCGCACCAGACGCCAGCGGCTCGCTCCCATGGCCATGCGAATGGCGAATTCGCGGCGGCGCGCAACCGAGCGCACCAGCAGCAAGTTGGCCACATTGGCGCAGGCCAGCAGCAGCAGCAACGCGGAGAGCGTCAGCAGGATAGGCAGCGTTCCGGCCAGGTAGACGTTGACACCGAAAGGTGAACGCCAGAGCGGATCAATGAAGATTTGATTCTGTCCCTGATGTGACTCCGGGTATTGAGTGGCGATGCGCTGCATGCGCAAATTCAGCTCGGATTCCGCATGATGGAGATCGGCTCCCGGTCGCAAAACGCCCAGGATGTTGAGGAAGGATTTGCCGCGATCATCGAGCGGATCCCATCCCCAGACCTGCTTGTACATTCCCAGTGGAAGCCAAACGTCAGAGCGCAATCCGGTCTTGCATCCCTGAAAGTCCTTGGGAGCAACGCCGACGATCGTGTAGGAATGCAGGTTGATCTGAATTGTCTTGCCGACGATCAACGGGTCTCCGGCAAAACGATGCTGCCACAACTCGTAGCCGAGCACAACTTCGGCCGCGCTGAGGCGTTCATTCTGTTGAGCAAGAAACGTACGGCCAAGAATGGGGCGCAGGCCGAGCACATCAAAATAATTCGCCGAGGCCAGTGTTGCATAGATGCGCTCCGGCTTGGCGCTGCCGGTAATGATGGCGTAGTCGTCGTGATAGCCGATCAGCGCGGAGACGCTCTTCGCTCCGTCGCGCAGATCCGCGTAGTCCGGATAGGAGAGCGGCGGCGATGGATGCTCGGTTTTCTCTCCGCGCGTAAGCGCAAACATTCCACTGGTCCGAGTGACGCCAGGAATGGGATTCAGCAAAGTGCCGCTGATCCAACTGAGAATTGTTGTGTTGGCGCCGATGCCCAGCGCCAGCGTGAGCACCGCGGTGAGCGTGAATCCTGGCGATTTGCGCAACTGGCGCAGCGCATAACGCAGGTCTTGCAGCAGCGAGTTCATTGTTCTTTCCCTTCGACAACCTGATGGCGCGTTATTCAGCGCGTAAAGCCTGCATGGGTTCAATGGAAGCGGCGCGGGCGGCAGGAATCAGCGCCGCCAGAATGCCGGCTACAACCAGCAACAGAGCCACCAGAAAAAAGCCCCCCACATCTTTCCGCGCATCAAGGTAGATGATCATGCCGATCAGCTTGCGCGCGAAAAGAGTTAGCACCAGCCCGGCAGCAACGCCCGCAGCCAACATCCACGCCACGCGCTGCAGCACCATGGTTAGAATGCCCGGCCGCGAAGCGCCCAGCGCCATGCGCACGCCGATGTCGCGCGCCGATTGCTCCACCTCGTGGCTGATCAATCCATAAAGGCCAACCAGCGCCAGCAGCAGCGCAAGCCCGGCAAAGATTCCGAACAGCCAGCTCTCCATGCGCTCAAAGACCAGCGTCTCGGAGACGATTTCGCTCATGGTGCGCGGATCGTCGAATGGAATCGTCGGATCAAGTTCATGCACAGCAGCGCGCACCGCAGGAATAATCAGCGCCGGATCGCCCGATGTGCGCACCATCAATATCATGTTGGCAAAAGTATCCGTGCGATCTGCCGAAGGAATTTCATCCATGAGCCAGTCGCGTTCCGCCAAGGGCGGTTCATAGATGTCCTGCCGGACGTTGCTGGCCACGCCTACAATCTGCGTCCATTTTTCTTGCTTGTCGCTGTCGTCGATCTTCTGCGCCACCGGGTCCAGGCCGTTGGGAATGAACTTGCGCACAAAGGCGTCGTTCACAATCACGGTAGGCGCGACAATCTCTGCGTTGTCTCGGCTCGGCGAGAGATAGCGCCCGCCGTGCAGCGTGGTTCCCATCACGTCAAAGTAGCCCGCGCTGACGATGCGCTGCTCGGCAAGCATCTCTTGCTGCGGCGGGTAGGGCGGTTGTCCGGCAATATGCGTGTCGCCATTGCTGCCATATTGCTCAATGGGCAGCAGCGTATTGAAGCCCGCGGCCTTCACGCCAGGCAAGTGGCTCACCCGCTCTTCAAGCGGTTTATAAAAGCTGGTCAACACATCGCGTCCCTGATAGCGCGCGCGCGACAAGTTCAATTTGACGGCAAAAATGTGCGATGGATCAAAGCCCAGATCGGTGTTGCGATAGCGCGTGACTACGCGAACCAGCAAGCCGGCCACCACCAGCAACATCAGCGTCAGCGCCACCTGAGTAATCACGAATCCTGAACGCAAACGATATTGCGCGCGCTCGGTTCCCGCGCTGCCTCCCGCCTTCAACGCGCGGTTGGGATCAATGCCCGACAAGCGCATCGCCGGATAGAGCGACGCCGCCAGGCTGCACAGAACGGCCATGGCAATTGCCGCGGCCAGCACCGTAAGGTTCAAATGAATGTCCGCTCCCCGCGCCAAGGCTTTGATCAGGAAGGCGCGCATCACATCCAGCATCGTCCAGGCCAGCAGAATTCCGCCCGCGGCGCCCGCCACGGCCAGCAGCAATCCCTCGGTCAGCATCTGCCGCATCAGCCGTATGCGCCCCGCGCCAATGGCCGTGCGCATGGCCATCTCCCGCTCGCGCTTTACTCCGCGCGCCATCAGCAGTCCCGCCACATTTACGCAACCAATAGCCAACACCGCAAGCACCGCGCCCAGCAGCGTCCACAGCGGCCCTTTGCTCTTCCCCATCACGCTCTCTGCCAGCAGTTGCAGATGAACGGTTCTTCCCCCATCCGTATCTGGATAAGCACGGCTCAAGTTATCGAAGACGCGCATCAGCTCCGCCTGCGCCTGTTCGTTGCTTATCCCGTCTTTCACGCGCCCCACGGTTTGCAGCCAGTGGTTGCCGCGCCCAAACATCCATTTCTGATCGAGGCGCATTGGGATATAAACGGCATTGCGCGTGCCGAGCGGAAAGCGAAAGCCCGCGGGCATGACGCCAATCACGGTAAAGCTGGCGCCGTCCATCTTGACAGTCTGGTTCAGAATGCCGCGATCGCTGTTGAAGTAACTCCGCCATGCGTCATAGCTCAACACGGCGATATTGTTTCTTCCCTCTTGATCTTCGCCACGCAGGAAGGTGCGCCCCAGCAGCGGCTGCACGCCAAAGACTTCAAAAAAGTTGTCCGTCCCGCGCACGCTCTCCAGCGCCACCGCGCCGGCCGCAGGCGTCTCCACCGTCACCTTGAAGTAGTTGATAAAACCCGCCAGGGCGCTGAAGGTGCTGCTCTGAGCGCGTTCGTCCTGATAGCTCGGCCACGATTCCGGCTGTTGATAGCCGCTCTGGCTGCGGCTATTCACGGCGACGATCTTCTCTGGATGATTAAAAGGCAGCGGGCTGAGAATCACAGCGTCAATCACGCAAAAAACTGCCGTGGCCACGCCCACGCTCAAAGCCAGTGTGAGCACCACGGTGAAGGCAAAGCCTGGAGCGCGGCGAAGCTGGCGCACTGAGTAGCGTAGGTCTTGCAGCAGGTTTTCAAAAAGCATGATTACGCCTCCACTTCCTCTTCCAGCTTTTTCAACTCACTCTCCGAGACGACCTTGCCGTCGAACAGATGGACCTCGCGCTGGGCGTGGCGGGCAAAGCGCGGATCGTGCGTCACCATGCAGATCGTCGCGCCCTCACGATGCAAGTCGGCCAGCAGGTGCATCACCGCATCGCCGTTCTTCGAGTCAAGATTTCCCGTCGGCTCGTCGGCCAGCAGAATCGAAGGCTTTCCGGCCAGTGCGCGCGCCACGGCCACCCGCTGTTGCTGGCCGCCGCTCAGTTGCGCGGGGTAGTGCCTCATGCGATGCGCCATGTTGACGCGCTCCAACGCTTCCTTGACGCGCTTCTTGCGCTCGGCTGAAGGCATTCCGGCGCGATAGGTCAGAGGCAACTCGACATTCTCTTCGACCGTCAAATCGCCAATCAGATTGAAGCTCTGAAAGATGAAGCCGATCTCCTGATTACGAATGCGCGAGCGCTCGCTGAAGTTCAACTTCTCCACCGGGCTGCCATTCAGCAGATACTTGCCGCCGGTCGGCGTATCGAGCAGGCCGAGGATCGAGAGCAGCGTGGACTTGCCGCAGCCCGATGGGCCGCTCATCGCAACATACTCGCCTCGCGCGATGGTCAGGTGAATGCCGGAGAGCGCATGCGTCTCCACTTCGTCGGTGTAGAAGACTTTGGTGAGATCTTCAATTTCAATCAGTGTGCCGTTCGATGCCATAATGCCCTCACAGTTCTCAGTTGTTAGTTCTCAGTTCACAGTTTTCAGTTCACAGCTCTCAGCTTCAGTTAGCAGTTGTCAACTGTCAGGTAGGAGGCGTTACTGACAACTGAGAACTGTGAACTGAGAACTGTTTTTACTCCAGCCGTATGCGGTCCACATTGTCCCAGCGCGACATATCGGAAAGAATCACCGTGTCGCCTTCCTTCAGTCCTTCGATCACCTGAATGCTGTTCACCGAAGCTCGGCCCACTTTGACCGGCACGCGCGTCGCGCCCTTGCCGTCGGCGTCAATCTTGAAGAGGCTGAGCGTCGAGTTCTCATTGCCCAGCGCAGGGCGGCCCACGTAAAGCACATCGGTCATGCGCTCCAGATCGATGGTTCCATCCACGCTCAAATCAGGCCGCGCACCCTGCGGCAAGGGTCCAGTCAGTTCTACGTCCACGGTGACGGTTCCGTTCTGCACGGCAGGATCAATGCGTTGCACGCGTCCCGGAATCACGCCGTTGTGCGTATCGATGGAGGCGGGCTGCCCGATCTGAATGTCGCGCGCCTGGGTCTCGGCCACCTTGAGCGAGGCCTTCAACTGATCCGGCTGGACGACCTTGGCCAGCGTCACGCCGGGGGCCACGTGCTCGCCGACCTGGTGCGGTAGATCGACCAGCACGCCGCTGATGCCGGCGGTAACGTGCAGCGCCGCCAGTTGCTGCTGCTTGAGCTGATACAGCGCGCGCGCCTGATCCACCTTGGTTTGCTCCACGGCCAGTTGCGAGGCAATCACTTTTTCGTTCATGGCCAGCCGGTCGTCTTCGATCTTGTTGCGCGTGGTCAGCTCATCGGCCTTGCCCTTCGAGGCGTTGTAGGTCAATCCGGAGATGACGCCCAAGTCGTACAGCGCCTTGTCGGTCTGTGCCTGAAGCTTGGCCTGACTGTAGTCCGCGCCCACCGTGGCCGCGCCTGCCTTCTGCGTCATCAGGTCGCTCTGCAACTTGATCTGCGTGTTGTGATAGTCGCTCTCGGCGGCTTTCAGAGCTAGACTTGCGTTCATCGCCTCCTGATCCAGTTGCGGATAAGCCAGGTCCATGATGACCGTGTTGGGCTCGACGTGCGCCCCCGGCAGCACCAGGATGCGCGTCACCGTGGCCTCGGTCTCGGCGGGAATCAGGCGCAGCTTATCCTCGCGCGGAACCAGGGTTCCGGTTGACCCGCGCACCTGGCGGATCATCGGCCCTCGCTTGACTGTATCGGGCCAAATGGTGGAGCGGTCCACTGTGGGAGCAGCCGGCTTCAGCCGCGATACTCCCAGCCCGGCAATCACCAACACCACCACCGCAACACCGGCAGAGATCCATAACCGGCGCTTCCTCTTTTGCAATAAATCAGGGCGAGCAATGTCCATAACGACCATAGATAAAGCACTTGGAGTGCCAATCGAGCGGGTCTAATCTGCGTTGATAATGTGAGACTTAGCGTTGCAGGCTTATCTCTGAAGCTGCGTTTCAGTGTCCGTTTGCGGTAGGAACTGTCTGATTTCGGACAGTTGGGCGGCACCGTAGCCGGCTCGATTCAGATTTGCCTTGGAATCATTTTCAGCATACCAAGAGCTAATCCGTGCATTGCAGCGCCAGTCTCCATGAATTGTAGCGCCGGTTTCCGTGAATTGTAGCGCCGACCTCCCGGTCGGCTGTGGCGTGGACCTCCTGGTCCACGTCGAGCTCTCAACCATGCGGAAAAGCCGCCAGTCCAATAGAATCCTTTTGAGGTCAGCAAGAGAAAATTTGCAATTTACAGATAAGCTCTTAGTCGTGCCGACAAACCCATAGAATCAACGGGGCTTTAGCCCCTGCGGGAAGTTTTTCTGGGCCTTCACTCAACTTCAGTCCTTCTTCCGTATCCTCTCAAGTCGTGCCCTGACGCTTCTGTACTCTCTAACCCGCAATAAAACACTCATTCTCTCGATATCTACGCCAGCGGCAATCGCACGGTGGCGCGGACGCCGGGCGAGTCTTCGCGATTGAGCAGGCTGATTTCGCCGCCGTGGGCGCGGGCAATCTGCTGCGCCAGAACCAGGCCAACGCCGCTCCCGGTTGGCTTGGTGGTATAGAAGGGAACAAAAAGATTATCGGCGTTGGCAATGCCCAGGCCACGGTCTTCGATCACGATCAAAACCTCCGCATCCGCGCTCTGCCAACTCACACGCACAGACTGAGAGTTGTTGCCGAGCGAAGCATCCACGGCATTGGCTAGCAGGTTGATGAGCATCTGCTCCAGTTGATCCGGGTCGGCGTTGAGAATCACAGATGGACCAGAATCGAGCTGCGCGGCCAAGCGCTGCTCCAGCAGCACGACGCGCTCCACGAGCGCCGCCAGCGTAACCGGCCGAAGCGCGGGCGCGGGCAGTTGCGCCAGCTTCCGATAGGACTGCACAAAGCGATGCAGCGCGTCGGCGCGGCTCTCAATGACGCCCAGGCCGCGTCGGAAATCGCGCGCTGTGGCCGCGTCGTCGCCGAGTTGATTGGCCCGCGCCAGCAGGCTTCCGGCAATCGATTTGATGGGCGCGAGCGAGTTCGACAGTTCATGGCCCAGAACGCGGATCAGCCGTTTCCAGGAGCGCTGCTCTTCGTCTTGCAACGGCAGGCTCACGTCGGCCAGCAGCAGCAGCGTATGCGGCGCGCCATCCTGGCGGAAGACCGCCCGGCGCAGAAGCCAGCGCGTTGATTTTGCGCCGAAAGAGTGAATGCTCTGATCGGGCGCGGCCAGCAGCTCTTGCAGGCCGAGTTCGCGCGCGCTGCTGCCGAAGCAGCGCGCATAGGGCAATCCGAGCAGTTCAACACCTGCGTGATTCACCAGTTGCAGGCGGTCGTTGCGGTCAAAGGCGAAGAGCGGCGCACTCATCACCTCCAGGATGCGCGCCAACAGGGCCGTGGCCTCCAGCGAACGGACGCGCTGCTTTTGCAGCAGATCGGCCAGAGCATTGATCTCGGAGGAAAGTTCGCTCAGCGCATCTTGCGGACCTGCCCCACGCGCGCGGAAGGAGTAATCGCCCTCGCGTAGCGACGCAACCACATTGGAGAGCGTCTGCAAAGGGCGGGTCATGCTCTCGATCAACGCGGCGGCAATCAGCGCCAGATATAGCAGCAGGCAGCCGATGAGCAATAGAGCGGGCGCGAGAGAAAATTGTTGCAGGAAGAGATAAATGCCGGCAAAGGCCAGCGCGGGCGCGGACATCAATAGGCAATAGAGCCACGCTCGGCGAATCGCTGAGCGGCGAGAGCGGCGTGAAACTGTTTCCGTCAAGACTGTGTGTGCTCCTGTTCATTGCGTCGCAAATTATATGCAATTTGCATCAGAACGGCCACAATCGCGGATCCTATAACGTGTGGTCCACTAAAAACACTTCCGAATGCAACAGTTAGGAACCCCGTGTCAGCAATACATCGTCCTGCCAAGCATTCTTGCCAATTATTTATGACGAGAACAATATAGTTTATAGAACATAGCAACCAAAGAAGTTGAATAGAACGCCGACGGGACGCGAACCAAACGAAGAAGGCAGGAAATTCTAAAGTTGGCAATAAGCAGAACACTAGTGTAAGTACTCGAAATTTGCGCGGATCATAGCCAAATGCGAACATACCCAATCCTAGTAGAGAAACAAGAATGCTCATGATGCCCGCAATTATTACATCAATACTGGCCTCCAAATTGTGCTTCAACATTAACTTCTCCTATTGACACATTTTCTCATTTCATAGCCCATATTTTTCGATGCGCCGATAAAGAGCGGCACGGCTCAGTCCGAGGCCTTCCGCGGCTTGCGTAATGTTGCCGTTGCAACGGCGCATCATCTTGCGGACCAGCAGCGCTTCCACCTCGTCGATGCTCATGTTTTCCAGCGACTGGGCCGGCGCGCGCGCAGCGGTGATGGCCAGGTTGGCAGGTTCAATTTCTTCGCCGCGGCAGAGCAGCACGGCGCGCTCCACGGTATGTTCCAGCTCGCGCACGTTACCCGGCCACGCGTAGCTCATCATCTGCTGCATGGCGGCCGGCGTGTAGCCTTTGATCTGCTTGCGATAGCGGGTGCGATTGCTACTGAGAAAGTGCTGAGCCAGCAGCGGAATATCTTCGCGCCGGTCGCGCAGCGCGGGCAAGTGAATCTCGACGGTGTTGATGCGGAAGAGCAGATCCTCGCGAAAGTTGCCGGCCTTGGCCTCGGCGTGCAGATCGGCGTTGGTGGCCGAGAGCAGGCGCACATCAACGCGCCGGGTTTGCGAGGAGCCCACGCGCTCCAGTTCGCCGGTCTCCAGCACGCGCAGCAGCTTGGCTTGCTGGCGCAGCGGAACGTTGGCGATCTCGTCGAGGAAAAGCGTTCCGCCGTTGGCCAGCTCAAAACGGCCCACGCGATCCGTGCGGGCGTCGGTGAATGCGCCTTTGACGTGGCCGAAGATTTCGCTCTCGAAGGTTCCCTCCGGCAGCCCGCCGGCGTTCACCGCGACCAGCGCCATGCGCGAGCGCTGCGAGGCCGCGTGCAACAGCTTGGAGACGATCTCTTTGCCGGTGCCGTGCTCGCCGGTGATGAGCACGTTGGCGTCCGACGGGCCGACCTGCGCAATCAGTTCAAGCACCGGCTGCATGGAAGGCGCGCTGGCAATAAAATCAGGCATTCCCTCGCCGCGCAGCAACAGGTTTTCCAATTCAAGATGACGCGTGCGGCGCAGCGCCTGATGCAGCTCTGCATGAACGCGAATGAGTGAGAGCAGCCGCTCGTTCTCCCACGGTTTTTGAATAAAGTCGCGCGCCCCGCGCTTAATGGATTCAACAGCCAGATCAATGTTGCCCCAGGCGGTCATCACGATCACCGGCAAACGCGTATCGAACTCCTGAATGCGCGCCAGCAGGTCCAGGCCCTCCTGGCCGCTGGTGGTGTCGCGCGTGTAATTCAGATCGATCAGCAGCACATCGTAGTCGCTGACGCTGAGCGCCTCCAGTAGCAACTGCGGCGAACGCACGCACTCCACTTCGATGCCTTGCGGCCGGAGCAGCAGCTCAAGGGCTTCGAGGATGTGTGGTTGATCGTCGGCCACCAGCACACGAATTGGCTCTTGCTTATTTGAGATGATCCGCCTCCACAACGCCAGCCTTGGCGTCTGCAATTGAAATTCCGTACTCTTCCAGCGCCGAACCTTTTGCGCGCCAAACTTCAATGCGCGCCTTTTCGTATGCGGTCTCGGCGGTCACCAGCGCCGACTCGGCCAAGGCCAGATCGTGCTCCGCCGAAAGCGTCTGTTGATTGGATCCAGCGCCCAATTTCTGTTCCTTCTGCATCACGTCAAGCATACGCTGCGCCAGGTCGCGTGCCTTGCGCGCTGCCTCCACGCGGCTCACTCCCTGTTCCAAAGCATAACTCGCGTTGCGCACCTCGATGCGAATGCGCTTTCTCAACTCCTCGGCATAAACCTGTGACTGGCGGTACTCCAACTCGGTGCGCGCCTGGTCGGCCTTGGCGATGCGGTTGCGCAAAGGAATATTCAATTGAAAGCCCACGCGGTATTCGGGCGCGGTATTATCCAGCGCGCTTTGCAATGCGCCGCCATAACTTTGCGGAAGAATCGAAGTCACCGGCGCGCCTTTGTATCCGGGATTTGCCGTGCCCGCCGCGCCCGTGCCGATGTATGCGCCATACAAGCTCAATGCCGGCAGCAGCGCGTTGCGCGCGCTCTTGCGGCTCAAATCGCGGTTCTGCAAGTCCAGCGCAGACTCCAGCAGTTCGGTGCGATTCTTCAGCGCGTCGGTAATCATCTCCTGCACTGGCTGCGCGATCGGCTCGATCTTGCTGGCAATGTGATCCACCGGAATCACCGGCATCTCCTGCAATGTGGGATCGTCAAGCGACCGAGTAATGGCATTCTTCATGTAAAGCTCTTGCAACTCAAGATTGGTGCGCGCCACAGTCAGCTCTTGCTCGCGCACCGCCAGTTCACCTTCCGCCTTCAGCACTTCCATCTCCGGAATCGCCTGCAACTCAAGCTGCTTGCGGCTGGTCTCCAGCGTCTGCCGGGCAAACTCCACTGAGCGCTCACCCACCTGCTCATTATCATAGGCGCTCACCAGGTCCCAGTACAGATCGCAAATCTGCGTGACGGTGGAGATAATCTGCGCTTGGAAGGCAATGTCGGAGATCTTCTGGTTGGTTTTTGCGATATGCAGAAAGCGCAGATTCGGTCCCACGCCAAAGCCTGCCAGCAGCGGTTGCTGCACCACCACTTCCATCGACGAAGAAAACGACGGACTGAAGTAATCGTAAATTCCGTTGGAGGTCAATCGGCTGCTATCCCAAACCACTTGCAGGT
Source organism: uncultured Occallatibacter sp. (assembly GCA_964645305.1). Classification (GTDB taxonomy): domain Bacteria; phylum Acidobacteriota; class Terriglobia; order Terriglobales; family Acidobacteriaceae; genus Telmatobacter. Next base: position 77,948 of record CAZYCV010000001.1, on the reverse strand, counting down.
TGCCGCCTGTGGCAAAGGATTGGTTGTAGCTCACATTGGCCGCGGAGGTATTGAACTTGTAAATAGGAACGCCCTCCACCTGCAAGTTGGTCAACTGCTCTGAGGTGTGGTCGGTATACAAATTGGCGCCGATGATCGGATCGAATCCGGAGACCGAAGTGCCTGTGCCGAGCGTGGATGAAACAATGCCCGATGCGCCCGCGCCCGCGCCGCCCGCGCCGCTCGATGTGCCGCCCGCGCCGGTTCCAGCGCCCGCGCCGCTGCCGCCGCCGCCCGGTGTGCCGGAGACCACGCCGGTGTTGACGCCGCGCACTGAGCCGCCAGCCCGCGTGCGCTGCACGTCCATCTGCGCAATGGGAATGTTGTAACGCGCAATCACCAGATCAAGATTATTTTCAAGTGCCAAATCAATGGCGTTGCGCAGCGACAGATAGAGCTTGCCATCGCGCACCAACGAACTGAGCCGCGTGGAGTTGACCAGACTGGGCGGAGCAACAGCTATGCCTCGATAGGCGTTGATGGGATTGCGCGAGGGCCGCAGCAGTTGGTCAAAGGGAACGCTGCGCGGCGCAGAGGTTCCGGCAGTCAGCGTCGTCTGCGCGGACGCAGTCACCGCTGGTTCAACAGCCAGCGAACCGTTCGCCATCAAAAGAGAAACCGCAGCCAGCAGTGTTGAGATGCGCTGAAAAAACAAGTAGCGCCGGCCTCCATGCATCCCATTGCAAAAATCAGCAGTAACAAACGTAAAAATTTTCACTTGGCCACCGCCTCCGTTGACTTTGCCGCCACCGCTTCATCGCGCTTGAGCCAACCGTCGCGCAGTTCAAGAATGCGCTTGCCGTAGCGCGCGTTCTCCTCCGAGTGCGTCACCTGCACAATCGTTGTTCCCGCGCGATTCAATTCGCAAAACAGCTCCATAATCTCGCGCGCCTGCGTCGAGTGCAGATTGCCGGTTGGCTCGTCGGCCAGCAGCAGCGCGGGCGCATGAACCACCGCCCGCGCAATGCCCACCAACTGCTGCTGTCCTCCCGATAGTTGCGAAGGATACAAGTCTTTCTTGGCGACAATCTGAAAGCGGTCCAGAATGTCAGCCACCATTCCTTGACGCTCATGGGCGGGAAGATTTTTGTAGCTCAGCGGCAGGTCAATGTTCTCCGCAACAGTTAGATCGTCCAGCAGATGATAGCTCTGAAAGACCATGCCGATGCGCTCGCGAGCGAGATCGGCGCGCTGCTTGCGGTTGAGCTTGTGCGCAGCCGTTTCGCCAAACCAGTACTCACCCTTCCAGCCGTCGTCAAGCAGCGCAAGAATGTTCAGCAGCGACGACTTCCCTGCCCCCGACGGCCCCATCACAGTGACAAACTCGCCCTCTTTGATGGTGAGCCCAATGCGGCGCAGCACCCAGGTTTCGGTGGGTCCGGTCTTGTAACTGCGTTCAATGTTTTTCAGTTCAATCATGAATTACTCCGATCTCAATGCAAGAATAGGGTCAACCGAAGCGGCGCGGCGCGCGGGCAGCCAAGCCGCGATGAGCGAGGCCACGGCCAGTACAACAACCACCGCAGTAAAAGTGAAAGCGTCGTGTGCTTGCACGCCGAATATGTAGCTGTTCGCAAGCCGAACAGCGAACCAGGAGAGCGCGCCGCCGATAGTGAGGCCGGCACTCACAAGCAACAGCGCGCGGCGCAGAATCAGCGAGAGAATGTTGGCTTGCGGCGCGCCCAATGCGATGCGCAATCCAATCTCGCGCGTGCGCTGCGCCACGGCAAACGAGAGCAAACCATAGAGTCCGACCGAGGCAATCATCAGTGCCAGCGCGGCAAAGCTCTCCAGCAAATGCGCAATCAAAGTCTGCGAACCAAAAGAATCTTCGACCGCTTCGTGAATGGTCTTTACATCGGTGGTGGCGGCGTCGGGCGCAACCTCGTGCAGCGCCTTGTCAAACTGCGCGCGCAGCGAATCCGCGGGAACCGCGCCGCGAATGGCCACTTGAATGAACGCTGTGGCGACGCCATAGAGCGGCGTTCCCGGCTCAACTTGCGCAAGGCAGAAGTAAATCTCCGGCCTGGTGGCGTCGGTTACTTTGCGCTGCTTCAAGTCGCCGATAACGCCGACGATGTGCATTTCAGAGAACCGGCCCTTACCCATGTAAAAAGTGTGGCCGAGAGGGTTTTGGCCGGGCAGATACTTGTTGACAAAGGCCTGATTTACGACCACGACAGGAGGCGCGGAGGCTGTGTCGTCTTCGGTGAAGAATCGGCCGCGCAGCATGGGGATTCCTAGCGCAGCGACAAGGCCCGGCGAGGCCAGACGCCCGTCTCCCCGTGGCGTCTGTCCGCGCGGAGCGTCCTTGTGATCGATGTCTCCCATGATAGTCACCGCAAACTCGGCGCGCAAAGGCAGCACGGAACTAAGCGCGGCCACCTTCACACCGGGAATCGCGTGCAGCTTGTCAAGCAGCGGCAGATAAGCGGATTGCACGATGTTGGCGTCCAGTGGCTTGCCCTCCATCTGCTCCAGTTGTCCACCGCCGTTGAGTATGATGCCGCCGGTAAGCACGTTCTGCTGCGTGAAGCCGAGCGGCACGGAACGCAGTGCGTGGATGGTGCGCAAGAATAATCCCGCGCCGACAAGGAAGATGAGCGTGAGTGCAAATTGCGCAACGACCAGCGATTCGCGCGTGCGATTCTGACGGGCAGAGGCGGTCGCCGTCATCCCGTGCAAGCTGGTCTGCACATCGCGGCGCATCGCGCGCAACGCGGGAAAGACGCCGACAAGAATTGCAGTGATAAGCGTGAGTGCAACCAGGCAGGCCACAACCCGCCAGTCGAGATGTATGGCGCTCGTGAGCGGAAGATTGCGGCTGATTGGATGCCATAGCAGCTTGATGGCAGTTTGGCCGAGAAGCAATCCGAAGAGGCTGCCGATGCTGCTGAGCAAAAGGCTTTCGACAATGGTCTGTTGCAGCAGACGCGCACGGCTGGCTCCCAGCGCGGCGCGCACGGCAAGTTCACGCGCGCGTGAAACCGCCCGCGCCAGCATCAGGCTGGTGACGTTCAGGCAGGCCAGCATCCAGATGCCTAGCACCACTGCGTAGAGCAGCGTCAGCGGCTTGCGCACCTGCTCGTTCAGCGATTGCTGATATCCCGTAACAGCGATGCGCGGGGCGATGGTCGGTCCATCTTTACTGGCTTCTTTCGCGATCACAGCCTGTGTGCGGCTAAGTTGATCACTAAGTTGGCCAGCCGATATTCCCTCCGGCAAACGCGCGTAAAGTTCTCCCCAGGCAGCCTTTTCGTCGCTCATCGAAGAGCGGCTGGCCGGATCAATTGCCGCGGGCGACCAGATTTCCATATCTTCATGAAAAGGGAATGAAAAGCCCTTGGGCATGACGCCGAGAATGGTGTATTGCTGGCTCTTGATGGTGAGCGTCTTGCCGACGATTTGCGGATCGGCGGCGTAGAACTTGCGCCACACTTCTTCACCAATCAGCACCACGCGATTGCGCCCCGGATCGTTCTCTTCGTCGCGGAATACGCGCCCAAGGATGGGTTGCGTGCCCAGCATGGCAGGCAGACCGGCGGTGACCTCAATCTTCTGCGCCTGGAAGCGGCCGCCGGGAGCGACAATACTTGCCATAGAGCGATTCATCACCGCGCCGATCTGCATCTTTGCGCCCACCGCGTCGCGCAACTGGAGCATATTGGCATAGCTCATCATGTAGTACTGCTCGGTCCCGGCGCCTTTGATTTCAACCACGCGATCCGGCTGTGCATAAGGCAGCGGGCGCAGCAGAATTCCGTTCAGCACGGTGAAAACAGCGATGTTCGCGCCCAGCCCCAGCGCCAGCACGGTCACGGCGGTAAAGGTAAATCCCGGCGACTTGCGCAACTGTCGCAGCGCGTAACGGATGTCTTGAAGCAGCATGGTTGGGTCTCCACTTCTTCCTGACGCTCCTCCAACTCAAGCTTGAAAGTGGCCTTGCGTTGAAGGGATGGAGCCGGTTCTCAGGATGTTGGGCAAACCAAACCGCGTGTTGACCCATGCAAAGGAGACCGAATTATCCATCTGGAAAGGAACGAGCAATCGGCGTGCCACTCAACCGTTGATTTATCCTGTTGATAACATATTATTTAGATCAAAAAATAATGCATTTCCCAGGCGGTTCGCTGTCCGATTGCGGAGCGCACTGTCCGATTTCGGACTCTCGCTGCCGGTCAGCTCATCGCCATACCTGCCACACAGATCGACGGGATCCACTCATGGATTGGGAATGAAACGGCAAAGAACGCCCGCGCGACAGCCGGAACGACCTCACTCGCCGGGGAATGAATTTGCCTGAAAGCGGAGGCTAAACTCTGGCAAGTGGCAACTTGACGAAAGGCAAGGACAAACCAATAGAAATGACAATACAGCCCCATCCAGACACCGAGGCCGGCAAGGTTACACCATCGCAGAGCAATATCTTGAAAAAGCGGCCAAAAGGAGTGGTGAGCTCGCTGGGACTCGAACCCAGGACCCACGCCTTAAAAGGGCGTTGCTCTACCAACTGAGCTACGAGCTCGCAAAAGGCCGCTCTATCAAAAATATCATAAAGGCGGGTTTACCGCCTGTGCACCTGGGAAACAAATGCCGGGCACACCGTATGCTCTCTCTGCTATATTTCCCAGCGGAGAAGAAAAATGAGCTTCGGAGATTTTCTGGCCAAGCAGTTCCTCAGCGTCATCGAGTGGAATGAGCCGGATAACGGCATCCTCAGTTATCGCTACCCGATGCGAGATCTGGAGATTGAAAACGGCGGCAAGCTGACGGTGAGCGAGTCGCAGATGGCCGCCTTTGTCAACGAGGGCCGCATCGCCGACATCTTCGGCCCCGGCCTGCATACGCTCGTCACGCGCAACCTGCCCCTGCTCACCGATCTGATGAACTGGGACAAAGGCTTCGAGTCGCCCTTCAAATCCGAGGTCTACTTCTTCTCCACCCGCCTGCAAATCGACCAGAAGTGGGGCACAGCTACGCCCATCACCATCCGCGACAAGGAGTTCGGCGCCGTGCGCCTGCGCTGCTACGGCATCTACTCCTATCGCATCACCGATCCCCGCGCCTTCTTCAACCAGATCTGCGGCACCCGCGACCGCTATCTGGCCATCGACCTGGAAGGCCAGTTGCGCGACACCATCATCGGCAGCATGACCGAGGTCTTTGCCACCAGCGACGTATCATTCCTCGACATGGCCGCCAATCACTCGGCGCTCAGCCAAAATGTCGTCGAGAGGTTGAAGCCGACCTTCGCCGCGCTTGGGCTGGAGCTGGACAAGTTCGTCGTCGAGAATGTCTCTTTGCCGGAGGAGCTGCAAAAGGTCTTCGATCAGCGCATCGGCATGAACATGGTGGGCGATCTGGGTCGCTACACACTCTACGCGGCGGCTGAGTCCCTGGACCTTTCCGCTGCCAACACGAGCGGCGCGGCCGGCATGGGCATGGGCCTGGGCGCGGGCGCGGCGGTGGCGCAGGTGCTCTCCAATGCCCTCAAACCGTCGATGGGCGCTCCCGCGCAGCCTGCGGCTGCCGTGCCTGTGTTAATTGGCGCTCCGGCTGAACCTGAATCCGTAACCACATTTACCTACCCGGAGGGCTCCAAGTTCTGCATCGAGTGCGGAAAACCCATTCCTCAACGCGCAAAATTCTGCGCAGAATGTGGAAAGCCTCAATGACCTGCCCCAACTGTGGCGCGCCCATGCGCGTGAAATCGGATATGGTCAGCTTTCGCTGCGAGTACTGCCAGAGCGTCTACATCCCTGAGATGAGTGACGACGGAGTGCGCGTGCTGGACGAGCAGGCGGACGAACAATGCCCGCTCTGCAACCAACCGCTGGTGCAGGCCGTGCTGGCCAAGACGCCGATTCTCTACTGCAAAAAGTGCGGCGGAATGTTGGTGGCGATGGGCGCATTGGAAGATTTGATCGCGGAGTTGCGCGCGGCGGGGCAATCCGGCGATGCCAAGCCCTCCGCCTACGACCCGGACGAACTGCGCCGCATCCTCCAATGCCCGCACTGCCATCGCCGCATGGAGGCGCACCTCTACGCCGGTCCCGGTAATGTGGTCATCGACTCTTGCGAGGAGTGCGCGATGATCTGGCTGGATCGCGGCGAGGCCAAGCGCATCGCCAGCGCCGCTCCTCATCGGCAGCCGCAGGAGCCTTCAATCACAGAGGATTTTGATGCGCCGCCTGACCAGAGTTGGATTGGCTTCAGGCAACCGACTGTGGCGGACATCGTTGTCGATGACGTCATTGATTCGCTGTTCCGATGATTAGGGATCAGGGATCAGAGAAAGCCTGCTGGTTATAGTTTGTGGTTCCCACCCATTCCGCAAAAAGCGCGGAATGGATGGGGCACGGCGTATGAATACTTCTGGGCCGGATCCATGAAAGGCTCTCAAAGAGGTGCGGCTGCGCTCTATTTCTTGGGCTTCAAGTTTTGTTGTTTTTTCTGCTGCTCCTTGGCCACATCTAGAAAATGGTCCCAGATAGTCTGAAGCTGTTCTGGATTGTGGATGCAGTTGAGATAGACAAGGCGCATATCTCCGAAGATAGCCTGGCCTCCGAAATCGTGATAGTTTTCCGGCAACGGCGGACCGCCGACGGTTCCTGCCGCTGGAATTACGGGCGGGAGTTTGAAGAGAACCATGCTTCCGCCTGCCAGGACTTCATGCGGAAGCGGCAGCAGCCAGGCGCAGTTGTGACTTTGCTGAATCATATTGGCGGAGACAAAGGCCCACTGGCCGCCATCTGTCGGTACTGCCTCCTGACAATTCCATACTCTGCCTTCAGGAACATAGGCTACGGGATCGGAAAAGCCAAACGAATCGATCAAGACGTGGGGCAGGGCGCGTTGGTGTACGATCTGCTCGACTTCGAGAAGGCCCTGGTTCCAGTCGAGATTGGAATCGCCCACTAATTCATAGGCGGGACGCCCGCCACTCAAGCTGTTCAGGAATGGAAGATAGTAGGGATAGGCGCGCACTGCCGTGGCAATCGATGCCAGCGCCAGGGCAGCCGTGAGCCACTGACCGGCACGGGCGGCCGACCAGCCAGAACTCCGCAGCAGCTTCAGCGCGCGCGGCAACGGCGCCAGCAGCAGGATCAACAGCGCAAAGGAAACAGAGAAGTGTCGGATGCTGAACTGGAATGGGCTGAGGATACATGAGCCAGTGAAGATGACCAGGAAAATCCACACTGCCCGCCAATGCAATTGCATTCCTTCCGGTATCACGGCGAGACGCACCGGGCGAAACTTTACAACCACGCCTACCACTAGCGCAAGAAGAAGCAGGAGGAGGAAGGTTAACGGAGATTTCAACAGGAACAGAACCGGAAAGAAGAACCACACGCCATGCGGGTAGTTATGCCCCAGAAGGTAAGCAGGCGGCTTTCCGGTAAAGGCAAAGATCGCCAGGCCGCGCAGGTAGACGCAGGGAGGCATGAGAAATCTGCGCAGCAGCAGGGCCGCCCAGTTGTGTCCAAGAAAATCCAGAGAGTCGGAAGGCTCATTCCACGAGAGGATAAAGTAGACGGCATAGACCACCAGTGCCGCGACAAGAATGCCCTTGAAGAGAGCACGCCAGCGCAGACGCCGCCACGCGCGCAACTCCGCCTTCTCTGCCGGCTGCCCCGGCGCAGGACGCCAGCGCAGGCTGAGGATGAAAGCGGGAAAGCAAAAGAAGAGAATTCCCGCGGAAAACTTGGAGAGCAGCGCCCCGCCCAAAGCAAGGCCAAAGAGCAGAACCGTCTTGCGCGAGGGCGTTTGCCACATATTGGCGAAGGCCCACAACGTCAGCACAACGAACAACGCGATGGCGATGTCGGTCAGAACCAGCGGGCCAAAGGCGAGCATCACCGGCATGGTGGCATAGGTGCAAAGGCTGAGCAGCCCGCCCCACGGATCGCCAAGGCGCGAGCCATAAAGAAAAAGAACGAGCCCCAGAAGAAGCGTCAACAACAGCATGGGCTGGCGCGCCCAGAAGACGGTTGCAACGGGGTCATTCCAGCGCGTGATCAGCCAATGGCCCCAGACCCATTCGCCGAGAAACTGTTTGGCCATTCCACTGCCGCTGAAGCTCCACGATACGTGGGAGTAGTCAGCGCGCACCCCACGCAGCACCAGCGGCACGGCGGCCAGCGCCTTGGCCAGCGGCGGATGTTCCTCGTTCATCCGCATATCCTGCTTCTGCAGATAGCTCACGCCCGCCCCGATGTGCGCAATTTCATCAAAGGTGACGGATTCACGCCGGGCGGCCCCATCCGCAAGCAGAGCCATCAGGAGAAGGAGCAAAATCGCTCCGGTAAAAACAATTTTTGATTGTGTCTTCATTCGTGCCATCCAGATTCAGGAATGATTGTATAGGTCAGAGCGCCAGACGCGCTTGGGTGAACCATAAGACTGCTGGCTAATCTACGCAATCTTTTAGCGCGAAGTTCCATATTCGATTTTGTCCGTTCGATGGGTGAGGGTTTGAATATGCGGGGCGACGAATTTGCGGCTACATTTTCTCAAGGTGGCCTGGTGCTGTTTTTTGCGCGCTTCAATGGAAAGCATGGGGATGTTTATTGGGTTTCCACCAGGGCTTTGGAACGCTTCCACATCTTGCTCCACTGAAATGGGCGGCCGGATGAGAAAGGGATTCTCCCGCAACCTCTCCTCTCGTGATAACATTGTTATTACATAGAGGCGGAAATGCTGGCAACGATTCGACGGTTAGGCAACTCGCAAGGGATTCTGATTCCCAAGCCGCTGCTGCAACAGTTGGGGCTGGAAGATCAGGCAGAGATGCGCGTGGAGGGCGATGCGCTGGTGTTGCGCAAGCCCAAGGCTGCTCCGCGCACGGGCTGGGCTGAGGCGAGCCGGAAACTGGCGGCGGCGGAAGAGGATGCGCTCGCACTGCCTGAGTTCGCCAATGAAGCCGATGCGGAGTGGACGTGGTGAAACGCGGAGAAGTTTGGCTGGTGAACCTTGACCCTACCGTGGGCAGCGAGATTCAGAAAACGCGCCCCTGCGTGGTGATTTCGCCGCCGGAGATGCACGACCATCTGCGCACTGCGCTCATTGCACCCATGACTACCGGCAGTCATTCCGCGCCTTTCCGTATTCCCGTCCGCCATGGCGGCAAGCAGGGGCTCATTCTGCTCGATCAGATACGCGCCGTGGATAAAACCCGCCTGGTCAAGCGCGCCGGAGTTATCGCACCGAGCACTTTAAGCGCGGCGCTGGCTACTCTGTGCGAAATCTTCGCCGAATAAACGAGGCTTCAATTGGGGTGCTTTGCCCCGTGGCGTACTATGAGGGACGGCGGGCGTTTCCGCTGGAAGCGCCATCTCAGCGTGGAGAGAGTCTCTTGAGTTTCAATTTTTCTTCGATGCGCATCTCCTTCCATGGGCAAGAAACCCAGCGCAAAGGCGTATGGGCGCTGAGGTCGATTCTGCCGATCGCCACGCTTTTGCTGGCGCTGGGTTGTTTATGCAATGCGGCAGAGCAACCGGCCGCAACTCCCACCACGTCGGAGGGCGAGCAATGGAATTACACCACGCGCTCCTGGCAGTCGCAGGACGGATTGCCGGAAGAGACGGTGCAGGCCTTTGCACAAACTCCCGATGGCTATCTGTGGGTGGGAACCAGCGGCGGGCTGCTGCGCTTTGACGGCGCGCGCTTCCGGCTTTTTGCGCATGAAAATACGCCGGCCTTTGGCGAGAACAGCGTCTTTTGCCTGCTGGCCGGCCGCGATGGGCAGCTGTGGATTGGAACCGATGGAAGCGGACTGATCGAGTGGAAGGACGGAGCTTTCCGGGCTTATCCGGTGGAAGCCGGAGAGACGGCGAATTTTGTGCGGGCCATTGCCGAAGATCACAACGGCCTGCTTTGGGTGGCCACGGACGACGGTCTTTTCTGGGCCAGAAACGGGCGTCTGGAGCGGGCTGACAAGCCGCTCGGCCTGCCTGTCTTCAATGTCCATGCGGTCATTGAAGACCATACCGGCCGCATCTGGGAGGGCGGGTCGCGCATCTACGCGCTCCAAGACGGCCATGCGCGCGAGTATTCTTTGCCCGACAACGACAGCCGCAACAAAGTGAAGTCTTTCCTGGAGACCCCGGACGGCGTCATCTGGGTGGGAACCATCGGCGGGCTCTATCGAATGAGGCCCGGCATGGACCGCTTTGAGCCGGTGGCCGGAGTTTCCGGAACCATTCGCTCACTGCGCCAGGCGCCGAATGGGGAGTTGTGGGCCGGTTCCATCGGCGAGGGCATCTTCAGGATTCGCGGCGAGCAGGTAACCCGACTGAAGGCTCCGTCGCCTTTGGTCAGCAACACCGTGCTGTCCATCTTTACCGACGCCGAAGGCAATTTGTGGATTGGCACGCAGGCCGGCATGATGAGGCTCTGCCGCACGCCGGTGCGCGTGATCGACCTGCCTGCCGCCGCCGACTCGGACTTTGGCACGGTAGCCCTGGACGCGGACGGTTCGCTCTGGGCGGCATCCAATCAACTGGTGCACTTCGAGAGAGAGCAAGCCACCCGATTCCAGTTTCCAGGCCTGAACGGCGCGCGCGTGCGCAACGTTCTGCGCAGTCGCGACGGTTCGCTCTGGATCGGCACCGACGGAAGCGGTGTCTACCATCTATCGGGCCAGACGATGAAGCACTTCACCACCAGCGAGGGGCTGGTGAACAACTTTATCCGCGTCTTTCTGGAATCCCGCGACGGCAGTTTATGGATGGGAACGGATAACGGAGTGAGTCACATGGAGCGCGGCGGCTTCCATAATTTCACCATGCAGAATGGGCTGGCTTACAACAGCATCCGCTCACTGCTGGAGGACCGCGATGGCAGCGTCTGGATCGGCACCGAGCACGGATTGAGCCGGTATCGGGCGGGGCAGTTCATCGCCGACGCCATGACGGCGGCGCTCGGCGATGAAAAAGTCTGGGCGCTTCACCAGGATACGGATGGCAGTCTGTGGATCGGCACGCGCGCCCATGGACTCTATCGCTATCGGAGCGGCCAGCTTTCGCATTACACCACCGCCAACGGGCTGGCCAGCGATAGTATCTATTGCATTCTGGAAGACCGGCAGGGTCACTTCTGGTTCAGCGGGCCGGCAGGCGTCATGCTGCTCAATCGCGCGGAGCTGGATGCCCAGGCGAGCGGCCGGGAGCAACTGCTTTCTTTACGCTTCTTCCGAGCCAACGAGGGCGGCAAATCAGCGCAGTTTTATGGAGGAACGCAGCCGGCCGGAGCCCTGACCAAAGACGGCGTGGCGTGGTTCCCCACCAGCCTCGGACTGTGGAACATTCGCCCCGACGAACTGGAGCACCCCTATATCTCCAACCTGAATATCGATTCCGTCACAGTGGATGGGCGGCCCGCGCCGCTGGCTGGAGTTCTGCATTTGGAGGCGGGCAATAGCCGGGTTGAAATCGGCTATGAACCGGTCTTGCTGGCCTCGCAGGAAGGGCTTCGCTTCCGCTACCGGCTGGATGGATATGACCGCAACTGGACCTACGCCAACGCCCAGCAGCGGTTGGCCACTTACACCAATCTTCCCGCCGGCCATTACACCTTTCTGGTGGAAGCCTGGGAGACCGATCAGCCGGGTCATTCCGCCCACGCCTCCATTGCTTTCATCAAGAAGCCCTATTTTTACCGCACCTGGTGGTTTGTCGTGCTCTGCTCTCTGGGCGTCGGGCTGATCTCCTTTCTGGCCTATCACGAGAAGATGAGGCAAGTGCATGAACGCTTCAGCGCCGTGCTGGCGGAGCGCACAAGGCTGGCGCGCGAGATGCATGATACGCTGATCCAGGGTTGCGTCAGCGTCTCGGCAATGCTGGAGGCCGCATCGAGTTGCGTGCTGGAAGACGGTGAATCTGCCAAGCATCTGGTGGACTACGCCAACACACAGATCCGCTCAACCACTGATGAGGCGCGCCAGGCCGTTTGGAATCTGCGCGCCAGCGAGCAGCCGGCCACTGATCTGCCGGCCAGTTTGAAGGAGATGGGCGAGCGGCTCAGCCGCGAATATGCGGTCAGCGTCACGCACAGCGTCTCTGGAGAGGTCTTTCCGGTGGGCCAGCAGGCGGCCCATGAGGTGATGATGGTGGCGCGCGAGGCCTTCTTCAACGCCATCCTCCACGGTGAACCAAGCCGGATCACCGCGCAGTTGAGCTATACGCTGGAGAGTCTGCGCATGGAGATCAGCGACGATGGCAAGGGCTTCGATCTGGATTCTGTCTCCAGCGGCCACTTTGGATTACAAGGGATGCGCGAACGGGTCAACAAACTGGGAGGCAGTCTGGAGCTGGTGAGCAGCCCCCAGCGGGGAACGCGCCTCTCGGTCATTCTTCCCCGCTCAGGCATCCTCCGCTGACAATGTGTTTGAATGGAATCTATAGTGCAAAGTGCAATGACTCCAATCCGGATTCTCATCGTGGACGATCACCCCATCATGCGCTTTGGGATTGCCGCTTTGATCAACTCCTCCAAGGAGATGGTTGCGGTCGGTCAGGCCGGCAGCGGTGAGGAAGCGTTGCAGCGCCACGGCGAACTCCAGCCGGATATCACCTTGATGGATCTGCGCCTGCCCGGCATCAGCGGCGTGGAGACCATCCGCCAGATCCGGCAAAGAGCCCCCCAGGCCCGCTTCATTGTGCTCACCACCTACGAAGGCGACGAGGATATTCACCAGGCCATGGAAGCCGGAGCCAGCGGCTACCTGGTCAAAGGCTTGCCGCAGGAGATGCTGGTGGCCGCGGTGCGCCGAGTGCACGGCGGCGGACGCTACTTTCCTCCGCCCGTCTCCAGGGCTTTGGCCGCGCGCACCCACGATTCAAGCCTCAGCCCGCGCGAGCGCCAGGTGCTCGAGCTGGTGGCCAAGGGAAGATCAAACCGCGAGATCGCCCAAGCCTTGGGGATTACCGAAGCCACCGTAAAATGCCATGTGAGCGTCATCCTCAGCCGCCTGAATGCGGCCGACCGCACCCAGGCCGTGATGACCGCCCTGCAGCGCGGACTGATTCATCTCTAATCGTCCAACGGCTTTCGTTCACCCACAGGGATGGAATCTCTGATTTGCCAATGCCTCCGCGAACTTGCGAACTTGCGAATCTCCGCGAAGCGGAATCTCTGATTTGCCAACGTCGCCGCGAACTTGCTAACTTGCGAATCTCCGCGAAATTAAATCTCTGATTTGCCAACGCCTCCGCGAACTTGCTAACTTGCGAATCTCCGCGAAGCGGACGCCAACTTGCTAAATTTATTTCAAAATTCATTTCCGCACATTCCGGTGATTTGGCCGCTTCGATCCTGCCTCCCGCCTGGAAAAATATTTTCATCAACCCAACTTTCGTCGGATTCGCTTTGAATGTTGAAAGGAATACGATGCTTCAAGTGGTTCAAGATGATGCCTGTGGCGGAACGCGGCTTTTTTAACAACGACGGCTATCTCCCGCCCCTGATGGATGCGCTGGACCGGGATCATAAGCCATGAAATCTTTTCCCTCCCCGTCAGGCAGAGCGCGCAAGCGTGGACGGTCATTTCGGATTTCACTCTAAGGCCTGATCCATGGGGCTTGAGAGGTAGGATTTTTGTCTCTTGAAAGGCAGTCGCGGGATGCGTCTTCATACATTCAGTTCGTTTATCTTGCTCACAGTTTGCGCTTTTACCGCCAACTCCGCCGCGCAAACTCTGGTGATTGACGCCGTATCTTCCGTGCCCGCTCCCCGGCCAACGCCCACTCAATTGGGTGACAACCGCGCGCCCGGTGGCGCCACGCTCTCCGTCAACAACCAGTACCTGATGCGCAACGGCAAGCCCTGGATTCCGGTGATGGGCGAGTTTCACTACTCGCGCTATCCAGAGGCCTATTGGGAAGAAGAAATTCTCAAGATGAAGGCCGACGGCGTGCAGATCATCTCGACTTACGTGATCTGGATTCATCATGAGGAGATCGAAGGCCAATTTGACTGGAGCGGGCAGCGCGATCTGAGAAAGTTTGCCGAGCTATGCCGGAAGCATGGGATGCTGCTCTATCCGCGCATCGGCCCGTGGGCGCACGCCGAGGTTCGCAATGGCGGACTGCCCGACTGGGTGCTGGCCAAAGGCCCGGTGCGCAGCAACAACCCGGTCTATCTGGCCGAGGTCCAGAGCTTCTATCAGCAGATTGGCGCGCAGTTGAAGGGGCTGCTCTGGAAGGATGGCGGCCCGGTGATTGGCGTGCAGATCGAGAATGAATACGCGCTCGACGGCCCCGGACAGGGGCGCGATCATCTGGCAGCGCTCAAGCGCATGGCCATCGATTCCGGCCTGGACGTGCCGCTCTATACCGTCACCGGTTGGGACAGCGCCGTGGTTCCCGCCGATCTCTTTCTGCCTGTCTACGGCGGTTACACCACCGCGCCGTGGGATGGAGGCAAGGCAGCGCTTCCGCCCAGCGAGATGTATGCGTTTCGTTTCAACAGTCGTGTGAGCGGTGATCCGGCTTTTGCTCTTGCGCTGAACAGCGAAAGCGCCGCGCGCGCCGCTGCTCTCCGCGCTGAGACGCCCTTCTTCACGGCCGAGGTGGGCGGAGGCATCGAGGACACCTACTACCGCCGTCCCGTGCTGAGCGCCGCCGACATTGCGGCCACCATCCCGGTCATGCTGGGATCGGGGGCCAATCTGCTTGGCTACTATATGGTCCACGGCGGAGAGAATCCGGATGGCAAGCGTTCCACGCTTCAAGAGTCGCAACGAACAAACTACCCGACCGACGTTCCGCAAAAGAGTTATGACTTTCAAGCCCCGCTGGGTGAATTCGGCCAGATGAACGCCGACCAGAAAGAGTTGAAGCTCTTCGATTATTTTCTCAATGATTTTGGCGCAGAGCTGGCCACCGCGCGTGTCATCGAACCCTCGCCGCGTCCCGTGAGCATTGCCGATCGCACCGTTCTGCGTTCGAGCGCGCGCTTCGACGGCCAGCGCGGCTTTCTCTTCGTGAACAATCACGTGCGCGGATTGGCCATGCCCGCCTGGTCCGCGGCGCAATTTGAAATCCATCTCCCCGGCAAAACGGTAATGGTTCCCGCCTCGCCCATCGCCGTTCCCGCTGATAGCTATTTCATCTGGCCGGTTAACCTCGATCTCGGCAGCATTCCGCTTACTTACGCGACCGCGCAGCCGATCCTCAAAATTCATTCCGGCAACGATAGCTATTTTTTCTTCTCTGAAGTTCCCGGCATTGCCGCTGAATTTGCCTTTCCCGCGCAGAATAAATCCCAGATACACGCTGAATCCGGCGCGGTCTCCGAGCAGGAAGGTTTGTTGCGCGTCAGCTATCTTCCTGCCGGCCTTCGCTCCGCAATCACGATCCAGTGCAAACAAGGAATTACGCACCTGGTGCTGCTCAACCGCGAGGATGCGGATAACTTATGGCGCGTGGAGATCCACGGGCACGAGCAGTTGGTCATCTCCAAAGCACAAATCTTCAGCAACGATTTGCAGCTCACACTGCGCCAAATCGGCAGTTCCGACTTCGATGCCGCTTTCTTTCCCGCCATCCATGCAGCCGCCGACAAGGATGCTCTCGCGCTGCCCCGCTCGCAGGCGGATGATCTCTTCCAGCATCTTGCATGGCGCGAAGCAGAACGGAGCGTCTCTCTGAAAATTGATTCCATCCGCCCGGTAGGCGCGGCGCCTGCTCCCTTGCTGAACGCCGCTCCCGTCAACGGCAGCGCTCCGGTGCAAGCGCCCGATGAATCCAGCTTTGCCCAAGCCGCCGCATGGCGCGTCACCCTTCCAACGGGCGCAATGGCTGGCCTCAGCGACCTCTTTCTCACTGTCCGCTACCAGGGCGATGAGGCGCGCCTGCTGGACGGAGATCGTCTGCTTACCGACAACTTCTTCAACGGCACGGAATGGCGAATCGGCATGAAGCGCTTTCTCGGCGCGGAACCTTCGCGCGCCTTCACTCTGCAACTGCTGCCGCTCGGCAAAGATGCGCCGGTTGTCTTTGATGAAAACAGGAAGCCGGTCATCGGCCAAGATGGCCAAGCCGGTTCGCTGCAATCAATCGAGGCGCTTCCTGAGTACCAGCTCGGCCTTACTCTCTGATAGGTCTGCTCAACGCCTATTTACTGGCCCCTGCATGAAGTGCTTACGCCGAATCAAAGATTTGCCGCGCTGCTCAAAAGCCAAGCCTTTGCCTACGAGTTCCACCCCAAGCCCGGCGTCCACGACTGGGGCGAGTGGGATGCGCAAATTCCAGGCTGCTTCGAGAGTCTGATGAAAAAGATGACTCCCATGCCCTGATCCCCGAATTTGATGTATGATGATTGATGTGTGATGTTCTCAAGGAGAAAGCCCATGCGAACCACTCTTGCCATTGACGATGATGTATTGGCAGCCGCGCGAGAGATGGCCTCCAGCCAGCGGAAGAGCGTGGGTGAGGTCATCACCGTGTTGGCCCGGCAGGCGATGCGTCCCAAGGTCTCCATCCACGCCACGCGCAACGGCGTACCGCTGCTCACTGTGCCTTCGGGAGCGCCACGCGTGACCTCGGAACTAGTGCGCCAACTTCAGGAAGAGCTGCCGTGACCCGCTACCTGCTGGATGTGAATGTGCTGATCGCGCTGATCGATCCGGCCCATGTGCGCCACGATCAAGCGCATCAGTGGTTCGGGGCGGAAGGCCAGTTTGCCTGGGCTACCTGTCCCTTGACCGAAAACGGTGTGTTGCGCATCGTCGGCGCGGCGCGCTATCCGACCTCGCCCGGATCGCCCGCAGGCGTCGCGGAGATGCTCAGAACCTTGCGCGGCCTCGACGGCCATGAGTTCTGGCCAGACGATCTCACATTGCTGGATAGGCACCATGTCGATAGCGCTCGCTTGCTCGATACAAGTCAGGTGACGGACACCTACCTGCTGGCGCTGGCTGCGGCGCATGGCGGCAAGTTGGCCACTTTTGACCGCCATCTGGTCACTGACGCCGTGGTCAACGGAAGCAAAGCACTGCATCTGCTTGGATAAACAAGCTATTCATCCATTGAACTGATTGAAACTCGTAGATTCCCAATATCCATGCGCTCCACCCCGCAGACAATGACCTGTCTCCTCACCCCAGCAAACAATGATTGTTTGCTGGGGGCCCGGAACTGGGTCACTCGACGGAGGTGGAGAGCCTGCAATGAAGCAGCTTACCGCTCGGCAATCACCGTGGGTTGCGGCGCGCCTTTGGGAGAGGACAGATAGCCAGTGACCGTGTTTTTGGCGCTCACGTCGTTGACCACGATCTCAAACAACAAGGGGGCCTTGCCGCTGTAGAACTGTAGCGGTTCGTTCAAACTCTTGTCTCTCTTCTGGTATTGCTTGTCGTCAGAGAAGACCGTGATGGTGAACTTGCTCCTCTTGGCGTCGGCTCGGTTCAGTTCCAGGCCCACTGTAGCCACAATCTGCTTCTGCCCTTTGAGCAGCGTGAACGGGTAGTAGTTGCGGTCGCCCTTGTGCTTGAGAATCTCCAACTCGCCGGCATTGCGCGCAATCATGGTGCTATGGCCGTTCAGATCGCCTTTCATCGAGGTCAACTGATTATTGGTCTCGGCCAGGTCGCTGCGCGTTTTGGCCACATCGGTCTTGACGCCGCCCACATCGGTCTGCACGCCGGTTACAGCGCTGGAGACTGCCGCTACCTGTCCCTCCGTCTGCTGTTGCTCGTTTGCCAGTTTTGCTGCCGTCTTCTCTTCACGCGCCTCGCGGAGTTGCAGCGCCGCCGAGCGCGTATCGAGTTGCTTCTGGGTCAGGCCAAGCGAGGTCTTCAGCTCGTCCGTGGCCACATCCAGCCGCGCATCGGTATCTTTCAACGCCGCAGTCAGCTTGGTGTTTTGCGCTGCCGCATCCGTCTGAGCCTGCTGCTGAGCGGCCAGTTTGCCGCTCAGGTTATAGCTCCATACAATTCCGCCCAACCCCAAAAGTATCGCTACAGCGAGGGCCGCCAAAAGCGCGCCGGAGTACGTTCTGGGAGTTTCTTGAACCGTTTCATCGCTCATCTGTTTCCTTTCCATCCTCAGGCTCAACGTATCGCGCTCCGTCCCTTCCGTCTGCGCGGTATTGCTCACCCGCTGCGCGCCTCTCGCCCACGCGGTAGTAGAATTCACTTGCCGGAGGTAGGATGAACAAAATTGCCCTCTTCCTTTTACTTTTCATGGTGGCTGTAATCCCGCTGGCGGCCGAAGAGCCTCCGGCGAGTCCGGCCGCCGCTGCCGCACTGCAGTCCAACCGCGGCAGCGCGGGACCGCGTTATGACGTGACCAGCCCTGCCTTTGGCGCGGTGGGTAACGGAAATAAGGATGATACTGCGGCAATTCAAGCGGCCTTTTCCGCTTGTGGAAACACCTTTAATAATCCCCCTGCCAACACCCAGCGGAACAGCGGCGTGGTTGAGTTTCCCGGTGGACGCGACTATATCGTATCCAAAACCATTTACACCTATAACTGCCAAATCGAAGGCACAACCGGCAATATGCAGGGACCATATTCGCCTCCCAGGCTGAAGTGGAATGGACCTGCCGCGGGTCAGGTGTCCAGGATCACCGGCTACAGCATCACGGCCAACACCGTCACGTTCACCGCCGCCAACAGCCTCTCCGCCGGGCAATTTGTTGAAATTGAAGGAATGGCTGCCGGCTTTTATCTGAACCGGGCGGTCCTGCAAGTCGCTTCAACCGGCCTCTCCAGCTCTCAGTTTGAAGCGGTGCTTCCCTTTGTCTGGGCCAACGTCAGCGCCACGGCGGACAGCGGCACAGCCACCACCGTGAATGTCTTTATTGCATTGCCTTCCAACGCCCGCTATCAGCAGTCGATCCACAACATTACGCTCATCGGTATGCCTGGGCATCCGGCAAGTTCCTATGATGTGGGATTCTACTTTGGCTCCCGCGTTGACACCGGCACGCACCTCACCAATACCTGGGTTGCCGGCGCAAACAAATATGGCTACTACTTCTGCTGCGGCGGCATCAACATAGATTTTGACAAGGGTTGGAGGACGGACGGCGTTGGCGAGGCCGGAATTTACTGGAGAGTTGGAGGAGGAGATTCCTTTGGCGTGGCCAATGGGACTATCGACAACCGCCGTCCCGGTGGCGACAGTTCAATCGGCGGCGCGGCGATCATGCTGGATAACGCGGCCTGCGTCCCTGGCGCCAACGTCCGCCTCACCTCCCGGAATTTCAAAATTGAAGTCAATAGCTCGTTCAAAAATTTGATAGGCGCGTACACACTCTATGATTGCCCCTCGAACTTCAACGGAGAGCAGTTTTTCCTGGATTTCGAGAACACCTGGGTCTCCCCCGGTTCGCAATTCAGAACAGCAAATTTTCCTTCTTTTGTCATGTCGCCGCCCAATGACAAAGCTCTGAATTTGAGCGTATTGAACAGCGACTTCCCAAACGGCATCGCAGGCAACACCACCATGCGCTGGGTCGGACTCCCGGAGCTGTCAAGGCACGACATCCTGGGAGACACCGGAGATATTTCACTGCTCGCCTACGCGCCTTCCATGAACAGCGGCGGTGAGCGGCTGGCGGCGAGCCGCTCGCCGATTCAACTGCTGGGCGACGTCAATATCGATCAGTTGTGGCAATACGGCATTCAGGCCTCGGACTTTCTCTACGCGGACAAAGAGTTCAAGGCGCTGGCCAATGGGACCACCTTGTTTGCAGGGCAGATTCTAATGCCGCCGGATGGGTGGAACAACACCAACAGCAAGCGGCTCGCTCTTGACATCGTCTCTCAGACTGGAACCACCGGCGCTCCAAATGGCGGCAACACCACCTGCTCCTCGCCCGTTCATTCCCTGGTGCTGACCTGCTCAAGCGCGGCTGATCTATCCGCCGGGCAGCGCATCACCATCGGCGCGGATGCCAACAAGATCATCGAATCCATTGACGCAACCGACTCTAGCGCCGTGCGCGTGCAATTGGCCGGCATGATCGGAGCGCACGCAAATGAGGCGCTGGCCTACTCCGCGCCCCTTCTGGCCACCGAGATTCAGTTGCCCTCAAAGTTATCCGGCGCTCCATCCTCTCAGCTCTGGTCGCAGGGCGATACCGAGCAAAACGCCAATGCAGCGGCGGGCGGTGTGGCCGCCTGGGTGAACGTGGCAGCGGGCGCGCCTGGAAGCTGGGCGGGAATCCCCTTGGGCGACAGCAATGGAAAGATCGCCGCCGCGCAGTTGTCCGCATCAAGCACCGTGGGCTCGGGTAAGGTTGTTCTGGCCAATCAGCCCACCGTCAATGGACTCACCGGCACGGGCGTCACCACGCTGAACGATCTCACCATCAAAGGGCATTGCATCGGATGTGCAAGCAGCAGCCTTCGCACCGCGCAGGCTTTCTGCGCGGGAACGGCCAGCGCATCCAGCACCCTACTGCTCTTCGGCGCGGGCGGCGCGCAAACCTCCTGCACGCAAAGCCCCGGACCGCAAACTCTGCAACAAGTCATCACGGCGACCAACGGCACGGTAAGCAACCTGGCCGTACGTTGCGGACACCTTGGCGCGCAACCGGCCAGCGGCAAATTCACGCTCTGGGATCTGCCCTCGGGCGTCCCCATGTGCGACGCATCCTCCGGCGTAAACACCGGCCTCACCGTCACCGTGGGCAACTCCGCCGCCAACGCCGACAAGACGCTGATCGACAGCACGCACACCTTCAACTATGCAGCCGGAGATATGCTGCGCATTCAATTCACCACCGAGCCGCGCGAAACACTAAGCGATTGCACGGCCAGCTTCAACTACTAGCTTCATCAAAGTGTAGCGCCGACCTCAGACCGCCTGTAGCGTGGATCTTGTAGCACCAGCCTCCAGACCGCAGTAGCGTGTATTTTGTAGCGCCGGTCTCCAGACCGGCTGTAACGTGGACGTCCTCGTCCACGTAGAGTCTCAAACAAACCAAAAATACGCCGGAGGCAGGTAGCCCATATACCGATTCTACGTCGTTCATTCTAAATCATCTATTTCAAGCTGTGCCCCGTTCATCGCGCCCTTTGCGATGAGCGGGCCGCCAGGTTGAGGTTCGCGCTCTCCCCGTTTTCAAAATCGGTGCCTTCGCTACCTTCAGCTTGGTTTGAAAAGGACACCGAGACCGGGGGCACCCGCCCAAAACGCGCCGTAGGCGCAAGGGCTATTAGCCCCGCGCTTCAGCGTGGGGTTGATGTACTACAAAATTAATCGGAGTCCCGTCGGGACGGTGCAGTTCTCAATCACAATCTTGCGCCGTCCCGGCGGGACTCCGGCGGCATTCTGGGAATCCTTCCCCACCGTTAAAACGGTGGGCTAATCAACCCTGCGCCTACGGCGCGGGACGCCGGAAACCGTGCTTTGATACAAAGCGGCGGGTTGAGGTCCGTGGTCTCCCTCCCATCCGCAAAGAGCGCGGATGGATGGGGCACGGCGGTTCTTGGTTACTTCATGACCGAGCCACCTGCCCGTAAATGCTTCAACACAAGGACGGGCTTTACAGGCTGCGGAAAAACTCGATTTGGGCAGGTTTTGTAACCAGGGCACGACTTCAGTCGCGCCGAAAATAGCTCAACACAAGACCGGGCTTTAGCCCCTGCGGAATTGTAAGTGACTGAAAGAAAAAGCACGCAGGGGCTAAAGCCCATGACGCTTTGGGGGGCTGCTGGCGGCACGACTGAAGTCGTGCCCTGACGATTCATGGCTCTTATTGAGTTTTCCTTGAAATCGAGAGATCAGAAAAAGCCTGCTGGTTGAGGTTCGTGGTATCCCACCCATCCGCTAAGAGCGTAGATGGATGGGTCACGGCGGTTCTAAGATATTTCATGACTGGGCCACCTGCCATCCCGCTATGGGTGAGGCTTCTGTGGTTCCTGCAGTTCCTGGAGTCCTTGGTTAATCAGTTCCCGCATTTGGTTCTGCATCTCCTCCAGGTCAGTTATCTGCACAGTCACTGCGCTGGAGATCTTGCACTCTTGTTCGCCCTTGCTGGCCAAAACAATTAGGTCCGCTGTGGTGGCGTCCGGAGTTGGAGGAGACGGCAATTCTAATATGTCGCCGTCACTAAGTGAGCATTTCTTCCCATTACGGTTCATCACATCCAAAGCACTTCCCACCATAAATATGTGTGCACGACCATCCTTAGAAAGGTACGCAATGCCGGTGCTTGCTGCGTCTACATCCAGGTGCGCTACGGACTGGACTGCTTCACTGTTTTCCAAAGCCAATTGGGCTTTTATCTCGTCAGAGATCTGCTGCTTTATTTCCTTTGAGGTTGACTGAAAGTGTTCTTTGTAAGCAGTACCACCAACTTCACCAATTTGCTGATGAACTGCTTTGTCCATGTTGGTATTGAGTTCGGCAATTTGATGTTCTTGTTTCTCTATCACCCTTGCATTGTATGTGTTTTCGTTAGTGAGCTCTCCAAGACGCCATGTTGTATATAACATGGCTATTAGAAAGAAAATTGCGCTAACTAGCGTCAGCCAGGCTGAATATCTAGATTTGGCCTTAACATCCTTAGAAATGAAGCTTTTATCAAGCATCTACTTATTCCCCCTTGGAACAATCCGATTCAAGGCATCCTGCCACATACTCAATAGGCGGGACGTTGAGTAGGCGTATACTCCCGATGGCCCAAATAGCAAGATTGCATCTTTGCCGAGCCCTTGTCTATAAATCAGCATGATGGCCATTATTAACAAGGTAATGACAGCCGCTACCGAGACAAAAAGGAAAATGAACCGTTCAAAACGGAACAAGTGCGTGAGACGTTCAACAACCGCAAAACGTTGCTCCATTTCTTCGTTCGGCATAACGACTCCATTCCCTACGTCTAGTGAGTTTGAGGTTTTTCCGCTATAATTCACGGTTTTTTGAAACTATATCAAGCAGATAAAGCGGCGGTTGTGCACTCATGATTGAAATGCCTACAAACACTGTACACTAATGTATTTGTAAAATTTTATATTTTTTCATTTCGAGTGCAACTAATTTGGCGAATAGTTCATGTTCGACCAATCTATAAAGTGGTTGCTCCAGATCTCGCATTTGAGACCTGGGAGTGAAAAACTACGCCGTTGCGGTTTTAGCAACATCCTGCAACCCCCGCGCCTCAATCTCAAAGTCGCGGATCTTGTACTTCTGGATCTTGCCGCTGAGCGTTGCCGGGAACTCGGTGACAAAGCGGACGTATTCCGGGATCTTGTAGTAAGCGATCTGGTCTTTGCAGAACTCCTTGATCTCTTCTTCGGTCGCTTCGGTGTCGGGTTGGAGGCGAATCCAGGCGCAGACCACCTCGCCCAGGCGAGCGTGAGGCACGCCGACAACTTGCGCTTCGCTGACCTTGGGGTGCGTGTAGAGGAACTCCTCGACCTCGCGGGGATAGATGTTTTCGCCGCCGCGGATAATCACGTCGCGGCTGCGGCCTGTGATGCGCAGGCAGCCGTCTTCACGCATGACGCCAAGGTCGCCGGTGTAGAGCCAGCCGTCCTCGTGGATGACCAGCTTGGTGCCTTCGGGGTCGCCGTCGTAGCCCTTCATCAGAGCGTAACCGCGGACGCAGATTTCGCCCTGCTCGCCGCGCGGCAGAGGCTCATTGGTGATGGTGGAGACAACCTGAATCTCGGTCTGGGGCATGGCGCGGCCCACGGTGTTGACGCGCACCTCGATGGAATCCGCCGCATCGGACATCGTCACGACCGGCGAAGTCTCAGTCTGTCCATAAGCAATGACCAGCTCGCCGATGTGCATCTCCGTGAGGACGCGCTTCATCAGTTCGATGGGGCAGGGCGCGCCGCTCATCATGCCGGTACGGAGGCTGGTCAGGTCGTAACTCTTGAAGTCGGGCAGGGCGAACTCGGCAACGTACATCGCCGGAACGCCGTAGACGCTGGTCGCGCGCTCGTCGTGTACGGCCTTCAGCGTGAGGCGCGGGTCGAAGGTCCAGTTGGGAAGGACGAGCGCCGCGCCGGTGTTCAGCGAGGTCATCGAGCCGATGACGCAGCCATAGCAGTGGAAGAGCGGCACAGGGACGACGATCTTGTCGATCTCGGTGTAATGAAAGCCCTGGGCTAGGAATCGGCCGTCGTTGATGACGTTGTAATGGGTGAGCATCACGCCCTTGGGCAGGCCGGTCGTCCCGCTGGTGTACTGGATGTCGGCGATGTCCTGTGGATCGACGGAATCGGGCAGGCGGCCCTCGGCGTCGAGAAAGGCGGGCCACTCCGGCGAGTCAAAGTAGATGGTGTGCTGCAGCTCGTGGTCAAAGCCGTGACGGGCGCGGGCGAGGATGTCGGCGTAGTCCGCGTGGCGGTCTTTGTGCCAGAGGAAAAGGGCCTTCATGCGCGAGCGCTCCAGCGTGTATTGCAGCTCGTGGGAGCGATAAGCCGGATTGATGTTGACCAGCGAAGCTCCGGCGCGAGCCACGCCCATGTGCATCATCGTCCACTCGATGCAGTTGGTGGACCAGATGCCGACGCGGTCGCCTTTGCGGATGCCGAGCGCCCAGAGACCGCGAGCGACGCGGTCAGCCTGCTCAGAGAGCTCGGCCCAGGTAAAGCGCTTGCCTTGATGGCAACTGATGACGGCAGGACGGTCAGGGTAGCGGCTGGCGGTGCGGTCGAGAAGGCCGCCGATAGTCAAATCGAGGAGCGGGTGGGCTGGGCCGCGGGAGTAGCTGATGGATTTTGTCATCTCTTCAACTGGCATTGGTTTGATTTTTTTAAACTGATGGGCAGTGTATACCAGCAGACGGTACAGTCAAATGTGATCTGGGCCACATGGCACAAAAAGATGGAATCTTTGCAACTTTTGATAGCCTTATTTGGCGTTGGAGCAGGCAGGCGGAGCGTTTTCCAGCCTGGGCGCTAGTCCAACCTGATACGGGCTGGTCTTGAGAGTTGGGCGAAAGGTTACCAGTTTGAATATGGCTTCTGCTGAGCAAAACGACAGATATTGTTGTTTTTAATGGAGCTACCTTCGGTCACACCTACTGTTCTCTGTAGGACAACATGAGTGCGCCGGTTGGAATGCAGCAAAAACTGATGCTCCATGCCAATGTCTCAACAACGAAGAATGTGTATGCGCGAATAATGAGTGTCCAGAGCAAACAGGCAGCGGGAGTGCGCCAGGCCATCATCGAGCAACCGAAACCCTTTGCGCACAAAACCCACACCCTGACCACCGAAAATGACAAGGAGTTTGCGCAGCATGAGCGGAGCGCGGTGCCAACATTAACCTCAATGGCCTGCTGCGTCAGTTCTTTCCCAAACACCGCAAGCTTGAAGATGTCACAGATGATGAGATCGCGCTGGCCCCGTACCGCCTCAATCGTGGGCAAAGCAAGTGCTTGGGCTGTAAAATTCCGCATCGGGTCCTTTGGACACAGTTACACTCAAAAAATCCTATTGCGCTTCGTTGTTGAATCCGCTGTGTCTTTAGAATTTTATGCAATTTACAAGCACGAGTAACCCATTATTGAGCGCGCAAAATCCACAACTTACTGGTTCTTTTCGCGCCATATGCTCCACCTCTACCGAATGTAGAAGGCCGACGGCCTGGAGAGCGGGGGGAAGGTTAAATGAGCAGCATTTTGGCGAGACTTTGACATTAAATTACATGATTCTTAACAAAGCCTGCAAAAGGCAGTGCTACTGTTTAAACAAGATTGTTGAAGTATCTATGCGCTCACGCCCTCAAAGGCGCGAAAGCATGAATTATGTTGCATTTTCAGCTCCTTCCGCATCTGGATCAGGTGTTTTTATTTTCATTCGGAAGGAAAAAAGAAAAATTCCTCATCTAAGTGAGAAAGGCGAAGCCTTGCCCGAAAACGCTCTCTTCGAGGTTTCCCCTCATGCAAGTAACGTCGGGGGGGAGTATTGCAGATAAGTGGGCTTTGCACAGCGGTGTTATGCAGCCTATACATCGCCGCATTATGAGAGGCGTCTTCAACCGCACTTGAGCCAGAGAGGCGTTGAGCTTTAGTTGCTGATCTACAGGAGCCGCAAAAGTGTAAGAGCGGCGTAAAAGTCATTCTTGATCTTCCGCCCTTTCCCGGCAATATTTTTGTGCGCATCGAACAAATGAAGCGCGTAAAAGTTCTTGAATTACCGGGTGTTTTGGCAGTCATCTATAAATCACCGTGCGAAAAAAGATCAGCTAGCGCGCTGTCTCTATCATGTATTTCATCATGCAAAGCGTTTCAGTGGTAGTAAACAGTAGTGAGCTGGAGCAGTTTGTTTTTGGTGCTATTTCTACACATAAAACGAGTCTGTTGAGTGATTGTATCGACACGAGTAAAATGAATTTTCTGTCGGAATTATTTTAAGGAGAAGCATATGTTTCCAAAATCACTGCTTTCCAAAAGTTATAGCGCGAAACTAATTCGGCATCGCATTGTGAAATACCTCTTGGACTGGATTGCATTTGCGTTAGCTGGACTGTTTGCATTCGAGATTCGGTTCGATGCG
Source organism: uncultured Occallatibacter sp. (assembly GCA_964645305.1). Classification (GTDB taxonomy): domain Bacteria; phylum Acidobacteriota; class Terriglobia; order Terriglobales; family Acidobacteriaceae; genus Telmatobacter. Next base: position 51,437 of record CAZYCV010000001.1, on the reverse strand, counting down.
ACAATTCCTGCCAATTACCTCCACGCAATGGCTCCCGCACTGTGCGCATGGATTGTAGTCAAGTCGATTGCCTTCATCGCATCTAAGCTGGACCGCGGTGACTGGCAGTATACGTCGATTCATGATGTAGCGCGAATCGTTATAGTTAATACGGCTGGATCGTTTTTTGGCGGAATCGTGATATGCATCCTGCTTGGGCTATGGGGCATTCCGCGTTCCGTTTATATACTCGATTGGCTTTTCTCCTGCTTGTTTACAACCGGAAGCAGAGAAGCCGCCCGGATGATATTAGCCAGTTATCGTTCGAAGCTAATCAAGGGAACAAGAACGCGAACGATAATTTATGGTGCTGGTGCAGCGGGGCTGGCGCTTCTCTGGGAACTTCGCCAAAATGATTCCCTAATGTGCGAAGTGGTAGGTATTATCGATGACGATCCATCGAAGGCGCATCTGATTCTGCAGGGCAAACGCGTATTTGGAGCCGGAAATGTCCTGGACAAAGTGGTGAAAAAGTATAATGTGCAACGAGTGCTGATTGCGATACCATCTGCGACTGGGTCGCAGATGGCGCGTATTTTGAGGTGCGCACTTGATGCAGGAGTGGAATACAAGATGGTTCCGAGCCTGGGAGACTTGATTCAGGGCGCGGAGCTTGGCAAGCAACTCAGAAACGTTTCGGTAGAAGATTTGCTAGGAAGAAAGCCCGTCCAACTTGACCTGGATGGCATACGAGAACGCATTCAGGGACAAGTAGTCATGGTCACTGGAGCTGGCGGATCGATTGGATCTGAGATCTGCCGCCAGATCGCTCGCTTCAACCCCGGTGCACTTATTGGATTTGATGAAGCCGAAACGCCGCTTTTCCAGATTGAAGAGGAATTGAAGCATAGTTATCCAGATCTGGTTTTTCATGCAGAGATTGGCAGCATTACCCGCCCTGACACATTGCGTCATGTGATGAGTAACCATCATCCGCGCATACTCTATCATGCAGCCGCTTACAAACATGTGCCGATGATGGAAAAACATATTTTTGCAGCGGTAGAAACCAACATACTTGGCACATGGCAGGTGGCCCAGGCGGCTATCCATCACGGTGTCGAGGTGTTTGTGATGATCTCCACGGACAAAGCAGTCCGACCCACCAGCATGATGGGGGCAACAAAACGCGTGGCGGAGATGATGATCCGCACACTTCAACAATCGAACATGACCAATTTTGTAGCTGTTCGGTTCGGCAATGTGCTGGGAAGCAACGGAAGTGTCGTGCCAATCTTCAAAGCGCAGATAGCCGCAGGCGGTCCGGTGACCGTCACGCATCCTGATATGAGCCGTTATTTTATGACGATTCCCGAGGCCTCGCAGCTTGTATTGCAAGCCTTTTCCATCGGCAAGGGAGGCGAGTTATTCGTTCTTGACATGGGAAAGCCTGTGAAAATCGTGGACCTTGCCAAAGATCTCATTTTGCTATCCGGACTCCAGCCCGACCGTGACATCAAAATTGAATTCAGCGGATTACGTCCGGGAGAAAAGCTTTTTGAGGAATTGAATCTGCAGGATGAGCGACTGCAGCCAACTTCTCACAATAAGATCAGGCAATATATCTGCCCTATGAAGTTAAGTTCAATAGAACTCAAAGTCTATCTGAAGCAGTTTCAGAATATCATTGACTGTCGGGATGTTACGCGTTTGGTTTTGCTCTTAAAAGAATTAATTCCGGAATACAATCCAGGCACCCAACTTTTAAAGGCAGCCTTAACCAGCGGACCGTGCCACTTTGGGTCTGTCGAGGTTGGGAGTCCGGATGAATCGACTGAATATTATGTCTCCGGTAAGTTTGCGCTGGCGGCTCAAACAAATCGACATTTCACCGTCGCTGCTTTTTAAGTGAATACAATCGATGGCCACTATGAAATATTTGTGACCATATCCACCAGGATGACCATTGAATAATTACGATAACTCACGACCAGGAATTGACAATTTGGCAGGGTTTGCAGAACCCCAAGTCCACTACCAGTTCAGCAGCATTAGTTTGCTGCAGAACCTGATTCGCATTCTAACCAGGCGGGGCAGCTGGATCATCGGATCAATTGCGATCTGTATGTTGCTGGCTATTGCCGCCACGTTGATGACGAAACCTACCTATGACGCAACCGCAACTATCGAGCTGAATAAAAATAGCGGTCACTCTCTGGATCTTGGATTCAGCGACACGCTAGATCAGCAGGATGACTATTTTGGCACGGACAGCCTGCAGACGGATCTGCAGACTGAGACAACCATTTTAAAGAGCGATACACTGGCACTGGACGTTATCCAGCGCCTTGGATTGGCCTCTCAGCTGCCATTTGCAGTTAATGAAAGCAAGACGGGCAAAGACTCGGAGGTGGGAGTTACGCAGGATGATGTACCTGCAACGCGCACGCGCCTGCTTGAAACATTTAAAGCTTATTTGAAAGTTACGCCACTTCGTGGAACGCGACTGATTCGCATTAACTACGAAAGCCGCGATGCGAAACAAGCAGCGCTGATTGCCAATGCCTTGATTGATAGCTATAAACGTCAGTACCTGCAATCACATTACGATGCAACAAGCGAGGCTTCGGAATGGCTGACAAAGCAGTTATCGGAGCTCAAGGCAAATGTTGAGGAATCAGAAAAAAAACTCACAGATTTTGAAAAAAAATCTGGAATCCTCAGTTTGGACATGATGCCATCGGTAGCAGCTACCGGAGGAATTCATAGCGTCGTGATTGAGAAACTCGACACATTGAACAACGAATTAACAACGGCTGAAGCAAATCGAATAGAAAAAGAGGCCGTCTATCGTCTCGCGCAGGCTGGCAATGAAGATGCGGTTGCTGGGCTTGGAGATGATTCTTTGTCAGTGCAAAGCAAATCACTTGTGCTTACCCATGGCGGAAATGCAGCAAACCTGGATCAACTGCGGCAGCAAAGAAGCCAGTTGAAAATTAGCCTTGCAGATGCTTCCGCAACCTACGGATCAAACAATCGACACTTGAAGGAGCTTCAGACGCAGGTCAGCGCCCTGGATCAGCAGATTCACCAGGAATTGCAGGAAATCGCCAAACGCGCGCAGGCCGATTTTCAGTTGGCGACTCTGACAGAAAATGAAATTCGGAGTCGATTCAACGCACAGCAACTGGAGGCAAGCAGCCTCAATGAGAAGTCAGTTGAGTTTGCGTTACTGAGCCAGGAAGCAAGCTCACGCAAGAAACTCTATGAAGACCTTTACACTCGACTGCAAGAGGCTAATGTTTCCGAAGGGATAAAGGACACAAATATTACCATTGTCGATCCTGCCCGCACACAGTCTATTCCAATCCGTCCAAGGCACGGTTCCAACTTAGCGCTAGGTTTGCTGTTTGGAATTTTTGTTGGCCTCACAGCGGCCTTTATCGCGGATAGTCTTGACCGAACTCCAAGAGATCCTTCGGAAATAGAAGAGATTACAGGTATTCCGGTAATCGGCATCATTCCCGGCTCAAACCCGTCTATTAAGTACTATCCTGCAATGCGATCTAAAACTGATAAAGCGAAGGAAGTCACTAATGATGAATCTGATCAAAATAGCGTCTGGATATTAACTCACCCTGAATCTGCCATCGCTGAGGCTTTTCGCGCGCTACGCACTTCCATTATGCTTTCCCGTGCGGGTAAGGGACCAAAAGTTATTCTGGTTACCAGTTGCATAGCCGGAGAAGGCAAGACGACTGTAGCTAAGAACCTGGCCGTCGCCTTCGCTTTGCACGCCAAGAAAGTAATTCTGGTTGAAGCTGATATGCGCCGCCCCGGCATGAAGCATGCCTTTGAAGTCGTCAACAAAATCGGGCTTAGCAATGTACTGACTGGATCTCATACTAACGAAGAGGCAATATTACACGGAGTGCTGGTGCCTGATCTTGACGTTCTTTTTGCAGGTCAGCATCCGCCGCTACCATCGGAAATTCTGGGATCGGCTGCATTTGACGAATTGCTTCAACAGCTTCGTCTGCGATATGACATTATTATCATCGACAGTCCTCCCGCCTTGCTAGTTACTGACGCCGTCTCGATTTCGATTAAGTCTGACGCAACCATATGGGTAGCTCAGGCTGGCATGGTTACCCGCCAGCAGCTTATTCGAGCTCTTACTCTAATACGCCATCATGGAATGCCTGTAATCGGATTCGTTGTGAACCGAATGACCAAAAAACTGGCTGGTTACGGATCTGGTTATGAGTCATCAGTTTATCGCCCCATTTATAAGGAGACCAAGCAGCATGAATTATAAGACTCTTTATGCATTACTTGTAGCTTTCGCACTGCTGACTTACATCGAGGCGACCTGCATGTCTCAGACCTATATGCAGCAGAGCTCTAGCTCGCTAAGCGGTGCCATAGCGAGCCGAGCTCGTCTAGATGCAGCTGCCAATACGCGCGCATCGGGCCTGGCGCAGGTGCCGACAGATTTCGCCAAGCTGAGGTTAGCTCCTGGTTTTTTGCTGAACTTAAATGTTCTCGACGATTCCGACTTTTCTGGAAATTTTCGCGTGGATGAACAAGGCGATATTGAATTCCCAGTTCTGGGTACCCTACACGTAACAGGAAAAACTATTTCCGAGGTTAGAGTTCAAATTCGGGAAAGGCTACTGGAAAGCAGAATCCTTCAGAATCCCCAGGTTGAACTTTTGGTACTAGAATATTCGGCACCTGAGGTTACAATCATTGGAGAAGTGACAAGCCCGGGCAAGTATCCCTTACTCGCTTCACGCAAACTTGCTGAGGTTCTTGCGCTTGCTGGTGGAACAACCTCAGCAGCTGGCAATGAGGTTCTGCTAACGCGAGCCGGCACCGACACCGAGTCACTCCTCGTTAACTATTCAAGAGCTGCAAGTCCCAATGCCATCGAAAATGTAATCGTGCATCCCGGCGACACAGTACAGGTCAAGCGCGCCGGTATTGTCTACGTGCTGGGCGCGGTAACCCGGCCTGGAGGATATGTCATGCAGGAAGACGGGTCACTTAATATTCTTCAAGCAATCTCACTGGCTAATGGAACTACAATCGCCGCATCAATCGACACGATTCACCTTCTTCGCCGAAATGCTGATGGAACCGAGGTTGACATTCCGGTCAAATTTAAGAAAATGCAGTACGGAAAATCTAATGAGGTGCAATTGCGCCCATCTGATGTAATTTTTGTACCCACAAGCAAGGTCAAATCCACATTTATTTATGGTGAGGGCATTTTTACGGCTGCTGCAGCGGCCACAGTCTATGCTGTGGCTTACTAAGCAATAAATGTGAAAATGTGCTGACCGCTTTTGTTTTCTCAATCGCCAACTGAGTAGACTTAGGCAAGCAACCGCGGCATTTTCGATGTAAAAGACTTGTGCCTTTGGAGAAATATTTTGTTAAAACGAGTTGCCAGGGGCTTTGGAGCTGTTGTATCAGGGCAAGCAATGGGCATTTTGAGTAACCTCTTTTTAGTGCCTTTGTTTTTGTCACATTGGTCAACAACGGTTTATGGAGAATGGATGGCGTTGTCGGCATTGATTACCTACTTAAATGCGGCTGATCTGGGTATGAACGCCGCTGCCGGCAATAAGATGCTTGCTGCATACACGTGCAAAGACTGGGGCGCCTATCGCATAATACAAAGTTCTGCAGTCGCCTTTTACCTAACTCTTGCATTAACAATTACATTTTTTGTCGGTCTCATTTGTAGTTTTTTCCCGGTTGCGTTCTGGCTTGGTATCCGATCGATTCCAACCACGACTGCCGCTCTTGTGGCATGGATCCTAGCATCACGCGCGATGTGGCAGATGCCCGTCGCTCAAGTTGCAAATACGTACCGGACCACGGGAAATCTTTCTGTTACGCAATGGATTACCAATGGTCAAACCTTCGCGCTTATATTGCTCACTGCCATTTGCGTAGAGTTTGGGGGAGGTGTACTCAGCGTTGCGGTTTCCAGCCTCGCTACTACAATCCTGGGCGGGATTTTTGCCTGTTGGTCGATTTTTGTTTGGCGCCGAAACCTAATGCCGAAAATCAGTAATATTCGGATTCGCGAGTTACAATCGTTGGTTAAACCGAGTCTGTTATTTGGAGTGATGATTCTCGCCGGTGCGCTATCAATTCAAGGCCCGGTGGTTCTGGTTTCCGCACTGCTTGGCGGGGCGGCCGTTGCGCTACTGGTGACAACGAGAACTATAGCATTTATCGTGCGACAATTTTTCGGAATGATTACGGCCGTTTTGTGGCCTGAGCTCACGCGCCTTGACGCAGCAGGTGAAGATGTTGTTGTAAAACTAGCTCACCGCCTTCTTATCATCATCTCTATTTTCATTTCATGTGCATTTGCAGGAGCGCTTTGGTGGGAAGGCCCAGAGATACTGCAAGTATGGACGCGAGGGAAAATAGCTCTGGATGTAGTTCTACTGCGCATATTTCTTTTATCTCTAGTATTGCAAGGCCCCTGGTTAGCTAGTGCGACCATTACCACGGCTACAAATCGCCATAATAAACTGTCCTATTTCTGGTTTGCTTCCGCCGTTATCGGATTGTTAGGATGCATGCTTCTAATAAAAAGAATCGGCATTTTGGCCGTACCAATAAGCGCCATTGTTGGAGAAGCAATTGCGTGCTATCACTTTGTAATTCAGGATACCTGCAAAACTATCGGCGAAAACTATCGGCAGCTTGCACTTTGGCTTTGGCCGTCACTTTTGCTTGTTTTTGCCGTATCCCTCGCAGCTGGATGGATGGGTCACACTTTTGCAGTTGGCCCAACTCTATTCCGCTGGTTACAGGTTGGATTTTTTAGTGCGGTTGCCGCAGGCCTAGCTGCTTCGCAATCGAAAGTTATCGCTCCGGACCGAGCCTACCTTGCAAATCGGTTGAAACTAAAATTTCCAGGATTAAACAAATATTTCAAATCTAGCAAGTTGTGCAATTCATGATTTTATTAATTTCAAGGCGCGCCAGGGACATTCAAAGCATTCCCAATTAGAACAAGAATTGGATGTGAAATGATGAAAATAGCCTTTGTTCACCTGAACCGCTATAGGGATCTTGGCTCGACAGATTTTTTTGAACTGTCACAGGCTTTCGGCCGGCTGCTTCCTGGTACTGTGTATGTTATCGTCGGAAGCAACGGTGAGAGTCAGGCAGGTCTTGCAGGAAGCGTTATATTACATGAAATCCCTATTTCTAAGCTGGGAGTATGGAATCGCGCCAGTATTGATTTTTATAGTAAGGCCGCCAGTCTTCTTTGTTCTATTGAGGCAGATATAGTCATTGTGACCTTTGATCGCGGCGCGGCGCTAATCCCCTTGGCAGTGCGGCGAAAACTTGGAAAAGACGCTCCTATATTTGTACACCATGTCTGCTCTGTTAGTTTTGCAACTAACTCTTTGCGTTATTGGATTGGAAACTTGCTTACTAAGTTTGAGTCCTATATTTTCGATGCAGTTAGCGTTTTATCTACTGCAATTTCTAAAGAAATTTATCGATTCGGATTTTCCCGGCCAATTTATATCATTCCAATCGGGATCAATTCTGCAAGGTTTTTTTTTCAAGCTGAAGCAAGAACCCGCTGGAGAAACGGAATCGACGACAATGAAGTATTGTTTGTCTATGTTGGAACATTGTGCATGCAGAAAAATGTCGATCACATCGTTGAAGCCTTCGCCAAGGCAAATTTAGGGAGCGCAGCTAGGCTTTGGATGGTCGGGGATGGTCCGATGATGGAGGCACTAGAAACCCTGATTGAATCACGTTTCTTGAGCAACATTTATCTTTTAGGCAAACGCGATTATAACGTCATTCCCGAAATTCTTTCTGCTGCAGATGTGTCCATCTCGCACATTGAGAACACATCCCGGTTCTATTTGCAGCCGCCTATCAAGGTGCTTGAGTACCTCGCCGCTGGCACGACAGTGCTCGCCTCCGACGTGCCGGGAAATCGATTCTATCTGGATAACTGCGACTTTTCTAGATTTTATGAGCCATCCGGTGTTGAGGCTCTTGCAAGTGCTTTTCAAAGTGCTGTAGAAGCGAAGCATCAACTGCTCGCTGCGGGTCGCCACGTCAATGCTAAGAAAGCGGTTGAGGCGTATAACTGGGATCGAATCGCATTCGATGCGCTAAAGTCACTGACCAATGAACTGATAAAAAATGATGCAAAAACTTCATTTTCTTTAGGTGTTGAATAGTGTTGCCGTCTAGCGAACTTGCATTCGCCCCACGTCATTTCCTCAAAGCGGAAGCAGCACATCCGCATCTGAGGATGTTTCTGCTCCATTCCTCTCTCTGTGTTTTGCTTTTTGGCATGTTAGTAGCGCTTACCCTAGGTTCTAACAATGATAGCGGAGCAATCAAGTTTATGCCGGTGGTGCTCGGCCTTGTAATGGCTTTGTCGCTTGGAAGCCATTCGTTGAATCCAGCAAGCCGCGGATTGCCTGGTATTTTTACTCTGCTGATCCTTTCTGAGATTTTTGCTGGGCTTCCCGGTCTCATTTACTGGCAGTCCGGCAAAGACCTGTTGATGGGGCTTTCATTCGCCTTTCTACTGGCGATTAGGTCATATATTGTTTTCTGGAGCCTTCCCTTATTGCGTTACATTTTTTACGGCTCTTTTGAGCGAATCGTGTTGTCATGGGCGCTGGCCGCAACGACTCTATTCGCCCTTGGCTCAATAATGGTCGCCAAAGCAGCTGGGATCTCGTTGGGTTCCTCTTCAAGGCTGTCACGTCAATTTGTCGGACAATGGACAAATGCAAACACAACAGGCCTCTACTGCGCCTTTGGCATTCTTATTTGCATCATGGCTCGCTTTATTCCTCTCTGGATTCGTCTCCTTGTTAGCGGAATATGTTTCTACAGCCTTCTTCTGAGCCAGTCCAGAACTGCAATCATTACCCTGATCGTAAGCGGAGCTTGCGCACTAATTGTTACGCACAAGTGGAATTGGAAGCTTACCTTGCTCACGATTTCCGGACTGCTGCTTGCCACATCGCTCGTCGATCTTAATGAATCCTTTGACTTCATCCAGTCAAATCCGGCTCTCGCTCCAATTATGCAAAGGTTTATGCAGCAGCCTGGTAAAAATGGCGATAACCAAAGACTCGATGTACTCAAAAGTGGATTAGAAACCTGGGCCCGCTCACCACTCGTTGGAATTGGATATGAGGCACCGGATTCCAGGTTTGAAAATGGTTATATAAGTCTTGCCTGTGAAACAGGAGTGTTCGGTCTTTTAGTTTATCTATTTATAATATTTCTTCTATGCATACATCTGCAACAAATGTTTCAATCGACGACAGAATCCGACACCTACAAACTAGGCGGATATCTTTTATGCACCACAGTATTTGTACTTGTTCATGGCTTTGGTGAAAGAACGCATGGCTTTCAGATTGGCTCCTTGGTATCTAACGTGTGGGCATTGCTGGCGGCAAGCGCCTTAGGATGCAACCAAGCTCGTATTTTCTCCAGAAAAGTACGTATATTGAATTATCCCTTGAACTCATTTAGTAAATGATTTATATCATTTTAGGCTTGAGAGAAGCCAAGCGTAAAAATATCAAAGGAGGAAAACCATTGCGTGTTGCAGTACTTCATAATCACCCAATTCACTATATGCATTTGCTATTTTCCGCTATTGCTTCCCTCGGTGTGAAAGTTGATGTTGTTTTTGCCGCGCGTACCAGCATTTTGCGAACAGCCAGCCTTTGTCCCAAGGGCTTATATTATCGTTCTCATTTTCTTTTTGATGGCAGCTTTGAGTCTTTGCCGCAAGCGCGCAGCGCATTTCAAGCAGTCCGTGTATTCGCGCGACTTAAACCGGATGTCGTTATTATTTGCGGATATTCGTATCTTCCTACATGGTCTGTGCTGGCGTGGGCAAAACTTAGTAAAACGCCGATCGTGCTATGGTTTGAGTCTAACTTTTTCGACCATCCGCGAAGCAAAACAAAGGAGTTAGTTAAACAAATCTTCGTTAGCGCTTTCGCCGCAGCTCATGTTTATGGAAAGTCTAATCGCGATTATTTGGAGCATCTCGGAATGTCTCCATCGAAGATTCTTGAAAAGAGAGCAACAGTGGACAGCGGCCTTTTTATGAGGAGAAGAGCCAATTTTAATGCTGGTTTTCGCCGTTTTGTTTATGTCGGCCGATTCTCCCCGGAAAAAAACCTACTTTTTCTATTAGAAGCATTTGGCATTGCGCGCGACAAATGCCCAGCTGAGTTGGTTATGGCAGGATATGGGCCGGAAGAGCCGTTATTGAGAGAGTATGTGCAGACAGCGGGGCTCGGTGAATTTGTCAAATTCGCTGGGCAAAAAACGCAAGATGAAGTCAGCAAGGAAATGGCTAAATCAGATTGCCTCGTACTGCCGAGTTTGTCCGAGACATGGGGCCTAGTTGTGAATGAGGCACTGTGCACGGGCCTCCCGGTCATTGTGTCGGATCGCTGTGGATGTGCGCGCGATCTTGCGAAACCGGAGACTGGCTGGGTGTTTTGCTCGGAATCCAAGGAGGAACTGACTGCAGCGATGCTTGAAGTCTGCGGTCTGCCACTTGATCGTCTGCAGAAAATGGGCGACGCAGCGGTGAAACTCGCGGCTGAATACACTCCAGAGGCGTGCGCTCAACGTATCTTGGCGAATCTAGAAACTCTGATTCGATAAAACAAATCAGAAAATCTGTCAATTGGGAAGCCGAATCGGAGGGTTTCGTGAATAATATAGAGTCGTTGGCTGGTGTAACCGTAATCGAGCTGGTTCCTTCCATAGCGCCAGAAATGTTTGGGCTGGGTTATGCGGTATTGAATTTGGCTGCTGCTCTGGAGCGCGCCGGAGCAGATGTATATTTATCCAGCGTCGACGAAGCAAAAATTGCCGGCCAAGCCTGTGAGGAGGTCGGCTTTTCTCAAGATAAATACATTCGCGGCTCTGTGATTGGTCCCTCGCGCTTGCGTTTAGCGCCCAACCTGCTTGGAAGATTGCTGAGCATTCCAAACAATGGCAAAGTAATTGTGCATTTGCACGAAATGTGGACTTACATGTCTTATGTGGCAGGAAAGCTTCGCAAGCAATGGAACTGTCCGCTGGTATTGAACGCTCATGGTGAGCTTGAACCATACGCATTGGCGATCTCCCCTAAAAAGAAAGCACTCGCCTCCCTATTCTATTCACGACAAAACATAAAAACGGCGTCCTGCTTTTTGGCCCTTAGCGAACAGGAAAAAGCTTCTATCCAAGCTTACGGTTATCAGGGGCGAGTGGCTGTCATTCCGAATGGTGTAAATCGCGCTATTCCCTGCAGCGCAGAAGATGTCGCTGAATTTCGAAACCGGCATAAATTGGCTTCGTGGTCTCGCGTGTTGCTGTTTTTATCGCGTATTGCGCGAAAAAAGAATCTCCCGTTGCTGCTAAAGACATTTGCCAAGAACGTAAAATTGCAACCTGAGTGGGTTTTGCTGATTGCAGGCAGTGATGAGCGTGGCCATATTCAAGAGGTCCTGAATCTTATTCGCGAGTTGGGAATCGAAAAGTCTGTTCGAATGATAGGACAAGTGTCGGGTAAGGAAAAGGCTTGCGCATTCACATCAGCGTCATTGTTTGTACTGCCATCGCACAGTGAAGGTCTGCCGATAGCGGTGTTGGAGGCTATGGAATATGGCAAGCCGCTTCTTCTCACCGATGGTTGGACATTGCCTGTGACAACTTCCGCTCGTTTTTACTGGAGAGTCCCGGTCTCGGAAGGTGCATTTGAGAGGGCGTTGCTGGAAGCAATGTGTACTCCTGAAGATCGCTTAATCGAGATGGGATGTTGCGCAAAATCCGTCGTACGAAAGCACTTCGGATGGGATGGCGTCGCCAATCAAGTGAGTTTGCTGTACTCATCCCTTCTTCAGGGTAGTCATGATAGCAAGGCACTAATTCAACAACAGTCGGTTGGCGCTGAAATCGCAGGATAACTCAATGTCGAAGAAACAGCGGGTTTGGGTTGTTTCGGAATTGTACTATCCGGAGCTAACCTCAACTGGATATTTTCTGACAGGCATTGCTGAAGGGCTTGCCGACGACTACGAGGTATCCGTGCTCTGTGGCCAACCAAGTTACTGGGCAAGAGGCGTTCGCGCCCCCTTTCGCGAAATGCTCAACCGAGTGGATGTGCGACGCTGCCGAGCAACTACACTTGACAAGAACAAGATTGCGGGCAAGTTTTTCAACCTGATAACCATTAGCGCGGCGATTTTCAGGGCCTCACTTCTTTACTTCCAGCGCGGTGACATTGTGATCGCGGTGACGAATCCACCGATGCTTCCATACTTGGTGGCACTTGCCTGCGAGTTAAAGGGAGCACGCTACGTACTGCGGATTGAAGATGTGTATCCAGAAGTGATGACCCGCATTGGAATGTTGAATCCGGATTCGCTTTTTGCCCGCTCGCTTGATCGCGCAAGCCTCTGGCTTTATAGCAAGGCCGACCGTATTATAGTTTTGGGTCGGGATATGCAGAGGCTTGTAACTAAGAAAATACCTCTTCACAAAAATCTTGTGTCACTTATTTCAAACTGGGGGGACTTAGACGCGATTTACCCCAAGCCACTTGTCGGAAATCTGCTGCTTGATAAGCTGAATTTAAGAAATCGCTTTATCGTCCAGTACTGCGGTAATATTGGTCGCACGCACGGCATCAAAGATATTACGGATGCTGTGGAGTTGCTTTCCTCTGAATCCGAGTTTCATTTTCTGCTGATAGGTTGGGGTGCGAAAAAGCAATGGGCCGTTCAGCAAAAAAAAGAAAGACACCTGGAGCATCTAACTATTCTCGACCCTCTCCCACTCGATCAGTTCTGCGATGGGCTGAATGCCTGTTGCGTAGCGATCATTTCCTTTTCGAGTAACATGGCCGGGATATCCGTGCCGAGTCGTATGTACAATGTGATGGCCGCAGGTAAGCCTCTGTTGGCAGTATGCGACGATGATTCTGAGTTAGCGGCGGTTGTAAGGGAAGAAAACATCGGCTGGGTAATTCCTCCCGGCTGCCCCAATCTCATTGTCTCAGCTTTGCGCGAAGCCAAGGCCAATCCGGCAATCCTTCGAGCCATGGGTGAGCGCGCGCGAAAGGCAGCTGAAATAAAATACAAGTTCGGCACCGTGATTCATGCCTACCGAAAGCTCCTTGAAGGTTTGGTAACAGAATGACTTCAAGCTCCCGACAACTGCTTGTTACAGGCGCCTCCGGTTTTCTCGGATCGAGGATTGTCGATCTCGCACTCCATGCTGGATGGCATGTTCGCGTCTTCGACAGAAGTTTGCTAACACACAATGAGAGAGTAGAAACCTTCGTTGGTGATATTGCCGATACTACGCTGATGCGCAAAGCTTGCGAAGGAGTGACGGCTGTCGTACATGCAGCAGGACTTGCACATGTTTTTGGTCGCAGTGCCAAAGACCCCAAAATCTTTAACGCTGTAAATGAAGTTGGCACTGGAAATGTAGTTTATGCCGCGCTGAAGTCCGGCGTTTCTCACATCGCCTTAGTGAGCTCGGTCTCGGTTTATGGCCCTCATAACAACGCCGTTTCTGACGAAACCTCTCCTTGCCGCCCCTTGAACCCCTATGCTATCAGTAAGTGGAAAGGCGAACTAAGAGCCATAGAGTGCATCGCCAAGAATGGCGGGGCTCTCACAATCCTCCGTATGGCAACAATATATGGCGAGGGCGACCAGGGCAACGTTGCTAGACTGATCGCTGCATTGGATCGCGGACACTTTATCTGGCCGGGATTGGGTCTGAACCGCAAAAGTTTGATCTACAAAGATGACGCTGCAAATGCTTGTCTTCGCTCGCTGGAAGCGCCTGTCAGCGGGGTTAGAACTTTTAATGTCTCATCGCCGGCAGTGACTATGCGAAAGATTGTCACTGCTATTTGTGAAGAACTTGGCCGTCCTGCTCCTCGGCTGAGGATTCCACAGTCCTTAATACAAGCGGCCTCAGCCTTCGCCCACAAAATGGGAAATAATGGGCAACTGTACCAGCAGTTTCAGAAGTTCATTCGTGACGATGTTTACAGTGGATACAAATTTGAGTCCACCTACAATTTTCATCCCGCCGTATCACTTGACGAAGGAATACGGCGCGAGGTGAACTTCCTGCGTTCGTAATCGCTTCGTTTGAGAAACTCTATGATCTGGACAAAAAGAATCTTTGATATCACAGCTGCCGCAACATTACTGATTGTACTTTTTCCGCTTTTTATTTTTATCATGTTGGCAATAAAGGTTACGTCAAAAGGTTCAATTCTTTACTGGTCTTATCGTGTGGGTAAAAACAACAAGTTGTTTCGGATGCCAAAGTTTCGCAGCATGAAGACTAATACTCCCCAGGTTGCAACTCATCTCTTGCCGTCCCCTCAGACGTATCTGACACCGATTGGCGGGTTTATGCGCCGCTTTAGTCTTGACGAGTTACCTCAATTGTGGAGCATTATTTGGGGTGATCTGAGCTTCGTCGGACCTCGTCCAGCACTGTTTAATCAGAATGATCTAGTGGCTTTTCGCACAAAGCTTAACATACACCAAATAATTCCGGGGTTGACCGGGTGGGCCCAAGTGAACGGCCGAGATGAGGTGCCGATTCCTCTCAAGGTTCAGCTAGACTATGAATATCTGCAGCGCCGATCTTTGATCTTGGATATTCAGATTATAGCTATGACTCTATTCAAAGTCTTCCGCAGTGAGGGAGTCAAGCATTGACTGTGCAATTTAATATGAAAGTAGTTATCGCTATTGAAAATCTTGTTGGTTTGGAATCACAGACAGCATCTTGCAACATTTTCTGGAGTTTTTACATGAATACAAGTAGATTTTCGCAGCCTGCTCTAGCCAGCACATTTTCATCTCCCGCGTTCATTTTTTCCACAATAAATTTGCTTGTCAGAAATAGCTCCAAACTGCTTGCCAGGCTTAGAAAAACTTCGGGCATTTTTCTGGCTTTGCTGGTTCTATTTGGAGCATTCGGACTTTTTCCGCAGTTTATCGTTTTGTGGCATATCTGGACGCTTGACCCATTGCGGTCGATTGGTATGCTGATTATGCTTACCAGTATTATTTTGGTTTTGCGCGCTTGGCGTCAGAGAGCATGGGAATTGCGGGGTTCATGGTGGGGGCTATTACCAATTGTACTGTCATTGTACTCAATATTAATTTCAAGAAATTTAGTATTTATTTGGAATAATGGAGACATAACAATCGATTTTCTGCCCGTTGCTCTTCAACTCTATCTTTATGCCAGCGGCGTCATTCTCTTATTCGCTGGAGCACGCGTATGGCGCGAAGCATGGTTTCCACTTGGACTAATGATGTGCGCGCAACCAGTCCCTACAGTATTAGTGCAGTATTTCGATTTTCCGCTTCAGAATCTTGCTGCATATATCGCCCGAGCATTTGCCGTTTTTGTTGGTTTTCCGCCAACAAATTCAGAAATGTTGAGACTCATGTTTACGCCCGATTTTGGAATGTTCATCGCCCCCGGATGCGATGGAATGCGTGGAGCCGTGACACTTGGGTATATAGCTCTGGTTGTTGGCTATTTGAAGCGCGTATCAGTTCTTCGGTGGATTCTCTATGTTTCCGGCGCCGTGTTTCTTGGCCACATTTTCAATCTCATTAGACTTTGCTCTCTTGTTTTATATTACCGCATAGCATCCGGAACTATTTTTCTTGAACATATAGCAAAGCAAGCAGATTACGTAATTGGAGGTTGCCTGTTTATAGTTGCAGCAATGCTGTTTATCTGGTCTGTATTTAGGAAAGATACGCCTCACCAGACGTTAGACAGTACCTTTTTGCCGCGTGCTGATAAAACTGAAAACATCGTAAATCCACAAATTTTGTGGAAGGTTACGGTGTTTACTTTTATCGCACTCATTGTCGGCACACTGGGAGCACGTGTAATCAAAAACTATTTTGGAAGTCTGGCCGCTTCATTAGACACAGGCGGTCCTTTGGTCGAAGGGCTTAGCGAGCGCATTCCAAATAAATTGGGGAACTATTCACTAATTCGTACATGGCAAGAGCAATACGGAGGCAAAACTGTCTTGGAAAACGCAACATATGCCAAAGCATCATTAAACGAGATTACCATCGGCATCTGGTTATCGCCCATTGAACATAATATTCATGACAGCTGGAAGCTTCACGGTGAAAGGGCTGAGATGCGCGCGGCAATAAGTATATCAACGGCCAACAATGTTCCTGTCACCTTTGACACAGCATACTATAGCGATGGGGTTACGGACAGTTTCGCCGGAAACACTTACTGCAGTCCTTCCCACTGTCGTATTTCGACCAACAATCTGAGGGAAATAGAATTCCGCCTCAAACCCATCATTGATTTTACAACGCGGGGACAGCGATTCGTTCCTATTTACTTTCGAGTCGAAATACCTCATAGCACTGCGACAAAAGCTGAGGTCTACAAAGAAATGATAGCTGAATCACAGGAGTTTCTTTCAGACACCGACTTAACTGAATTTAGCAAAAGATTTCAGTAGCAGATGAATTTCAGTTCTCGCATCCAAATAGCAGATTGATCGGATTAACCAGCGGCGGCACGGGTATAGAAATGGTAATTCCTTTCCCTGCTATTCTAGCGCTGATATACGGTGTAAGAAGGCTCGATATATTTGTAGGCAGAGCCATTCCGGACGTGTCATAGGTAAACCAGCATCCGGTATTTGCCGTGAAATTCGTGCTGTCGATTTCCAAATTTTTAGTAGATGCCAATATTAGTACTTTCCCTGCCGAAGCTGAGCCGCATGCTGCCGGGGAAGTCTTGCTGGAGCAGTAAGAGCCTGTGCTGTAAGAAGTTGATACAATACCATTGTTAAAGGTTGCCACGCCGGAAGAAGCCACCTTGACCGCCACAACTGGAGTTGCGCCGACCACAAGATTTAACGAAGCGTTAGATTTGTTTATTATATTTGAGTCGCCATTACTGCCAAACCGGTATGGACCGCTACTTGAAGAGTTACTCTCAATTTCCGTGCCATTCTCGTTGGATGGTCCTGCCGGGTCACTCAGAATCCAAATAGCTGATCCGTTAGACGCGCTTCCCGTGGAACCGCCAAACTTCCTAATAGTCTCCAGAATTTTATTTGATCCTGACGAAACATCATTAAAAGTATGCGTGATTGTCCCTGTAAATACTGGCGATACCGTCGAAGCTCTTGTCGCCAGGTCCGCGACAAGATTGACAATTTGCGACTCCGGCAGAGCTGGCACCTGAACTGCCGATGCTAATGTCAAGTTTGCAACCGGAGTCTTGGAAGTGACTACTAATGGCGGTGTGCCCGTCAGAGCACTGGATGCCAGGGTTGGTGATGTTATCGATGCCGGAGCTATCACATTGCCAGATGAGTCAATACTCATTTGCGGCCCTGTTGACATACCAAGAGTAATTCTCGATCCTGGATAGAGGTTAATCGAGCCATCCTTGCCACCGCAGTATCTATTGGGACCGATGCATATACCAGCGAAGCCAGATGTCAAATTGGGCGTGAAAATCACAAGAGGATCAGAAGAAGTGGTTGAGTCGTTCTCGGCAAACAACTGGTTATAAAAGTTACTTCCCTGCGAAGAAAATGGATTATTCCCTCCTACACCGGTTGCTGACCTGCCACCGTCAAAATAACTTCCATTATTGAGAACCACGGAGTTGCAAGATGAGCACGATGAAAGCGCAAGCACATTTATATATCGATTTTCCCATCCGGAATCCTTGATATCAACGCCTGCCACGCCTGAGGTATTCGCCTCCAAATCCGTATTGATAAAGGTGTTGAGAACAGCATTGGTTTGAAGAAGAATGCCCGAACCATTTCCCTCTGATGTTCCAGAAGTCATCGTCATGCCTTGTACCGCAATGTAGTTGAAGCCTGCGCCGCTGACGCCTGTCGCAATAGGATCCACTACAGTTCCGTCCGTCGTAGTTGCCCCGGCGGTGGACTGGTCGAAACATAAGCCAGACGTTGGCTGAGAGTACTTTGACCCAAGGTATCCAATCCTGGATGCTTCGTCGCTCCATGTATGCGGTCGAATCAGCGTTACAGTTACAGCATTCTTGGTATGAATTCCGCATCCTGTAACTCCCCATGTGCTTACATCTTCCAGCTTCCATCCGCCTGCCGCGATGGCCAGAACTCCATCAATCGCGTTGCCCCCTTCCCCGATAACTGATATTCCAGAGACAACATTTGTGTTGGAATAGTAGGCGTTTGTGGCCGATCCGCCTAGTGTCAGGACGCCAGAAACAGTTTTTGATCCGGTATACGCTAAAACGGACTGCCCCGGCCCCTTTCCTTCAAGCTTCAAGCTGCTATTGTTAATTATCCATGGCACAGACGATGAGATCCACGCCGCTGGCAATTCAACTGTCAGCGACGTTGTGGCGCCAGCTGATTTTAACGATCCAATCGGATCGACGGAGCATGTTACTGTAGAAGGAAAGTGCGTGGCATCCACTAAAGTATATCCATTTGCCAGCGCCCACAAATTAGCCGCACGAAGTTTCACACAGAAGTCTGCGCCTTCGAATTGATCGGCCTGAGGGATTCCGTTGAAGAACTTTGCATTGAGGGCTGTTCCGGTCAATGGACCGGCGAGTGTCTGCGGCGCAGATAACGTCGATGATATGCCCCCCAGATTGGCCAGCGCAGAGGCCGACGTGGCAGCTCCCGTGCCGCCATTAGCCATCGAGATAGGTCCGGCAAGAGCAAGCGTTACGTTGCCACTTGAGCCGCCTCCGGATAGTCCGGCACCCGCGGTTACGCCCGTCAAGGTACTGGAGGCACCGACGGTTTTTGGAAAGGTTTGCTCTGGCGCAAAAGTGATCACGCCGGTGGAATCAATTGAAAGTCCCGTGGCCGTGGGCGTGGATGTTCCCGAGCCAAAGAGCAACTTCAAGCTGGCCCCAGGCTTGGCCGTATTATTGCCGGAACTGATGGCTTGCCATGCAAAATTCTGAGTAATAGGCGCATTGCTAAAGCTAGAATATGTGCTGGCGCCCAGTTGCAAGGCAGGCGAATTACTACCACCTGCCAGCGTAGCGGCAGAGGCCAGCAGACTGACCATTCCACGCAAGGTGCTGACACCATTCACATCTAATATTGTAGCAGGCGAGTTCGTTCCAATGCCAACGTTGTTTCCAGACTCAGCAATGATCGAGTTACCAAGCGCGGCGGGAGTTGTCCATATCGGGAGATATCCCGAGGTTCCTGTTCCGGTTGGCGTGCTGGGTAAAATTATGGAGGCAGTTGAGTTAGTCATTGCTTTAAGTTGGCCGTTGATGCTCGAAGTCAGGTTATCTCGAGTTACGTACTCATCCGCAGCTCGGCCGGCTAATCTCTCTGCATTCTGCGACTCGAACGAATAGGGAACGGCCGCGAGGAGGCTTCGCGTGAGGGGGAGTGCATTGCCTGACCCGGCAATTGAATTATCTACGGTAACTGCGATTTGCTGAGCATCGAGCGGACGCGCTTCGACCCATCGCGCCTCGCCTGCTTGAAAAATCGCTTGTGGAAGGCCCTCCGAACTATTTGCTCCTAGCAGCACAGTATACCGGCCATCGGCTCCAACCTTGACCGTCTGCGTCTCGCTCCAAACCGCAGAACCTCCGGTCGGTTCCTCATAGAGTTCAAAGTTTATCTCCGTCGTTCGTCCAGCCGCCTCCGGGAGGCTTCCCGTCCAGCGGACAAGGCTGGCTGCGGAAGCCGAGTTGGCAATTGTTGAATCATTTGAACCCGTAGTTTGCGCCAGGGTGCACAGAGGAGATGCAGCGAAAATAAATATGAGTGGAGCTCCGATAACCTTGAAAAGAAGCCTATTCTGCAGCGTAAAGTTTAAGAGCAGCCACTTTTTGTCATTAGCAGCAATAGGGTCAACTGGAGAGCGAATTATGGTCAGTCTGGTCATTGTGAAACGCCTCGAATAGAACGGCAGAGTGAATTTTAAGAGTTCATTCATTCCCCGTCTTTACTTCTCCTATCGGCCCGGTTGGCCATACGGTTGATAAGTCTGTTCTATCCAAAGTAATTTGCACTTTAAGAATCTTCTTAGAATCTAAAGATAGGTAACTTTTTTTGTGGCAAACGAGTGGTTTGTTGCCGACAGGATTTCCATTTATTGGAATTCCGGAAAAATAGGTCAGAATGACGCAAAAGGCCTGTCCCGTCATGGGACAGACCTTAACCATTCGGAATGAATGGAATAGATGCAAGATTATGGCCGACTACTGTGGAGTGGGCAAGTTACCGTTCGGCGACCTTGAAGAAGAGTTTGGCGACACGTTGGTCGGGCCACCATTTGAAAACCCGCTTCCTGTTTGAAAAAAACGGACGATACTGTACTGTTTAATTTTCGTGACAGTTTGATTGAGAATCATCTCAAGTCTCAATATACATATCTGAGCGCCTACTGAAGCGGTACAAGAATCCGGAGGTGAAAGAACAAAGTATTCAACTTTCTTTGGCGCTGGTGACTCGCGCTCAGGGCAATTGAGCAGGGCCAACCAGCGGAGTTTTTACCGGGGTGCCTGCTCCCAAAAACTGTGTAAGTGTACTTAGTCCAAAGTTGGCCACCCAAACATCTCCGCTGGCGTCCAAAGCGATGCCGTAAGGTTCGCGAAGACTCGCATCCGTGCCGTACCCTCTGGCAGATGAAATTGCTTGACCTGGATTGCTGCCGTCAGCGCCCTGCAATTCGGAGACGGAATTACCACCATGATTTGCCACCCAGACGTTTCCTGCTCCATCCACGGCGATGCCTTCCGGATAGCTCACTCCACCGCCTGTATAGCCGGTAGAGATTACCGTCGCCGTGCCGTTGCTGTTCAGCTTCAATTCGCTCACGCTGCTGGTGCTGTAATTGGAAGTCCAGAGATGTCCTTTGGATGTGCCTGTCGAGATACCGATGGCGTCGGTGGCAAGGCTCATGGTATCTGATCCGCCGCAGGCGATCGTCGTGAACTGGCTTCCATCCTGTGCAACTCCGGTCACAGAGCCAGAATCGGCTTCCGCGTTGGCAAACCATGCATTGTGGCTTGCATCGATCGCCACTGAGATAGGACCTGCAAGCCCTTCACCAGATCCCCAACCGCCGCTGGCAGAGATAGCCGTCCCGCTGCTGGAGAGCTTGGAGACCGTGCTGTCACCCTCATTCGCTACCCATACGCTGCCGTCGGTATCCGCCGCCACGGACATCGGAAAAAAGACGCCGCCTCCGTAGTACCCACCTGCCGTGGAAACAATCTCACCAGAAGAATTCAACTCCGAAACGCTGCCATGGTTTCCATTAACGCTTGGACTCTGCTGGTTTGTGACCCAGACATTTCCACTCAAATCGATTGCCAGTCCAAAATTCTCCCAAAGCGTGCCATCGGTAAAGCCGATCGGAACCGATCTTCCAGAGACCGTTGCAAAATTATCAGGAGAGAGCGGTTGGCCAGTACTGGAAAACTCAGAGACCGAACCGCTGGGGCTATTGGACCATCCGTCGTTGGCCACCCACACATTGCCAACCGCGTCTACGGCGATCGAAGTGGGATAGTCCATGCCACCTCCAGCATACGTTACGGCGAGAGTCCAGTCGGGCGGCGCGGAGACCAAGGCCGGCGAAAACGGCGCGGTCGGCGAGGAACTTGCGAAGAGAGCTGCCACATTCGCACCCGGATTGTGCGCAATATTCAGCGCCGCATCGATAGTATTGGTGGGAGCAGAACCACCTGAGGGCGTGGCGGAAGTAAGAAGCGGTTTACAGTCGGTGGTGCCGTCCGAGTTAATACAGGTTGCCAGGATATTTGCCAAGGTGTAGATTTTTGCGAACGGAATTGTCGCCGTTGCGGGTGCAGTGGGTCCGGGCGAGGCACCCGTTGTGATATCTACGATATTGTTCACATTTGCGAATGCATTAGCCAGCCCCTGCGCGTTGCTTGAAGGGCTTCCCACTTGCGCTCCGGGGCCGAGGAATGGAGCCAATGCCCAGACTGAAGCGACGGTCGTAACCTCGTTCATATTGACAAAGGAAATAGAGCTGATGCTTCCGCAGGGACCAAGTGGAGCCATCAATGCGATGGCCGGATTATTCGATCCAATCCCAGGATCACCGCCCGTCGCCACCAGATAGGTCAGTGTACTGTCAGATGGACACGTGTACTGCGAGGAAGTAAATTCAAATTCACCGTCTTGATCGGTAGTTACCGCCGGGGAGAGCAGGCCCTGGGCCCCTGAGCCGTATATCGAAGAACCCACCGCATAGAGCTGAACTTGAGCACTCGTCACAGGAAATTGGCCGCCCCGCAGAATGCCCTTCAGCGCGCCAGAAGTGGACGTAGATGATCCCTGTTGAATGGATATGCTACCGCCGCATCCGGCAAGCAGAATTACTGCCGCGAATGAAAATACAAGCCTGTCAGCCGCAAACCTTAGAGCTGAGTTGAGTTTTTTCATAACATCAAACTCCTGTTGGCGCGCTTTGCCGGATGCTTTGACAATACATATGCCTACCTGCAATCTGCATCAATGAAAGATGAATTACTGAACTTCTCTTCCCATCCTGCTCGCTATGGCAATTCACTTGCTCTTCCCACAGTTTGCGACTGAGAATTGATTTTCAACTGAGATCCTATCCATCCTGTAAGGCCAGTGATCTTCCAGGCTTCCCGATGCGCCAACTGATTTTGATACTGCACCAACTGGCCCTGCTGCGTGGCAGCAGCGATTTTGACCTTTGCTGCGGAAGGAGTATCTGGGTCGTCCATGATCTGCTGAAGACGCAGCCTGCGGTCCTTCAGTTGAGGCAGGTAAGTGACGGGATCAACGACGGAAGCCCTTTGAAGAAACTCCTGAGTTAGAAATCCGGCGCGCTCCTCCTCTGGAACCAATTCCGATGTCTTCAACCAATCTGGCCAGTCGCCCCAAGGATTGAGCAGGTCAAGCACTCCTATACGATGGTCGGCGGTCGCCGCAAGGATGGCAATCGAAGCGCCCGACCCCTGACCGTAAATGCCAACCTGCTCGGCGGAGAGATCTTTGCGCACTGCCAGATAATCAATGAGCAGTTGCACGTCGTGCGCTGAAGAACTCATAGACTCCTGCAATTCGGCGATGAACCACTCTTTCATTGGGCGGTTGCGAAAGCGCTCGCCGGTCAATGCGGAGACAAATCCCACTGCGGCCATGCCCTCGCGAGTCGCGCGCTGGCACCAGCCGTCATCCATAAAGCGGTCAATATCGGATGGAAAACTATAAAGGTAGAGCACCACACGCGGCTTCTCGACGGAACGGGGCTTGATGAGATATACATCGATGAAATCGCCGTACCGCCATTCAAAGCGAAGCAATTCGCGCGTGTAGGTGGGAAACTCGGCCTTCCCCAGCAAGGCGCCGTTCAGCCGTGGCTTCAGGACGCTCCTGTCCACAGGCAGTTTCGCCCAGTCCTCCCTGGGCGGGGCCGGTTGATGGATCTCAATCGAACTGTCTTTGGACGTGGTTGCATCTGGCTGGACAGAAGAACTCTCTATAGATTGCGCGAAGCTGCTGCTTGCCGCCAGGCAACTAGAGAAAAAGATTAACGCAAAACTGCGGAACATAAATGCCTCTTGACAAAAGTACGAGAGAAAACCTTGTTCTTTGAGTTCAACCTCGATCTAGAGCGGATTCACCGGACCAGAATTGAATAATATTCCTGTTTGGAAAGAGGACGTGCAGACCGGCATCTCTTTGCCTGCCTGCACGTCTCCTTTTGTACATCTACTGAAAAAATGCTATTGACGGTGTCCGGTATTACCCGTGTTGCTGCCAGTATCTGACGAGTAGACTGAATCCGCATATGAGTTGTAAACCAAACCGCCTACATCGCCGCCGGCTTCCCCATTGGTTGATCCCGGATTGGAAGGCAGATTGGTTCCTGCACTCGGAAAGTTGATGCCCGGAGGCGCAAAGTGAGAGCGAAGGATGGGGAGCTGACTGACCGGAACAAAATCAGGCTGAGCGGGCGAAAGGAACTTTGCCGCCGCTGTCGCCAGGTTTTGCGCGGCTGTTGCGTTGGTGGAGTCAGAGACAAGGCGAAGAACGGACCAGATCGGGTAGGTTCCGTCCTTGACATGCGACAAGCTGACGTTGCCTAGCAAGTCATTGCTAGCTGTGGGAATGAGGCCATCAGACCATGTTTCCTGAATTGGATCAATGCCATCCACGGTCAGGTACTTGCCGTTCGCAGCCGTGGCATTGTTAAAGTTGGCCGCGCTCCAGAATGCATAACCCAGCGAGTCGGGAGTCGCCAGAACCGCCTTGACCAAGCTGCCGGTCCCAATGGCGCGTGCGCGATTACTGGTTACGCCCGAAGCCCGGCCCACTGTCTCTGCTAATGGATTCACGCTGCCGGTGGCACCGTCAAGCGAACTGAGAGCGGGAATTCCCGCTGCGCAGTTGTAAGGAGGAAACGGAATCGAATTCGTATTTGCGTTGAGCGCGGCAAGTCCCACATCCTGCGAACTCTGGTTTTGAACACTGTTGGGAATTGCATATTCCATTGTGTTGTAGGTTCCCGATAGGGGCTCGCGGATCACAACTGTTGTGCCGTTTCCTGTCGAGCTAGCTCCGGGGACCATATCGTTTGTCGCGCCAAAGGTGCCGTCCAGATAACCGGCCAGGGTGGCGCGGTCGATATTTGATATGGCGATGCTGCCGAATCCGCTGACGTTTGTAGGATTCACGAAGACTACGACGGGAACGGCGCCAACCGGCGTCACAACATAGGTGCCAGGCAAAGCGTTGCTGGTGTAGGGGTCGGTTCCCATCAGGTTGAACTTGCCGACGTTGAAGCCGCCGCCGGTGCCGTTCTTGATGATCGAGCTGGCACCGGAGATTGCCTGTCCAGACGAATAACCGAGACCGAGGTACTGCGATCCGGCGACAACCGGGCTTCCGCAAGCAGTCGTAGCGCGAAGCGTGGCAAAGGCGGCATCCTCGGGACGGATGTCGGTTGCGGCAACGTTAATAGACGCCCCCGAAATCGCCGAGAGAACAGCTGCCGGAAGGGCGGATTCGCTGATACCGGTAAGTCCGCCAGATGCCGATTTGCCGGCCGTAACAGCACTGCCTACAGTTATCGTGCACCGTGGGCTTGCAAAGAAGCACCGGTTACCCACCGTGGAATCTGTGCTGAGGTAGATGATCTCCGAACCAGCTGTTACCGTAGTGCAATTGCCCACGGTGGACGGCTTCCAACTGATCCACGCGGTCGCAGTGTCATTGACTGCCTCGCCAAAACGGCTGTCAGTCAACGTGAAATCTTTGCTTGTGTCGTCCCACACGCAGCCACCGATGCTGGTATTGGTGCCGGCGGCCTGTCCCACTTCAAGGTAGAGTGCCGATGAACCGGCAATGGCTATCTGTGCATTGGCGTGGGTCGCGGCGAAAACTAGCATCGCAGCGACTCCTATTAACGCTTGCTTCAGCTTCGTATTCATTCTGCTGCTCCTTTAACTGCTTGTGTTGGGCGTTCTTCACGCAATTTCGAGTGGATATCCCAGCAACGTGCAGGGATTACCGCGACTAGATGATGCTGAGGCCAATCTTTGAACCGAACTGGTCCAACTCCCTCAGGCCCCATTTATACCTTCCAACTAAAAACGGCGTTTGAATAATTCGTTGATATCCATGTGATTCATCAAAAAATCACAGAAGAATCGAGCAATTCACCTGTTCCTGCGTCAATTGTCTCTACGCTCTCTCGGCAGGCATTGAGTTAGTGCCTTGAAATGGACCTGCCCAGCTTTCAAATGTGCTGTTTCAACTTATGCCTGGGTAAATCAAAATGCGATAACACAGAAAATCAACCTTCGCTTCTCCAATCACCACCACCTTATAACCTGGCTTGCGCGGTTATCGTCCGTTATTCATTTTTCCGGCCCATGCATGAGTAGCTTCAATTCAATTGCAGCAGATAGATTCCCCAGGACCGCGACGGCGAACCAGCCCTGTCCGCGCCGATAAGAAAGATCGCATTCTTGCCCTGGAGTTGCCCGCCGATGGCTACGGCTGGAAAGGAATAAATTGACCCCAGACCATTCTCTGGAAATGCCGTGCCTACATAAACGGTGGCCTGGCTATAGAGTCCATTGCCGCCCTGTTGCAGACCAAGATCAATAGCTATGTCACAGTTGCCTGATGTATGGGAAGAGGGGTCGTTACCTGCGAATTCGCCTCCATAGACGGAGTTGGAGGAGAGTTGAAAATGAGCCGCTGCCAACTGACCCAGAAGAGTTGCGCAAGATGCCTGCGCGCTGGAGGAGCCGCCGAAGGAGCCAATAACACTGAAACCAGAAGCGCCGGGAGCGTAAACGAAACCTTGATACTGCGCGCCGATAAGTGAGGAGGTCAGGTCGCTGGAAGGCTGAGGCAATCCGATCGCGCCATAGCCGGCTCCCAGGATATTCTCATAAGGTAAACCCGTCGCCGGATCGTTTCCAGTCCCTGCATCTTCCACCAGAAAACCGGAGGGTCCAATGCCAATGGTGGCTGCGGGTGTGATGGACCCTTCGCTGTTCACTGTGCTGTTGCCGGGAATGCTGATGACCTGCCCGTAATAGGTTGGAGAACACGAGGCCGTAGCCGTAACAGCGGCAGGAACAATTGGCACACCGCTGCCTTGAGCAGCCAATGTAAACTGACTCACGTTGCTGAAATTGACCGTACTGCCGCTGGTGGAAATCTTTAATGTTCCATAGGCGGTTTCCAGCTTCGGATTCCAGGCAGTCGCAGTGATGCTCTGAGAACTTGCCGAGGCAAGAATCTTTGGAATGGTAACAAACTGGAAGTTCTCCTCGGTTGCCAGACTGGGGCAGGATTCTGTAGGCACGGCCGGAGTAAAGTAATTCGCCGCCGGAATGATCGATCCCCCCTGGTTCGTTTTCTCTTGCGGCACGTTCAACTCGACCAGCGCGGCTTGGCCGGGTAACTCGACGGCCCAGCTTCCAGCAACCGGACCTGACAAAGTCACCGTGCCATTGCTGCCGCCATTGATGTAGGTGGTGTCCAGACCATAGATTTCGTCGGGAAATGTAGGGCCATTGGGGGGCGACAGCGGGATCACACCGGAATCCTGGATGGTGGCTCCGCTTGCGCTATAAGTGGAGCGGACAAAGGTTCCGTCATTGCAGTTAATTGAAAGTGTGGGAGAAGTGTTGCAGGTGGTGTTTGCTGTGTGATCGATGGCATAAGTTGTCAGCAAGCCGCTGTCCATGCGGGGAGAGAAGTATAACTGGCTTGGATCAGTAGAGACGCTGGTGCTGCTGGAATTAGTCCCGCTTCCGCAGCCAATCACCATGGCTGCCACCGGCGCGGCCAGGGCCATGCACAGCCAGCGGCGCGCACTCTGACTGCCGGCGACGCTTTTCTCAGCTTCGTTTCTTGCGGCGAACGCAACAATCAATTTCATCCTGTACTCCATTTCGTCTTAGAAAGCCAGCTTCAGCCCGAATTGCATGATGCGCGGATCGTGCGCATCCACAGGGTGAAGAAAAGAATTTCCAGCCACGCAACTTTTGTAGTTGGCATCGCCAAGGAATCCGGCTGAGTTTTGTGCGTAGTCTGGACCATAGCAGTTCACTACATTGTTCCCAGTGTTGCCGGCATGGGCCGGATCGTAAATGCGGAACTGCGTGTGGTTGAAGATATTGAAGACTTCCCAGCGAAATTCCAAGTTGTCTTGTCCGCGCACCGAGAATTTTTTGAACAAGGACATATTGAAGTTTGTGCGCGCGGGATTGTTGACGGAGTTACGCCCCGAGTTGCCGAAGGTGAGGCCTCGCGGAGCGGCAAAGGCCGCCGGATTCAGAAGCAGCGGCCCGATGGTTGACGCGTTCGCCGCCACATTCGGCTTGACTGAGTGCGGGTTGCCCACACGGTCGGCAAAAGAGCCTATGCCCAGCGCGTTTCCGACTCCGGCGTTATCGGCCGAACCAAGCGGGCCGGGAACGAGGGCATTATTTATGTAGGAGTGGTCGCCGCTGGCGCTGCCCGCATTGACGATGCTAAAGGGCGTTCCGCTTTGGTAGGCTATGATGCCGGAAAACTGCCATTTGTCGAGAACGGTCTTGATCCAAGGCACATTCCCCCAATCGGTTGCATTCTTTGCCGGCTGATTCGGAGCAGTCCCCTCTGGAGAAGCTTCCTCTTCATTCGAGAACCGGGTGAACTGCTCCAGCAATCGGATCAAGGGAAGGTTGTAAATGTAGTCGATGCTCAGCAGTTGTCTCCGGTCGAAGTCGGAACTGGCATAATTATCTTTCAGATTCAGGGAATTGGCGAAGTTGGCGCTGGAGCGGTCGGAGGAATCGTCAAAGGAGTGGCTCCAGGTGTACGCCGCTCCCAGTGTCAGTGCGCCCTTGGTGCGGCGCATGGTGGCCTGGAGGCCGTTGTAATTCGAGTTTGCGATATTCGCAATCGATAAGATATTGCTCAAGCCGTTGTATGGGCGAATGGTGTCCGCGCTGAGCCCGATCGCTTGGCCGGATACATTGTTGACAAATCCAGGAAATCCGGTGCAGGCAACTTCCATGTTGAGGTAGCCCGCTTGAGTAGGCCCGATGCCCGGAGAACTCGTCACACTTGTGGAGGACGAGGTGCCCGCTGCCGGAAAGACGCCCGTACTTGCGCCAGCCGCGCAGATGCCGTTGGTGATCGGTTGCCCAGCCGGAAAAGGGTTGAGAGAATCAGGCAACGGCGGTAACTGGTTCAAGTCGCGCTCCGCCGTCAGATGCGTTCCTTTGGTGCCCACGTAGGCTAAGGTTCCCAACAGATCCTTGCCTAACTCGCGCTGAACGCTCAGGCTCCAGGCTTGCGTGTAAGGGTAAACCGCCTTGGTGGGAATTGAAGTCACGTTCAAAGGGAAAGTAACTCCACCGGGGTAGGCCACAAACGGCGCGCTGCCGTTCTGGCATTGAGCGGCCCCCTGCTGGCAGGAATAGCCAATCTCGTTGTATCCGCCGGGAAAGACGGTTCCCAGCGGGCTGTTGGAAGAGTATGTGTATGGAGTCGATGTGCGAACTGGACCGGGGTTGGACTGGGTTTCGCTCAGGATCAGAGGCGCGCCGCCAATCAGTGAGCCGGTGTTGGCCTCATCGCTGGTGCCGTGCTCCCAGAAGAGTCCGTAACCGGCGCGGATGGATGTGCGGCCTTTGCCTGTTGGATCCCAGGCAAAGCCAAAGCGCGGCGCGGGGTTGAAGATGTGGCTGCTCATGCAACTGTTGGGAACGCCGTTGACGCCGCATTGCACCAGCCCGTTGGTGATCGCCGGGTCCAGATTGCCAAGGTTGTAGCTCCCGCTGCGACTCAGCGGAACGGGATTTCCGGATGTGTTCTGCACAAGGTATCCATTGGTGGTATCGACATGAGTGGAAGCGCCCACTGATTGGTTATAGGCTTGCGGTTCCCAGTTATAAGCCGTGTTCTTTTCGTTGTACCAATTGCCAAAGAGGCTGGCCCGGAAGCCGGCGTTGATGGTCAGGCGGCTGTTCACGCGCCAATCGTCCTGCAGATAAAGCTCGGCCAGTTTGAAGCGGTTGTAATAGCGCCCCTGGCCGCTATCCTGCGTATAACTCTTGATGGCGGTGGTGCTGCCGCCGTAGAGCGGTACGTTGGTCGAACACTGGCCTTGAAATCCGGTCAAATTTCCGCACAAGGGAACTAATCCGGGACCGGCAAGAAAATCCGCGAAGGCGTTGTTGGAGCTGTTCTTCGATTGCTGATTGCTGAAGGTGAGCAGCCCTTGTATATCTCCTGAATTCGCGCCGCTCACCGCGCTTAGTTCATTCTGCTGAACCAGGGATGCCTCGATGCCAAACTGGATGGTATGCTTGCCGAATGTCTTGCTGGCATCGTCGCGAATGAGATAGGTTGGGTTCGCCATGCTCCACGGTGCATATCCGGTATCCACGGAGAATCCATGGCCGCCATAGGCGCCATTGTTTCCCTGGAAGATCAGCCCCGGTATCTTGCCACCAAAGCCATTGTTGAAGATATAACCCATGGGGCACTCAGTTAATTGCTGGGTGGTTCCGGGAGGTGTTGGGTTGCCTCCGGTCACTGTCTGGCAGGGGGTATCCAGAATCGCCGGCCGTGCCAGCGAAGTGACTCCGGGGCCAGGTTCCGGAGTCAGCGAGATGTGAGCAACTGAATACGCCAGAGTGACACGATTCATGAACTCACGCGGCAACTGCTCGGTAAGATTTACAACCAGGTCCAGGCCGGGGCCGACCAGCTTGTTCTCTACCGTGGGAAAGCTGTTCTGCACAATGCCCCACTGCGGGGTCAGCGTGGTGGTCCTCCACGTGTCGTGAATGTAGCGGAAGGATAGCTGTTCTTTTTGAGTCAGATTCTGATCGATGCGGAAGAGTTCTTCGCGCCAATAAGTAGAAGGTGAAACGGAAGCCACATAGCACTTCAGCTCAGAAACATTGGCATTGGTGGTGTTGCATCCCGTGGCGGAATTTGGCAGTGGAATGATGTTGGTGGCTAGCATCGCCGCCGCGTCATAATTCACATCGGCGCGCGCATAGGGAAAGCCGACTCCGCTGGCGATAATCGGGCAATCGGGATATCCAGAAAGAGAAGCCGGGCCGTTGACTAACGCGGCTGGGCAGACATCGCTGAAATCGCCCGATCGCTCGGCAATTGTCGGAACCGCCTGATTGTAAGACACTGGAGTTTTTTCCAGCCGCAATTCTTCTGAAAAAAAGAAAAATGTCTTATCCTTTTTGGCGTTGTAATGATGAGGAATGAAGAGCGGACCGCCGAGGGTGAACCCATAATCCTGCCTGCGATAGAGCGGCTGCCGCCCCGGCGCGTCGAAGTAGTTGCGCGCGTTGAAGATTTCATTGCGAATGAAGGCATAGGTATCGCCGTGAAACTCCGCGCCGCCCGACTTGGTACTGACAATCACGCTGCCCGATGCGGTCTTGCCGTACATTGCGCCATAGTTGGAGGTAAGCACCTGGATGTCCTGGATGGCGTCAATGCTGGGGTAGACGATGAGCGGCTCACCCTGCCCGCGGCTCGCATTGATCCCCGTATTCAGAACATCGCTTCCGTCCACTTCAAAGGTGTTGTACTCGACGCGTCCGCCATTCACGCTGAACTTGGCGCTCCCAGCCACGCCGACCTTGGCTTCATCCTGGCCGCTTTCATTGCTGACGCCCGGGGTGGTCGTCGTCAGTTGCGTAAAATTGCGACCATTCAACGGCATGGTTGTAACTTCCGCGCTGGAGATGGTGTCGGAGATCGTAGCGCTATCCAACTCCACCGTGCCTTGACCTCCACCCTTCACCTCAACCGATTCGGCCACCCCCTTCAAGGCAGTGATCTGCTGGTCGTGAACCAGCGATTGTCCCGCGGCAATCACCAGCGGGTTGGCCGAGTCGGTGGCCGCAATTTCAAAGCCGTCCGCCGTCACCACAACCAGATATTGGCCCGGAGGCAGATCGGTGATCGAATACTGGCCGGAGGCATCTGTTTTGGTGTCGCGCTGGAAGGTTCCCTCTGGATTCACCAATTGCACCGCAGCGCCGGAGATGGCCTTTCCCTGAGGATCGGTGACCTGGCCCTTGATGCTCCCATTTTGAGCAAACGCCAAGCCGCTGCCCAGAAAAAACAGCACCATCAGGACAAGAACTAACTTCGAAAGAGATCGGAACATTCCTGCTACTCCTATCAACTTGAGCCCTTCGGTCGTATCAACACCGCAGTTATTGAGGCAGGTAATACCGGAATGAGGTAAACCACATATTGTCGATCGCCTCTGGGGAGCCGGGAATGGCCAGCACGCCGGTAACGGGATTGGCCGCCAGACCAACCCCCTGCCAGGTGTGGCGCACGGCGTACGAGTATTGGATTCCCTGCTGCAAGGTTCCTTTGGGGCCTTTGTAAAAGCGGTACCAGTAGCCGATGGTTCCTTCCTGGATATTGCGGTTGTCAGCCGTGCAGCCCACCGCGCTGCCCGGAACGCCGGTGCTTGATCCAGAGGAGACCGGAGGCAGAACCTCGATATTGCAGCCGATCACGATATTGGTGGGCGCCCCGTAACCGCCGACGATGGGCTGGCCCAGGGGCGGCATATACACGCTCGTCGGCGTCGTCGTCACAAGAGAGCCAGTGTTATAAAAGGCCCGCTTGGCATATTCGCCGCCATAGTAGGCATAGAGATCAAGGCGCTTGCTGGCGTGGTATTCCAGGCTTCCCAATGCTGAGCCGCCCACCAGCAACGCCAGCGTGCCATCCGGGCGAGCGGTTGCGTCAGGAAGCGTCGTCGTGCTGTAGCGTCCTAATCCATTGCCCGCCAGTCCGTGAAGGCCAATCTCCAGCCGCTTGCTGAAGAGCGGCACGCGCGCGTTCAGGCCCAGCCCGCCGCCTTCTGTCTTGGTGGTAAATGCGCCGACTGTAGTAGGATTCGTCGGACCCCAGTTGGTGGTCTCCAACATGGGAGTCCCGTTCGGATAGACACGCGCGCGGAAGAAGCGGCCCACGGCAAAGAGTTCAAAGTGGCCGAAGCCCGGCTCGTAGGCGATCTTTCCGATCATGTCTGGAACAAAATTGAAGCTGTAATTGGCGGAAGGGTTGTAAAGGCCGCCGCTGTTGCCCGCCTGCTGATAGACAATGTCGGGCAGGTTATGGCCGCCCAGGTTGAGGGTTTGCGCCTCTTCCAATGAAACGCCC
Organism: uncultured Occallatibacter sp.; assembly: GCA_964645305.1. Lineage (GTDB taxonomy): Bacteria > Acidobacteriota > Terriglobia > Terriglobales > Acidobacteriaceae > Telmatobacter. The sequence goes on along the minus strand of CAZYCV010000001.1, from coordinate 18,643 downwards.
GCCCACAGCTTGTTCTGGATGCGTTTGACCACGCGGAAGCCGTATTGGCGCTCCCAGGTAAAGCCCACATTATATTGCGCATCAATGTTAAGAGGCGTTGCCTCCTTGGTGTTGGTCAGGCCGGAGCGGTATTCGGTGACCAATGACCACATCTGCCCGGCGGTGAAGCTCCAGCCGCTACTCAGTTCAGACTGCGCCCACGCCTGGCGCAGGCGAAAGGTGTAACTGTTGCTTTGGTTGTCGTTGGAAGTTGTGCCAGCGGAGAGAAAGTCTCCCTCAACGTAGCCGCGCAGAGCAGTTCCACCAGAGAGCTTTCCTTCAGCCAGCAGGGATACACGAGACTGGCGGGCGCTGGCGTTGAACTCGGAGAGCTGCCCGGCTGTCTGCCCGGCAAAGGGAATCCCCGAAAACTGAGTATTGATATCGCCTCCAATGCCGTGCTGGCGATCTACCGTCTCACCTGCCAGAAAACCACCCGGCTTCAGCGTGATGCCCAGGAATGGAAGAGCCTCCGGCGCCGCGGCGCGCTTCTGCTCGGTCTGCACTGCTTCCGCCAGCGTGGCCGCATTTCCCTTCAACTCCGTCACGGCGCTCTGCAGCGTGGCCACCGACGCGTCCTGCTTGGCTACCAATTCAAGCGTGCTCTCCGCGCGCAGGCGCTCCTGTTGAGCCGCCTTATCCGCATCCACCTGCGCTTCGCGAGCCGCTTTGGCAGCCGCCTGCAACTTCGCGTCGCGACTGGCGGCCTCGGCCTTCATCTCGGCCACTTCCCTTTCCAGTTGGTCGTACTTCTCGGTCAACTGCTCAAGATCGACTTCCAACTGCTGCTGCGTCTTGTGCTGCGCCTTGACTGGCTTGGGAGCCGCCTGGTCGGTGGCGTTCTGCGCCTGCGCGCCCATCATACTGGCGCTCAACAAAAGAACACCCATTGCTTTTCTGGCCGTATTCATCAAACCTTCTCCTTGGTCTTGCGACCTTTCCGTCCTGAATCAAATCACCTGAATTTCATCGCTGGCCTTCGGTTGCTCCGGCTTCGATATTGTTCTTTGGTCCCTATTTTCCAGTCGATTGCTTAAGGGGGTGCCGCATTGCAACGTTGCTCCAGCTTCCTGTTACGGCTTTGTGCCGGGTTTGCCCAGAGACAATGGAGTAACAACCGGAGTCTCAACCCCGATAAACTCCCAAACCACCGGAGCGGTTCCTCCGGAGAGTACCCAGAGATTGCCGCTTGGATCCCCAGCAATGCTGGTGGCGGTGGGTGTCCAGGGAGTGGCGGCATCATAGGTAACAGTCGAACTGGAGGAGTTAGACAAAGTAGCGTAGGTTGAAGCCACATACCCGAACCCTGGATTGAGGGGCACATTGGCATTCATCAGCGATCCAGAGGCGCTCAACTCCACCACCGAAGTGGGTACTCCCAGACTGGAGTTGGGCTTGGCCACAAACCACAGGCTGTTCGAGCCATCCATTACGATGGGCGCGTTCACGCCGGCCACAGTTGAAGAACTTAGGCTGATGGGTGCCTGCGCCAGCCCGCAATCGGCTGAATTCGCTCCCGATTCACAGGAATACAGTTCGAAGATGTAGTTGTAATCCGCTGGATCATCGTCGGGGATGAAGGTATTCCCCGCGCTGTCAAACGCCAAAGTGTGGCCCCATTGATAAGGACTGGAAGTTAGAACAGGGTCAGGCGACTGACCGGAGTTCAACGCGTACTGATCGCCGTGATCGACCAGTTCCAGCGAACCGTTCTTGCCGCTCAGCACAGCCGCCGCGTAGTTGGCCTGGTCCAGAACCCACACATTGTCCTTGCCATCGATGGCAAGGCTCTGGGGATTGGCCGGCTGCGTGTCGATGGAGTCGCCAACGGCGTTCAGGTTCGTGAAATCCCCAATCAACTCTCCCTCAGAGACCTGCATTCCGCCGGCCGCGCAGACAGAACCATTTTGGCAGGAATAGAATCCGGCATACTCGGCCACGTCGCCGCCCGCGCCGGAGTTATCTTTATCGGCTACCCACACATTGCCTGTTCCATCGATAGCCAGCCCCGCGCCGACGTTGCCCGACACGCCAGCGTAAGGGAAGCTGCCGCTGCCACAGAATGGATTCAGTGAGGTTGCCGAAAGGCAAGAGGTCGTACCCTCGCTCAGAGAGCTGTCGTTGTTGAGCGTCCAGGCGCTTCCATACGGGTCGATGGCGATCTGAAGGGGCCTGTTCACCCCCGCGCCCTTGAAACCGCCCGCCGTAGCAAGCGTCGATCCGCTCGCGTAGGGCGAAAGGAAGGCGCCCAGGTTGGACAACTTCGTCACGCTGGAGATACTTCGATTGGCAATCCAAAGGTTGCCAACGGCGTCGATGGCCATTGCCGAAGGCCCTGCTTTGGCCGTCATGACGCCTTCCAGCCCCCCGCCGGAATAACTGAGCGCGATGCTCCAATCTGTTGGCGGAGCGGAGAGAACCGTCGGAAACGGCAGTGTCCCGCCTGACGCAATCTGATTGAAAACCAGGGCGTAGAGTGGCGTGCCTGTAACCGGGTTGGAGGCATTCCCGACATTGATCCCCGTTTTCGATGGGTACTTGGCTACCTCCAGAACGGCCTGCAAAATCGAGCTCGGCGCATTGGATGAGGTGCCAATTCCGCCCACCGGATTGACATCCGACGCCTGGAAGAAGAGGTCGCAGGCGCTGCCATCTCCTGGCAATCCGCCCGTTGTGGCCGCGCAGGTGTCAATGGCGTCAGCCAAAGTGTTGATCTCGGCCACCGGAACCGCGCCGTCATAGACCTCGCTGCTGCCGCCCGGAGGCGTAAAGCCCCCTCCCGCAGGGGTCGTCTGCAAGGCAAGGCCCGTCGTTATGTCCACCAGATTGTTGATGGTGGCAAAAGCATTGGCCAGACCGCTGCCATAGTTGCCGCTGCTGGAGCCGATGTACTGGTAATTCTGGAAGCTGCCGCCGCCGCTGCCGGTAAAGGGAGCCAACGTCCAGGCAGTCGCCACCGTGGTTACTTCGTTCACAATCAGCGGAACCGCAGAGTTCAAGTTACTGCACGCTCCAAGCCCCGTCAGCAAGCCTGACTGAGCATTCGCGGAACTCTTCCCGCTCACCGTGCCGCCCGTAGCCACCAGGTAAAGCATGGCATTCTGCGCACTGCAAATATATCCGGCAGGAATCGTGAAGCTGCCATCGCCTGCGGTAGTTACGCTATAGCCTCCGGCTGCGGTAATCGCCAGGGGAGCAGACGCCGAACCATAGCCGCTGTTGCCGGCTTGGTACAACTGCACCTTCGATCCAGAGACTGGCAGAGTGCCGGCCAGCACCTTGCCCGTCAAGGCCGGACCAGTGAAACTGCTGTTGTTTGTGATCGAGATGACCTGGGAGGCACTGGCCGTGCTGACCGCTGTCGAATTCACCGTCATGGTTATCGTGCCATTGGCGGGAGTCTGAATCGGCGGCTGATAGCTGACCGTCTGGCCGCTGGCTGCATGGATTTTGGACGAATAGACGGCACTGACGGCGGGAGAATCAAGCGTTGCGGGAACCGCCGGATTCACCAGGAATTGGCCGCAGGTGGAGGCATCGGAACAGACCGACCAGTCCACTCCGGCATGGGTCGAATCGTTGGCGGCCACGGCAATCAGGTTGACTGAATTGCCGCCCATCGCAAGCTGGCTGGGTGCAAAGGGAACAAAATGTACGTAAACGACCGGCGTCACGGTAACAGAAATGGGATCTTGAATGCCTGCGCCAGGCCTGGCGTATACCTGTGGGAACAAAGGAGGCACGGTCACGGATGCCGTGGATATAGCCGTGATCGTCACATTCGGATTCGCCGACCACGGCAGGTTATTGGGAGCCAGAAAGCTGGTGGTTGCACCACTGGCGGTGTGAGCGGGAGTGAAGGTGCCGCAATTTGAGCTTACGGCGCAGTTTGCGGACCAATCCACGCCCGCATCATTCACATCGTTGCTCACCGTCGCGCTGAAGCTTGCGCCCACACCGGCCGTCACCGAGGCAGGCTTGGTAATCGTCACCGAGATCGCTGGAAGAATCGTGATCGAGGCGCTGCCGGTCGACGCGGGATCGTTCGCGCACTGCGTGGCATTCGGATTTTGGTTGCAGAAGATCGAAGTGGCAGTCACCACCGGATTGGTTGAAGGAACAGCGCCGGGAGCCGTATAGGTCGTCGTAAATGGGTAGGAGGTGCTGCTTGCCGGGCTGCACGATCCTGGACTGCAATCCCAGTTCACCCCAGCGCTCGCTCCGGATTTGCTGAAGTCGTTGGTTACTGTCGCGGTCAGAATGGTCGTCCCGTTCACCTGCGATTCCATTTGCGAGGAGCCCTGCGGACCGGCGACGCTCACGGCGATCGGCGGCGGCGGACCCACCGTGATGGCTGCGCTCCCTGTTTGGCTGGAATCGGCATTTGAGGTTGCGGTCACTGTCACCGGAAATTTGGTCGTACCGGTTGGGATGGATTGCGGCGCGGTGTAGGTTGCCGTGCAGACGGACGCAAAGACCGGCGCCACTCCCGCCACGCACGAAGCTTGCGCAATCGACCCACAGGACGCGCTTCCGTCGCCGCACCTGGCCGTCCAGGTCACACCGCTGTTTGAGGCATCCCAGCTCACGTTAGCGGTCAAAGTTGCGCTTCCGCCTCCGGCTTCAACCGTGCTCGGCAGTGCCGACGCAGCCACCGCTACCGCCGGAACAGTAATCGTCTCGCTGATAGACGCAGTGGATGTGCAGGGATTCACTGCCTCGGTCTCGCAGGCCGGGGTTGCGGTGATGATGATTTTGGAAGGAAGCGAGGCCAGCGCGGTGGCGGGAGCTGAATAAACCGTCGTCGTGCCGCCGCTGGCGGTGAGCGCTGGATCAAATGAGCCGCAAGCCCCCACCGACGACGAGCAACTCCAGATCACCCCCACCGCCGTTGGGTCGTTCGATACGGTGGCAGCGAGCTGAACCGTATTCTGAACTCCCGTTGCGCTGGCCGCCATGCAATACAAACTTCCGGAAGGGCAATCCGTGGCTGGCGGCAGTTCCCCTTGTGTCCAGGCAATCGTAATCGGCCGCGGCAGAATGGTGAGCGTGACGCTCGCAGTCACTGAAGGATCGCTGGTCACCGCCGCGGTCAGAGTCACCGTGCTTCCGATAGGAACGTAGGCCGGGGCCGTATAGACCATGGCGATGCTGTTGCCCACATGAACGGGATTCAGAGAACCGCAGGCGACACTCGCCGGCTCCAGAGCCGTATTGGGGCTGCCTCCGCAAACCAGGCTCCAGTCCACGCCCAGATTCGGCCCATCACTACCCACCGATACGCTGACGTCCGCGGTAGCGTTCACAATCACTGTTGTGATCGCCGCGCCGCTGCTTGGATCGGTCACAGAGAATCCGTCCAGATGCGGCTTGGACCCTGAGCAACCGGCGAGCACCAGCATGAAGAAGCACAATGGGAACAGAATGACCGTATTCATCCATGCTGCGCGGCCATAAGAATCTCCCTGCCGCCTGCAGGAGGCTGCGGGACCAACGCATAGGCCAGACGTTCGATTCGCAATGCCGCTCTCCCCGGCTGGCTGCCAAAGACTCCGCACGCCGGGAACCTCGATTTCCTTCTTGCTCTTCTTCGTCATCGGAATCCTTCTGATAATTTGGACCGTTCTTTATCCAACCTGAGCAGATCTAAAATCCAGTTCCCTGCGTCCTACGTGGAAACGTGCCCGCCGGTGAGGCCGCCGAAAGTCTCTCGCCCTGCATAGGCAAGGCCTCTCTCCCGCTCACCGATGGGTCAACGCTGCTTTTGGTCGCCACGATATTCAACGTGACACTCAAGACCTCCGACGGTCGGCTTGTTGCGTGCGCGGTCAGCGTCACCGTCCCGTTCTTGGGAACTGTCGACGGCGCGTTAAACGTGGTCACAATGCCTGTAGCCGCGTAAACCGGAACCGGGCCGCTAAGGGTCTGCGCGGGCTGAAAGACGCCGCAGGAGGTGTCGATTGCGCCGCTGCCGACGCCTGTTGCGCTGCCGCAGTCAACCGTCCAGCTCACCCCAAGAGCCTCGCTGTCGCCCGTTACGGTCGCATATATGTACGCTGCCTGCCCGCCCGCGACAAGCGTGGGCAGCAGCACCGAAGTACACGCCGGCGCGGTGGATTGAAGATCAGAGGACGCGGCGATGGTGCAGATCGGTGTCGCCCCGGTCGAATCGGTGGTGAATGTGATGGAGCCAACCTGCGGTTTGGGCGAGTTGGCGCACCCGATGAATGCTGAAAACAGCAAGGCGAAGGCGGCCAGGGGCACGCCGCGCAAAAATCGATGATTCGTTCGAATAGTTAAATTCAGTCCGTTAATCAAGTTAGCTCCTGGCAAAGGCCTACCGAAGTACAGCAAATGACTTACTGAACAAAAGTTGGTCCGTCTTTCATTTCAAACAAAACCCAATTCAAATCCGGCAACTCTCAAAATTCAGGCCTGGCAAGATTTTGGCGTCCAGCAGTTTAAAGGCATACCTCTCCTGTTCGGCCTGCCGGTGGTTACACCGGAGCCGATGCCATGTCCTCTTCACAAATTTCGCCCTCTTGCCTGCCGCCTGCTTTGATTACTTGTTATCAGGCTTTTTACGCCTGCCGATCTGCCGCCTGATCTGAAAATATCCGGCGCTGGCCACACCCGCCACAAGCCCAAGCAGGGCAGTGGGAATCTCAGGCGAATCGGTGCAGCCCTTGACCTTGGGGTCAGCCGCATGAACAGGAAGACTTGTCACTAAGAAAAACAGCGCGGCGGGAACAATGATGTAAGCAAACTTCTTCATGATCTTTCTCCTTGAAAACGTTGATAAGTGTGCTGGAGCCGATGGAGGCTGGTTTTCCTTCGTCGGCCCCAGCCGGGTGATTGCTGCTGGTTACTTGTTCTCCGTCTTCCTGCGGTTGCCGATGCGATTCCGGATCTGCAGGTAGCCGATGCTGGCCGCGCTCACAAGAAGGCCAAGCACGGCGGTTGGATTCTCTGGCGAGTCAGTGCAACCGCCCGTCTGTGCATAAACCGGCAGCGCCGATGCAAAGACGAGGATGGCCATAGAAGCAATCTGTGCGTATTTCTTCATGGTGTTCTCCTTGAAGTTGTTTGATTCGCATACTGATAAGCCCCGTCTTGCGCCGTCTCCGTACTTCGATTCAGCCTAGCCTCACGTCGCTAATCAGCACTGTCTTCACTGGCAGTAGAGAGAGTTTCACGCGCTTTCCCGTTGTGCTGCACGGCGCGTGAAACTCCTTTTCTGCTTCGAGGCGGCAGCGTGTGCATTTGCTGCCGCCTTGATGCAGTTGCCCTGCCAGCGCTCCAACACCCTGCGCTTGTGTTTAGGGCAGGTTGCCGTAAGATCCAGTCGTGGTCAACACCGATGTCGCTGTTGCGCCCGAGTTTGTCGCGTTCGTTCCCGACAGCGCATCCTGGGCAAGTACAGGGTTCACCGGTAACGCAAGGCCAACAAATTCCGTCAAATTTCCGGCGCCAGAACCGTTACCCAGATAGGAGTAGCCCGAAAGGGAGCTATTCAGGTGGTTTGCATTGTTTTGATTGACAACCCATACGTTGCCGGATTGATCGATATGAAGAGAATTTGGCTTATCCAAAGCCATCAACGCCGAACCGCCTGTGTACCCCGTCCAATAAGGCGAGATCAGGCCCTCGTTCGAGGTGTAGGCAGTGACGTTAGATGTGAGTGAGAATCCGGTGGGACCAGTTCCAGGTCCGTCATTCGCCCAGTAATAGTTGCTCCCGCCATCTGCGGCTATGCCGGTGGGCGATATCTCTGTCGGAGGAATGAAGTTGGCAAGAAGAACATCAAGCGCGTTTGTGCCTGAGCCAATCGTAAACGGCGATATATTGCCGCTCGGAGCGGGTTGAGGCGACCAGATGGAAAGCGTGCCATAACTACCCTTGGATGCGGACAGTGCGCCCATCGCGGAGTAGTAAGTGTCATCGGAAGTTAATGTGCCGGAGACCTCGTACGGGGTTCCATTGGAGATATTCACGGAACCAATCGTGCCGTTTCCCCCGTCGAGATACCACATATGGCCCGTGTAATCCGCGCCCGCCAGGTTCAGAAGCGAATTGAAGCCGCTCGTCACGGTAAACCTGGGGCTCCCCGCGCTGTTCGTGGAGAGAAGAAATCCGGAACCTGCTTCTTTTCCCATCACCCAGACATTGTTGTTGGGGTCAACCGCCGTTTGAGATGCTCCCCCATTGGGGCAGAGCGTTGAGAAGGGACTTCCCGTCAGCGCTGCGCCTGGGGTGCCTGAGGTGTACCCGTTAAGGCCAATCAGGCAATTGTTGTAATCGGCAATCCACACATTCCCGTTCAAGTCGATGGAGACTCCACCTGCGCTGTTATTCGTAAAGCCGGTGGGCCTGTAACCGCCTTTGGTCACGAAGGCCTTGGTGCTGGTGTTGATGGTTGTGGAAGGCGTAAGCGGTTCTCCCAGGTTGTTCAATTCAGCCACTCCCGCGTTCTCGCTGTCGACCACCCAGATGTTGCCCTCCTGGTCAATCGCTGAGAAAAATGGCCCTGAATCGGAGGTGAGCGTAACACCGCCCAAACCGCCGCCAACGTAATTCACGGTTAGCGTGTAGTCGTTGGGAACAGAACTGAGCGCCGGTGAAAACGGAGCCGAGATCGAACTCAGCGCTAACAGGTTGGACAGGTTGTTGATTGATATTCCGCCTTGGCCTACCAGACCCGGATTATGCGCAATGTACAGAGCCGCGTCGGCTGTATTCGTAATGGCGGCGGAAGGTACAGCAAGGGATCCGCCCGTGATCGCGAAGAGATTCGAGCAGTTGGTTGTGCCGTCGGAATTGACGCATCCGGCAAGAACATTAGCCAGCGTGTTAATCAGATCATTCGGAACAATGCTGCTGAAGGTGTCGGCAGGAGTGCATGCCGCCGGCGTCGTTGCGCAGGAGACCGGTGGAGTGGTATAAGCAGGTGTTCGCGTAAGCGCCTGGCCGTTCGTCACGTTCACGAGATTGTTGAAGGTCGCAAAGGCGTTCGTCAATCCAACCGTGTTCGTCGCGCTGGTGCCTATGTGCAGGTAATCCTTCGAGAAACCCGCCAGAGCGTACTCCATAGCCACTGTAGTGACCTCATCGATGAAGATGAACGAAGGAGTTCCAGCCTCAACTGCGGAACATGGTCCCAGGGCAGCCGTCAGAACCAGAGCGGTATTGTCGGTGCCCGCCGCTAGCCCAGGATTGCCGCCGATCGATGCCACATACAGCTCATCCGAAGCATTGGCGCAGGTAAAGGAACTGATGTTCCAACTGCCGCCGCTGTCTGTTGGATTGTCTGCCGTCGCAATCAGTGTGGAAGCGGCTCCATAGCCGCCTGCGGTGCCGGAGGTGGCTCCGACTTCATAGAGATTCACGGTCGAACCAGAAACCGGGAACTGGCCGCCATGCGTCTTGCCATGCACCGAGGCTACCACCTTCTCCCCGGAGGGCCCTGGCAGGCCGCTGGTAACTGCCGAACTGCATCCGGACAGGAGCAGAACGCTAGAAGAACCGAGTGCCAGACTCAAGAGCAGAATCTGGCGCTGAAAGCGCTTCACGAATGTCGATACTTCGGATGTATTGAACTCGATCACCGGGTAGCTCCTTACTTCGGCCTTCAGCGGTCGCTTGCCTGAGAGGGCCGGTTTACCTTTTTCGTCGGAGGATAGATTGCCTGCTTTGCGGCGAGAGCGAGCCGCGCCGCATTGAACTGCCTGCCTGGTTAGCGTGGTTACGCGGGTTTTGTTGGGGGCATTCTTCAGACTCTGTCCTGCTGGTCAAGAACCAGCTTCCCCCTCAAAAAAATGGTTGTCCCGTTTTGTGTGGGTGCGCTGGCTCTCGCAACACTTCGCACCCATCCAACTCCTGAAGTCAAAATCAATCTGCATTCGCAGATTGCTCATCTAAGCGATTGAGAAGTACAGCGTCGGAAACTGATTTGCTTCCTGACCGCAATAATATCCGGCGTATTGATGTTCGCTCATGAAAAGAACGTGAAATTCATTTTAGTTATGAACCTATGATGAATTTACGCATAAACAAAGGACAAACTTAATTTCTTAGCTTATGAATTTTGGATGAATGAAGGCTATTTAATCCAGATCCGTCTGCCGCCTCTCTCCTTCGGATGTTGGCGAGGAGTCATCAGGGGCCGTTGCAACCGCGGGCGATGCTCGGTTTCTTTACGACTTCGTGATTGCTTGCCTCGATGGTGCGAAGCGTGAGCGCAGGGTTTTCAAGTTTCCCTTGCATATCTCATCCGGCGATTTATCATCTTGCTTTCTGTTTCTCGGCGTCATCGGGGTATAACTTATATGCTATAAAAACCACGACTGTCCGGTTAATAGTCGAACAGAACCAGTTGGCTGTAGGATTCCCTTAACTCCTCTTTGGATATGAACCTTTGAAGTACATATAGGATAGAAAATGCTGGGGCGGGGATACTATATCTGCCACCATACTCGGCTGATCTGAGCCCCGTCGAAAAGGGGTGATCGTGGATCAAGAAGATTCTCCGCAATGCAAAATCAAGAACTAAAGAAGCACTTGAAAAAGCTATTGCCGAAGTAATAAAAATCATTACTTCCGGCAACTCCAAAGCCTGGTTCAGAACTTGCCCGAACCAGGTACAGCTAGCATGATTTTGCTCTGATATATAGCACCGGTCTGGAGACCAGCGCTACACTCCGCCTAATGCGCCCGCGGATGTGTGCGGTCGTAAACCACGGTCAGTTGTGCGGTGGTCAGTTGCGTGTATCTCTGCGTGGTGGAGAGCCGCTCGTGGCCCAGCAACTCCTGGATGGCGCGCAGGTCGGCGCCCTCTTCCAGCAAATGCGTGCCGAAGGCGTGGCGCAGCGTGTGCGGATGCACCTCGGCGGAGAGGCCGCGCAAAATGGCAATGCGCTTGACGATGCGCCCCACGCTGCGCGTCGTCAGCCGCGCCTGAGCGGATTTGCCCAAGCCGCGCAGGCGCAGATTGACGAAGAGCGCGGGCGTATCGCTGTGCTTTGCTCGCCCCTGTCCGTCCTTGCCTGCCGCCAGCAGGGCCGCGCGCTCCGTCAAGTAAGCGCGCAAGGCCTGAGCCGCCGCGTCGCCCAGCGGAACGTAGCGCTGCTTGTTCCCTTTGCCGCGAATCAGAATGGCATCATTGGCCCAATGAATGTCTTCGAGGTTCAGCCCGGTCAGCTCGGCGTTGCGGATGCCGCAGCCGTAGAGCAGTTCCAGAATCGCCGTGTCGCGCGCCGGCCAACTGGCAGCGTCTTCGCCCACCGTATCGACAACCCGGTTCATCTGCTCAATGGACGGCACGCGCGGCAGATGCTTGGGCAGCTTGGGCGTGGCCACCAGCGCAGCGGCGTTCTGCTCCACCAGACCCAGCCGCGCCAGCCACTTGAACCAACTGCGAATCGCTGCCAGCGCCCGCGCGGCCGAAGCTTTGGAGAGCCCGCGGTCGTAAAGCGTGCCTAGATACGCGCGAATCTCGGTGTGCTCAATGCTCTCCGGGCCGTGCTCGACTCCGTTCCGTTCGGCAATATAGGCGGTAAATCCGCGCAGCTCGCGTTCGTAGGCGCGCAGGGTGTGTTCCGAAGAGCCCCGCTCATTGGCCAGCACACGCAGGTAGTCGGCCACCAGGGAGTCGAGAGAGGTGGATTGGGGCAGATCTTCCCAGGTCTCAGAATCGAGACCTGGGGCACCCACGATGGCGGCGCTCATGCTGTCTCCTCGCCAATCAGCTCTTCCACGCCCGCCTTCACCTTTGTACGAGTCACAAGATGCAAGCCTTTCCGCCCAGCAACCGGAGCTTCCACCGCCTCCATCCGCTGCCGTGTGGCGCGGGGATGATGCAGCCGATGCACCTCTTTGAGCCTGCCCAGCGCCAGATGCGTATACACCTGGGTGGTGGAAATATCGGCGTGGCCCAGCAACAGTTGCACGCTGCGCAAATCAGCGCCGTGCTCCACCATGTGCGTGGCGCAACTGTGGCGCAGGCGATGCGGGCTGGCCTTATCGTTGCTCGTCTTCACAATGTGCCAAACCCACTGGCGCGTCAGCGGCATCCCATGCAATGAGAGAAACAGCCGCGTGGAATCCTGCCGAGCTTCGGGCCGTGCCGGAAGCTCCTTCCGCTTGGCCCCGGCGCGCGCTGAGGTAATGCGAGCCAGATGCGGCCGTCCCTCGCGCAGATAGGTTTCCAGCGTCTCGACGGCTGCGCGGCCCAGCGGCACAATGCGCTCCTTGTCGCCTTTGCCGCGCACCTGAACGCGGCCCAGATCGAGCGCCAAATCGCCGGTCGTCAGCGCCGTCACCTCGGAGACGCGCAATCCGCCGGCGTAGAGCAGCTCCAGAATCGCCCGGTCGCGCAGATCGGTGGCGCGAGCCTGCGGGTGGTCGGCCTTCAACTGCGCGCGATCCAGCATCTCCGCCACCTCCGGCTCGGCCAGCGACTTGGGCAGAACCTTCCAGGCCTTGGGCGATTCAATATTCACAGTCGGGTCGTGATGAATGCGCCGGTCGAGCAGCAGCCACTTGTAAAAGCCCCGCAGGCAACTCAGCTTGCGCGCCGCCGAGCGCTGGTCGATGCCGTGCGCCCGCAGATGCTCCAGAAAGGCCGCCACATCTTCCTGCATGGCCGTCAGCAGCACGCCGTTACGCTCTTCAATCACCTCGGCAAAGGTCTTCAAATCGCTGTCGTAGGCCTCGCAGGTGAGCGGGCGCAGCCCCTTTTCCACGCGCAAATAGGCCTGGTAGTCCTTCAACAGCGAGAGGTTGCTTGCAGTCTCCACACTTCGATTATCCGCGCCTGAAGCCGCTCCACTGCCGCCCATGCGCCGCGCTGAACCTGATTCATCATGGACTCAACTTCGGCAATAGCCAAGCAAGCAACCGCCGGCGACAAGGTAGCGCCAACCTCCTGAGACACAGAAGGTAGCACCGACCTTCTAAGACGCAGAAAGGTAGCGCCAACCTCCCAATACACAAAAGGTAGCGCCGACCTCCTGGTCGGCTGTAGCGTGGACCTCCCGGTCCACGCCCCACTCCCCACAGTCAGGCAGATTCCTAAACCGTTTCAGCCTCTCCCAAAGACCTCCGTCCATTCCATCCGCGCATTTTGCGGAACAAGTAAGCGGGAATCATTCTTTCTTCGCAACCAAATCAGAATTCCAGAAGAAGACGCAAAGGGGTTATCATAGCCAAGTCATGATTCCTTTCTCGATCCACCCACTTCGCAGTCTGCTGCCGCTACTAATTCTTCCCGGAGTCGCCGTGCTCGCAATTCCCGCCCAGACCAGGCCCGTTCCCAACCCCCAATTGGCCTCCAGCGCATTGAACGCCCGCGTTGAGGCGCTGCTCAAGCAGATGACGCTCGACGAGAAGATCGGCCAACTGACGCAATATTCGGCTGGCTTTGCCACCGGTCCCGGCTCCGGCGCCTCCAACCAGCGCTGGGACGAGATGGCTGCCGCCGGCCAAGTTGGTTCGTTTCTGAATCTGGCCGATCCGGCGGCCACCAATCACTACCAGCATCTGGCCGTGGAAAAAACCCGCCTGCACATTCCCATCCTCTTTGGCATGGATGTGATTCACGGCCACCGCACCACCTTCCCGATTCCGCTGGCCGTGGCGGCAAGCTGGAACCCGGCGGCGGCGGAGACGGTGGCGCACACCGGCGCAATCGAGGCCCGCGCCGACGGCATCCCCTGGGTCTTTTCGCCCATGGTTGACATCAGCCGCGACGCGCGCTGGGGCCGCATCGTCGAATCCAGCGGCGAAGACCCCTACCTCGGCTCCGCGCTGGCCCGCGCCTGGGTCAAGGGCTACCAGCAGGACGATCTCTCCCGGCCTGACTCGGTCGCGGTCAGCGTCAAGCACTATGCCGCCTACGGCGCGCCCATCGCCGGGCGCGATTACAACGCCGTGGACATGAGCGAGATTCTACTGCGCCAAGTCTATCTGGAGCCTTATCGCGCCGCAGTTGAGGCCGGCGCGGCCACCCTCATGAGCTCCTTCAATACCATCAACGGCGTTCCGGCCACCGCCAATCCTTTCACGCTGAATCAGGTTTTGCGCAACGAGTGGGGCTTTGACGGCATGGTCGTCTCCGACTGGGGTGCGGTCTCCGAACTCATCAACCACGGCATCGGCGACGGCCCCACTGTCGCCCGCAAAGCCCTGGAAGCCGGTGTGGACATGGACATGGAGGGTTACCTCTTCGGAACCGTCATCGCTCCCCAGGTCCGTGCCGGAAAGATCCCCGAGAGCGTCGTCGATGAGGCCGTTCGCCGCGTGCTGCGCGTCAAGTTCGCCCTCGGCCTCTTCGAGCATCCCTATGCGCCGGAGGGCCCGGCTTACAAGGTAACTCCTGAACTCCGCGCCACCGCCCGCCAAGTGGCCGAAGAGACTTTCGTGCTGCTGAAGAACGACCCCTTGCAGGGGGGCGGACCTCTGTTGCCGTTGTCTTCAAAAACCGAGAAGGTCGCGCTCATCGGTCCCATGGCCGACAACCAGCGCGAGATGCTGGGCGCATGGGCGGTCAGCGGCAGCGCGCGCGATGCGGTCACCCTGCGCACCGCTCTCGCTGAAAGGCTGGGCAACCGCCTGCTCTATGCGCAAGGTTGCAACCTGCTCTCCGGCGACGACGCCAACATGGTCAAGCGTGTGCACTTCGCCGGCGGAGATAGACCGGATATTCCTTTCTCCATTCCCGATGACGCCAAGACGATCGCCGAAGCTATTCAGACAGCCAAGCAAGCCGATGTGGTCATCCTCGCTCTCGGCGAGCCAACCGACTGGATGGAAGGCGAAGCCTCCAGCCGCGCCACGCTCAGCTTTACCGGCGCGCAACAGCAGTTGATGGAGGCCGTCGCCGCCACCGGCAAGCCGGTCATCCTCGTCGTTCTGGCCGGTCGCCCACTGGAGCTGAAGTGGGCCGCTCAGCACGTCCCCGCAATCCTTCAGGCATGGAGCCCCGGCATCGAGGCCGGTCCGGCCCTGGCCCGCGTTCTCTTCGGCGACGTGAACCCCTCCGGCAAACTGCCCGTCAGCCTGCCCCGCTCGGTTGGCCAGGAGCCGCTCTATTACGCGCAACTGCCCACCGGCCGCCCCGCCCATGGCGACCTGAGCCACCTGCCGCGCGAAGCCGGCGAAAAATTCATGTCGCGTTATATGGATGAGCAGAACTCGGCCCTCTTTCCCTTCGGCTGGGGCCTGAGTTACACCCGCTTCACTTACTCTCAGCCCACCGTCAGCCGCGCTCAACTGCCGCTTGGCGAGCTACTCGCCGCGGGGCGCAAGCCAGCCGTCACCGTCAGCGTGGACGTGAAGAACTCCGGCAGCGTCGCCGGAACCGAAGTCGTTCAGCTCTACATCCGCAACACGGCGGCCAGCCTCTCCCAGCCGGTGCGCGAGTTGAAGGGCTTCGCCCGCGTCACGCTCGCCCCCGGCGAAAGCATGCGCGTCGATTTCCCGCTCGGCTTTGACGAGCTGAACTTCTACAACGCCGAAGTCAAGCGCACCGTTGAACCAACCACTTACAAGATCTGGGTCGGCGGCAGCTCGCTGGCCGAAGCGGAGACGGAATTGAAGGTGACTGAGTAGACGAATTTAATGTTGACTGAGTAGTTCCAAACCGCTCTCCCCGGCCAAGCTGTAGCGTCGGCCTTCCGGCCGGTTGTAGCGTGGACCTCCCGGTCCACGCTCTTTACTTTCTACTTCACCACCGGCGTTACCAATCCGCCAGGCATGAAGCATGAGGCATAAAACCTATTCCTATCCGTGCCGCCGCTAACTCGCTAACTCGCCTATGTCCGCGAAGCTGACGCTAACGTGCTAAGTTAATTGCCCCATCCTCGCGTACTTTGCGAAGGGTGGGAGACCGTGAACCTCAACCAAACTCGACGCACTTAAATTGCAATCCGCGTTTCGATGGCATCGTAGTTAGACTGAAGGCCGTGCCTGCCGGTTTCCAGAAGGCCTGCGCCGGTCAGGATCTTCACATCCGCGTGGACGTTGCTGTAGTCGCGTTTGAGCTCTTTGGCCAGCGCGCGGACGCTGGGAACGCTGTGACGGCGGACATAGCTCAGCAGTTCCATACGCTTACCGGTGAGGACGCGGGAGAGCGTCTCCCAGCTTGCAAAGGCCAAATGGCGCTCGTAGACGCTCTCGCCCTGCTCGGCGCGATGCCATGCGTCGATGAACCGGCGTGAGGCTTCTTCTTCCATCGCGCCGCCGACTGTGATTTTTGCTTCGCTCATTAAAAAGCTTCCTGATATGCATTTTCATTTTAATTCAATTGAAACTTTGGATTTCTAAGCACAATCTCATTAATGTCTGAAAAAAACGAAAGGAGGTTGTACTCTGTAATTGGCGCGTCGCCGGGATGAGAACACTGGCACCTGAGATCAAAACAGCTTCTAAGGCGCGTGTGCTGATTGCTGTCGATTAACTGCATCCCCTCGATGATCCAAAGGATCTCCGAATCAAAAACTTCACGAAGCTCACTGATAGATGGAATATTCTGCACTTTGTTGAATCGCTTAAACCTTCCGGATTGGGTCGCAGCCATCTGCTGGGACACGGTGTTGAATTTGTTGAACCCGATCTTCTCAATAACCCTATGAATGCGATCTATGGCGGCACACCACCCAAGTACGGCGGCACCTCTAAAAAGATTCCCAGATGCGCAGGAAATTGCTTCCGTCAAATAGGCATCCTCCTCAGCGTCAGCCAGTCCAGAAAGTATCTTTGTAAGTAATGAGACCTCCTTCTGCACATTTGGCTGTTTCTGAATCGGTATAATCAGCGCATCGCTGAACTTTTTAAGGCATAAGCTGATAATTTCAATGTGCCGAGTCCGGAGATTATTCGGCTTGCTTAACTTCAGAAGACTATGGAAGTGTGTAGAATACGCCTCGATATCCCCGGGGTTCAGACTTGCCTGTTTACTGAGGGTTGGCACTAGATCAGAAAACCAAAACGAACTGAGGCGTTCTTCCTCCGCACAAAGTCCCTTCTTCGAGACTAATCGCCCAGTCTCTTTGCTGATCTGGGTTCTCAATTTCTTCAAATCACGATGAAATTGGCGAAGTTTATCCAGCATTACCGTAGCTCGGCGATCAGTTTGGAGAGTTGTTCTTTACCTGCTTCTGAAAGTCGTACTTTCGGGGAATCTGGGTCGTATGCCTCAAATCCATCAAAAAGCAGTGAATTCCGTTTGAAAATGGCTGCAAAATTTCCTTTATCAAGGCATTTTCTCAATTGGCATTCTGACCGGACCATTTCGCCATCAAAAATAAAATCTCCTGATCTTAATCCTTCCCTCAATGCAGCAAGCAATGCAATGCGGATTTGGCTCTCAGTAATCTTGGTTGTCTTTAAATCCTCGTAAAGTGGTTTAAAATCATCCCCCTCTTTATAAAAGAGCTGGTTCAAGTCATCAATGCTACGCCCATATTTTTCCAAAAATTTGCGCGCTTTGATGGGTAGACCTGCAAGCGTCAAATCCTGATCTGTAGGTGCAGCCCCTCCGTTTGCATTATCGACGATATTTGACTCACCTGATTTGATCTGAGGTATAGTCTCCGTCGAATGCACGGCGGCAGCATCGGCTTTTATATGTTTAGGCTTCGCGATACGATCAAGATAATTAGACAACAACAGGTCGAAGCATCGTTCTTGCAGATTTTCCGGACAGGCTTTGGCAATTGCAGCCAACTCAAGAACGTCAGTCTTTAGATCCTCGGGCAACATAAGAACTCCCAAAGTGAAATCGCGGATTGAACTGATCTTACAACTAAAAAATGATAAATCACCAAGAAAATGTTCAGATTGTACTCAATCAGCACCCCAGCATTCGCCTATTGTTCGCCTTTAGGGTATAATCTCAACATGGACTTTCAACTGGTGACAAGCTACAAGCCGCGTGGAGATCAGCCGCGGGCGATTGGCGAACTGATGCAGGGCCTTGCGGCGGGCGAGAAGCACCAGGTGCTGCTTGGCGTAACCGGCTCAGGCAAGACCTTTACCATGGCCAAAGTCATCGAGGAGTCGAACCGGCCGGCGCTGATTCTGGCGCATAATAAAACTCTTGCCGCGCAGCTCTATCACGAGTTCAAGCAGTTCTTTCCCAACAACGCCGTCGAATACTTTGTCAGTTATTACGACTACTATCAGCCGGAGGCGTATATTCCCGCCGGTGACTTATATATCGAAAAGGAAGCCACAGTAAACGAAGAGCTGGATAAGTTGCGTCTTTCCGCCACGCGCTCGCTCTTTGAGCGGCGCGACGCGATAATTATCAGCTCGGTGAGCTGCATCTATGGGTTGGGTTCGCCGGAGGCTTATTATGGAATGCTTCTGCTGCTCGAAAAAGGCCAGCGCATCAGTCGCAAGGATCTAACTCGGCGATTGGTTGAGATACTCTACGAGCGCAATGACATGGACTTCCGGCGCGGAACCTTCCGTGTGCGCGGCGATGTGATCGAGGTCTTTCCGACCTATGATGAACTAGCATACCGCATCGAGTTATTCGGCGATGAGATCGAAAGCCTCTCGCAGATTGATCCGCTCTTCGGCACGGTGAAGCAGAAGTATGCGC